>NZ_JBNPTW010000017.1:0-188069 GCF_051167855.1 Bradyrhizobium sp. HKCCYLRH3099
ATGTCGTCGGTTTGTTCTGTCACCTATGTAGCCGGTTTGGACCCCCCCGACCCCTCCCCGCAAGGGGGAGGGGAGCGCACCGTGCGTGTCGCAAGGATGCCAAATCAAACGCCCGTGTTTCGGCGACGGCCGGCATGTTTGCCTGGAACGCGCGCGTCCACCAGCAGTTCGTAGCTTTCGAGCAACTCACGTGCTCCAGTCCGTCGCGCTCGCGTCGGACGGCGGCGCCCCCTCCAGATGGCGCCGTCATGCGTGATGATCTCTGTCGAGGAGTCCTAGTGATGCGAAGCTTGAATGTCGTGGCGGCGTTGGCCCTCTCGGGGGCGCTGCTGGCCGGTGCGAATGCGCCGGCGATGTCTGCTCCGATGACGGCGCTGTCGGCCGCTGCGAAGCCGGATGCCGCGCCGCTCCCCACCACCGAGGTGCGCTATGGCGGCCGTGGGTTCGGCGGCGGCTGGCATGGCGGCGGCTGGGGCTGGGGTGGCGGCGCGCTTGCGGCCGGCGCATTGCTCGGCGCGGGAATCGCGGCGGCGGCGACGCCCTATTACTACGATGACCCTTATTACTACGGCGGCGGGCCGTACGGCTATGCCGGCGTCGGCTACGCGCCGTATTACGGCCGTCCCTATTATGCGCGCCGCTACTATGGTGGCTGGGGTGGCGGACCGTGGGGCGGCCCCGTCTGGTAGGCTTCGGCTGACCATGTGACCTGTCTGCGCGCGACATCGCGCAGGCGGGTCGGATCGCCGCCTGGATGTCCGTCGGGCGGCGGGGCGCTGTGCCTCATGCCGATGGCATGGCTCTTGTATCGATCTCCGGTCAGCGTCCGCGCGTCGACAATGTGCGCGGTCCGGAGAGCGGTCATGTCTGAGGCGGCGAACACCGAGGCGTTCTGGGTCGGAACGATCGTCGACTGGCTGGTCGAGAACGCCAGCCTGCGCAAGGAGCGCATCGACCTCACGCGCAAGTTCACGCAGGAGCCCTATAATCTCAGTGCCGTCAGGGTGCTGACGATGATGGATGAACTCGTCGCGTGTCACAATGCGCGCAGCGGCACCAGGCTCGTGTTGTCGCAAAACTGGCGGCTCGCGCACCGCAACGACAGCGTCGGCGCTTTCATCGGAGCCTTCCTTCGCCTGGTGCAGCCCGACGACACCGGCGTCAGCACCGACAATGCCGGGCCGGTCGCCGCTGGGATGTCGGAAAGCCGACAGGACCGTTCCCATAACCGGCCCCACAATCAGCGCCTCGAAGCGTTGCGCGCCGATCCCCGTCGCGACTGGAAGCCGGTCGATCTCGAGATCATCGCCTCGCAATATGCGATGAAGTTTCGCAAGATCACCGGCACGCACGAGGTCTTCCTGCATCCCTCGGTGCCGCATTGCGTGACCATTCCGCTGAAGGCGCCGATCAGGCCGCCGCATATCAGGGCCTTCGTGGCGATGATCGACGGCATGGATGAGGCCGCGCGATGAGCGATGTCGACGCCTATGCCTATGATGTCACGGAGCTCGGCGCCGAGGACGGCGGCGGCTTTCTCGTCACCTTTCCCGACCTTCCGGGTGTCATCGGCATTGGCGAGACGGCGCAACAGGCCATGGCCGATGGACAGCAGGCGTTGTTTGCCGCGCTCGACGCGCTCAAGGCAGTCGATCGCGAGCCGCCCGTCCCGGGTGTCCGCCACGCCGCGGCTCCGCTGGCGTGAGTGGCGATGTGAGATCGCATCGTTGAGCGAGGAGGGAAGATTATGCCACTGACCGAAGACGCCATCCAGGCCGGCAAGTGCTACAAGACCAGGATCGCCGAAAGCTACAAGGTGCTGTCGATCACCCGCGGCATCGTCACCTACCAGACGCTGACCTCGCCCTTGCGCATCAACACCGGCATCAAGGCCTTCGCGGACGCCGTCTACAAGGAGATCAAGTGTCCAGAGTAGGGCGCGATCCCCGGTCACCTTTCCTTCCGCCGCGAATCTGGCAGTAACATCCACGGTCTCTCCTCCGTCATTGCGAGCGCAGCGAAGCAATCCAGCGGCGTGGGCGGGACTCTGGATTGCTTCGCTGCGCTCGCAATGTCGCGGAGAGAGTTCGCTTCTATATCTGCGTGGGGAATTTGAAGATGCGATTAGTACAGCGCGACGACGGCGTTCTCGCCTGCGTCGATGATGCAGGCCGCATCTGGGCGCAATGCGCGCGGCCGTCGCAGCTTGCCGCCGACACCGACTACGTGATCGAAGGCCCGCTGAGCGGCTTCATCTACGAGGAGGGCACCTTCACCCCCGACAGCGAGCAGGCGTTCCGCGCCTGGCTCGACGATCGCCTGATCAGCGAGGAGATCTTTCATGTCAAGGACCGCGAGACCGCGCTGGCGCTGTGTCAGCGCATCGCGGCGGCCGCCTGCGAGATCCTAAAGGACGACGCAGGCCATTCCCCGACCGCTTGATGGGGATGTATTCGCTGAAATAAAAACATATTGCTATTTTTCAGAATTCATGCTCTTATCCCTGCATCCCGCCTCGATGCAGAGGGACGTACGCGTCGTCACGAACGGTGAGGTGGGCTGCGATGGACGTGACGGCCGTGCCAGACGAGCATGGCCGGCGCGGACGGCGAAGTCGTGTGGTCCTGGCCTCTCGACGCCGAGGTCAAGTCCGTGGTCGTTGCTTGACGGCACGCGCGGGCGATGGGGGCAACAAAGCCGATCCCCAGGGAGAGCACGAAGGACACTGTTAAAACCAATCGCGCGGGGAAGGCCGGGTCTGTCCGGCTGTACTCGTGGTGACTGCCGCCTGCTTATCTTTCTGCAGGCGGGCCACGGGCCTCAGCCGAGGTCCGGCCTTCCTCGCGCCCTCTCGTATTCAAGAGGGCATGTGAGCGATGCATCACTCGGGCACGGCGTGCCGCGAGACGGCGAGGGCTTGTCTGACAACGGTGTGATGGAAACTGTGAGCCACGCTCTGCGGTGTCGTCTCGGCCTTGAGCCGGGACCTATAACCCCAGGGAGTTGTTCGGGGCACGCGCGTGGACGAATCTCACCGGGCCGCACCGGCCGGTGGCTATGGGTCCCGGCTCAAGGCCGGGACGACACTGAATATGACGTGCGGGCTTGACCAACGAAACACGAATTGATGAACGCCGACGGTGACCCGCACAGGCCGCATGGGGCGTGAGCGCCGCTCTCTCAAACCGCGTGCAAATGCGTCATGGAACACGGCCAGATGGACCGTATAAATTCGGGGCAGGATCAAATTTTCAATATCTATCAATAGCTTGCGACTGTCATCCAGCTGTCATCGAACCTTTATAAAAGCCACATCGTAGCCCCCTAAAGCGGCCCGGGAAGCGCAATCGGGTGCAAACGGCGCTTCGCTTCCCAAGCATGGAGACCAGCTATGAATTTCGTCAAAGCACTCGTCGCTGCCGGCTTGGTCGCCGCATCGACGTCGGCATTTGCGGCCGATATCACCGGCGCGGGCGCGACGTTTCCGTTCCCGATCTATTCCAAGTGGGCCGACGCCTACAAGAAGGAGACCGGCAACGGTCTGAACTACCAGTCGATCGGCTCCGGCGGCGGCATCAAGCAGATCCAGGCCAAGACCGTGACGTTCGGCGCCACCGACGCGCCGCTCAAGGCCGAGCAGCTCGAGAAGGACGGCCTGGTGCAGTGGCCGATGGTGATGGGCGGCATCGTGCCGGTCGTGAACCTCGAGGGCGTGAAGCCGGGCGAGATGGTGCTGGATGGCGAGACGCTCGCCAACATCTATCTCGGCAAGATCACCAAGTGGGATGACGCCGCGATCAAGAAGCTGAACCCGAACGTCAAGCTGCCCGGCGACGCCATCGCCGTGGTCCGCCGCTCCGACGGTTCGGGTACGACCTTCAACTTCACCTACTATCTCTCCGAGGTCAGCGCGGACTGGAAGAGCAAGGTCGGCACCAACACCGCGGTCGAGTGGCCGGTCGGCGTCGGCGCCAAGGGCAACGAGGGCGTGTCGGGCAACATCAGCCAGACCAAGAACTCGATCGGCTATGTCGAGTACGCCTATGCCAAGCAGAACAAGCTGACCTACACCGGCATGGTCAACAAGGCCGGCAAGACCGTGCAGCCGACCGTCGAGGCGTTCCAGGCTGCGGCCGGCAACGCCGACTGGGCCAAGGCTCCCGGCTACTACGTGATCCTCGCCAACCAGCAGGGTGAGAAGTCCTGGCCGATGACGGCCGCGACCTTCATCCTGATGCACAAGGAGCCGACCGATAAGGCGGCCTCCGCCGAGGCGATCAAGTTCTTCAAGTGGTCGTTCGAGAAGGGCGACAAGATGGCCGAGGAGCTCGACTACATCCCGATGCCCGACAGCGTCGTGAAGCTGATCGAGAAGACCTGGTCGGCCGACATCAAGAGCTGATCTGAAGCGTGCTGCCCTCTCCCGGAAACGGGAGAGGGTTCGTTCAAGGTGATGATGGTGTCAAAGAAGCAGGGGGCGGACTTGGCTGAGATGGCCGTTGAGAGCGAGGTCGGCGATATCGCCGCTGCCGCAGGGCCCTATGACCGCGCCCGCGCGCTGAGCGCGTTCAAGCTCGGCGATGTCACCTTCTACTGGATCACTCGCCTGTCGGCGATCTCGGTGCTGCTGATCCTCGGCGGCATCATCATCTCCCTCGTCATCGGCGCCTGGCCGGCGATGAAGGAGTATGGCTTCCAGTTCCTCTTCACCAAGCGCTGGGCGCCTTCGGCCGATCCGCCGGTGCTCGGTGCGCTCGGCCCGATCTACGGCACGCTGGTGACGTCGTTCATCGCGATGCTGATCGCCATTCCCGTGGGCCTGGGCATCGCGATCTTTCTGACCGAGCTCTGCCCGCAATGGCTGCGCCGTCCCATTGGCCTCGCCATCGAGCTGCTCGCCGGCATCCCCTCGATCATCTACGGCATGTGGGGCTTCTTCGTGCTGGGCCCGTTCCTGGCCACCACGTTCCAGCCGTTCATGATCGGCCTCTGCGCCAACATCCCGGTGCTGCAGGACATCTTCGCAGGTCCGCCGTCCTATCTCAGCCTGTTCAACGCCTCGCTGATCCTGGCGATCATGGTGCTGCCCTTCATCACCTCGATCTCGGTCGACGTCTTCAAGACGGTCCCGCCGGTGCTCAAGGAAGCCGCCTACGGCGTCGGTTGCACCACCTGGGAGGTCGTGCGCAGCGTCGTCATCCCCTACACAAGGGTCGGCGTCATCGGCGGCGTCATGCTGGCGCTGGGCCGTGCGCTCGGCGAGACCATGGCGGTGACTTTCATCATCGGCAACTCGTTCCGGATCTCGTCCTCGATCTTCGCGCCGGGCACGACGATCTCGGCCGCGATCGCCTCCGAATTCCAGGAGAGCGACGGTCTGCACCAGTCGAGCCTGATCCTGCTCGGCCTGCTCCTGTTCGTCCTCACCTTCTTCGTGCTGGCGAGCGCCCGGCTGATGCTGGCGCGGCTCGAAGCCAAGGCTGGAAAGTAACCCATGACGAGCGTCGAGATGTCCACCGTCGATACGCCGGTCAATCCCATCAACCCGATCTATGCGCGCCGCCGGCGCCGCGACCTCGTCGTCCGCGGCCTGTGCATCGCCGCCGCGGCGTTCGGCGTCACCTGGCTGGCGCTGATCCTGTTCACGCTGTTCTATAACGGCCTCGCCGGCCTCAGCCTGCAGGTCTTCACCGCCGACACGCCGCCGCCGGGCGCCAGCGAAGGCGGCCTGCGCAACGCCATCGTCGGCTCGATCATGATGACCGTGATCGGCGTCGGCATCGGCGCGCCGCTCGGCCTGTTCGCTGGCACCTACCTCGCCGAATACGGCCGCAACGACCGCCTGACCTCGGTGATCCGCTTCATCAACGACATCCTGCTGTCGGCGCCGTCGATCATCATCGGCCTGTTCATCTATGGCGCCGTCGTGGTGCCGATGGGCGGCTTCTCGGCCATCGCCGGTGCGCTGGCGCTGGCCGTCATCGTGATCCCCGTCGTGCTGCGCACCACCGAGGACATGCTGCTGCTGGTGCCCAACCCGCTGCGCGAGGCAGCCTCGGCGCTCGGCCTGCCGCGCTCGCTGGTGATCCGCCGCATCGCCTACCGCGCGGCGCGCTCCGGCCTCATCACCGGCGTGCTGCTGGCGACCGCCCGCGTCGCCGGCGAAACCGCGCCGCTCCTGTTCACCGCGCTGTCGAACCAGTTCTGGAGCCTCAACCTCTCCAAGACGATGGCGAACCTGCCTGTCACCATCAACAACTTCGTGCAGAGCCCGTATGCCTATTGGAAGCAGTTGGCCTGGAGCGGAGCCCTTCTCATCACTCTGGCCGTGCTCGCTTTGAACGTCGGTGCACGCATTCTCGGCGCCGAGAGGAAAACGAAATGACCGAACTGTCCGTCTCCGTCAGTCAGCCCGCTCACACCCTTCACGGCCAGCCGCTCCCCGAGGCGCCGGCCAAGGTGACCGCGCGCAACCTGAACTTCTATTACGGCGATCATCACGCGCTGAAGAACATCAACCTGACGCTGGGCACCAACCGCGTCACGGCGTTCATCGGCCCGTCCGGCTGCGGCAAGTCCACCCTGCTGCGCATCTTCAACCGGATGTACGATCTCTATCCGGGCCAGCGCGCCACCGGCCAGCTGATGCTGGACAACACCAACATCCTCGATCCCAAGCTCGATCTCAATCTGCTGCGCGCGCGGGTCGGCATGGTGTTCCAGAAGCCGACGCCGTTCCCGATGACGATCTACGAGAACATCGCCTTCGGCATCCGGCTCTATGAGAAGATCTCGAAGTCCGAGATGGACGACCGCGTCGAGAAGGCGCTGCGCGGCGGCGCGCTGTGGAACGAGGTCAAGGACAAGCTCAACGCCTCCGGCCTGTCGCTGTCCGGCGGCCAGCAGCAGCGCCTGTGCATCGCGCGCACGGTCGCCGTCCGGCCCGAGGTGATCCTGTTCGACGAGCCATGCTCGGCGCTCGACCCGATCTCGACCGCCAAGGTCGAGGAGCTGATCCAGGAGCTCGCGGAGAACTATACGATCGCGATCGTCACCCATAACATGCAGCAGGCGGCGCGCGTCTCCGACAAGACCGCCTTCATGTATCTCGGCGAACTGATCGAGTTCGACGAGACCAGCAAGATCTTCACCTCGCCGAGCGATCGGCGGACCCAGGACTACATCACCGGCCGGTTCGGCTGACGCCGACAGCATTCTTCAGGAGATCAACATGGCCAGTGAACATACCGCCAAGGCGTTCGACAGCGATCTGCAGGACCTGACCCGGCTGGTGTCGGAGATGGGCGGCCTCGCCGAGCGGCTGATCGTCGATTCCGTCGACGCGCTGGTGCGGCGCGACGTGGCGCTCGGCCAGAAGGTGGTCGCCGCCGACGCCGAGGTCGACAAGCTGCAGCGCATCATCGAGGAGCGCGCGGTGCTGACGATCGCCCGCCGCCAGCCGATGGCGGTGGATTTGCGCGAGATCGTCGGCGCGATGCGCGTCGCCACCGATCTGGAGCGCATCGGCGACCTCGCCAAGAACATCGGCAAGCGCGTCGCCGCGCTGGAGAGCGACTTCCATCCGCTGAAGCTGATCCGCGGCCTCGAGCACATGACCGACCTGGTGCAGTCGCAGGTCAAGACGGTGCTGGACGCCTATGCGGCGCATGACCTGCCGGCGGCGATGACGGTGTGGAAGGGCGACGAGGAGGTCGATGCGATCTGCACCTCGCTGTTCCGCGAGCTCCTGACCTACATGATGGAAGACCCGCGCAACATCTCGTTTTGCATCCATTTGATGTTCTGCGCCAAGAACATCGAGCGGATGGGCGACCACGCCACCAACATCGCCGAGACGGTGTTCTATATGATCGAGGGCCAGCAGATCATGGACAAGCGCCCGAAAGGCGACATGACCAGCTTCGCGACCACGATCCCCGGTAACTGAGAAAGACGATTTCGACATGGGTGCGCGAATTCTGGTGGTTGAGGACGAGGAGGCGCTGACGACGCTGCTGCGCTACAACCTCGAGGCCGAAGGCTACGAGGTCGAGACCGTCGCGCGCGGCGACGAGGCCGACACGCGGCTCAAGGAGCGCGTGCCCGATCTGGTCGTGCTCGACTGGATGCTGCCGGGCCTGTCCGGCATCGAGCTGTGCCGGCGGCTGCGGGCGCGGTCCGAGACCAAGCAGCTGCCGATCATCATGCTCACCGCGCGCGGCGAGGAGAGCGAGCGTGTGCGGGGGCTTGCGACCGGCGCCGACGACTACATCGTCAAGCCGTTCTCGGTGCCGGAGCTGCTGGCGCGCGTGAAGGGCCTGCTGCGGCGCGCGAGCCCGGAGCGGCTGGCGACCGTCTTGTCCTATGGCGACATCGAGCTCGACCGCGAGAAGCGCCGCGTCGCGCGTTCGGGCCGGCCGATCGATCTCGGCCCGACCGAATACCGCCTGCTCGAATTCTTCCTCGAGCATCCCGGCCGCGTGTTCAGCCGCGAGCAGTTGCTCGACAGCGTCTGGGGCCGCGACATCTATATCGATGAGCGCACGGTGGACGTGCACATCGGCCGCCTGCGCAAGCTGCTCAATCCCGGCCGCGAGCAGGATCCGATCCGCACCGTGCGTGGCGCCGGCTATGCGCTGGACGACCGCTTCGCCAAGTCGGAGCAGGCGTGACGGGCGAGCAGGCCTGATCGCGCGGTCACGCCGTTGCCGTCTTGATCCTGTGTGATCGAGTTCCCATCATCATGGTCGGACCTCGGCAGACACAATGATCAGGACGTTCGCTATCTTGTTAGCCTTGTTGCTTGTGGCTGCCGGCAATGCCGCGGCCGCCGAGCTCGAGGACGCCGTCGCTGCGGCTTCGAATGGACAGCCGGCGGCGGCGTTACGCCGGCTCCAGCCGCTCGCCGCCAAGGGCGACGCGCGCGCGCAGTTCAATGTCGGATTCATGCAGGCCTTCGGCCTGGGCGCCCCGCGCAACCAGGCGGAGGCGCTGGTCTGGTACCGCAAGGCCGCCGATCAAGGGCTCGCCGTCGCCCAGCATTATCTCGGCATCGCCTATTTCAACGGTGAAGGCGCCGCCCGCGATCACGGCGAAGCCGCCCGCTGGTTCAATCGCGCCGCCGCGCAGGGCTTTGCCCAGTCGCAATACATGCTAGGCCTGATGATGCTCGACGGCGAGGTCATGACCCGGGACGTCATCCAGGGTTATGCCTGGCTCGTGATGGCCGGCCGCAACGGCGTCAGGTCGGCCGGCCGCGAGATTCAGAGAGTGAAGCTCAGCGAAGCGCAGCGGCGCCAGGCCGAGGCCACCATTGCCGCGTGGCGGCCGAAGCCGGAATCGGTCGATGCCGGGATTGCCAATCCGCGCGCGGAGCAGTTGCTCGGTCTCGACCGCCACTTCGGCGACGTCGTCGATCCCACCTCCTGGCCGGCCTCCTCGATCGGTGTCGTGACCGTGGCGCAATACAGCACGGGAGGTTCGTGCACCGGCACGCTGGTGGCGCCGCGCGTGGTGCTCACGGCGGCGCATTGTGTCTTCAACGGCGTCGCGCAGGTCAGCCCCGGCAACGTCCATTTCCTCGCTGGCATGAACAGAGGCACTCCCGCGGCCTCGTCGGTCGCCGACAAGCTGATCGTGGCGCCTGAGTTCATTCCGACCCAGCACGACAAATGGTCGCTGGACCGCTCGCCAGCCGACTGGGCGCTGATCATCCTGAAGGATGCGCTGCCCTCGAAGCCGGTGGCGGTGAAGTCCGTGAGCCGGGATGACCTCGCGGCTGCGACCAAGGCAGGTACGATCTCCGAGATCGGCTATGGCCAGGAGCGGCGCTATTCGCCGACCGGCCAGCGCAATTGCAGCGCAAGCATGACCAGGGACGCCCGTCTCCTTACCGTGCATTGCCTTGCCAATTTCGGCTATTCTGGCTCGCCGATCCTGGCCGAGATCGGCGGCGAGCCGGTGGTGGTCGGGATCTTCTCGGCGTTCCACGAGGAGACGCGGCTGATGTTCGCCGCGTCCGCCAGCCAGTTTGAGGCGGCCGTGCGGCGCGAGATCGCCGCGCAGAGCGCATCCGCGCGGTGAGGGGAGGGACAGGAAGGGAAGAGAGTTGGACACCGGCTGGTCAATGTTTGTGCGTGACCGGATAGCGGATTGCCAAAGCAATGCTGGGAACCTCAGCCGCACGGGCGACGAGGGTTGATTTGCAAGTGATTTGGGCGCGGCAGTGCGAGCCTTGCCTTTTGGCGCAGGTCTTGCTCTCTTGTCCGAGTATGACGATTTTGCCAATTGATCATCCTCGCTCCGCGCGTTTCGTTCCAGCCTGGCTGCGGCCGGTCGGGCGTCGCAATGCGATGCTGCTGGCCGGCCTTGTGCTCGCCAATGCGCTCGCCTGGGCCTGGGCGTTCGCGCTCTACGCCGACCGCCCGGCCATCGTCGGCACCGCGCTGCTGGCCTGGCTGCTCGGCCTCCGCCACGCCGTCGATGCCGATCATATTGCGGCGATCGACAATGTGGTCCGCAAGCTGGTGCAGGACGGCGATGCGCCGCGCGCCGCGGGTCTTTACTTCGCGCTCGGCCATTCGAGCGTCGTCGTGATCGCCACCATCGTCGTGAGCCTGGTCGCCGGCGCGGATCTGTTGCGGGAGGACAGTGCGATCCGCGCGATCGGCGGCGCCATCGGCACCTCGGTGTCGGCCGGCTTCCTGCTGCTGATCGCGTTGGCGAACCTCGTCCTGTTCGTGAACCTCTGGCGCCGCTCGCCCCGGCCCGAGACGGACAGCGCGAGCCCCGGCAACGGCCTCCTGATTCGTCTGCTGCGGCCCGTGCTGCGGGTCGTGTCGCGCGCCTGGCATATGTTCCCGCTCGGCTTCCTGTTCGGCCTTGGCTTCGACACCGCCAGCGAGATCGGTCTTTTGAGCCTGTCGGCGACCGAAGCGGCCCGCGGCGAGAGCCTGGTGCATATCCTGGTATTCCCGGCGCTGTTCGCCGCGGCGATGGCGACCGTCGACACCGCCGACGGCATGCTGATGGTCGGCGCCTACCGCTGGGCGCTGACGGATCCCGCCCGCAAGCGACGCTACAATCTGGTGATCACCGGGCTGTCGGTGATGATCGCGCTGGTGATCGGCGGCGTCGAGGCCGCCACGCTGCTGGCGCCGCTGTTCGGCCTGACCGGAACGTGGGCCGATGTTGCGAGCGCGCTCGGTGACGGAATCGCCGACCTGGGGATCGTCGCGGTCGTCCTGTTCGGACTGATCTGGGCCGGCGCCGTATTCTTCAACCGCCGCCCGCGCGGTTCCGAGGCCGACGCGGCGCTTGCCACCCTTCGTGCGGGGACGCTAAACCCCGGGGAGATACCAAACACGACAGCATGAAGCTGTGCTGAGGGCAGGACCTCACGATGGCCGGCGCGGAGGGAATGACCAGGATGCTGTGGCTGCAGGGCGCGAGCTGCGGCGGCTGCACGATGTCGATCCTGGAAAGCGGCGCCTCCGGCTGGTTCGACGAGCTGCGCCAATCCGGCATCGACCTGATCTGGCACCCTTCTGTCAGCGAGGAGACCGGCGACGAGGTCGTCGAGCTGCTCGACGCGATCCGTGACGGCCGCGAGCGGCTCGATCTGCTGGTGCTCGAAGGCTCGGTCGCGCGCGGACCGCATCTCAGCGGTCGCTTCAACATGCTCGCCGGCACCAACCGCTCGATCTATCACTGGCTGCTCGATCTCGCCCCGCTTGCCGACTACGTCGTCGCGGTTGGAAGCTGTGCGGCCTATGGCGGCATTCCCGCGGCCGGGAGCAATCCGACCGACGCCGTCGGGCTGCAGTTCGAGGGCAGCGATGCCGGCGGTGCGCTCGGCTCCGGCTTCCGCTCGAAGCGCGGGCTGCCGGTCATCAATGTCGCGGGCTGCGCACCGCATCCCGGCTGGGTGATGGAAAGCTTATTGGCGCTCACCGCTGGCGACCTCACGGCGGGCGGTCTCGACGCCGTCGGGCGCCCGACCTTCATCGCCAACCACCTCGCGCATCACGGCTGCTCGCGCAACGAGTTCTATGAGTTCAAGGCGAGCGCGGAAACGATGTCGGAACGCGGCTGCCTGATGGAGCATCTGGGCTGCCGCGCGACGCAAGCCGTCGGCGACTGCAACCAGCGCTCCTGGAACGGCGGTGGCTCCTGCACCAAGGGCGGCTATGCCTGCATTGCCTGCACCTCGCCGGGTTTCGAGAGCACGCAGAACTATCTGCAGACGGCGAAGCTCGCGGGCATCCCTGTGGGGCTCCCGACCGACATGCCCAAGGCCTGGTTCGTCGCGCTGGCCGCGCTGTCGAAATCGGCAACGCCGCGCCGTGTGCGCGTCAATGCGACCGCCGACCACGTCGTGGTGCCGCCGAGCCGCTCCGGCGATAAGCGCAGCTCATGACGCGGATCACGGTCGGCCCGTTCAACCGCGTCGAGGGCGATCTCGAAGTCCGCCTGGATATCGACAGCGGCCGCGTCGCGCGCGCCGAAGTGACGGCGCCGCTCTACCGCGGCTTCGAGCAGATCCTGGAAGGGCGGCCGCCGCTAGATGCCCTGGTGATAGCGCCGCGCATCTGCGGCATCTGCTCGGTGTCGCAGTCGATCGCGGCGGCGGCTGCATTGCGTCAGGCGATGGGCGTGGTCCCAGCGCCGAATGGCGTGCTCGCGACCAACATCGCGCACGCGGCCGAGAACGCCGCCGATCATCTCACCCACTTCTACATCTTCTTCATGCCCGACTTCGCCCGCGACGCCTACGCGTCTCACGCGTGGCACGGCGCAGCGGCCGAGCGCTTCACTGCCACCAAGGGATCCGCGGCCCGCGAGGCGCTGCCGGCGCGGGCGCGGCTGCTGGAGATCATGGGCGTCATCGCAGGCAAATGGCCGCATAGCCTAGCGTTCCAGCCGGGCGGCACGACGCGTGCGATTGAGCTTGGCGAGCGTATCCGGCTGAATGCGATCGCGGCGTCGTTTCGCGGCTTTCTCGAACGCGTTGTGTTTGCCGACAAGCTCGAACACGTGCTGGCGCTGTCGACGCCGGATGAACTCGATCAGTGGCGCGACGGGCGCGGCGGCGACTTCGCGCACTTCCTTCGCCTGGCCGATGCGCTCGATCTCGCGCATCTGGGGCCGGGACCCGGTCTGCTGATGAGTTTTGGCGCGTATCACGATGCTGATGCTGCGCGCTTTCGGGCCGGGCTTCGGACCTCCGATGGAAAGATCGAAGCGCTGCCGTCCGGTCAGATCACCGAGGACGTGTCGCACGCCTGGATGCGCGATACGTCGCGCGATCCGGCCGAGAGCCGCACCGAGCCGGATGCCGACAAGCCTGACGCCTATAGCTGGTGCAAGGCGCCGCGGCTTGCGGGAGATCCCGTCGAGGTCGGCGCGCTGGCGCGGCAAGCGGTCCACGGCCAGCAGCTGATCACAGCATTGCTGTCTGAGAGCGGCAGCAATGTCCGCAATCGCGTCATCGCACGCCTGATCGAGACGGCGCAGCTTGCAATCTCGATCGAAGGCTGGATCAAGAGTCTGCGCCTCAGCGAGCCGTTCTGCGAAACCAGCGGCGAGGCGGCCGATGGCAACTATGTCGGCCTTGTCGAAGCCGCGCGCGGCAGTCTCGGGCATTGGCTCGCCGTGCGCTCCGGCCGCATCGCGCGCTATCAGATCATCGCGCCGACCAGCTGGAACTTCTCGCCGCGCGATGCCGACGGCATCGCAGGCCCGCTCGAACAGGCGCTGGTCGGAACGGAGGTCGGCGAGGCCGGCGCGCGCGCCGTCAGCATCCAGCATGTCGTGCGGTCGTTCGATCCCTGCATGGTCTGCACCGCGCATTGAGCGCGCTTCGCGAGGGCGGAAAGTAGCTTGTCGGGTGCAAAGCGCGTGATTTCCGATATTCGGCCGATCCGAGTCTCTGACCTGTTTGCTGATCAGCAGGCATCATCCCAACCATCTGGAATCATTATGATTCAAATTCAGCACTAATGCTGGCCCGCATCTTGCTGTCCCCTCTCGCCAGATCGCGATCGGATGATCGCCAACGCGATATCGGGGGGAGGACTCATGGGCGCGACGACGGAAACTTTTTACAGCGTGATCCGGCGCCAGGGCATCACGCGGCGCAGCTTCCATAAGTTCTGCAGCCTGACCGCGACGAGCCTCGGCCTCGGGCCGCTGGCGTCGGCGCGCATCGCCAATGCGCTCGAGACCAAGCCGCGCACGCCTGTCATCTGGATGCACGGTCTGGAATGCACCTGCTGCTCCGAGAGCTTCATCCGCTCGGCGCATCCGCTCGTGAAGGACGTCGTGCTGTCGATGATCTCGCTCGACTATGACGACACGATCATGGCGGCCGCCGGCCAGCAGGCCGAGGAGATCCTCGAAGAGACGCGCGCCAAGTACAAGGGCCAGTACATTCTCGCCGTCGAGGGCAATCCGCCGCTGAATGAAGGCGGCATGTTCTGCATCGACGGCGGCAAGCCGTTCGTCGAGAAGCTGAAGGTGATGGCCGAGGACGCGATGGCGATCATTGCCTGGGGGGCCTGCGCCTCCTGGGGCTGCGTGCAGGCGGCCAAGCCTAACCCGACGCAGGCGACGCCGATCGACAAGGTGATCACCAACAAGCCGATCATCAAGGTGCCCGGCTGCCCGCCGATCGCGGAGGTCATGACCGGCGTCGTCACCTACATCACCACCTTCGGCAAGCTGCCCGAGCTCGACCGCCAGGGCCGGCCGAAGATGTTCTACTCGCAGCGCATCCACGACAAATGCTATCGTCGGCCGCATTTCGACGCCGGCCAGTTCGTCGAGGAATGGGACGACGAGGCGGCGCGCAAGGGCTATTGCCTCTACAAGATGGGCTGCAAGGGCCCGACCACCTACAACGCCTGCTCGACGGTGCGCTGGAATGGCGGCGTGTCGTTCCCGATCCAATCCGGCCATGGCTGCATCGGCTGCTCCGAGGACGGCTTCTGGGACAAGGGCTCGTTCTACGACCGGCTCACCACGATCAAGCAGTTCGGCATCGAGCGCAACGCGGACGAGATCGGCATGGCCGCGGCGGGAACGGTGGGCGTCGCGGTTGCGGCGCATGCCGCGGTTACCGCCGTCAAGCGGCTCGCCACCAAGCGCGACGACGCCAGCGCCAAGCAAGATCATTAATTCAGTTCAGGGCAGGCAACGATGGGCATCCAGACTCCCAACGGCTTCAATCTCGACAATTCCGGCAAGCGCGTCGTGGTCGATCCGCTCACGCGTATCGAAGGCCATCTCCGCGTCGAGGTGAACGTCGACTCCAACAACGTCATCCGCAACGCGGTCTCGACCGGCACGATGTGGCGCGGCATCGAGACCATCCTGCGCAACCGTGATCCGCGCGACGCCTGGGCCTTCACCGAGCGGATCTGCGGCGTCTGCACCGGCACCCACGCGCTGACCTCGGTGCGCGCGGTCGAGAATGCGCTGGGGATCATGATCCCCGACAACGCCAACTCGATCCGCAACATCATGCAGCTCTGTCTGCAGGTGCACGACCATCTCGTGCACTTCTATCACCTGCATGCGCTCGACTGGGTCGACGTCGTCTCGGCGCTGAAGGCCGATCCGAAAGCGACCTCGGCGCTGGCGCAGTCGATCTCGGATTGGCCGCTGTCCTCGCCCGGCTATTTCAAGGACCTGCAGATACGCCTGACCAAGTTCGTCGAGTCCGGCCAGCTCGGCCCGTTCAAGAACGCCTACTGGGGCCACGCCGCCTACAAGCTGCCGCCGGAAGCGAACCTGATGGCGGTCGCGCATTATCTGGAGGCGCTCGATTTCCAGAAGGAGATCGTCAAGATCCACACCATCTACGGCGGCAAGAACCCGCATCCGAACTGGTTGGTCGGCGGCGTGCCCTGTGCGGTCAATGTCGACGGCACCGGCGCGGTCGGCGCCATCAACATGGAGCGGCTCAACCTCGTTTCCTCGATCATCGACCGCTCGATCGAGTTCGTGCAGAAGGTCTATCTGCCGGACGTCGTCGCCATCGGCTCATTCTACAAGGACTGGCTCTATGGCGGCGGTCTCTCCGGCAAGAGCGTGATGTCCTACGGCGACATCCCCGAGAATGCCAACGACTATTCGGCCAAGAACCTCAAGCTGCCGCGCGGCGTGATCCTCAACGGCAATCTGAACGAGGTGCTGCCGATCGATCATGGCGATCCCGAGCAGATCCAGGAGTTCGTGACGCATTCCTGGTACAAATATCCCGACGAGAGCAAGGGGCTGCATCCCTGGGACGGCGTGACAGAGCCGAACTATCAGCTCGGACCGAACGCCAAGGGCACCAAGACCGACATCAAGGAGCTCGACGAGGGCGGCAAATATTCCTGGATCAAGGCGCCGCGCTGGCGCGGCAACGCGGTCGAGGTCGGGCCGCTGGCGCGCTACATCATCGGCTATGCGCAGAACAAGCCGGAATTCAAGGAGCCGACGGACAAGCTCCTGAAGGCGCTCAACCTGCCGGTCACGGCGCTGTTCTCGACGCTCGGCCGCACTGCCGCCCGCGCGCTGGAGTGCGACTGGGCCGCGACGCAGATGCGCTACTTCCAGGACAAGCTGGTGGCGCGCATCAAGGCGGGCGATTCCTCGACGGCCAATGTCGAGAAGTGGAAGCCGGAGAGCTGGCCGAAGGAGGCCAAGGGCTACGGCTTCACCGAGGCGCCGCGCGGTGCGCTGGCGCACTGGATCAAGATCAAGGACACCAAGATCGACAACTACCAGTGCGTCGTGCCGACCACCTGGAACGGCTCGCCGCGAGACCCCAAGGGCAATATCGGCGCCTTCGAGGCGTCGCTGATGGATACGCCGATGGCGGATCCGGAGAAGCCGCTGGAGATCCTGCGGACGATCCATTCGTTCGACCCGTGCCTGGCGTGCTCGACGCATGTCATGAGCCCGGACGGCCAGGAAATGGCGACGGTCAAGGTCAGGTAGCGGGAGAAGCAGCATGATGGATGCCGTTGCACGTCCGCCGGAGACCGAGTCCAACCTCGCCGCGATCGCGGCCGATGCCGCTGGCGAGCGCGCGATCGGCCGGCCCACAGTCTATGTCTACGAAGCCCCGGTGCGCATCTGCCACTGGGTCAATGCGGCCGCGATCGTCGTGCTGATGGTGACAGGCTATCTGATCGGGACGCCGCTGCCGACGGTGGAAGGCGAGGCATCGGGCAGCTTCGTGATGGGCTACATCCGGTTCACGCATTTCGCGGCCGGGCAGGTGTTGGCGGTGTTCTTCCTCGCCCGCATCCTCTGGGCTTTCGTCGGCAACCATCACTCGCGGCAGATCTTCTACATTCCCGTGCATCGCAAGCAGTTCTGGAAGGAAGTGCTGCACGAGATCCGCTGGTATGCGTTCCTGGAGCGCGAGCCGAAAATGTATGTCGGCCACAATCCGCTGGCGCAGACGGCGATGTTCACGGGCTTCACGGTGTTCGTCGCCTTCATGATCGTCACCGGCTTCGCGCTGTATTCGGAAGGCGAGGGGATCGACAGCTGGCAGTACAAGCTGTTCGGCTGGGTGTTCTCGATCTGGCCGAACAGCCAGGATGTGCACACCTATCATCACCTCGGCATGTGGGCGCTGGTGATGTTCGTGATGGTGCACGTCTATGCCGCCATCCGCGAGGACATCATGTCCCGTCAGAGCATCATCTCCTCGATGATCTCCGGCGAGCGGCAGTTCCGCGAGTAGGAGCCGCGTGATGGCTGAAGCAAAGCTCGACCGCATCCTGGTGCTCGGGATCGGCAACATCCTATGGGCCGATGAAGGGTTCGGCGTGCGCGTGGTGGAGGAATTCCACCGCCGCTACGCCGTGCCCGACAACGTCACCATCCTCGATGGCGGCACGCAGGGGCTCTACCTCGTCAACTACGTCGAGGAAGCCGATGGCCTCATCGTGTTCGACGCGATCGACTACGGCCTCGCCCCGGGCGAGCTCAAGCTCGTTCGTGACGAGGAGGTGCCGCGCTTCACCGGCGCCAAGAAGATGAGCCTGCACCAGACCGGCTTCCAGGAGGTGCTGAGCGCCGCCGACCTGCTCGGCCGCTATCCCCAGCGTCTGGCGCTGATCGGCTGCCAGCCGCTGGATCTCGAGGACTGGGGCGGGCCGCTGACCGCGCCGGTGCGCGCGCAGATTGCCCCGGCGATCGAGTTGGCTTGCGCTGTGCTCGCCGAGTGGGGCGTCTCGGCGGTGTTGCGGCCCGAGCCGCTCGCCGGAGACGCGCGCCTGCTCGCCAACGACATCGATCATCATAGCTACGAAATGCGCGCGGACCCGGCCGAATAACCCGGGGGATCGCGAGGGAGTCTGCCATGTGCCTGGGCCTGCCGATGACGATCGTGGAGACCGACGGCGTCTCGGCGCGGTGCAGCTTCGACGGTGAGGAGCGCCGCGTCTCGGTGCTGCTTCTCTCAAGCCCGCCGGTCGGCGCGAAGGTCCTCGTCTATCTCGACAACGCCGTGCGCCTGCTCGACGACGAAGAGGCGCGGCTGATCGGTGAGGCGCTGCGCGGCCTGCAGGCCGCGATGAACGGCGAGAACTGCGACGACTTCTTTGCCGACCTGGTCGGCCGTGAGCCGCAGCTGCCGGAGCATCTGCGCTGATCTCGGGGCTGTCATCCTGTCAGGTTTCTGACAATATGGTTTCCACAAGAAAATAAACTTACCATCTCCTGTATGGAAACCAACTTTGCCGTTTCCTGCTGAAAACTTAATCGTCTGAAAATATTTTGTTAAATCAAAAGCTTGCCTGAGTTGGTCGGACGCCGGCATCTGGCACGTCGATTGCTGACCAATGGGACGACGGAAACGATAACTGGTCAGGGGGAGACATCCATGGAGATGCTGCAGCACGAGCCTGCGCGCAGGCGAGGTGGGCTGCCGGAGGTCGATGCTGGCTCCGTCGAGCGCTTCCTGGCTGAGGCACACGGCGCTGGTGCCGTTGCCGTGCTGCTCTCGGCCGGCGATCCCGCGCGGTTTCCGGAAGCGCTCGACGTGGCCATCGTGTTGCCGGAGCTGATCACCGCGTTTCAAGGACGGCTGCGCGGCGCGGTGATCGCGCGAAACGCTGAGGCCGAGCTCGGCGCGCGCTTCGGCGTGCGCGTGCAGCCGTCGCTGATCCTGTGCCGCGGTAGCGACGTGCTCGGCGTCATCGCCAAGATCCAGGACTGGTCCGTCTATGTCGACCGCATCTCGCGCCTGATCGATCGCCCGGTCGGCGCGGTCGCGACGGTGGTCGCCAGTATCGTTCCCGCGCATCAGCCAGGAGTTGACCGATGAAGCCCGGATTCTGGATTGCGCCCGAAGGCGCCGAGCAGCCGGTCAACGTGTTTCCGATCGGCGAGGAGGCGCTCGATGTTCAGTACAAGGGGCTGACCGCCTCCGGCGCCCTGGCCAAGCTCGCGACGCTGGATTCGGAGGAGTTGGCGCGGAGCTGTCCGCGCGCCGTCGAGTTGCTGTCGACGATCGCGTCGGCCATCGGATCGCAGGCCGCCGACGCGCCAACGCAGCTGTTCCGTCTCGAAGGCCTCAACGATCTCGAGCGCCGGCTGATCGACGACGTGCTCGGCGAGGGCGAGGTCGCCGGCGTGGTGGCACTGCCCGACGGCTCGCTTGCGCAGATCCAGGAATCGGTGCTCGCGGGCATCTGGCGCGTCCGGCTCGAGCGCGACGAGAGCCACGACTATATCGAGATCGGCGCGGTGCCGGAAATCGTCGCGCGCGCGGCGATCGATCTGACGGCCGGCGACGTCGTGATCGGGCCGGCACCGGAGGGCACGATGAACGCGCTGCCGGTGCTCGCCGAGATTCGCGAGCGCGCGCTCGCCTGGCGGCCGGGCCAGCGCTCGCAGACTATCAACTTCACGCTGCTGCCGATGAGCCCGGTCGACATGAGCTTCCTGCAGCAAACGCTCGGCAATGGTCCCATTCAACTGATGTCGCGCGGCTACGGCACCTGCCGCGTGCTCGCGACCGGCGTGCGGCATGTCTGGTCGGTGCAGTTCTTCAACGCCATGGACACGATCATCCTCGATACGCTCGAGGTCGGCGGCGTGCCCGTGGTGGCGCTCGCCGCGCCCGAGGATTTCGAGGATTCGGCCGAACGTCTGAAGCAGATCATCGAGGCGTATTTCACATGAGCGCCGGCTTCGAGAATTTTGGTGTGCGCAGCGATCTCGCCGACGAGGTGACGCTGGAGTGCGGCATCTGCTGGACGCGCTACAACCCGGCCGAAGGCGACGGCGTCGCGCAGATCGCACCGGGCACGCCGTTCTCGGCCCTCCCTGAGGATTGGCATTGCCCGAATTGCGACGCGCCGAAGGCCAAGTTCATGGTGGTGGAGTCATGAGTGCGGTCGCGGCCGGGCAGGAGATCTACGAACTCGCGCCGGCCGCATGGGGCGAGCGCCTTGCCGGCGCCTATCGCGAGATCGGTGAGCGGGCCGTGCGCGACTTGCCGATCTACCACGATGTGCTCGACGTGGAGGCGGTCGGCTTCACCAGCGTCCAGGGACGGACGATCGGGATCATCATCACGCCCTGGTTCATGAACGTGGTTACTCCGGGGGAACAAGGCAGCGTCGGATCAACCATCGAGATCGCGCTGCCCGCCGGCGCATTTGAGTTCACCGTCGGTGACGTCGCCGATGTCGGGCGCATCGCCAGTTGTTCGCTGTTCTCGCCGATGTCCGAGTTCGAGGACATGACCGCCGCGCGAATCGCGGCCGAGGCCGCGCTGGCGGCCATGCTGACCGCGTCCGAAGACGAAGGCCATGCCGCGCGGGCGTCGCGCGCCATCGATCGCCGCGCGTTGCTGCGTGGAGCCTTGTCGGAGCGCCGCGCATGACGCTCGCCTTCCGCAACCGGATCGACGTGACGCTGTCGGTGGCCGACCGGCGGATCACGCGCGTCGAGATCCAGCCGCGCACGCGTCCGCCGGTCGGGCGTCTCGGCGCGGGTAGGCCCGCCGAAGTGCTACTCGCAGCCTTGCCCCGATTGTTTTCGCTGTGCGCCACGGCGCATCAGGTCGCGCTGCTCACGGCCATCGAGGCCGCGCGCGGTCAGCCGGCGGCACCATTGACGCGGCATCGCCGGATCAAGGCCGTGCTGACCGAGCGCGTTGCCGAGCTGTTGCGCGGCCTGCTGCTCGGACCTCTCTCCGGCGATCGCGAAACGCCGCCGCTGGCGCAGGCCGTTGCGGCACTGCAGAACGGCTTTCGAGCCGAGGCATCCGGAAGCTCCCGCGCAGAAACCTTGTCACAGATCAAGATGGCCCTGGAGAAACTGGGGATAGGCTCCGCCTCGGGGATCTTTGCGCCGGGAACTCCACTCGCAAGGCTGATGGCGGCGCTTCGCAAGGCCGCCGAAGATGGAGGATGGAGGCACATGCCGTCAGCGCATGGCGTGCTGTCTGCTGCTGACGATCGCGCCGTCGTCACCCGGCTGATGGAGGAGGGGCCCGCATTCGCGGATGCGCCCGAGCTCGACGGCCGTGTCCCCGAGACCGGCGTCTGGGCCCGTCAGGTGCGCAACGAGCCAGACGCGGCGGGTTCAGCCGAGCGGCTGTCGGCCCGGATCGCAGAGTTGACCGCGCTGCTCCGCTGGATCGAGGACGGTGAGACCGAGGATGCCACTGAGGAGGACCTGGTCGCGGGTTATGCACTGGGGCCTGGCCGTGGTGCGGCTGCGGTGGAATGTGCGCGTGGCCGGCTGCACCACGTCGTCGAGCTGGATGCGCAGGGCAACATCGCACGCTTCGACTATCTCGCCCCGACGGAATGGAATTTTCATCCGCGCGGGCCGGTCGTGACCTGTCTGACGGGCGCCATGCTGCGCGGCGCCGAGGATCGTGATTCCGTCCACGGCATGATCGCATCGTTCGATCCCTGCGTCGGCTTCGGCCTGACGGTGCGGGAGATGGCCGATGCATGAGATGGCGCTGTGCGAAGGCATCGTCGAGATCGTCGAGGCGGAGGCGCGCAAGGGCGCGTTCTCCAAGGTGAAGACGGTGTGGCTCGAGATCGGCGCGCTCAGCCATGTCGCGCCGGAGGCGCTGCGGTTCTGCTTCGAGGCCGTCACGGCGCATACGATCGCGCGCGGCGCTGCGCTTGAGATCATCGAACAGAAGGGCGCGGCTTGGTGCCTCGGCTGCTCGCGCAGCGTCGAGATCAGCCAGCGTTACGAGCCCTGCCCCGAATGCGGCAGCCATCAGCTGCAGGTGACGGGCGGCGAGGACATGCGGGTCAAGGAGCTGGAGGTCGAGTGATGTGTACGGTGTGCGGCTGCGGTGACGGCAAGTCCTCGATCGAAGCGGGTGATCATCATCACTATCACGGCGATCACGATCATCATCATGCGCATGGACATGATCACAGCCATGATCATGCCGGCCATCATCACCATCACGGCCATCACCACCACGACCACGACCACCATCATCACCATGATGATCATGCGCATGACCATCATCACGCGCACAGCGCGGCAAATCATATCGACTGTGCGGCCAATCCGGCGGGCCAGGAGATCGCCGGCCTGTCGAGTGGACGCATCATCCAGATCGAGCGCGATATTCTCGGCAAGAACAATCGCCTCGCCGCCGAGAACCGCGCGCGGTTCGCAGCGCACGACGTGCTCGCGTTCAACTTCGTCTCCAGCCCCGGCGCGGGCAAGACCTCGCTGCTGGTGCGCGCCGTCTCGGAGCTGAAGCAGAGCCGCCCGGT
Source organism: Bradyrhizobium sp. HKCCYLRH3099 (assembly GCF_051167855.1). Taxonomy (NCBI): domain Bacteria; kingdom Pseudomonadati; phylum Pseudomonadota; class Alphaproteobacteria; order Hyphomicrobiales; family Nitrobacteraceae; genus Bradyrhizobium; species Bradyrhizobium sp. HKCCYLRH3099. The sequence continues at coordinate 22,776 of NZ_JBNPTW010000017.1, forward strand.
CGCCGTGATCGAGGGCGATCAGCAGACTTCGAACGATGCCGAGCGCATCCGCGCGACCGGCGTGCCGGCGATCCAGATCAACACCGGCAAGGGCTGCCATCTCGATGCGGCCATGGTCGGCGAGGCCTATGGCCGGCTGCCGCCGCTGCGCGGCGGGCTGCTGTTCATCGAGAATGTCGGCAATCTCGTCTGCCCGGCGGCGTTCGATCTCGGCGAGGCCTGCAAGATCGTGGTGTTCTCGACCACCGAGGGCGAGGACAAGCCGCTCAAATATCCGGACATGTTCGCAGCCTCGGCGCTGATGCTCATCAACAAGATCGATCTGGCCGCGGTGCTCGACTTCGATCTGGCGCAGACCATCGAATATGCCCGCCGCGTCAATCCCAAAATCGAAGTGCTGACGATCTCGGCCAAGACGGGCGAAGGCTTCTCCGCCTTCTATGCCTGGATCAGGAAGCAGGCTGACCGCATGCGCGCGGGCGCGCTGGGCGCGGTGCAGAGATGACCTCAGCGGGCCCGACATTGGCGGCGGATCGCACGCGCCTCAGGCTCCGCGTTCGCGGCGCCGTGCAGGGCGTCGGCTTCCGTCCCTATGTCCATGGCCTCGCCACGCGCCATCGCCTCGGCGGCTTCGTCGCCAACGACGCGGAAGGCGTCGTCATCGAGGTCGAGGGCGAGAACGTCGTGTCGTTCGTCGAGGCGCTGCCGCAGCAGGCGCCGCCTCTGGCCCGCATCGACGACATCGCCGTCGAGGCGATCGCAACTGAAGCCAGCGCGGACTTCCGCATCGACGAGAGCGTCGGCGGCCGGGTGACCACCCGCATCGTGCCGGATGCCGCGACCTGTCCGGCGTGCCTCGCAGAGCTGTTCGATCCCGATAGCCGCTTCCACCGCTATCCCTTCGTCAACTGCACCCATTGCGGTCCGCGTTTCACCATCGCCGAGCGGTTGCCCTACGACCGCGCGACGACGGCAATGAAGCGCTTTTCGATGTGCGGGGCTTGCCGCGCGGACTATGAGGATCCGCGCGGCCGCCGGTTTCACGCCGAGGCGATCTCCTGCCCGGATTGCGGGCCTCGCCTCAGCCAAAATGTCGACGACATCGCTTCCACGCTCGCCGACGGCAAGATCGTCGCCATCAAGGGGCTGGGCGGTTACCAGTTGCTCTGCGATGCGCGCGACGAGCGCGCGGTTCAGCGGCTGCGCGCGCGCAAGCAGCGCGATGGCAAGCCGTTCGCGGTGATGTTGGCCTCGGCCGAGGCCGCTGGCCAGATTGCCGTGATCAATGCGGCGGAATGCGCGTTGCTGGAACAGGTCGCGCGACCGATCGTGGTGCTGACGTCACGCCACACCGTTGCGCCCTCGGTTGCGCCGGGCCTTGCCAGGATCGGCGTGATGCTGCCGGTTGCGCCGCTGCATCATCTGATCTTCGACGCGCTGCGTGCGCATGGAGATGAGGCCAATTGGGCGCTGGTCTGCACCAGCGCCAATCCGAGCGGCGAGCCGTTGCTGACCGACAATCATGACGCTCTTGCCGGACTGGCTGATATCGCCGATCTGATCGTCACCCATGACCGCGACATCGTGATCCGCGCCGATGATTCCGTCGTGGCCATGATGGCAGGTGCCCCACGATTCATCCGGCGCGCGCGCGGCTATGTGCCGGAGCCGATCCGGCTGCCGCACGCTTTGCCGCCGCTTCTGGCGGTCGGTGCTCATCTCAAGTCGACGGTGACGGTGATCCGCGGCGACGAAGCGTTCGTCTCGCAGCATCTCGGCGATCTCGACACTGTCGCATCAATCCGCTTCTTCGAGGAGACCATCGAACATCTCACGTCCATCCTCGACGTCGCGCCGGTGGCGATCGCGCATGACCTGCATCCGGACATGGCGTCGACGCGGTTTGCGCAGGCGCAAGGCTTGCCCACCTTCGCCGTACAGCATCATCACGCCCACGCGGCGTCGGTGATCGCTGAGCACGGCGTACGAGAGCCCGCGCTGGCGGTGGTGCTCGACGGCTACGGCTATGGCAGCGACGGCGGAGCCTGGGGTGGCGAACTGCTGCTGTGCGAAGGCCTCCGCTTTCAACGTCTCGGCCATCTCGCGCCGCTGAAGATGCCGGGCGGCGACCGCGCGGCGCGCGAACCGTGGCGCATGGCGGCGGCGGTGCTGCATGACCTCGGACATGACGCCGAGATCGCCGCGCGCTTCATGGATCAGCCCCAGGCGCGCCATCTGCCGATGCTGCTCGATCGCACCGATGCGGCCGTGACCACCAGCGCCGGCCGATTGTTCGATGCCGCGGCGGGATTGCTCGGCATCAATGCGGTTCAGAGCTACGAGGGCGAAGCCGCGATGCGGCTGGAGGCTCTGGTGCGCGCACCGATGGTGCTCGAGCGCGGCTGGTCCATGGTCGACCGCGTGCTGTCGCTGCGTCCGTTGCTCGCGCATCTCGTCGCGAACGACCTCGACCAGGCCGAAGCCGCCGGCCTGTTTCACGGCACCCTGGCAGCGGCCTGCGTCGATTGGATCGCGGACGCCGCACGCGCGACCGGCGTCGACACCGTCGTGCTGAGCGGCGGCTGCTTCCTCAATACGCATCTGGCGGAGCTGATCGTCAGCGGCTGCCGCGCTGCCGGCATTGCGGCGCTTCTCCCCCGCCGTCTGCCGCCCAATGACGGCGGCCTGAGCCTGGGGCAGGCCTGGATCGCCGGGCTGCGACTGATCGACAACGACAACACAGCTGGAGGGATCGTCTGATGTGCCTGGCCATTCCCGCCGAGGTGATCAAGCTGCTGCCCGACGACATGGCGATCGTCTCGATTGACGGCGTCAGCAAGGAGGTCTCCGTCGCGCTGATCGAGCAGGTCGCGGTCGGCGACTACGTCATCCTTCATGTCGGCCACGCGCTGGCCAAGATCGATCCGGAGGAGGCGCGCGAGACGCTGGACCTGCTCCGGCAGATGGGCGCAGCAACGGCGGAGGTTGCATCATGAAATATGCCGACGAGTTTCGCGACAGGGAGCTGGCCCTGGGCCTCGCGCGCGCCATCCGCGCCAAGGCGGATCCTGCGCGTGCCTATCGTTTCATGGAGTTCTGCGGCGGCCATACGCATGCGATCGCGCGCTATGGCCTGGAGGACATGCTGCCGGACAATGTCCGCATGATCCATGGCCCCGGCTGTCCGGTCTGCGTGCTGCCGGCGGGGCGCATCGACATGGCGATCGCGCTGGCCGAACGGCCGGAGGTCATCCTCTGCGTCTATGGCGACCTGATGCGCGTGCCGGGCTCGCGCGGCGCCTCGCTGCTCAAGGCCAAGGCGCGCGGCGCCGACATCCGCATGGTCTATTCGACGCTCGATGCCATCGCGCTCGCGGAGCAGAACCCAAGCCGGGAGGTCGTGTTTTTCGCCATCGGCTTCGAGACCACGACGCCGCCGACGGCGGTGATGATCCGAGCCGCCGAGAAGAAGCGGCTTTCGAATTTCAGCGTGTTCTGCAACCACGTGCTGACGCCCCCCGCCATGCGCGCGATCCTCGACAGCGCCACGCCGATCGAGATCGACGGCTTCGTCGGCCCGGCCCACGTCTCGACCGTGATTGGCACCGAGCCCTATGCGCCGTTCGCGCGTGACGATGGCAAGCCCGTCGTGATCGCCGGCTTCGAGCCTCTCGACATGATGCAGGCGATCCTGATGCTGATCGAGCAGGTCAATGACGATCGCCACGAGGTCGAGAACCAGTATCGCCGCGCCGTCACCGGCAGCGGCAACCAGCGCGCCATCCGCGAAGTGGCCGAGATCTTCGAACTGCGCGATCAGTTCGAGTGGCGCGGCCTCGGCAGCATTCCTTCGAGCGCGTTGAAGCTGCGGCCGGCGTTTGCGCATCTCGACGCCGAGCTGCGCTTCGCGATGCCCGAGCGGGTCGTCGCCGACAATCCGGCCTGCGAATGTCCGGCGATCCTGCGCGGGCTGAAGAAGCCGGTCGACTGCAAGCTGTTCGGCACGGCGTGCACGCCGGAGACGCCGATCGGCTCGTGCATGGTGTCGTCGGAAGGCGCCTGCGCGGCGCATTGGACCTATGGCCGCTTTCGCGACCATCAGCGGAGGCTCGCCTCATGAGCATGCATCAGCGCCGGCTGGACATGAAGAACGGCTGCGTCGATCTCTCGCATGGCGCCGGCGGCCGCGCGATGGCGCAGCTGATCTCGGGCCTGTTCCACGAGGCGTTCGGCAATGAATGGCTGGCGCGCGGCAACGACCAGTCGGCGTTCGACGTCGCGGCCGGCCGCATGGTGATGACGACGGACGGCTATGTCGTCTCGCCCTTGTTCTTTCCCGGTGGCAATATCGGCTCCCTCGCTGTGCACGGCACCGTCAACGACATCGCCATGGCCGGCGCGAAGCCGCTGTATCTCTCGGCGAGCTTCATCATCGAGGAGGGCTTTCGCTTCGATGATCTCAAGCGGATCGCCGATGCGATGGGCGAGGCGGCGCGTGAGGCCGGCATCGCGATCATCACCGGCGATACGAAAGTGGTCGAGCGCGGCAAGGCCGATGGCGTGTTCATCTCGACCGCAGGCGTCGGCGTGCTGCCGGAGGGGCTCGATCTTTCCGCCGACAAGGCGACGCCCGGCGATCGTGTGCTGCTGTCCGGCAGCCTCGGCGATCACGGCGTCGCGATCATGTCGAAGCGGCAGAATTTGACCTTCGATACCGAGATCGTCTCCGACTCGGCCTCGCTGCACGGGCTCGTTGCCGACATGGTGGCCGCCGGCGGTCGTGGCGTCAGATTGATGCGCGATCCCACGCGCGGTGGGCTCGCCGCCACGATGAACGAGATCGCGCAGCAGTCCAATCTCGGCTTCCGCCTGCAGGAAGAGGCCATTCCCGTGAAGCCGGCGGTGGCCGCGGCCTGCGAGCTGCTTGGTCTCGATCCGCTGCACGTCGCCAATGAAGGCAAGCTGATCGCCGTGGTGTCGCCTGACGTGGCCGGCGCCGTGCTCGCGGCGATGAAGGCGCATCCGCTGGGATACGATGCCGCCGACATCGGCGAGGCCGTCGCCGACGATCATCGCTTCGTCCAGATGGCGACGAGCTTTGGTGGCGGCCGCATCGTCGACTGGCTGTCGGGCGAGCAGCTGCCGCGGATCTGCTGAGACATGGGAATCCAGGGAACCATATTGGTCGTCGACGACGAGGTCCGGTCGCAGGAGGCGCTGCGCCGTGTCCTCAACCAGGATTTCGAGGTCTTGTGCGCCGGCAACACGGCCGATGCGGAGAAGCTGCTCGAAGGCGAGATCGTGCACGCGGTGATCTGCGACCAGCGCATGCCGCAGGAATCCGGCGTCAGCTTCCTGAAGCGTGTGCGTGAGATGTGGCCCGATCCGGTCAGGATGATCATCTCGGGCTATTCGGATTCCGAGGACATCATCGCGGGACTCAACGAAGCCGGCATCTATCAATACATTACCAAGCCCTGGCAGCCGGACCGCCTGATCGACATCGTGCGCGAGGCCGTGCAGCTCTATCGTCTGCAGAAGGAGACGGAGACCGCAGGTGTCGACGTCAAGGCGACGCCGGCGCACATCAAGCAGGTCGTCTCGGTCAAGCGCGGCGCGGCCAAGAAGCTGTATGATTTCGATCGCATCGTGCACTCGGCGGCGAGCCCGATGCGCAATGTGATCGATCTCGGCCGCCGCGCCGCCGACTACGACATCTCGGTGCTGATCACGGGTGAGTCTGGCACCGGCAAGGAGCTGCTGGCGCGTGCGATCCATTACGGCTCGGCCCGCGCCAACAAGGCGTTCGTCGTCGAGAACTGCGGCGCGCTGCCGGATGAACTCTTGGAGAGCGAGCTGTTCGGCTGCAAGAAGGGCGCCTTCACCGGCGCCTATCAGGACCGCATCGGCCTGTTCGAGGTCGCCGATGGCGGCACCATCTTCCTCGACGAGATCGGCGAGACCTCGCCGGCGTTCCAGGTCAAGCTCTTGCGCGTGCTGCAGGAGAGCGAGATCCGGCCGCTCGGCGCGCAGCGTGTCCGCAAGGTCGATGTCCGCGTCGTCGCTGCGACCAATCGTGACCTTGAAGCCGAGGTGGAGGCCGGCCGTTTCCGCCGCGACCTCTATTACCGGCTTGCCGCGTTTCCGGTGCACATGCCGTCGCTGCGCGAGCGGCCGATGGACATTCCGCTGATCGCCGAGGGCGTGTTGTCGGCGGTGAAGACCTCGTTCAACCGGCCGCATCTGCGCTTCGCGCCGGCGGCGCTCGACGAGTTCTCGAAGTACCATTGGCCGGGAAATGTGCGCGAGCTGCAGAACGAGATCCAGCGCATGGCTGTGCTCGCCGATGCCGACGAGCTGCGCTGTCCGCCTTTCGCAGGCCGCCGTAGCGCGCGCCGGGCGGCGCCCGCCGCCGCCAACGGCAAGCTGAACGGCAGCGGCAGTCTGAAGGACCGGGTCGAGGATCTCGAAAAGACGATCATTGTCAGCTGTCTCGAAAAATACGAGGGTAACATCAGCCGCGTCGCCAGCGAACTCGGCCTGTCCCGCGTGGGCTTGCGCAACAAATTGTCGAGATACGACCTGAAGAAAAATGGCAAAGGCCACGCACTCTCCTGAGTCCGGCGCTGACACGCTGCTGAAGCTGATCGCGAGCAGCAGCTCGCTGGAATTCGACAGCGAGCGCGAGGGCGTGTGGATCGAGGTCATCCGCAAGATGGACGAGGTCTATTCCGACCTCCTGCGCTACGAGGTCGACCTCGAGCACAAGAACGCCGAGCTCGAGGAGGCGCAGGCCTTCGTCACCAACGTCATCGAATCGGTCTCGGACATCCTCGTCGTCTGCGACGCCCGGGGAACGGTGCAGCAGGCCAACTCGGCGTTCCAGCGGACATCCGGCCGTACTCTGCCGGAGATCGCGGGACGCAATATCGCCGAGATGATCGATCTCGACCACCACGGCAGGCTGGCGGCACTGCTGAAGCCGCGCAGCAATGCCGAGGTCGTCGATGGCGAGCTGCGCTTCGCCGCCGACGGATCGAGTTCCGATCTGTTCGCGATCAATAGCTCGCCGCGGCACGACCACCGCGGACGCTTCATCGGCGTGGTGCTGACGGGACGTCCGATCGGTGAGCTGCGCCGCGCCTATGAGGCATTGCACAAGGCGCATCAGGAGCTGCAGCGCGCGCAGCGGCAACTGGTCGAGCAGGAGAAGATGGCGAGCCTCGGCCGCCTCGTGGCCGGCGTCGCGCACGAGCTGAACAACCCGATCAGCTTCGTCTATGGCAACGTTCACACCTTGATGCGCTATCGAACGGCGCTGGTCGCCTATCTCGACGCGGTCCATGAGCAGCCGGTCTGCGACGAGGTCGCGGCGTTGCGCAAGGACCTGCGCATCGACGCCATCCTGGAGGATTTCGGGCCGCTGATCGAGGGCACCATGGAAGGCGCGGTGCGGATCAGCGAGATCGTCAAGAATTTGCGCCGGCTGTCGTTCTCCAAGCTCGGCGAGGTCGAGCGCGTCAACATCGAGCGGCTGATCAACACGGCCGTGCTGTGGGCCGGCCGCACCAAGCAGCATCGCGTCGACATCCAGATCGAGGTCGCGCCGGATCTGTGGATCTCCGGCAATGAGGGCCAGCTGCATCAGGTGATCGTCAACCTGGTGGAGAACGCCATCGACGCGATGCGATCGATCGAACTGCCGCGCCTCGTCGTTGCGGCCGCGCGGCAAGGGAACGAGATCGTGTTCCGGATCACTGACAATGGCCCGGGGATCGACAGGGATCATCTCACCCACATCTTCGAGCCGTTCTTCACCACCAAGCGCGTCGGCGAGGGCACCGGGCTCGGGCTGTGGATCAGCTATGGCATCGTGCGGGAGCACGGTGGCGAGCTGGTGGTGGGCAACGAGCCCGAGGGCGGCGCGACATTCTCGTTCGCTCTGCCTGCCGCGTGATGGCCGGCTCGTGCCCGGTCAGTCGTCCTGATCGAGCTCGGCCGCGACCTGCCCATAGTTGAGAATAGCCACCAGCGTCGTGCCGCCGACGATGTTGCCGAGCAGGGTCGGGACGAAGAACGCGCCGGCATAGTCGGCAAGCGAGACCTCGCCCTTGAAGACCAGGAATGCGCATTCGACGGAGCCGGCGACGATGTGCGCGAACTGCCCGAGCGCCACCAAATAGGTCATCACCACCACGATATGGGCGCGGGCGCCGCGCACCGCCGGCAGCAGCCAGGCCATCAGCGCGATCAGCCAGCCTGCGAACACGGCGCGCGCGAACGTCGTCGAGAACGGACCCTCGACCGTGTGCCGGCTGATCTCGGTAAAGGCATCGACGATCCGCGGCTCGAACACGTGCGTATACGCCAGCGCGGCGGCCGCGGCCCATGTCCCCGCCACATTGGCTGTTAGCACCAGGCTCCACAGGCGCGCGACCTGCCCGAGCGTCTTGAGGTCGCGATGATGCAGCAACGGCAGGATCGGCGTCAGCGTGTTCTCGGTGAACAGTTGCTGCCGGCCGAGCACCACGACCAGGAAGCCGGCGGTATAGCCGAGCGGAGCAAACAACCGTCGCACCGCCTCGTCGGAGACGAAGGCATGGAATTCACCCTGCACGATGAGCGACAAACTGATCGACAGGCCCGCGGCGAGTCCCGACAGCAGGATGGCCCACCAGCGCCGTTCGAGCTCGCTCTCGCCCTCGGCGCGGATCGTCTCGTGAATCAGTGCGGCGTTGGGCCGGCTCTGCGCTTTGATCTGCTGCCGCTGCTCATCCGAGACGCCCTCGATGTCGTCGGCGGGGCTGAAGGTCGGCGCGGTGGCCTTGCTGCTCACGTTGGTCGTTCCGTCGGCTGGCGTGGGCACGTGCCGACGCTGTGCGGAGAGCTGTAATCTCCGTGCGGCCAGAACGTCCGACGCGTTGGCTAGGTTCCAGGACGGGGGCGCGACAACGTTGAGCGTCAGCGTGCGGACATCATCAGGACGTCGTGGCGACCGGCACGCGGTCGCGCTGCCTGGACAGCCGGGCCAGCAGCACCGTGGCGGTGCGCGTGATGTGCTGCCGTGCCAGATCCTCGGCCTTCTGCGCATCGCCCGCGATCACGGCGTTGAGGATATCCTCGTGCTGATCCCAGATCCGCCGCGGCGTCTCGTCACGCATCAGGACTTCGCCCATCAGCCGGCGCAGATGCAGCCAATGCGGCTGCGTGGTGTCCTGAATGACGGAGTTGCCGGAGATCTCATAGAGGAACTCATGAAACTTGACGTCCGCCTCGATCAGTTGTTCGACCGAATGCTCGCGCTCGGCGCGACGGCCTTCCGCGATCAGCTTCGGTCCTTCCTCGGCGGCGCGGTCGGCGCCGCGGGTCGCTGCGAGTCTGCACGCGAGGCCCTCCGCGACGGCGCGGATTTCATAGACATTGCGGATGAAGTCGGTGTCGATCGGCATGACCTCTAGGCCGCGTCCCGGCGCCTCGCGAACAAAGCCCTGGTTGCGCAACAGCAGCAGCGCCTGCTGCACCGGCTGGCGCGACACGCCGAGGTCGCGCGCCAGATCGTCCTGGATCAGCCGCGCCGATTCCGGCAACTCCCCGCCGACGATGTCGGACAGGATGCGCTGGTAGACGCGCTCCGTCAGGTTCGGCTGGGTCTTCAGCGGCGCCACGCGGCCTCCTGCATCCGATCGGCAAGGTCCCTTCCGCGACCGCTCATAGCGACGTCTTTCGTCCCGAGAGGGTGCGGCGCTGCTTCGTCCTGTCGCCCTGCTGGGCTTCCAGATGGTGAATGAAAACACCCGCCGCCTGCGAAATGTGGTCGCGGCTCAGCCGTTCGGCCTCGGCGCTGCGGCCCGCGATGATGGCGGCGAGAATGTCCTCGTGCTCGTCCCAGACCGTCTGGGACATCCTCTCCTCCTTCTGAAGCACGTCGGACATCACGCGCTTGAGGCAGGGCCAATGCGGCGTCATCGTCTCGTCGATCAGGGCGTTGCCCGAGAGTTCGCCGAGAAAGCGGTGGAAGGCGATGTCACTCTCGATCTTGCGGCTCACGAGGCCGCTTTTGACGGCCTCATGGCCGGCGGCGATGTAGGCGGGACCTTCGCGGGCCGCGCGATCGCTGGCGCGTTCGGCCGCGAGCCGCGCCGCCAGGCCTTCGAGCACGGCGCGCATCTCATAGAGATCGCGCACGAAGCTCGGGTCGAGCGGCGCCACGATCAAGCCGCGTCCGGGCGCGCTCTGCACCAGCCCGCAGCCACGCAACAGGATCAGCGCCTGCTGTACCGGCTGCCGCGACACGCCATAGGCCTGCGCGAGATCGTCCTGAATCAGCCGTGAGCCGGACGCCAGCACGCCGCTGACGATTTCGTCAGTGATCGCTTCGACGACCTGATCGACCAGGGATGGAGCGGGGGGCACGATTCTCATGGGCATCACATTTTCGGGAACACTAACACGCGGAGCGCGAAAATCCATTTGCGAGGAATTCGTATTCAGAGTACGAATTCAGAAGCAAGGAGCCAAGCGAAAACGGCTTCAACATCTCGGGGAGGGCGTCCGTGTCGGATCAACCGGCTCGTTCGAGGCGTGATGACGGCTGCGCGGCGTCCTTGGAGGGCAGCGCGCGCTCCGGTGTGCGGGCGCTCGTCTCGCGAGCGGCAGCGTCTGCCGTTCTGTTTGTCGCGTTGGCATCTCAGGCGGCGCTGGCTGGCGAAGGTCTCACCTTGTCCGATGCCTGGGTGCCTGCGGCCCCCGAAATCGGTCGCGACATCCCGCTGTCGCTTACAATCAAGAACGAGACGTCGGCGCCGGAAGCCTTGATGCGCGTGCGCTGTCCGATCGCGAATTTCTCCGAGCGCCACACCGTCGACCGCGGCGAGGGCGCCCCGTCGATGCGCTCCATTCCCAACATTCCGATTGCCGCCGGCAGCACGCTGGTGCTGTTGCCGACCGCCTATCACGTGATGCTGCTGCAGACGCGCGAGCCGCTCGAGCCCGGAAAGCGCTTCACCTGCACCATCGTGTTCCAGAAGGCTGGATCCATCGAAACGGAGGTCGAGGTTCGCAAGTCCCCCTGATGCCTGTCTGTCGCCTGCTGCCCTTCGCTACACGGCGGAGCGGTGTTCGATCCAACTCATAATCAAAAAGTGGGAGAAGGAAACGATGAGGAATCACGTCAGGTCTACGTTGCGGGCAGTGCTGCTCGCCGGCGCAGCCTTTGCCTGTTTCAATCTGGCAGCACCGGCGCAGGCCGCCGACGAGATGACGCCGGAGCGGCTGCTCAACGCCGACAAGGAAGCCGGCAACTGGCTGCATCATCACAAGAACTACTCGGGCACGCGCTTCTCGACGTTGAAGGAGATCAACAAGGACAACGTCAAGAATTTGAAGGTCGCCTGGACGATGCATCTCGGCGGCGTCGAGGGCGGCGGCATCTGGAGCCATGGCGGTCTCGAAGGCACGCCGATCGTCGAGAACGGCATGATGTATGTGACCGACGGTTGGGGCTCGGTCTACAAGATCGATGCGCGCGGTGGCAAAGGCCAGATGGTCTGGAAGATGGATCCGAAGACGGATCATGACTGGGCCGGCGCCATCGCCTGCTGCGGCGTCGACAATCGCGGTGTTGCGCTGTGGGGCGATCTTGTCGTCTCGCACACGCTCGACGGCCGGCTGATTGCAACGAACAAGGAAACCGGCCAGGTCGCCTGGCAGCGCCAGGTCGCCGATCCCGACAAGGGCGAGGTCATCACCGGCGCGCCGCTGATCGTGAAGAACATGGCCATCTCCGGCGTCGCCGGCGCCGAATATGGCATCCGCGGCTGGATCGCCGCCACCGATCTCACGACGCAGAAGGAAGTGTGGCGCACGCACACCATTCCGGCCAAGGGCGAGCCCGGCAGCGAGACCTGGAAGGACAGCAACGACGCGGCCGCGGCCGGCGGCGGCTCGACCTGGGTGACCGGCACCTACGACCCGGCGACCGACACGATCATCTGGGGCGTCGGCAACCCCGGACCGGACTGGGACAATGCCTATCGTCCCGGTGACAACCTCTACACTGACAGCTCGCTGGCGCTCGATGCCAACACCGGCAAGATCAAGTGGCACTACCAGCACACGCCGAACGATCCGTACGACTATGACAGTGTCGCCGAGAACGTTCTGGTCGACGTGCCCGCGCCGAACGGCCAGACGTTGAAGCTCGCGCTCGAGGCCGACCGCAACGGCTTCGCCTATGCGATCGATCGGACCAACGGCAAGTTCATCTGGGGACTGCCCTTCGTCAAGAAGGTGACCTGGACCAAGGGCCTCGATCCCGAGACCGGCAAGCCGATCGAGTACGATCCGAAGAATCCGGTGCAGCGTTACAACGCTGCGGTGACACCGCATCGTGAGAACAAGGTCGCGGACATCTGCCCGGGCAACATGGGCGGCAAGAACTGGCCGCCGACGTCCTACAATCCGGATCTCAAGCTCTGGTACATCCCGGTGATCGAGAGCTGCAACCGGATCACGGTCGAGGAAGCCACCAAGGACAAGCTCAAGCCGCGCGAGTTCTGGACCGGCGGCGGGCCGAGCCAGCCGTTCCGGATCACGGGCAGTGTGACCGCGATCGACGTCACCACCGGCAAGATCGCCGGCAAGATGGAGACGCCGTTCCCGAATCTCGGCGGCATGCTGTCGACGCCTGATCTCGTCTTCACCGGCCAGCCTTCGGGCGAGGTGATGGCGCTCGACGCCAAGACCCTGCAGAAGCTGTGGGAGTTCAACACCGGCGGCGGCGTCAACGCGCCTCCCGTGACCTTCTCGGTGGACGGCAAGCAATATGTCGCGATCCTCGTCGGTCTCGGCGGCGCCTGGGACAAGTGGTTCATTGAATCCACGCCCGAGCTGAAGAAGATCCAGCCCGGCTCGATGCTCTACGTCTTCGCGCTGTAAGTCGATCAAGGAGCGGAGGCACTGCCTCCGCTCCTCCCGTTTTCGCGTTTGAAAAGAAGATCAGATGAAATTCAGTGCGATCACGTCCGCCATGGCGTTGGCTTTCGTTCTCGTCTCCGGTTCGCTCGCCTCGGCTCAGTCTGCTGCCCCCACCGATCCGACCGAGGCCGGCAAGGCGGTGTTCAAGCGCGCCAACTGCGTCGGCTGCCACAAATGGCACGGCAATGGCGGCGGCGGCTACGGCGGCGACGCGCTGTCGTTGCGCAAGACAGAGCTCGATCGTCAGCACATCATCGAGACCGTGACTTGCGGCCGTCCGGGCACCGGAATGCCGTATTTTGCGCGCGGCTCCTATGACACGACCAAATGCTACGAGATGAACCGCCAGGACGTCGGCGAGCGCATGCCTCCGGAAGGTGGCACCTTCCTGCGCCCCAACGACATCGAGGCCGTCGCGGACTACGTGCTCGCGCACATCAAGGGGCGAGGCGAACCCACCTATGACGAGTGCACCGCCTTCTTCGGCAACACGTCGCGCGTCTGCGACATCTACAAGGCCAACGCAACCCAGCCCGCAAGCGAGCCATCCAAATGAAGCGCTCAACCTGCACAGCGATTTTTGCGACCTTCCTGCTGAGCGTCGTCATGCACGCGGCCTCGGCGCAGGCCGTGCCGAGCTATGACCTGCGGGACATTACGGTCGGCATGTCGATCGGCAACCTGCCGAACGAAGGCTATGTCAACCTGAGCTGCGCTGGGCAGCCTGATCGCCTGCTCGCTGCTTGGTCGAGCTGGCGCGATTGTCCGGCCGATGAACAGGGACGGCGCGCGGTGCGCTTCGAATTCGATCCGGAGACGAGTCAGGACGGCACCAAGGTGGCCGGCCATCCGGTGCTGCTCACGGCCGTCATCGACGGTAACGCCACGGTGTTCGGGCTCACCATCCAGACCGATCCGAAGGCGCGCCTCTACATCCGCAAGAAGGCGTTCCTGCTCGGCAACCAGGTGAAGTCGCGCTACGGCGCCGAGGGCTGGGATTGCAAGGAGCAGCAGCCGAGCGCAGGCGAGCAGCCGGTCGGCGGCGTCTTTCTGCGCGAGGTCTGCAAGAAAGCCATCCCCGGCCGGATGCTGACGGTCGAGCGTGAGCTGTTCCGCAAGCCCGACCAGGACATCAAGAACTTCGTCGACCAGACCATGGTCCAGATCACGAAGCTGACGAACTAAGCATTGGGTTCCGCGCCTCGCCCCAGCGCGGTGAGGTTCGCGTCATGCCTGCGATCGCCGGGTGCGGAGAGTTGCCGGAGATGCAGGGCGCCGTCTGTCGTGCGGCGATGATCATCCTCTCCGGGAGAACGAGCATGAGCTGGGCTGCCCCCAAGATCGTCGAAGTGCCGGTTGGAATGGAAATCAACATGTATGCCTGCGCCAGCCGGCAGTCCGCTCAGCGCAAGAGCTGAGCCACGACCGTTCAAGGTCTGCGGTGGCAGCGATCGCAGCCGTTGTTGTCGCTGCCACCGATTGAGCTGCAATTCACCCTCGGACACCGCGCGGGCGATGGGGCGCCGCGCGGCCGAGACGTGCCGGAACGCCGATGGGCGTTCGCTTCAGAGCAAATCCGTCCCGTAAGGAGGTTCTTGGCAATGGCGAAACTCAGTATCAACGGCAGAGACGTCTCTGTCGACGCGGCGAACGACACGCCGCTGTTGTGGGTCATCCGCGAGGAATTGCAGATGACCGGAACCAAGTTCGGCTGCGGCGCCGGGCTGTGCGGCGCCTGCACCGTGCATGTCGAGGGCGAGGCGGTGCGCTCGTGCCAGACCATGGTCGGCGACGTCGCCAACAAGAAGATCACAACGATCGAGGGCCTGTCGGAGAAGGGCGATCATCCGCTGCAGAAGGCGTGGATCGCCGAGCAGGTGCCGCAATGCGGCTACTGCCAGTCCGGCCAGATCATGCAGGCGGCCTCGCTGCTCGCGAAGACCACGAGCCCGAGCAAGGAGGAGATCACGGCGCATATGGACGGCAATCTCTGCCGCTGCATGACGTATTCGCGGATCCAGAAGGCGATCTCGCGCGCGGCAGCTGAAATGCGCACGGCGTCCAACACCACCTCGAACAAGCGGAGCCCCACATGACTACGCATGTGAAGAACGCCGCGGGCGAGCGCATCGCCGGCCACACGACCGATCTCAGCCGCCGTTCCTTCCTGGTCGGCACCGCCGCGACCGGCCTCGTGCTCGGTTATGCGGGGCTTGCAGACAGCGCTCTTGCTGCCACGACGCCCTCGGCCTTCGAGCCGACCGTGTGGTACTCGATCGCGCCCGACGGTCTCGTCACCGTGACGTGCGGCAAGGCCGACATGGGCCAGCACATTGCGTCGACGATGGCGCAGATCATCTGCGAGGAACTCGGCGCGGCCTGGAAGGACATGCGCGTCCAGCTTGCCTCCAACGATCCGAAGTTCAACGATCCCGTGCTCGGCGCCCAGATCACCGGCGGCAGCTGGAGCACGATGATGAACTTCGACGCGATGAGCCGGGCCGGCGCCGCCGGACGCATCGCGCTGACGGAAGCCGCGGCGACCGCGATGGGCGTGCCGGCCAAGGAGCTCGTCGCGCGCGACGGCGTCGTGATGCATCCGAAGTCGAAGAAGCAGATGAGCTATGCCGAGATCGTCAAGAGCGGCAAGATCACCAAGAGCTTCACACCCGACGAGTTGAAGGCGATCACCTTGAAGACGCCCGATCAGTACACGATGATCGGCGTGTCGGTGCCGCAGCTCGATATCCCGTCGAAGACCAATGGCACGGCGAAGTATGGCATCGATACGATGCTGCCGGGCATGGTCTACGGCAAGGTGGTGACGCCGCCGGTGCGCTTCGGCGCGACCGTGAAGACGGTGGATGACAGCGAGGCCAAGAAGGTCCCGGGCTTCATCAAGGCGGTCGTGCTGGACGACAAGACCGGCTCGACGTCAGGCTGGGTCGTGGCGGTGGCCAGCACCTATGCCAATGCCAGGAAGGCCGCGGATGCGCTGAAGATCACCTATGACAAGGGCCCGTACGCGAATGTCAGCACCGAAAGCATCCTCGTTGAAGCCAAGAAGTTGCAGGCGCAGGACGATTCCGGGCAGTTCTTCGTCAAGGACGGCGATGCCAATGCGGCGCTGTCGGGCGCGGCCAGGGTGCTGGAGGCGGAGTACACCACCAGCATCAACATCCACGCGCCGCTGGAGCCGATGAACGCCACCGCCGAGTTCAAGGGCGACATCCTGCACATCTACTCCGGCAATCAGTTCGCGACCCGCTCCGGCGCGATCGCGGCTGGCGCGGCCGGGATCGATCCCAAGTATGTCGTGATGCATCAGGCCTGGCTCGGCGGCGGCTTCGGCCGCAGGCTCGATGCCGACATGATGGTGCCGGCGGTGCAGGCGGCGAAGGCTGTCGGCAAGCCGGTCAAGGTGATCTATTCCCGCGAGAACGACATGACGATGGACTACTCGCGGCCGCTCACCTACCAGAAAGTGAAGGCTGGTCTGGACAATGACGGCAAGCTCATTGCTCTCAGCCACGACGTCGTCTCGGCCTGGCCCACCGCGCGCTGGGGCATCCCGGACTTCCTGACACCCTCGGTCGACAAGAAGGGCCCGCTCGACTCGTTCACGGTCAACGGCGCCGACTTCTTCTACACCGTCCCCAACCACCATGTGCGCGCGATCAAGAACGAGCTCGCGCACAATGCGACGCCGTCCGGGCAGCTCCGCTCGGTGGCGCCGGGTTGGACGTTCTGGGCGGTCGAGAGCATGATCGACGAGATCGCCGTGGCCTCAGGGCAAGATCCGGCGCAGTTCCGCATCGCGCTGCTCGACGGCAAGGGCAAGAACGATGGCGGCGCGCAGCGGCTGCGCAACACGCTGCTCGCGGCGATGGGCCTGTCCGGCTACGGCGCCAAGAAGCTGCCGAAGGGTGAGGGCATGGGCGTGGCCTGCGTGTCGTCGCAGGAGCGCGCGACCGCGAGCTGGACGGCGTGCGTCGCCCATGTCGCGGTGGCCGACGATGGTACGGTTACGGTGAAGAAGCTCACCGTGGCGACCGATGTCGGCACGCAGGTGCATCCCGACAACATCCGCGCCCAGGTCGAAGGCGCGGCACTGTGGGGCCTGTCGCTGGCGATGTACGAGAAGGCGACCTTGAAGGATGGCGGTATCGAGCAGACCAACTTCGACAGCTACACGCCGCTGCGGATGAGCCAGGTGCCGGAGGTCGCGATATCAGTGATCGCCAATGGCGAGAAGGCGACCGGCGTCGGCGAGCCCGCGGTGACGGTGGTTGCCCCGGCCCTCGGCAACGCCATCTACAACGCCTGCGGCGCGCGGCTTCGGTCGCTGCCGATCACCGCCGAGGCGGTAAAGGCGGCGATGAAGGCGTAGCAACAAGCAGGGTGGGGCGGCCTGCGCCGCTCCACCCAATCATTTGTGAGTTTTCGTTTCGACGCCTGCGGCCCGTAGCTCAGGCCTGTTTTTCACGATGAGTCCGTCATTTCTGATTTCGGCTCTATGATCCTATAGCCCCGGCACATCGTTGGCCCGCAGATGGCAACGCTGCCAAATTCCAAACTCAGTGTCGTCCCGGACAAGCGCGCTCCGGCAACGCGCAGCGTTGCTGGCATGCGCGCGCAGATCCGGGACCCATAACCCCAGGGAGATGTGCGAGGCACCATGGCTGAACGATCTCGCCCAGCCGCGTCCGCCACGGCGTATGGATTCCCGGTCGGCGTCCGCCAACGCTGCGCGTTGCCGGACTGGCCCGGGATGACACCTTTGCTTGTCGCGGCCCGTGTGACCGAACCAGACACAGTGGCGCCTCTTCACGCCGGGACGGGATCATGCGAGGCGCCGACCAAGGCTCTTGCTTTGAATTCGAATTCGGAATACGAATTCGTAAAGGGGAGGAGCCTGGAATGAGGGACCTGCTGAACTTCGGGCAGATGCTGTCGGCGCACGCCCGCATGTCGCCGGAGCGCACCGGTGCCCGCGACCTCGAGCGCGCGATGAGCTTCCGTCTCTGGAACGAGCGCGCCTGCCGGCTCGCCAATGCGCTGCTCGGCCTCGGTCTGGCCAAGGGCGATCGCGTCGCGATCCTTGCCTACAATTGCGTCGAGTGGTGTGAGATCTATGCGGCGACGGCCAAGGCTGGCCTGGTTGCGCTGCCGATCAACTTTCGCCTGACAGCGCCCGAGGTGCTGTTCATCGTGCAGAACGCCGAAGCGTCCGCCGTCATCGTACAGGACGAACTCGTCGGTCTCGTCGAGGAGGCTCGCAAGGATCTCGGCATCCCCGACGATCGCTTCATCCACTTCGGTACAAAGCCGCGCCCGGCCGGCTATCGCGGCTATGAGGACATCATCGCGCAAGCCGCGTCAGTGGAGCCGGATCAGCACGTCGCGCTATCCGATCCCTGGACCCTGATGTACACCTCGGGCACGACTGGCAAGCCGAAGGGCGTGCTGCGCAGCCACCGCAGCGCCGTGCTGCTGTCGATGGTCACCGAGATCGAGCTGAAGCTCAGCCGCGATGACGGCGCGCTGCTGGTGATGCCGATGTGCCATGCCAATTCGCTGAACTTCTTCGGCGCGTTCGGCTACATCGGCGGCGTCAGTTCGATCTATTCACGCAAGAGCTTCGATCCCGAGCACGCGGTGACGACGCTCGCCGATGGCGGCTCGACCTTCACCTCGCTGGTGCCGACGCACTACATCATGATGCTCGATCTGCCGCGCGCGATCCGCGCGCAGCACGATTTCAGCGCGGTGACCAAGCTGATGATCTCCTCGGCGCCGGCGCGACCGGAGACCAAGCGCGAGGTGATGGAGATGTTTCCGAAGTCCGGTCTCTACGAGCTCTATGGCGCGACCGAGACCGGCTGGGTGACGATGCTGCATCCGCATGAGCAGTTCACCAAGCTCGGCTCTGTCGGGCGCGAATGCGTCGGCGCAGCCCCCATCCGCATCCTCGACGAGGCCGGCCATGAGGTGCCGGACGGCGAGGCGGGCGAGCTCTATTCGTCCAACGCCCACACCTTCGACTGCTATTGGCGCCTGCCGGACAAGACCAAGGAGGCGTTCCGCGGCGACTATTGCTCGGTCGGCGACATGGCGCGCCGTGATGCTGACGGTTACATTCACTTGGCCGACCGCAAGAGCAACATGATCATCTCCGGTGGCGAGAACATCTATCCGTCCGAGGTCGAGGCGCTGGTCGGCGCACATCCCAGCGTCAAGGACATCGCGGTGATCGGCCTTCCCGACGACAAATGGGGCGAGCGCGTCCACGCCGTGATCGTGCCGCGCGACGGGGTGACCGTGAAGGAGGGCGAGCTGGTCGACTGGGCCAAGGAACGTCTCGCCGGCTTCAAGCGGCCGCGCTCCTACGCCTTGATCACCGACGCCGAGATGCCGCGCAACGCCACCGGCAAGATCCTGCACCGCGAGCTGAAGAAGCGATTTTCGTGAACGGGTGGCTGCGATGTGGTGCGGTCTGATATGTAGCTGCGATGCAGGCCGTTCTCAATTCCGCTCTTCCCATTTTCGCGCTGATCCTCACCGGATTCCTGTGCGGACGCTTCGGTGTGTTCGACCGCACCGCAACCGACAATCTCAACCGCTTCGCGGTGTATCTTGCGCTGCCGGCGCTGATCTTCACGGCGATGTCCAGGATCGGCGTCGAGCAGGTCAGCCAGTTCGGCTTCATCGGCGCGTTCTGCGGCGGCATCGCCGCGACCTTCGCGACCGGCTTTGTCATCAGCCGCTTGCGCGGCCGCCGCGTCGCCAACGCCAGCATCGAGGGGCTGGATGCCGGCTACAGCAATGTCGGCTTCATGGGCATCCCGATGTGCCTCCTGGTGTTCGGCCCGGACAGCGCGCCGGCCTCGATCATCGCTACGCTCTTCACGGCCAGCGTCCTGTTCCTGTTCGCGATCGTCGTCGTCGAGATGGATCTGCAGAAGGGCGCGACGCTCGGCACCACCATCGCCAAGGTCGCGCGCTCGCTGCTGACGAGCCCATTGTTCGTCGCGCCGGTCACAGGCCTCGCGGTCGGGCTCAGCGGCATCGCGCTGCCGGCGCCATTCATGAGCTTCACCAGCCTGCTCGGCGGCGCGGCCTCGCCGGTGGCGCTGGTGTGCATCGGCCTGTTCCTGGCACAGGAGCGCGTCGTCACGCACGATGCGACATCCATTGCGATTCTGGTGTCGCTGAAGCTCGTGATGCAGCCCGCGGTCACGGCGCTGCTCGCCTTCCATGTGTTTGCGATGCCGCCGCTGTGGTCGCATTCGGCCGTCATCCTCAGCGCGCTGCCGATCGGCTCGGGGCCGTTCACCATCGCCAAGCTCTACGGCCTGGAGGCGGGCGTCACCTCGGGCTCCATCCTCGTCTCGCACATCTTCGCCGTCCTCACGGTCTCGCTGCTCGTGGCCTGGCTCGCCCCGGGCTGATTGCATCTTCATCCGGAGTGGTCCGATGAAAGTCTCCCCCGACAGTGCCGCCGACCTGATCGCCCGCCTGCTCAAGCGCCGCGGCGTCACCCGCGTGTTCGCGCTGTGCGGCGGCCACATCATGCCGATCTGGATGCGGCTCGACGCGGAGGGGATCCAGATCATCGACGTGCGTGACGAGCGCGCCGCCGTCCACATGGCGCAGGCCCATGCGGAGCTCACCGGCGAGCTCGGCGTCGCGCTGGTGACCGCTGGGCCGGGCATGACCAACGCGATCACCGGCATCGCCAACGCCCATGTCTCGCGCGCGCCGGTGCTGGTGATATCTGGCGGCAATCCGCGGCCGCAGGAAAATCGCGGCGGCCTGCAGGACATGGATCACACCCAGCTGGTGCGCTCGATCACGCGCTATGCCCGCACGGTGCGTGAGCCGTCACTGGTGTTGCAGGAGCTCGACGAGGCGATCGCGCGGGCGTTCGGCGATGGCGGCGAGCCCGGACCCGTCTTCATCGATTTCCCGGTCGACACTCTGCGCGGGATCGTGCCGAAGGCACTGCAATTGGAGGAGCATCTCGGACCGAAGCCGCGCGCGGCGACGCGCCCCGATCCGGCCGAGGTCGAGAAGGCGGTCGAGCTGCTGTGGTCGGCGCGCCGCGTGCTCGTCATTTCCGGCCGTGGCGCGCGCGGCGCAGGGCCCGAGCTGATCGGCCTGCTCGACCGGCTCGGCGCGGTCTATCTCGACACCGGCGAGAGCAGGGGCCTCGTGCCCGATGATCATCCGTCCGTGGTGGGCGCGATGCGCGGCGCCGTGATGGGCGATGCCGATGTCGTACTGACGGTCGGCCGCAAGCTCGACTTCCAGCTCGCCTATGGCTCGCCCGCCGTGTTCAGGGACGCCAGGTTCGTCCGCATCAGCGACACTGCGAGCGAGCTGCGCGATAATCGCCGCGGCGCGGCCGAGATCCTGGCGTCGCCGGCCGAGACGCTTCGTGCGATCGTTGCGCTCGCGGGCAATCGCGAATCGGCTGTCGATCGGCAATGGGCCGCGAAGCTGCGCGCGGCGCATCAGGAGCGCGCCGCCAAGCTGAAGCAGAGCATGGCGACGGCGGCACCGGGCTCCGACGGCCGGCTGCATCCGAACCGCGTGCTATCTGCGATCCAGGACGCCATCGGCAACGACGCCGTGGTCATCACCGACGGCGGTGATTTCCTGTCCTTCGCCCGTGTGGGCCTGAGTGCGCCCTTGATGCTCGATCCCGGCCCGTTCGGCTGCATCGGCATCGGTGTGCCCTACGGTATCGCCGCCAGCCTCGCTTATCCCGACAAGCCCGTGGTGGTCGCGACCGGCGACGGCGCGTTCGGCTTCAACGCGATCGAGGTCGACACCGCCGTGCGCCACAAGGCCCCGGTGCTGATCGTCGTCGCCAACAACGGCGCCTGGCAGATCGAGGTTCACGACCAGTCGGTGACGCATGGCAAGGTCGTCGGCACCAGGCTGCAGTTCGCCGATCACGCCGCCATGGCGCGCGCCTTCGGCATGCATGCCGAGCGCGTCGAGACGGAGGAGCAGCTTGGGCCTGCGATCGAACGCGCGCTGGCGAATCGTCCGGCGCTGCTCGACATGGTCGTGACGCCGGAGGCGGTGTCGTCGGATGCCAAGACGGGGTTGGCGTGCGTGCCGGACCTGCAGCCGCTGGCTGCGTGGGACGAGGCGGAGCGGAAATGGCGGGGGAGTTGATCTGTCGTTGGTCTGCAACGTGTCGCCGGTCTCGGAACCCCACTCTCTCCATGAACACGCCTCTCGGCGTGTTCGTGGTCCGGTGTGCAGTGCCGCCCCGGCTGTTGAACCTCATGGTGAGGAGCGCCGCGCCGCAAGCTGCTTGACGCAAGCTGAGATGGTTCGGGCGCGGCGCGTCTCGAACCATGAGGCCCGAGCTGTGGCCTCGCCCTTCGAGACGCCCGCCTTCGGCGGGCCCTCAGGGTGAGGGTGGAAGTCGTTCCGAGCAGGGCGAAGCGCGCAATTCCGAGCGAAGCTTTCGATCGTCTTGATCATTACGCTGCTCGCGGCCGGAAGCTTACTCGGTCAAAGAGGACCAAGTGCAGCGAATTGTGTCGCCCCGCTTATTTCTGCTCCAGCTGCCGCGGCGCGCTCAGCCACAGCGCGAGCAGCGTGCACACCGCGCCGGACAGCAGATAGCCGCCGGCCGACAGCAGGCCGAAATACGACGCCAGCAACAGCGCCGCCAGCGGCGCGAAGCCCGCGCCGAACAGCCACGCGAGGTCGGCGGTCAGTGCTGACGCCGTGTAGCGATAGGTGCGGGCGAAGTTGGCGGCGATCGCGCCCGAGGACTGGCCGAACGACAGGCCGAGCAGGATGAAGCCGAGCACCATGTAGACGGTCTCGCCGACCGGGCCGGCATCGAGCAGCTGCGGCGCGAAGCCCGAGAACACCGCGATCGCGATGGCTGAGCCGATCAGCAGCGACTTGCGGCCGATGCGGTCGGCGAGCATGCCGGAGGCGATGATCGCGACCACGCCGAACACCGCGCCGACGGCCTCGATGATCAGGAAGCGCGCCGGCGTCTCCTTGGTGAACAGGAATACCCAGGACAGCGGAAACACCGTCACCATGTGAAACAGCGCAAAGCTCGCCAGCGGCGCGAAGGCGCCGATCACGATGTTGCGGCCCTCGTGGCGGATGGTGTTGGCGACGCTGGCCGGCTGCAGTTCACGGGAGTGGAACAGCTCGTCATATTCGGGGGTCACCACCATGCGCAGCCGCGCGAACAGCGCCACGACGTTGATGGCAAACGCCACGAAGAACGGATAGCGCCAGCCCCAGTCGAAGAAGTCGGCCGCCGAGAGATGGCCGACGAAGAACGCGAACAGCGTGCTGGCGACGATCAGCCCGAGCGGCGCGCCGAGCTGCGGGATCATCGCATACCAGCCGCGCTGATGCTCCGGCGCGTTCATCGCGAGCAGCGAGGCGAGGCCGTCCCAGGCGCCGCCCCAGGCGAGGCCCTGGCCGATTCGCGCTAGCGCCAGCAGCCAGATCGCGCCAGCGCCGACGGTGTAGTAGCTCGGCAGGAAGGCGATCGCGACGGTCGAGGTGCCCAGCAGGAACAGCGCGATGATCAGCTTGGCGCTCTTGCCGTAGCGGCGGTCGATCGCCATGAAGATCACGCTGCCGAACGGACGCGCGATGAAGGCGAGCGCGAACAGCGCGAAGGAATACAGCGTCTGCGTCAGCTCGTCGGCGAACGGAAAAACCAGCCGCGGAAACACGATCACCGAGGCGATGGCGTAGACGAAGAAATCAAAGAACTCCGACGTGCGGCCGATGATGACCCCGATCGCGATCTCGCCGGGATTCGCCTCATGCCTGCGGGAGAGATCGGTCTCGCCGTCCATGGCCGCTGCCTGTGTCATCGCTGCTCGCAGTCCTCTCGCACTCTATGTGCGGCCCGTAGATGTCTGCCCCGCGCTTGGTCCGGTATTGGACAAATTGTCCAATGTTGGGCATGGCCTCCGGTCGCTACGTGAGGCCTCGTTCAGAGATCCGCGCTTCGACGAGGTTAATCGTGCGTTACTGGAAAACGTTGGCTTTGCTACCGCTAGGGTTTGCGCTCGGCGGCTGCAATCTGGTGGTGCTCGCGCCCTCCGGTGACGTCGCGGCCCAGCAGCGCGATCTCGTGATCATCGCCACCGTGCTGATGCTGCTGATCGTGGTGCCGGTGATGGTGGCCACCGCCATGATCGCCTGGCGCTACCGCCAGTCCAACAAGACCGCGACCTACACGCCCGACTGGGACCACTCCACCCAGCTCGAGCTTTTGATCTGGGCGGCGCCGCTGCTGATCATCATCTGCCTGGGCGCCGTCACCTGGATGGGCACGCATCTGCTCGATCCCTACCGCACGCTCGGGCGCATCTCGGCCGATCGCGCGGTGACGCCGCAGGACAAGCCGCTCGAGGTCAACGTCGTCGCGCTCGATTGGAAGTGGCTGTTCATCTATCCCGAATACGGCATCGCCAGCCTCAACGAGCTCGCCGCACCCGTGAACCGGCCGCTCGATTTCCGCATCACCTCGTCCTCGGTGATGAACTCGTTCTATATTCCGGCACTCGCCGGTCAGATCTATGCGATGCCGGGCATGCAGAGCCGGCTGCACGCGGTCATCAACAAGCCCGGCGTCTATCGCGGCTTCTCGGCGAACTATAGCGGCGCCGGCTTCTCCGGCATGCGCTTCGGTTTCCATGGCCTGTCGGATGCGGAGTTTGCCGGCTGGGTCGAGAAGGCCAAGGCGAGCGGCAATGCGCTGGGCAAGCCTGAATACCTGACCCTGGAGCGTCCGAGCGCCAACGAGCCGGTGCGCTACTACGCTTCCGTCGACAACGACCTGTTCCGCGCCATCCTCAACATGTGCGTCGAGACCGGCAAGATGTGCATGAGCGAGATGATGGCGATCGACGCCCGGGGCGGCATGGGCATGGCCGGTGTGCGCAACACGCTGCCGCTCGCCTATGACAAGTTCGCCGGCCGCGGGGCCGTGTTCGGCGCCGAGCCGAGCTTCGTCGCCGGCGGCGTCTGCCTGCCGGGCGACCAGGTCACGCGCATGGCCGAGGACTCCTCGCCCACCGTGCTGGCGCCGCTCGACTGGACGCCGCTGCAGGGCCGCGGGCTGGAACGGCCCGGCCTGATGCGGCCGTCCAAGGCATCGTTCATTTCGTTGCCGACCTCCAAGTCGAATTCCTGACGTTCGGATTCGCAAGGATCACATCATGTTCGACACTGCCAATCTCACCAAGCTCATCTTCGGCCGGCTGACCCTGGAGTCGCTGCCGCTGCACGAGCCGATCATCGTCGGTACCTTCGCAATGGTCGCGCTCGGCGGCCTCGCGCTGCTCGGTGCACTGACCTATTTCCGGCTGTGGGGCTATCTCTGGAAGGAGTGGTTCACCACCGTCGACCACAAGCGCATCGGCATCATGTACATGGTGCTCGGCATCGTCATGCTGCTGCGCGGCTTCGCTGACGCCCTGATGATGCGCCTGCAGCAGGCGATCGCCTTCAACGGCTCCGAGGGCTACCTCAACTCGCACCACTATGATCAGGTGTTCACGGCCCACGGCGTGATCATGATCTTCTTCGTGGCGATGCCGCTGGTCACCGGCCTGATGAACTATGTCGTGCCGCTGCAGATCGGCGCGCGCGACGTGTCGTTTCCGTTCCTCAACAATTTCAGCTTCTGGATGACCACGGCGGGCGCCGTGCTGGTGATGTGCTCGCTGTTCGTCGGCGAATTCGCGCGCACCGGCTGGCTCGCCTATCCGCCGCTGTCGAACCTGTCCTACAGTCCGGACGTCGGCGTCGACTATTATATCTGGGCGCTGCAGGTGGCCGGCGTCGGCACGCTGTTATCCGGCGTCAACCTGATCTGCACCATCGTCAAGATGCGGGCGCCCGGCATGACCATGATGAAGATGCCGGTCTTCGCCTGGACCTCGCTGTGCACCAACGTGCTGATCGTCGCCTCCTTCCCGGTGCTGACGGCGGTGCTGGCGCTGCTGTCGCTCGACCGCTACGTCGGCACCAACTTCTTCACCAATGATTTCGGCGGCGATCCGATGATGTATGTCAACCTCATCTGGATCTGGGGCCATCCGGAGGTCTACATCCTCATCCTGCCGGCGTTCGGCATCTTCTCCGAGGTCACTTCGACCTTCTCGGGCAAGCGGCTGTTCGGCTACACCTCGATGGTCTACGCGACCGTCGTCATCACCATCCTCTCTTATCTCGTCTGGCTGCACCATTTCTTCACCATGGGCTCCGGCGCCAGCGTCAACTCGTTCTTCGGCATCACCACGATGATCATCTCGATCCCGACGGGCGCGAAGATGTTCAACTGGCTGTTCACGATGTATCGCGGCCGCATCCGCTTCGAGCTGCCCATGATGTGGACGGTCGCCTTCATGCTGACCTTCGTGATCGGCGGCATGACCGGCGTGCTGCTCGCGGTGCCGCCGGCCGACTTCGTGCTGCACAACAGCCTGTTCCTGGTCGCGCATTTCCACAACGTCATCATTGGCGGCGTGCTGTTCGGCCTGTTCGCCGGCATCGCCTATTGGTTCCCGAAGGCGTTCGGCTTCAAGCTCGATCCGTTCTGGGGCAAGATGTCGTTCTGGTTCTGGACCGTCGGCTTCTACTTTGCCTTCATGCCGCTCTACGTGCTCGGCCTGATGGGCGTGACCCGGCGCCTACGCACCTTCGATGATCCGAGCCTGCAGATCTGGTTCGTCATCGCCGGCATCGGCGCGTTCCTGATCCTCCTGGGCATCGCGAGCTTCCTGATCCAGATCGCCGTCAGCGTGCTGCGCCGCGAGCAGCTCGCCGACACCACCGGCGATCCATGGGATGCGCGCACCCTGGAGTGGGCGACGTCGTCGCCGCCGCCGGCCTACAATTTCGCCTTCACGCCGGTCATTCACGACAATGACGCGTGGTGGGACATGAAGCGCCGCGGCTATGCGCGTCCGCTCACGGGCTTCAAGGCCATCCACATGCCGAGCAACACCGGCACCGGTGTGATCCTGGCGGGCCTCAGCACCACCATGGCGTTTGGCCTGATCTGGTACATGTGGTGGATGGCGGCCGGCAGCTTCGTCACGCTGCTGGCGGTCGCGATCGGCCACACCTTCAATTATCACCGCAGCTTCCACATTCCGGCCGAAGAGGTCGTGAGCGTCGAGCGTGCCCGCACCGAGCTGCTCGCGGCAGGAGCCAAGTCATGACGATCGCAGCAGGCACCATGAAGGCCGGCGAGCCGGTCTTCTACGTCGTCGACGAGCACGAGCACCCCGAAGGGAGCAGCACGCAGCTCGGCTTCTGGATCTATCTGATGAGCGACTGCCTCATCTTTGCGATCCTGTTCGCCGTCTATGGCGTGCTCGGCACCAAATACGCCGCGGGCCCGGCGCCGAAGGATCTGTTCGACCTGTCGCTGGTCGCGCTCAACACCTCGTTCCTGCTGCTGTCCTCGCTGACCTACGGCTTCGCAATGCTGTCGATGCAGCAGAATCGCGTCGGTGCGATGCAGGCGTGGCTCGTGGTGACCGGTCTGTTCGGCCTCGCGTTTCTCGGCATCGAGCTGACCGAGTTCGCGCACATGATCCATGAGGGCGCGACGCCGCAGCGCAGCGCCTTCCTATCGTCGTTCTTCACCCTGGTTGGAACCCACGGCCTGCACGTGACGTTCGGCCTGATCTGGCTCGTGACCCTGATGGTGCAGGTCAAGCGCTTCGGCCTGATCGAGGCCAACCGCCGCCGGCTGGTCTGCCTCAGCATGTTCTGGCACTTCCTCGACGTGATCTGGATCGGGGTCTTCACCTTCGTCTATCTGATGGGGATGCTCCGATGAGCTCTGACGCCCACGCTCACGCCGATGCGCACGGGTCGGCCGATGACCATGCCGGCACGCGCTCCGGCCAGTTGATCGGCTTCGGCCTCTCGGTCGTCCTGACCGCGATCCCGTTCCTGCTGGTCATGACCGGCTCGCTCGACAAGCAGGTCACGGCGCTGATCATCATGGCGTTCGCGGCCGTGCAGGTCGTCGTCCACATGATCTTCTTCCTGCACATGAACACCAAGGCCGAGGGCGGCTGGACCATGATGGCGCTGATCTTCACCATCATCATGGTGGTGATCGCGCTCTCCGGCTCGCTCTGGGTCATGCATCATCTGACCACCAACATGATGCCGGTGCACGAGATGGGCTCGACGCCGTGATGTCGGGCCCTGCCAAGGGGGCAGGGGGACGAGAAGCGCCGGGCGCGAGGCGGCCGGCGACGTTGGCGATCGGCACCGCGTGGGTCGCCTGCGTCGCGATCCTGCTGGCGCTGGGCGTCTGGCAGGTCGAGCGCCGCGCCTGGAAGCTCGATCTGATCGACCGGGTCGATCGGCGCGTGCACGCCGCGCCGGTGCCGGCGCCTTCTCCAGCACAGTGGCCGGCGATCAATCGCAGCGACGACGAATACAAGCGGGTGACGCTCAGCGGCCGCTTCCTCAACGATCGCGAAACGCTGGTGCAGGCGCTCACGGTCGAAGGCCCCGGCTATTGGGTGGTGACGCCGCTGCAGACGTCCGACGGTCTCGTCCTGGTGAACCGCGGCTTCGTCCCCTCCGAGCGCCGCGATCCCGCCAGCCGCAGCGCCGGGAACCCGGATGGTCCGGTCAGCGTGACCGGATTGCTGCGGATCTCCGAGCCCGGCGGCGGCTTCCTGCGCCACAATGATCCCGCGGCCAACCGCTGGTATTCACGTGACGTTGCGGCCATCGCAGCGGCGCGCGGCCTGTCCGACGTCGCGCCGTTCTTCGTCGATGCCGATGCGACGCCGAACCCGGGCGGCTATCCGGTCGGTGGCCTGACCGTGATCGCGTTTCCGAACAACCATCTGGTTTACGCGCTGACCTGGTTTACATTGGCGCTGATGCTGGCCGGGGCCGGCGTGCAGCGGCTGCGCCGTGCGCGCGGTCCGGCGGCGACGCAGGATGTGGAATGGGATCATCGGCAGCAGAGCATGCACGGGCACGGGGCTTCGCCATTGTGAGCGAACGCGGCTCGCCGACAGCTGCGCCGCTCCCGGACGCCGCCGCATGAAGAACGAAGCGCCGAACCTGCCGATCGGAGCGGTCGCCGCGATCGCCGCGCCGGAGATCCACGCGCCGGTCCCGACCAAGGACGCGACCAACCGCAAGAACATGGTGCTGCTGATCCAGCTGCGCTGGATCGCGGTGGTCGGGCAGATCGTTACCATTGCCTTTGTCACCTTCTGGTTCGGCATCGCGCTGCCGGTGGTGCCGATGGCCGCGATCATCTGCGCGCTGGTGGTGCTCAATATCGCCAGCCACATCTGGCTGCGCACCCGCGATGACGTCGGCAACCGCGATTTGTTGATCGCGCTGATGCTCGACGTCGTGGCGCTGACCTCGGAGCTCTATCTCACCGGCGGCGCGTCGAACCCGTTCACCTGTCTTTATCTGTTGCAGATCACACTCGGCGCCGTGCTGCTCGATGCGCGCTCGTCCTGGTCTCTGGTCGCGCTGACGGTGCTCAGTTTCGTCTGGCTCACCATCGAGTACCGGCCGCTGGCGCCGCCGCTGCATCATGTCAGCGATCCGTTCGACCTGCACATCACCGGCATGTTCGTCGGCTTCGTGCTCGACGCGGTGCTGCTCGTCGTCTTCGTCACCCGCATCAACCGGAACCTGCGCGAGCGCGACGCCAAGCTCGCCGATCTGCGCCAGCATGCCGCCGAGCAGGACCACATCATCCGCATGGGCCTGTTGGCCTCCGGCGCCGCGCACGAGCTCGGCACGCCGCTCGCGTCGATCTCCGTGATCCTCAACGATTGGCGGCGGATGACGGCGATCTCGGCCGATCCTGCACTGGCGGAGGACTTCACCGAGATGGAAGCCGCGGTGCAGCGCTGCAAGTCGATCGTCACCGACATTCTGGTGTCGGCGGGGCAGGCCCGCGGCGAAGGCTCGGCGCCGACGACCTTGAAGGCGTTCCTGACCACGCTGGTCTCGGAATGGACCACGGCGCGCTCGGCGCGCAATCTGATGTTCCGCAACGAGTTCGGCTCCGACCCCGCAATCGTCTCCGATGTCGCGCTCAAGCAGGCGATCGTCAACGTGCTCGACAATGCCTTCGAGGTCTCCCGAGACTGGGTCGAGTTCGTCGCCGAGCGCGACGGTGAGTCATTGCTGCTCAGCGTCAGCGACCGCGGGCCGGGCTTCGATCCGGCGATGCTGGCGCAGATCGGGCGGCCCTATCAGTCGAGCAAGGGCCGTCCGGGCCGCGGCCTCGGCCTGTTCCTGGTGGTCAATGTGATCCGCAAGCTCGGCGGCGGCGTTTCCGCCTGGAACCACCGGGGACGCGGGGCGACCGTGCGGCTATCCTTGCCGCTCTCGATGCTTGCGATTGGAGAGCCCAGTGGAGATTGAACGCTCTCTCCTGATCGTCGAAGACGACGACGGTTTTGCGCGCACCTTGAAGCGCTCGTTCGAGCGGCGCGGCTACGAGGCCGTGATCGCGGCCTCGCTCGAGGAGGTCGACGACATCATCAAGGACAGGACGTTCGGCTACGCCGTCGTCGACCTCAAGCTCGGCGGCGCCTCCGGCCTCGTCTGCGTCGAGAAGCTGCACGCGCACGATCCGGAGATGCTGATTGTCGTTCTCACCGGCTTCGCCAGCATCGCCACCGCCGTCGAGGCGATCAAGCTCGGCGCCTGCCACTATCTGGCAAAGCCGTCGAACACCGACGACATCGAGGAAGCCTTTCGCAAGGCCGAGGGCAATGCCCAGGTCGCACTGCCCGAGCGATCCACCTCGATCAAGACGCTCGAATGGGAGCGCATCCACCAGACCCTGATCGATACGGATTTCAACATCTCCGAAGCGGCGCGACGGCTGGGCATGCATCGGCGAACGTTGGCGCGGAAGCTGGAGAAGCGGCCGGTGAAGTAGTTGCAGTGAGTCGTACCGCTGCCCGCCGCGCAGTCGGTGCGCTCCCTCTCCCCGTTCTTCACGGGGAGAGGGTTGGGGTGAGGGGCAGCCCCACCCACCGACCGCGCTGAGAGCCCCCCTCACCCGGATTGCATCTAACAATGCAATCCGGCCTCTCCCCGCCTTAGCGAAGCTTTGCTTCGCCCTGGCGGGGCGAGGTTACACCGCGCAAGCCGCAAGAGTGGAATCTCATTCAAGCGAGTGACCGTCAGCGATCACACCGGGTGATGCGACATGTAGGCGGCGGTCTTCAGCACGACCATCAAGGTGAGCAGGGCGGAGGCGCCGGTCAGCACCAGGGCGAAGCGCGTGAGCCGGCCGAGCAGGGCGCGTGTGGCCGCGTTGGCGCGCTCGTCACGAAGAGACCACGACGCACGGTGAAGGTGGTTCTGCTCAGTGGTGAGAGGAGACATCGGATCCATCCCTATCGAGGGCCGGCGAAACCGGCCGTTGTCAGGATGAATATCCTCCGGCATGTCATAGGAATGCAAGACGCGGCCACGGGCGATCGCATAGGAATGATATAAGAGCGCGGTGCGATCCTACTACCAATGTCCGAGCGACGGCACCGCGCTACTCCGCCGCCTCGCTCTTGCCCTCGATCAGCAGCACGTCCAGGCTCTCGATCTCCTGCATCGCGCGTCCCGCGATACCCTGCAGGTCGCCGTACAGCCCCGCCGTCGAATCCAGAACGCCGCGCAGCTGCTCCTCGCGCTTGGCCCAGAGCCGCATCATGGTCTTGCGCTCGCGGTCGAGGTCCGACTGCATTTCTGTGAAGCGCTCGACGATGGCGTCGATGCGGTGGCGGAAGCGGGGGCCCGTGAGATAGGCGTAGACCATCTCCATCTTGGTCTGCTGGCCCTCCTGCGCGAGCTTGCTACAGGCGACGTCGATCAGCGACTGGCGCAGCGCCTGCGACAGCGGCAACGCGAAGCGCGGCTCGGCAACCCAGACGCCGTCGATCAGGTCAAAACCGTCGACGCCCTTGGGCAGCGCGGTCGAGACGATCAGCGC
Source organism: Bradyrhizobium sp. HKCCYLRH3099 (assembly GCF_051167855.1). Taxonomy (NCBI): domain Bacteria; kingdom Pseudomonadati; phylum Pseudomonadota; class Alphaproteobacteria; order Hyphomicrobiales; family Nitrobacteraceae; genus Bradyrhizobium; species Bradyrhizobium sp. HKCCYLRH3099. Next base: position 54,784 of record NZ_JBNPTW010000017.1, read on the forward strand.
GATGTCGGCCTTGGCCGCGCGCAGATCATCGCGCAGCTTCACCAGCCAGCCATCGCTCCAGTTCTTGGTGCGCTTGGATTCCCACAGGATCGCGCCGCAGGCCTGGCCGCCGGGGCCGACCACGCGATGAATCACGTCGCCGCCGAACTCGCCCTTCGGCACGGGCTCGACGAGGTCGCGCGGAAACCGCGCGCGCAGCTGCGATTCCAGCTCGATTTCCAGCGCCTCTCCCTGCAGCTGTTGCGAGCCCTGCTCGGCCTTGCGGCGGAGCTCCTCGATCTGGCGCTGCATGCCGGCGATCTGGGTCTCCTTCTCGGCGACCTTGGCCTTCAGCGATTCCTCGGCTTCGAGCCGCGCCTTGTCGCGGACAGCAACGAGGTTCTCCTGCACCTTGGTCTCGATGGTGAGATCGAGCTCGCGGCGGGCCTCGTCGAGCTCGCGCTGCTTGCGCAGCATCTCGGCCTGCGCCTTCTGCGCATCCGCGAGCTTGGCATCCTTGCTGACGATCACCTGATGCAGCTCGGCGAGCTGGCGGTCGCGGTTGCCCATCTCATCGGCGACAGCCTGGCGCGCCCGCTCGGCCTCGACCTGCGCGATCGCGGCGCGCTCGGCCTTCAGCTTGGCGGCAACCTGCTGGTCGATCGCGGCCTTGGCTTGCGCGATCTGCTCCTGCGCGGCGCGCAGTTGCGCCTCTCGGCGGCCGAAATCGGCCTCCTTGGCGGCAAGCTGCTTCTCGAACTGCCGGCGCGTCTCCGCGATCAGGGGCGCTGCGAGCTGCTCGGTCAGCTTGATCTCGGTGCGGCAGGAGGGGCAGACGATCTGGGGATCGGTCATGATTCGCATCTCTCCATGGAGATGCAATCTAACCGGCCGCCGCGGGGCGTTTAAGCCACGCGGACGGCTTATCCCGTGCAATTATCCGCGATTCACGCCCCGTGCGGCTTGGCTTCCGGCTCGGTTGTCTCCGCGGGCGCCTTGATCCGGAACCAGGCGACATAGAGCGCCGGCAGGAACAGCAAGGTCAATACGGTGCCGACGATGATGCCGCCCATCATGGCATAGGCCATCGGGCCCCAGAACACCTCGCGCGCGATCGGGATCAGCGCGAGCGAGGCCGCCGCCGCCGTCAGCATGATCGGCCGCATGCGGTGCTCGGTCGCCTCCATCACGGCCTCCCAGGGCGGGTGGCCCTCGTCGCGCAAATGCTCTATCTGCACGATCAGGATGACGGAGTTGCGGATCAGGATGCCGATCAGCGCGAGCACGCCGAGGATGGCGACGAAGCCGAGCGGCGCGCCGCTCGGCAGCAGCGCCGCGACGACGCCGATCAGCGCCAGCGGCGCCACCGCGAACACCAGGAACAGCCGGTGGAAGCTCTGCAGCTGCAGCATCAGGATCGTGGCCATCGTGAACAGCATGATCGGCACGACCGCGACGATCGGCGCCTGGCTCTTGGCGCTTTCCTCGACCGCGCCGCCGGTGACGACCTTGTAGCCGGCCGGAAGCTTGGCGTTGAAGGCTGCAAGCGCCGGCTTGAGCTGATCGACCACCGTGTTCGGCTGCACCTGGTCGATCACGCTGGCCTTCAGGGTCAGCGTCGGCAGCCGCGAGCGGCGCCAGATCTCCGGCTGCTCGATCTGGTAGCGCAGGGTCGCCAGCGCCGCGAGCGGGATCGACTGGCCGTTGGAGCCCGAGAGCTGCAGGTCGCGCAAGGTCTCCAGCGACTGCCGCTCCTTGGCCTGGGCGCGGCCGCGCACGTCGATCAGATAGATGTCGTCGCGCACCTGGGTGATCGAGGTGCCGTCGAGCACGCCGTTCAGCGCGTTGGCGATGTCGGAGGAGGTGACGCCGAGCTGGCGCGCCTTGTCCTGCAGCACGTCGACCTTAACGACGCGTGACGGCTCCATCCAGTCGAAGATGACGGCGCCGAGATGGCTGTTGCCGCGCATCACGCCGGCGAAGTCCTGGGCGATCTCGCGCACCTTCGCCACCTCAGGCCCGCTGACGCGGTACTGCACGGGACGGCCGACCGGCGGCCCGATGTCGAGCAGATGCACGTAGGCGTCAGTGCCGGGGAACGTCTTGGTGAGATAGGCCTGCAGCTTGCCGCGCGCGCGGTCGCGTGCCTCCAGGCTCTTGGTGACGATGATGATCTGGCCGAACGACAGATCGGCCGGCTGCACGTCGAACGACAGCACGAAGCGCTGCGCGCCGGAGCCGACATAGGTCGACCAATGGTCGATGTCGGGATCGCCCTTCAGCGCCTCCTGCTCGAACTTCGCCATCTGCGCGTCGGTCTCGGCAATCGAGGAGTTCTGCGGCAGGTTGAAGTCGATGACCAGCTCGTTGCGGTCGGAGGACGGGAAGAACTGCTGCTGCACGAAGCCCATGCCGAAGACCGACAGCCCGAACACCAGCACGGTCACGATGATCGTCGTCCAGCGATGCCGCATGCAGGCGTTGAGCATGGCGCGGAACATCCGCGTCAGCCGTCCGCCTTCGGCGTGATGGGCCGGCAGCGACGCGGGCAGGATGGTGACGCCGAGCAGCGGCGTGAACAGCACGGCCACGATCCACGACACCACCAGCGACACCGCGATCACGACGAACAGCGTGAAGGTGAACTCGCCGGCGGCGCTATTGTTGAGGCCGATCGGAATGAAGCCGGCGACCGTGACCAAGGTGCCCGTCAGCATCGGGAACGCAGTCGAGGTGTAGACGTAGGTCGCCGCCTTACGCAAGGAATCGCCGACCTCCAGCCGCGCGACCATCATCTCGACCGCGATCATGGCGTCGTCGACCAGCAGGCCGAGCGCGATGATCAGCGCGCCGAGCGAAATGCGCTGCAACGAGATGCCGGTATAGGCCATGAACAGGAAGGTGATCGCGAGCACCAGCGGGATCGAGATCGCCACCACCAGGCCGGCGCGCACGCCGAGGCTGACGAACGAGATCGCAAGCACGATGATGACGGCTTCATACAGAGCCTTGGTGAAGCCGCCGACGGCCTCCTCGACGATCTTGGGCTGGTCCGAGACGAGATGCACGCCGACGCCGACGGGCAGGTCGGCCACGACCTTCGTCATCTCCTCCTTCAGCGCATCGCCGAAATCGAGCAGATTGGCGCCGGCCTTCATGCCGATCGCGAGACCGATCGCGGGCTGGCCGTTGAAGCGGAACAGCGAGGTCGGCGGGTCTTCATAGCCGCGGGTGATGGTGGCGACGTCGGTGAGCGGGAAGAAGCGGTCGTTGATGCGCAGGTTGATCTGCTTCAGGCTCTCTTCCGAGGTGAACTGCCCGGAGACGCGCACGGCGATGCGCTCAGGTCCCGCCTGCAGCACACCGGACGGCGACACGGCATTCTGCGCCTGCAACGCGTTGAGAATGGTGCGCTGGTCGATGCCGAGGGCTGCGACCTTGCGCGGCGAGAATTCGAGATAGATCACCTCGTTCTGCGCGCCGACGATGTCGACGCGGCCGACATTCGGCACCGTCAGCACCTTGGCGCGGACCTCCTCGACGCGGTCGCGCAGCTGGCGCTGGCTCAATCCGTCGCTCGTGAAGGCGTAGATGTTGCCGAACACGTCGCCGAAGCGGTCGTTGAAGCCCGGGCCGACCACGCCCGAGGGGAAGTCGCCCTTGATGTCGTTGATGAGGTTGCGGACTTGCAGCCAGGTCGGCACCACGTCGCGCGCCTTCGTCGTGTCGCGCAGATTGACGAACACCGTGGTCTGGCCGGGCACGGTGAGGCTCTTGGTGTAGTCGAGCGCCGGCAGCTCCTCGAGCTTCTTCTCGATTCGGTCGGTGACCTGCCGCGTCATCTCCTCGGCGGATGCGCCCGGCCATTTGGCCTGGATCAGCATCGTCTTGATGGTGAAGGACGGATCCTCCTCGCGTCCCAGATGCAGGTAGGAGAACAGGCCCGCCGCCATGAAGGCGATCATGAAGTACCAGACCAGCGAGCGGTGCTCGAGCGCCCAGTCGGAGAGATTGAAGGACTTCACGGCTGAGATTCCTGATCGATGCGGATGGCCTGGCCATCCTTGAGACTGTTCACGCCGGCGGTGACGACGCGCTGCCCGGCTTCGAGGCCGCCGGTGACGCGCAGGCTGCCGTCCTCATTGGTGGCGACCGTGATTTCCTGCCGCTTCACCGTCTTGCTCGCGGCATCGACCAGCCAGACGTATCGCTTGTCGTTCTGCTCCAGCACGGCCGAGCGCGGCAGGCGGATGACCATCTTCTGCTCGGCGTCGATGCTGGCCGTGACGGTGGTTCCGAGGCGCATGATCTCAGGCGGGCTTTCCAGCGTGATGCGGATGCGGCGCGTGCGCGTCGTGGCGTCGGCGCGCGGCGCGATCTCGCGCACCTTGCCGGTCGCGCTGACGCTCGGATCGACCTGCAGCCGTACCGTGAACGGCGTGCCTGCCTGCAGGCCGCCGGCGATGTCGTCGCCGACATCGATGACGGCTTCGCGGATGTCCGGCCGCGCCACCGTGACCACGCTCTGGCCGGGCGACACGACCTGGCCGACCTCGGCGCTGACGGCGGTGACGATGCCGGCGAAATCCGCCTTCAGCTGCGCGTAGCCGAGCTGCTCGCGCGCCTTGGCGAGATTGGATTGCGCCTTGATCACCGAGGCCTGTGCGGCCGCGCGCGACTGCTCGGCGCTCTCCAAGGTGGCCTTGGTCGTCGCGTCGGTTTCCAGCAGCGTGCGCTGCCGCCCTTCGGTGCCGGTCGCATTGGTGAGCTGCGCCTGGCTGCGCGAGACCTCGGCCGCGGAGGCGCGCACCGCAAGCTCGAGCGCGGCGGGATCGATCGCCGCCACTACCTGGTCCTGCTTGACGGCGTCGCCGACATAGACGGGCCGCGCGATCAGGCGACCGAGCACGCGGAAGCTCAGATCGGCCTTGTAGCGCGGCTCGATCGTGCCGGTGACCGCGGCGGCGTTGGCCGCCTGCGGCTCGACCTTCATCGACAGCACCGGCCGGACCGGCTCGGGCGCCTCGACCTTCTCGTTGCAGCCGGCGAGCACGCCGAGCGCGAGCAGGGGAAACACCGAACGCATCGGCATCATCATGACCGCGCCTCCTCGTTGAAGCTGATCTGTTGTCCGACGCTCAGGAGCTTGCCGCCCTCGGTGACCACGCGATCACCCGGCTTCAGTCCGCCGGACACGACGATGGCGCCGGTCTCGTAGTCCTCGATGGTGATCGGCTTCAGCGACACCGTCTTGTTCGCGTCGACCAGCCACACCGCCGGAGTCTTGCCGGCCGCGTTCAGCGCGCTCCACGGCAGGATGATGCGCTGTTCCGGCTTGATAAAGCCGGTGGCGCTGACGGCGCTGCCGAGGACCATCTCGGGTGGCGGATTCTCGATCGTGATCTTGACACGGACCGTGCCGGATTTCGGATCGATGGTCGGCGACACCTCGCGCACGGTGCCCTTGGCGGTGACGGACGGATCGGACAGCAGCGCCAGCGCCACCTTGCTGTCGTCGAACTTCAGCGACAGCGCGGCTTCGTAGACGTCGATCACCGCATCGCGGTTGCCGTCATGCGCCAGCGTGAACACTGATTGCGCCGCCTGCGCGACCTGGCCGACCTCGATGTTGCGCGCGGTGATGGTGCCGTCGGCATCGGCGCGCAGCTCGGTATAGGTCAGCGCATCCTTGGCGGTGCCGAGCTGCGCTCTCGCGGCTTCCAGCGAGCCTTCCGCCGTGCGCAAGTTCTCCTGCGCCTGGTCGAATGTCGCGCGGGTCGTGAACCCGCTGGTGATCAGGGTCTGCTGCCGGTTGAAATTGGAGGTTGCGACCTTGACCTGCGACTCCGCGGCGGCGACCGCAGCCTGGGCGGAGTCGAGATCCGCCTGCTGCTCGGCCGGATCGATCCTGGCGAGCACCTGGCCGGCCTTGACGTGCGCGCCGACCTCGACCAGCCGCTCGGTGACCCGGCCGCTGACGCGGAACGACAGCTCGGCCAGCACGCGCGCCTGCACGTCGCCCGTCAACGTAACCGATTGCCGTCGCTCCGACAGTTTCACCACTTCGGTGCGGACAAGCCGGGCCGTCGGCGCGGTCGCGGCCGTCTTCTGCCCGCAGCCAGCGAGCAGCAGCCCGATGGCGGCACAGCCGAACAGGGACAGCAGACGTGAACTGAAGGCGCGCGCGGCGGGGGGAGATCGCGTGGATGACGTCATGGTTGCACGTTGGGACTCGGGGCTGGCGGGTTGATCGTCGTCGGTTCGACCGGGTTTTGAGACCCGGTCCTGAGACCTGCGGTCGTCGTGCGTCCGGCGCGTTCTAGGGCGTTTGCACATCGAGCCGATGAACCCACGCCGGCTTCGCCGGTTGGCAGGGCATGGCCTTCGGGAACAGCAGACCATCGTTCCCTTGACGGCGCGTGAATTAGACAATCATTTCTAGAAAAAAATGTCTAGTAAATTTCCCGTTGGCGGGCTTAAAATCGACGCTGCGGGCCTGAGACGGGGAAAAGCGGCGGGCCGCCAAAATCCGTTTCGCTGCAGCCGGGGCGATCCGAACGAGAGCTGAACCAGACGTGCGACGAAAAGATCCGACGAACGGGGAGGCTGCGGGACGCGCGACCGCCCGGGCGCCGCGCCAGGCGCGCGGGCGGGAGCGGCGCGAGCAGTTGCTCGATGCGGCCGCGGCGCTGATTGCCGAGTCCGGGCTTGCCGCCGTCAGCATGCATGCGGCGGCCGAGCGCGCCGGCGCCTCGATCGGCTCGGTCTATCACTTCTTCCGCGACAAGGATCAGATGCTCGATGCGCTCGCCGAGCGTCACGATGCCGAACTGCAGCCCGCCTTCGATCGCGTGCTGCAGCGGAGCGACGCCGAATGGGCGGCGCTGTCGGCGCCGGAGGTGATCGAGCATCTGATCGGCTGGGCGATCCGCTATTTCGTCCGCCATCCCGACGCGCTGGTGGCGCTCGATCTGCACGACAAGACCATGCACGACGAGTTCAAGGCCCTGATCGACCGCGTGATGCGCGCCAAGCTCGGCGACGAGCTGGGAGCGCAGGCGGCGACCACGCTGGATGCCGTCGTGCTCGGCACGCTGGTGTTCACGCGCGAGCAGGACGCGCGCAGCCGCGACATCGTGGTCGCCGCGTTGCCGGAGGTGATGGCGACCTATCTCGTGGCGCTCGAGGCGAAGCGGAAGCGGAGCTGATCGACCGATGGCCGCGGCGCGCCCGGCGCGGCTATTTGAAGGTCCATTCGCCCTTCTTGCGCGAGAGCGCGACGAGGCGCGGCGAGGCCGTGTCGCCGATCGGCTTGGCCATCAGGATGAGCTCGCCTTCGCCCTCCCAGCGCTCGAACTCATAATGCCACTTGCTGTTGTCGGGCGTGCGGAAGTGCCAGTCCTTCACCAGCCGATCGCGCTTTGCTGGGATCACGTCGATCCCGTCCGGCGGACCTGACGGACCGAGGCGGGATGTGACGGCCACCAGCCAGCGCCGTTCCGGCGAGTAATGCGGTGGGGCGACGATGGCGATTTCATCGCCATTGTCGGCGCGCACCAGCAGCCAGTCGATGCCCACGGAGCGGCCGCGCTCGAGCAGGATGAGGTCGTGATCGGGGAAGTAGCCGGTCAACTGGTACTTGACGCACTCCTCGGTCGCCTCGCCGGCGCATTTGGCGTCCTGATTACGGTACAGCCGGGTGCGCTTGTTGCGGAAGGTGACTTTCAGCGTGGCGCCGCTGCGCTGCGCGACGTCGGGGATCTGCGCGAGACAGGCCGGTTCGGAGCGATCGAGATCGCCACGGCCTTGATCATCGACGCAGCGTCCATCCTGGGAGGGGCGATCGACGATCGAGAAGGCGGGCCGCTCCGCGTGGGCGATCCCGGTACCGATCAGCCCCAGCAGCAGCGCCGGCCAGATTGCATGAAGCCTGCTCATGGCACGTGTCCCGCAGTCGACGGAGCGTCGGCATGATCCACTGGCGTGATCGGCAGCGGTGTCCGATCCTGACAGGAAAGCAGGTGGCGTGCCAACTGCTCGTCGCCGCTGCGGTGACGCTGGCCCGGGAGCCGTTCGACCAGCCAGGCGATGGCGCCCACCACCGCAAAGCTGACGAGCAGCGAGATGCAGAGCAGGCTGAGATAGAGCTTCAGGACCGAGCTTGCGAAACAGGCAAGCGCAATGAGCGCGACAATGGCCAGCCGGCCTTTGACGGAGATCGACATGATGGGGCGTTTCGCTGGATGCTGGTTGTTGTTCTCACTGTAGCGCCGAGGCGGTCGTAGCCAAGCCAAGTCCAGACAGCTGGTAAATTTTGCCGCAAGTTCATGACGACAATCGGACGAGGTTGAACTCGATCGTACTGGTGTTGGCTGACGCTCAACTATCCGTTGCGATGATCCGGTTGTCCGGCCGTGAGCTTCGCGCGATCGTCGCAGGACATCGACGCATGAGATCGGCGTTCGGAAGCGCAGGGGGCGTTGCCGCCAGCTTCGTAAGCGCGTCGCGATCTTGCACCGCTGATCACTCGTGAGGAGCGCAGGCCGGCAGCCTTGCTCCCCGCCGTCATCCCGGCGAAAGCCATAACCATCGAATGTTCTGTGACGCGCGCTGACAGTCGCTTTCTCCGCCTCGGCGCCGCAGGAAATGACATCGCGAGGCGCTCCGGCGCGTGCGCGACAAAATCCATTTCGCCAGCGCTTTCAAGCTGATTTGCCCTGTCCAGTGGGCCCGTGAAATATATATAGCTTTCGCTTTATCGGAAAATATGGTTCTCTCCCTTATCCCGCCTCATGCAGAGGGACGTACGCGTCGTCACGATACGTGGAGGTGGGGAGTGGTGGCCGTGCCTGGCAGCGACAGACGAGCGTTGTCGGCGCGGACGTGAAAGCGTGTGGTCCTGTCGCCCCGAGGCTGGCGTCAAGTCTTCGCGGGAATTGATGACCCCGAAGGCGACGGTGGCTAACAGCCGGACACCGGGGAGAGCGCGCCATAAGCGTGAAAACCATCGCGCAGGGAGGGCTGGATCAAACCGGCTGTACCTGTGGTTCCTGCCCCGTGCATTTTTCTCGCACGGGGGCCACGGGCCTCAGCCGAGGTCCGGTCCTTCCTGCACCCTCTCGCTGCCGAGGGGGACACGGTCGATGCATCACCCGGGCGCGATGTGCCGCGGGATTGCGATCGCATGTCGCGTGATGCCCTGATGTTCGTACTGATTCCTGATGTTAGTACTGCCCCGCTACGCCGCGCTCTTTGAAATGTGAATCAGCTGCTCCCCCCATCGTCGTCCCGGACAAGCCACGACGCGCGACAGCGCGTCGCGGCGCCGATCCGGGGGCCCTGAGAAAAACCTCTCACCCAACCGAGCGTGCGGCACCTTCGTACATGCCCTCCCACAAGGGGAGAGGGCACTGCATTGGACCGCGGCGTTGCGCCTACTGCGCGACCGCCCACGCCGCAAGCACGGCGCGCTCCTCGCCGGTGATCTCGGTGATGTTGCCGGGCGGCATCGCGTTCGACCACGCCGCGTTGCGCGCGATCAGCCGCGCATTGCGCTGGATGTGCTCGGCGGTATCGAGCCGCACGCCCTTGGGCGCGGTGACGATGCCGTCCCAGACGGGCTCAGCCGCGTGGCACATGCTGCAACGGGAGGTCACGATCTCCTCGACCTGCGCGAAGCTCGGCTGCGCGACAGCGGCGGCCTTGGCATCGCGCGGGCCGGCTGCCGACAACAGCAGGATCGCAACCATGCCCGCCGCAGCCACGCCCCACACCCACCATGGCGACGGATTGCCCCTGTGACGCTCGTTGAAGAAGTGCCGGATGACCGGGCCGAGCGCCAGGACGATGGCGACGATCAGCCAATTGTAGCGGGTGCCGAACAGCAGCGGATAGTGGTTGCTGATCATCAGCACCACGACCGGCAAGGTCAGGTAGTTGTTGTGGACCGAACGCTCCTTGCCGGCCTTGCCGAGCTTGGGATCCGGCGCCTCGCCCGCAAGCATCGCGGCGACGATCTTCTTCTGGTTCGGGATGATCACCGCGAACACGTTGGCGACCATGATGGTGCCGATGATCGCGCCGATCTGGTTGAAGGCGCCGCGGCCGCTCAGCACATGCGTGAAGGCATAGGTGAGCGCGACGAGGAAGATGTAACCGCCGATCGCGAACGGCAGCTCATGCCGGGCGAGCCCGCTGCGGCAGGCGGCTTCATACAGCAGCCAGGCCAGCGCCAGCGAGCCGAAGCTGAACAGCCCCGCCTGAACAGGCGTGAGATCGAGGATCGACTTGTCGACCAGGAACAGGTCGGCGTTGAGGTAATACACCACGATCATCAGCACGAAGCCGGACAGCCAGGTGGTGTAGGCCTCCCATTTGAACCAGGTGAGCTCGCTCGGCATCTGCGCCGGCGCCACCAGATATTTGACGATGTGGTAGAAGCCGCCGCCATGCACCTGCCACGCTTCGCCCATCACCCCCTTCGGCAGCCCCTCGCGCGGCTTCAGGCTGAGGTCGAGCGCGATGAAGTAGAACGAACTGCCGATCCAGGCGACGGCCGCGACCACATGCAGCCAGCGGAAGATCAGGCTCAGCCATTCCGATACGATCGAAGCCCACATCGCGGGGTTATCTCCTGGTGCCGTTCATTTGAGTCCGCACGGTGCGACGGGCTCGGTCGTTACCTCTCCCCGCGTGCGGGGAGAGGTCGGATTGCATCGCCAGATGCAATCCGGGCGAGGGCGGCTTTCCGCGAGGTCGGTGGGTGTGGCTGCCCCTCACCCCAACCCTCACAGCGCGAGCGAAGCTCGTCGCGCCCCCGTGAAGAACGGGGAGAGGGAGCGCAGCTTCCGTGCGGCGATGACTCGATCGCTCTCTGCGAATTAACAGCCAACACGAGTCTAGGTGGTACTCGTCCGATGCAATGGACTTCTTCGATGCGATTGCGTTCAATGGGACCAACAGGGAAGCAAGGCAGTCGTGATGAAGAGATCGGGTCTGATCATTCTGGTAGCGGCGCAGTTCGCGCTGACGCAAGCCGCATGGGCGCAGTCTGCATCCGCACCGAAGGCCGCCGCCAAGCGCGCCGAGGCCTGTGCGCCGATCGGGCGGACCGAGGACGGCAAGCTGGTGTACTCGATGAAGTGCGAGACCATCCCGAAGCCGGTCGTGCCCGCGGCCCCGCCGCAGGCCGCCGCTCAACCAGCGCCGGAGCCGGCCGCGGAGCCGGAGCCCGAAACCCAGCGCAGCGGCCTGTTCGGCTGGTCGTACGATCGACGCCCCAAGCAGTAGCCCCCTCATGTCGCGCCTCAGACGTGCTGTGCCGAGGATGCGGCGGCGGCCGCATCGGCCTCCGCAGCCTTGCCGCTGCCGAGCCCGTTGAAGAACGCGTTGAGCAGCACCGCGACGAGCGCGCACAGCAGAATGCCGGATTCCAGCAGCGGCTGCAGATCCCTCGGCAGGTTGTGGAAGAAGCCGGGCGCCGCGAGCGGGATCATGCCGAAGCCGATCGCGATCGCGACGATGAACAGATTGAAGCGGTTGGTCTTGAAGTCGACGGTGGCCAGGATGCGCGCGCCGGTCGCGGCCACCATGCCGAACATCACGAGCCCGGCGCCGCCAAGCACCACCTGCGGCACGGCTTCGACGAGCGCGGCCATCTTCGGCAGCAGGCCAAGCAGCAGCATGATCGCTCCGCCGGTGATCGTGACCCAGCGCGTGCGCACGCCAGTGACGGAGACGAGGCCGACATTCTGCGAGAACGAGGTATAGGGGAAGGTGTTGAAGATGCCGCCGAGCAGGGTGCCGACGCCGTCGGCGCGCAGCCCGCGCGACAGCGCCTCGCGGTCGACGGTCTTGCCGGTCATCTCGCCGAGCGCCAGGAACATGCCGAGCGATTCGATCATCACCACGATCATGACGACGCACATTGTGACGATCGGTACGAGGCTGAACTGCGGCAGGCCGAAGCGGAAGGGGATGACCAGCGCGCCCCAGGGCGCGGCGGCCACCTTGTCGAAATGCATCACCCCGAGCAGCGTGGCGAGCACTGCACCGGCAACGATGCCGAGCAGCACCGAGACGTTGGCGACGAAGCCGGTGCCCCATCGGATCAGGCCAAGGATGAACAGCAGCACGAACAGCGCGATGCCGAGCCCCTGCAACTGGCCATAGTCGGGATTGGGAAACGCGCCGCGCACGCCGTCGACGACCTTGGTGATCGTCGGCTGGCCGCCGCCGGCCCAGTTGATGCCGACGCGCATCAGCGAGATGCCGATGATGAGGATGATGGTGCCGGTCACGACCGGTGGAAACAGCGGCAGCAGCCGGCTGATGAAGGGCGCGACGACGATGCCGAAGATGCCGGCGGCAATCACCGAGCCGTAGATGCCGAGCAGTCCGATGTCGGGCGCGGCGGCCATCGACAGCATCGGTCCGACCGAGGCGAAGGTGACCCCCATCATGACGGGCAGACGGATGCCGACGCCGGGAAAGCCGATGCACTGCACGAGGGTGGCGAGGCCGCAGGCGAACAGATCCGCGCTGATCAGGAAGGCGACATCCTCCGGCGGCAGCTTCAGCGCGCGGCCGATGATCAGCGGCACCGCAACGGCGCCGGCATACATCACCAGCACATGCTGCAGCCCGAGCGCGAGCAGCTTCGGCACGGGCAGCATCTCGTCAACCGGATGTATCGTCTCGCTCATGCGTCCCCCCACTTGATCCCCCAGACGACGTCAGTTGCCAAACTTCTCCTGCAGCTGCGGAAACAGCCGGTCCGGCTTGAACGGCACGGCGGTGAAACGGATGCCGGTCGCGGCGCGGATCGCGTTGCCGAGCGCGGCGGCGACCGGATTGTACGGACTCTCGCTCATCGACTTCGCGCCCAGCGGACCGATGCTGTCATGGGTCGCGGCGAACAGCACCTCAGTGCGCGGCACGTCGGCATAGGACGGCAGATGGTAGTCGCGGAAGCGCGGGTTGACCACGCGCCCGGTGTCATCGATGACGATCTCCTCATACAGCGCGGCTCCCAGCGACTGCGCGACGCCGCCCTCGATCTGGCCTCTGCACTGCATCGGATTGGCGACGCGACCGGCATCCGCGGCCTGCACACTCTTCAAGATCCTGACCACGCCGGTGTGCTTGTTCACGGCGACGCGAAACCCCTGGACGTTGAACGCGACCGAGCGGGGCGTGCCCTGCGAGTTGCCGGTTGCGGTGAGCCGGTCTCCGCCAAAGCTGGCGATGCTTGCGAAGGAGAGCCGCTGCGTGCCGCAACTGACGGCGTTGTCGGCGATCCGGCAGTCGGCCGGATCGACCGTCCAGCGATCAGCCGCGAAGCTCTTGATCCGCTCGACCAGCGCTTCGGCCGCGGCCTGCGTCGCACGCCCCGCCACGAACGTGCCGGTCGAGCCATAGGCGCCGGTGTCGTGACCGCCATGCGCGGTGTCGGATTGCTCGAGGCGGATGCGGTCGACCGTGGTGCCGAGCACGGTCGCGGCGATCTGCCGGTGCACGGTGCTGGTGCCGTTGCCGAACTCTGCGGTGCCGACGGTGAGCGTGAAGCCGCCGTCCTCGCGCAGGCTGATGGTGGCGTCGGCGAAGTGGCCATCGGGCGGCACGGTGTCGATCATGGTCAGCGCGATGCCGTCGCCCGTGAGCCACTCGTCCGACAACTCCGGCGCCGGCGTTTCCGCGGCCATCGCACGCTCGACGAGATCGATGCATTGGTCGAGACCGTAGGAGCCGTACAGCACGTCACTATGGTCGGAGCCCGGCGGCGTCAGCATGGGATCGCCCGGCTTGACGATGTTGCGTCGACGCATTTCGAACGGATCGATGCCGAGCTTGAGCGCCAGCTCATCGATCGCCGCCTCCACGGCGAAGGTCGTCTGCGGCAGGCCATAGCCGCGATAGGCGCCGGCCGGAACGGTGTTGGTGTAGACCGCGAGACCGTCGACCTTCTTGTTCGGACAATTGTAGACCGAGATCGATTCGCCGCAGGCATGAAACAGCACCGGCCCGGCGTGATTGCCGTAGGCGCCGGTGTTGGAAAGCACGTCGAGCTGCAGCGCGGTCAGCCTGCCATCCTTGTCGGCGCCGGCCTTCACCGTGACGCGCATCGGATGCCGCGTCGACGTCGCGATGAACTGCTCCTCCCGAGTGAATTCGAGCTTGACGGGGCGGCCCGTCTTCAGCGCCGCGAGCGCCAGGATGTCCTCGACGAACATCTCCTGCTTGCCGCCGAAGCCGCCGCCGACGCGCGCGCAGAACACGCGGACCTTGTCGGGCGCGAGAGCGAAGATCTCGCACAGTGCGCGTCGCGTCAGGAACGGCACCTGCGTGCTGGAGCGGACGGTGAGCAGGCCGTCATCGTCGAGCCAGGCGAGGCCGCCATGGGTCTCCAGCGCCGCGTGCTGGACTCGCTGCGTCGTGAAGGTCCCTTCGTAGGTCGCCGTAGACGAGGCGAGTGCGGCCGCGACGTCGCCGAACTCGCCATGGGTCTCGGCGGCGATGTTGCGGCTGACATCGGCGATGCGATGCTCGCTGCCGCGGCCAGCGTGAATGAGCGGCGCGCTTGGCGCGATCGCGGCTTCGGGATCGATCACGGCGGGCAGGATCTCGTAGTCGACCACCAGGCGCCTGCAGCCTTCCTCGGCGGCGGCCTCGGACTCGGCGACGACGGCCGCGACCTTCTGGCCGATGAAGCGGACGGTGTCGTCGAGCACGCGGGTGTCGGCCGGATCCATCCAGTTCTGCTCGTGCCGCGCCGTCGAGAACAGCGTCGCCGGCGCATCCTCATGCGTGAGTACCGCATGCACGCCGGGCACCGCGAGCGCGGCGGCCTTGTCGATGCCGATGATCCGGGCATGCGGATGCGGCGAGCGCAGGAGCTTGATGTGCAGCAGGCCGTCGATCGTGGTGTCGAAGGTGTAGCGCGCCTGACCGCGCACGACGTCGGGACCCGCCGGCGCGGGCAGGCTGCGGCCGAAGGCTCCACCGGCGGCGACCTCCTCGACATGCGTGCGGCCGAGCAGCGCGTCCTCGATCGCGCGATAGCCGGTGCAGCGGCACAGATTGCCCTTCAGCGCGGCGTCGAGATCCTTCTTCTGCGCCTGGTTCAGCGACGCGCAGGTGACGATCATGCCGCCGGTGCAGAAGCCGCATTGAAACGCCTGCGCGTCGAGAAAGGCCTGCTGCATCGGATGCAGGCTGTCATCGATGGCGAGACCTTCGACGGTCGTGACCGCCTTGCCGTCGGCGCGAAACGCCGGGATCAGGCAACTGTGCACAGGCTCGCCGTCGAGCAGGACGGTGCAGGCGCCGCAATCGCCGGCATCGCAGCCCTTCTTGACGCCGAAACGGCCGGTGTCGCGCAGGAACGTGCGCAGGCACTGCCCGGGGCGCGGCGCAGCCTCGATGGTTTTGCCGTCGACGATCACGCTCATGGCCTGATGCCTGCGAGTTCGGCGTGGATCTCCTCGGCGAGGCGCAGCGTCATCGCCTTGCGCCAGGCCGGCTTGCCATGGACATCGTCATGATAGAGCGCATCAGGAATGTCGCTGAGAATGCTGGCGCGGAGCGCGGCTTCATCCGGCATGGTGCCGAAGCGGAGCTGCAGCGGCTTCACGGTCGCGCCGGTCACGGTGAGCAGCAGGTCGCCGTCGCGGCCTTGCGTGCCGATCAGCAACGCACCGGACCGGCCGACCGGGCTCAGCGCGATCTGCCTGAATGCGGCGCGCCGCTTCAGCGCGGTCAAGGGAATGTCGATCTGGCGCAGGAGATCGCCGGGCGCGAGCACGTTACTGTTGTTGCCGGTGACGAAGTTTGTGACCGCGATGCGCTGCTCGGTGCCGTCATTTTTCCAGATCGTGCAGATGCCTTCGAGCGCGGCGAGCAGCGAGATCATCGGACCGGCCGGCAGCGACATGCAGAGATTGCCGCCGACGGTCGCCGTCTTCCAGATCTTGAACGAGGCGAGGAATGCCCGGCAGCATTGGTCGATCAACGGCGCCGCGATCCAGTCGGCCGGGCAGGACAGCGCATCGAGCTCGGCGACGCTACAGGTCGCGGCGATGCTGAGCCCGTCCTCGCTGATGGTCAGCGGCGGCCAGGCGAGTTCGCCGAGATCGATCAGCCGCGACAGCTGCGCCTGCGGTTCCGAGAACAGCCA
This sequence comes from Bradyrhizobium sp. HKCCYLRH3099, assembly GCF_051167855.1. NCBI lineage: Bacteria > Pseudomonadati > Pseudomonadota > Alphaproteobacteria > Hyphomicrobiales > Nitrobacteraceae > Bradyrhizobium > Bradyrhizobium sp. HKCCYLRH3099. The sequence continues at coordinate 70,937 of NZ_JBNPTW010000017.1, forward strand.
GGTGCCGCCGGCCAGCCAGGCATCGCCTGCCTTCCAGGCGGGCAGCTCGGCCCGCGTTCGCGGGCGCACGACCTCGGTGATGGTGTTCAGGTCCATGGTGACGCAAGCTCATTCGCGCGGCGGATCGCAGGGCAAATCCTTGCAAGACCGACGCCAACTGGCAATAGCTTGACGCTGGCCCTGCGCTTGCAGGCCAACAGGCGATACGAAGACGTCATCAGCGAGACGAGGCAGCCATGAGCACGACGCCGATCTGGATCAAGGACCCGCTCGCCATCCTGGCCGATGACGCCGCGCGCGGTGTCGTCGTCAAGGACGGCCGCATCGTCGAGCTGGTGGCCGCTGGAAAGGCGCCTGCAACCGAGGGCGCCGTCGCGTTCGACGCGAGCGTCCATGTCGTGATCCCCGGACTGATCAACACGCACCATCACTTCTACCAGACGCTGACGCGGGCTCTGCCAGCCGCGATGGACCGCGAGCTGTTCCCCTGGCTGAAGGCGCTCTACCCGATCTGGGCGAAGCTTACGCCGGAGTCGCTGGATGCGGCCGTCACGCTCGCGATGGCCGAGCTGATGCTGTCGGGCTGCACCACCACGACCGATCATCACTACGTGTTTCCCGCCGGCCTCGAAGACGCCGTCGGCATCGAGGTCGCCGCGGCGAAGCGGCTCGGCATCCGCGTGCTGCTGACGCGCGGCTCGATGAACCTGTCGGAGCGCGACGGCGGCCTGCCGCCTGATAGCGTCGTGCAGGACGAGGACACGATCCTGGCCGACAGCGAGCGGGTGGTCGCGACGTATCACGAGCGCGGACCGGATGCGATGGTGCAGATCGCACTGGCACCGTGCTCGCCGTTCTCGGTGACGGGATCCTTGATGCAGAAAACCGCGGCGTTGGCCGACAAGCTCGACGTCCGGCTGCACACGCATCTGGCGGAGACCGAGGACGAGAACCGTTTCTGTGAAGAAATGTTCGGCTGCCGTCCGCTCGATTATCTCGAGCAGAACGGCTGGCTCGGCCCGCGCACCTGGCTGGCGCATGGCATCTTCTTCAACGCCGAGGAGATGAAGCGGCTCGGCAAGGCGAAGACCACCATCAGCCATTGCGCCTGCTCGAACCAGTTGCTCGCCTCGGGCTGCTGCCCGGTCTGCGAGATGGAGGAGGCGGGTGTCGGCATCGGGCTCGGCGTCGACGGCTCCGCCTCCAACGACGGCTCCAATTTGATGCAGGAGGTGCGCGCGGCCTTCCTGCTGCAGCGGGCGCGTTATGGCGTCAGCCGCATCAGCCACAAGGATGCGTTGCGCTGGGCGACCAAAGGCTCGGCCGCCTGTGTCGGCCGGCCGGAGCTCGGTGAGATCGCGGTCGGAAAGGCCGCCGATCTGGCGCTGTTCAAGCTCGACGAGCTGCGCTTCTCCGGTGCCGGCGATCCCATCGCGGCGCTGGTGTTGTGTGGCGCGCATCGCGCCGATCGCGTCATGGTCGGCGGCCGCTGGACCGTCATCGATGGCGTCATTCCGGGCCTCGACGTTGCTGGCCTGATCGGCCGGCACAGCGCGGCGGCGAAGCTGATGCGGGGAGGGTGAGACGACGCTTTGTGGAAAGTGCGATAGTGAAACTCTCTCCCCGCACGCGGGGAGAGAGTTGATGGACGGAGCGGAGCGACTACTTGCCCGGCAGCTTGTCGTCGACGCCCTTGACGTAGAAGTTCATGCCGAGGATCTGGCCGTCGGCGAGATGGTCGCCACCCTTGCACTCGACCTCCTTGCCGTCCTGCGCCACGATCGGGCACTTGAACGGATGCAGCTTGCCGGAGGTGATCGCGGCCTGGGTCTCCTCGGCCATCTTCTTCACGTCGTCGGGCATGTTGGTATAGGGCGCCATCTCGAACATCTTGGAGTCGAGGCCGCCCCAGGTGTCCTCCGACTTCCAGGTGCCGTCGAGCTCGGCCTTGACGCGGGAGATGTAGTAGGGACCCCAGGTGTCGAGGATCGAGGTCAGCTGCGCCTTCGGGCCGAACTTGATCATCTCGGAATCCTGGCCGAAGGCGAGCTTACCGCGCTCGGCCGCGACCTGCATCGCCGCCGGGCTGTCGGTGTGCTGCATGATGATGTCGGCGCCCTGGTCGAGCAGCGCCTTGGCGGCATCGGCCTCCTTGCCGGGATCAAACCAGGTGTTGACCCAGATGATCTTGACCTTGATGTTCGGATTGATCGACTGCGCGCCGAGCATGGTGGCGTTGATGCCGGAGACGACCTCGGGGATCGGGAACGAGCCGATATAGCCGAGCACGCCGGCCTTCGACATCTTGGCCGCGATCTGGCCCTGGATGTAGCGGCCCTGGTACCAGCGGCCCGAATAGGTCGACATGTTCTTGTCGCGCTTGTAGCCGGTGGCGTGCTCGAAATGCACGTTCGGGTACTTCTTGGCGACCTTCAGGGTCGGGTCCATGTAGCCGAACGAGGTCGTGAAGATCAGCTTGTTGCCGGCGCGGACGAGCTGCTCGATGGCGCGCTCGGAGTCCGGCCCCTCCGGCACGTTTTCGAGATATGTGGTCTCGATCTTGTCGCCGAGCTCCTTGACCAGCGCCTGCCGGCCGAGCTCGTGCTGATACGTCCAGCCGAGATCGCCGATCGGGCCGAGATAGATGAAGCCGACCTTCAGCTTGTCGGCGGCATGCGCGACGCCGGCGATGCTTCCCGCCAGCACCAGCGCGGCGGCCGCACCCAGAAGCCTTTTCATCATGGTCAATCTCTCCAAACGGTCAGGGGAAAAACCAGAGATCCCGAGCGTCGCGCCCCATCGCAGGCGCTCGGGGTGAAGTCTCTAGCGATCCGGCACGAACACCGTGCCCAGCGCTGCCGGCGCCGTCGAGCCGCCGGTGCGGGCGCGCGACAGCAGCACCAGCACGATCACGGTGGCCAGATAAGGCAGCGCCGACATGAATTGCGAGGGAATGCCGACGCCCGCGCCTTGCGCATGCAGCTGCAGGATCGTCACCGCGCCGAACAGATAGGCGCCGATCACCAGCCGGCCGGGCCGCCAGGATGCGAACACGACCAGCGCCAGCGCGATCCAGCCGCGGCCCGCGGTCATGCCGGGAATGAAGAAGGGCGTGTAGGCGAGCGGCAAATAGGCGCCGGCCAGTCCGGCGCAGCCGCCGCCGAACAGGACGGCAAGCAGTCGGATGCGCAGCACGGGATAGCCGAGCGCATGCGCGGAGACGTGGTTGTCGCCGCAGGCGCGCAGCACGAGGCCGGCGCGGGTGCGATACAGGAACCACCAGACGGCGACGATCAAGATGAGCGACAGATAGACGAAGGCGTCCTCGCCGAACAGGATGCGGCCGACCAGCGGGATATCGGTCAGACCGGGGATGGCGAGTTTCGGTGCGGTGGTGATGCGTTCGCCGACGAAGCGGGCGCCGATCAGGCCGGACAGGCCGATGCCGAGGATGGTCAGCGCGAGGCCGGTCGCCACCTGGTTGACGGCAAGGCCGAGCGTCATGAAAGCGAAGATCAGCGACATCAGCATGCCCGCGACGATGCCGCAGAGCGCGCCGACGATGATCGAGCCCGACAGCCACGCGCCCGCGAAGCCGCAGGCGGCGCCGACGATCATCATGCCCTCGACACCGAGATTGAGCACGCCGGCGCGCTCGGTGACCAGCTCGCCGGTGGCGGCCAGCAGCAGCGGTGTCGATGCGGCGAGCACCGACAGGATGATGGCTTCAACGAGCAGCACTTTGCACCTGCCGCGCGGCGGAGACGAGCTTGAAGCGATAGAGGATGAGCGAGTCGCAGGCGAGCACGTAGAACAGCAGAATGCCCTGGAACACCTTGGTGACGTCGAGCGGAATCTTCATCGTGATCTGGGCCTGTTCTCCACCGATGAACGTCAAGGCGAGGAAAAGCCCTGCAATGAGTATTCCAATCGGGTTCAGCCGGCCGAGGAAGGCCACGATGATCGCGGTAAAGCCATAGCCGGGCGAGATGCCGGGTTGCAGATGCCCGATCGGTCCGGCGACCTCGATGATGCCCGCGAGGCCGGCCAGGGCGCCCGAGACGGCGAAGGTCAGGAGGATGAGCTGATTGGCATTAAAGCCGCCGAAGCGCGCCGCGCGCGGCGCGACGCCGACGACGCGGATCTCGAAGCCCTTGATGGTGCGGTCAAGCAGCACGAACGCTGCGGCGACGACGATGAGCGCGATGATGCTGCCGAGATGCAGGCGGCCGCCCTCGATCAGCACCGGCACGGTCGCGACCGGATCGAACTCCGCCGTGGTCGGGAAGTTGAAACCGGCCGGATCACGCCAGGGCCCGCGGACGAGATAGTCGAGCAGGAGGTCGGCGACATAGACCAGCATCAGGCTGGTGAGGATTTCGCTGGCGCCGAACTTCACCCGGCACAGCGCCGGGATCAGTGCATAGAGCGCGCCGGCCACCGCGCCCGCAACCAGCATGGCCGGCAACACCCATTGTCCAGCGTCGGTGCCTTGCGTCTTCACCGCGATCCAGCTGCCCGCGACCGCGCCGATCAGGAACTGGCCCTCGGCGCCGATGTTCCAGGCATTGGCGAGATAGCACAGCGACAGACCGATCGCGATCATCACCAGCGGTGTCGCCTTCACCGCGATCTCCTGCAGCGAATAGCCGTCGGTCAGCGGCGCGATGAAGTAGACGCCGAGCGCGGTGAGCGGGTTCTTGCCGAGGATGGCGAACAGCACGCTCATGGTGACGAGCGTCAGCCCGATCGCAATCAGGGGCGACACCAGGGCGATGGTGCGCGAGCGCTCGGCGCGCTTCTCAAGCACCAACTGCATGCGCGGCCTCCTTCTGGTCGAGACTGGCGCCGCCCATCAGCAGGCCGAGCTTTTCGCGGGTGGCGTCCGCGCGAGGCAGCGCCTCCGAGAGATGGCCGTGGAACATCACCGCGATACGATCGGCGATTTCGATGAGCTCGTCGAGATCCTGGCTGGTGACGAGCACCGCGGCGCCCGCGCTGGCGAGATCGATCAGCGCCTGGCGGATGATCGCCGCGGCACCTGCGTCGACGCCCCAGGTCGGCTGGTTGACGATCAGCACCGCCGGCCCGCGCAGGATCTCGCGGCCGACGACGAACTTCTGCAGATTGCCGCCGGACAGACTAGCGGCTTCCGGGTCGCGCTTGGCTTTGCGGACATCGAACGTCTCGGTGGTGCGATCGACGGTGCGCAAGGTGGCAGCGGCGTTGATGAAGCCGTGGCGGACCATGTCGCTGGCGGCATGGCCGGTGAGCAGCGCGTTTTCCGACAGCCTCATGCGCGGCGCGGTGCCGTGGCCCAGCCGTTCCTCGGGGACGAAGGCTGCGCCCATCTTGCGGCGCTGCGTGATCGAGAGATGGCCGCAGGCGAGGCCGTCGATGATGATCGTGCCGGGCTCCTTGACGAGACGTTCGCCGGACAGCGCCGCGAACAACTCGTCCTGGCCGTTGCCGGCGACACCGGCGATGCCCAGGATCTCGCCGCCCTTCAGTTCGAAGGAGATGTTCTGCAGCCGGACACCGTGCAACTCGGCGGGCGCAAGCGTGAGATCATTGACGACGAGGCGCGGCACGGTGGTACGCCGCTCGGCCGGAGGCTTCACCTCCTTGATCTCGGTGCCGACCATCATGCGGGCCAGGGACGCGGCGGTCTCGAGCTTCGGATTTGTGGTCGCGACCTTCCTGCCGCCGCGCAGGATGGTGGCGGTGTCGCAGAGCCGCTTCACCTCGTCGAGCTTGTGGCTGATGTAGAGGATGGCGCGGCCCTCCGCCTTCAGCCGCTCCAGCACCACGAACAGCTGGTCGGCTTCCTGCGGCGTCAGCACGGCGGTGGGCTCATCCAGGATCAGGAATTTCGGGTTCTGCATCAGCGCCCGCACGATCTCGATGCGCTGGCGCTCGCCGACCGACAATTGCCAGACCTCGCGGTTCGGATCGAGCGGCAGGCCATAGTCGCGCGCGACATCGGCGAGCCGCGCCGAGATCGCCTTGAACGGCTCCTTGCCGTCGAGCCCCAGCGCGACGTTTTCGGCGACGGTGAGATTGTCGAACAGCGAGAAGTGCTGGAACACCATGCCAATGCCGAGCGAGCGCGCCTCGGCCGGTCCGGACAGCTTGATCGGAGCGCCTTGCCAGAGCAGTTGCCCTGCGCTGGGCTGCACGAGCCCGTAGATCGTCTTCACCAGGGTCGACTTGCCCGCGCCGTTCTCGCCCAGCAGTGCGTGGATCTCGCTCGGGACAATCTCGATGTCGATGCGGTCATTGGCGAGAAAGTCGCCGTAGCGCTTGGTCAGTCCGACCGTCTGCAACAGCGGATGCGAGGTCTGAGGAGTGGCCGGCGCGGGGTCAAGCATGTGCGTCTGGACAGAAATGGAACTGCCTCAATTGTGAGCTAATTTGCGGCGGCGCGTAAGAGCCGAAAAGCGCCAACCTGTGCTCAACTCTTGCCCAGCACAGCCACGACTTGGGGGGGGGAGAGCCAAGTTGCAGCATCCATTGCCCGCAACTTTCCACGCGGGCGGTCCGAACTAACATGTGGCACTTTTGCGACAGTCGTTGAAATTACACCGGGCCGCAGCATCCTGCCCGTTGGATGAGCAGCGTCATGTCATGAGCGTGGGAGACCTGAGCTCGCGAGGCAAGGCGGGCGCAAAGGCCGCAAATCCGGCGCTGCCGTGTTTCGGAAAAACTCAGCAATGTGAAGCGCGAAGATCGGATTCTGCCGCGATTGCCGCGCGGCGAATCGTCTCACGCCCCGCGGGCAGGTCGGCCGCGCCGTGGTTCAACAAGGCGGAACTTTGGTCAAACCGCGAGCAAGGCCTGGAGAAAGTTGAGGCTTCTCGGACCTCAGGAACGGCGCAACTGTGCAAGGCAAGTCGGGAATCGGCGCTTGTTAATTGGGGGTGTTGAAATGTCGTTTCGTCAATCCATCGCGGCTGCCATGGTGCTCGGCGCGGCCGCGCTGACTTCGGTCGGTGTCGCCGGCGCCGCCGATCTGCCGGCCAAGGCCATCGCCAAGAAGGCGCCGGCCGACGTGCCGTTCTTTCTCGTCGTCGACAACCGCGTCAGCTACTCCTATATCTTCAACGCGGTTCAGCCGGGCGCGTGGAGCGTGAAGCCCAACGGCGGCTTCGACCCGAACACGGCCAAGCAGGTCTACTCGTTCACCCATTTCGACGTCTGGGGCTACGGCACCAACTTCTTCACCATCTCGCTGTTCAAGTCTGACCACAACGACCCGGCCGGGCCATGCACGCAGACCGGCGGCATCGTCTCGCCCAATGCCGGCTTCGCGTTCACGCCGGCGACCTGCGCCGGCGCCACCGAGATCTATGGCCTGTTCCGCTCGACCTTCGGCTGGAACCAGATCTTCAACACCAAGGCCTTCACGGTTGGCCCGCTGCAGAACATCTCGTTCGAAGTGGGCATGGATGCCAACACCGAGAACCGCTATTTCGGCGCCGCCAAGCGTGACGTCGTCGCCGGTCTGCAGTTCGCGTTCAACCTGCCCTACAAGGGCTATTTCAACGTCGCGCCACTGATGTACTGGGAGTTCGCTAACCACAATTCCTTCACGCAGTGTGGTGCGGGCTGGTCGAATCCCTGCATCGTCGACGGCAACACCAAGTTCAAGCCGACCTGGGCGGTCGAGACCAACTACTACATGGATCTTGGCTTCCTGCCGGAGAGCATGCAGTTCTTCTCGATTTCGGGCCGCGCTGGCTGGTATGGCAAGAAGGGCACCGACGCCGAGCCGCTGCCGGCCAGTGTCGCCAACGGCGTCTATCCGACGAAGATCGAGTTCAACTCCGAGCCGATCCGCCTGACGCTGGATGCGTCCAAGGCGATGTGGGGCGACAAGTACAGCCACATGGTCGATGTCTGGGTCGCCTATCGCTACTGGCAGAACAAGTTCGGCCTCGACCACAACAATGCTGTCGGTTGCTCGGTCGCCGGGGCTGGGGGCAATCGTGTCAGCACGGGCGCTTGCACCGAGTCGTCGCTTTACTCGGGTGTGACCGTCAAGTTCTGATCGACTGTCGATCTTCTGAGCGCCGCGGCAATCGTCGCGGCGTTCTCCTTCTGAGAGATCATTTGTCCCAGACGCCGACGTGGAGCGCGGCCGCCTCGTTCTCCAGCAGCGGCCCGACGACCTCCGTGGCGCGCTGCCCGCTGGCGAACACGTCACGGCATGGCAGGTCGAGGGTCGGATTTTCCGGATGGTTGCCGGTGAAGTCGCGCAGCCGCCGCTCGCTCAGGCCATAGACGACCCGGCCGATGCCGGCCCAGTAGATCGCGCCGGCGCACATCGCACAGGGTTCGGCCGAGGAATACAGCGTGGCTGCAGCCCGAATCTCCGGTTCGACCGAGGTACAGGCCTGCGTCGCGACCAGCCGCTCGGCATGCGCGGTGGCATCTCGGGACGGCATGTAGCCGTTCTCGGCTTCGATCAGCACACGGCCGCCGGCGTCGACGAGAATGGCAGCGAAGGGGTGGTTGCCATGCGCCAGTGATCGGCGCGCGACGGCAAAGCTGTGGCGGAGGAAATGCGCATCGCGTTCTTCTGCATCAGCAGGTCTGGTCTCGTCCGTTGGACTTTCGCCGCTCACAATCGACCCTCCGCTCTACCGTCCGATGCTGCGCCGTTCCGCCGGAACGCGCAAGGGAACCCGATGCGGCAAGGCCGCGTTCTCGCGGCGTCGACAACGGGACAAGCAGGCGGGCAATGGCGGCGAACACGGATTCGAAGGTTGCGGTGTACGCCGCACTCGCTGGAAATCTGCTCGTTGCCTGCACCAAGATCGCAGCCGCGGTCTGGACGGGCAGCTCGGCGATGATGAGCGAGGCCATCCACTCCGTGGTCGACACCTCGAACGAGCTCGTCCTGCTGTATGGCTTCTATCGCGCCGGCCGCCTGCCCGATCGAAAGCATCCGCTCGGCCATGGGCGCGAGCTGTACTTCTGGAGCTTCATCGTTGCGCTGCTGCTGTTTGCGCTGGGCGCTGGCGTCTCGCTGTATGAAGGCGTCGCGCATCTGATGCAGCCGGAGCCGATCGAGAATCCGGCCGTCAATTATGTCGTGCTTGGCTTGTCCTTCATCTTCGAGGCCGCTTCGTGGTGGGTGGCGGTCAAGCGCTTTCGCGCCTCGGCCCCGGAGCTGTCCTACATCGAGGCGTTCCGGCGCAGCAAGGATCCGCCGGCCTTCATGGTGGTGTTCGAAGACAGTGCGGCACTGATCGGCATCGTCATCGCGGCTGCGGCGACCGCTGCGGCGGTGACGTTCGACGAGCCGGCCTGGGACGGCATCGGCTCGATCCTGATCGGGCTGGTGCTGGCCGGGACGTCCATCGTCCTGGCGCGTGAGAGCAAGAGCCTCCTGATCGGCGAGCCGGCGGATCCGGAGCTGGCAAGCTCGGTGCTGGAGATCGCACGGACGTCGGCAGGCGTGCGCGCGGCCAACGGCCTGCTCACGGTACAGCTGTCGCCGCAACAGGTCGTGGTCGCGCTCAGCATCGAGTTCGCCGATGAGCTGCGCGCCGACGATATCGAGCGCGCCGTCGTCGCGATCGAGACTGAGCTGCGTGCTCGCCATCCGGTCATCGCGACGCTGTTCGTGAAGCCGCAGACCGCTCATCGCTTCCGAGAGATGAGCGAGCGCGAGTTGGGGGGATCGGCGCCGGCCGAGACATGATCGTCCGTCGCCGGCGCACCATCCCCTGTGCTCAGCGATAGACGACGTCGCTGCGTGCCGACGACAGCCGCACCAGCATGCCGATCTGATAGATCGCCGAGAGTGCCACGAGGATGTAGACGATCCGTGCGATCGGGGACGAGGTCGCGGTCTCGGCGGCGCCGTTGCCGAAGATCGCGGTGACGAGATCGAAATCGAACAGGCCGACGAGGCCCCAGTTCAATCCTCCGACGATCACGAGGAGGAGGGTGATGATGTTGAGTGCGCGCATGGTTCTGCTCCTTGGCCAATGCATTTGATGCGGACCAAAGCGTCGCCTCGCGGCTCGTTCCTATTGCGGTGCCCTTGCGACCAACGGCGCGCTCGCGAGCACGATGACGAGCAGCGCGGCAAGTCCCCAGAACGCGGCCGTCAGGCTGGTGGCCGCGGCGACGAAGCCGATGCCGGCGGGGCCGAGCAGCACGCCGGAATAGCCGGCGGTGGTGACCGCCGCGACCGCAAGACCGACGGGCATCGCGGACTGTGCACCGGCCCGGCGGAACAGCACCGGGACGAGATTGGAGGCGCCCAGGCCGATCAGGGCAAAGCCGAACATCGCGGCGATGATGGAGGGAACGCTGAGCAGCACGACGAAGCCGGCGATGGCCAGCGCGCTTCCCCACAGCAATGTCGCGCGGTCGCCGATGCGCGCGACCACGGCATCGCCTGCAAGGCGCCCGGCGGTCATGGCGATCGAGAACATGATGTAGCCGAGCCCGGCCTGCGCAGCCGGCAGGCGGCCGGAGCCGCTCAGCAGCAGTGCGCTCCAGTCGAGCATGGCGCCTTCGACCAGGAACATGATCGCGGCAAGCGCCGCCAGCAGCAGCACCGCGCCATGCGGCACGACGAGCAGGGGGCCGGCCTGCGCCGGCTTGCCGGCGAGCAGACGCGGTGTTGCGAGCACCATCGCGGCGAGCGCGAGCGCGGCGCAGGCGAGCGTGCCGGGCAGCGGGGCGAGCTCGAGCGCCAGCAGTGCCGTCATCACGCCGGAACCGGCAAAGCCGCCGATACTGAATTGCGCATGAAAGCCGGACATCAGCGGCCGCTCGCTGAGCCGCTCCACCTCGATGGCCTGGATGTTCACGGAGACGTCGAGCGAGCCGAGCGCCGCGCCGAAGGCGAACAGCGCCAGCGCCAGCGAGACCGGGGTGGCGGCGACCGCGAGCGGAGGCAACAGGAGAGCGAGGGCAAAGCCGCTGACGATCACCACCGGCTTGCTGCCATAGCGCGCGCTCAGCACGCCCGCAGCCAGCATCGATGCCACCGAACCGACGCCAAGCGACAGCAGCAGCAGCCCGAGCGTGGCGTCGTCCACCGCCAGACGCTGCTTGGCGAACGGCACCAGCGGCGCCCAGCAGGCGATGCCGAAGCCGGCGACGAAGAAGGCGAGGCGGGTCGCGAGCTGCGCCGCGCGGGGGGCGGAGACTGTCATCGATGAGATCCGGCGGTGCGGGCGCGGGGCACGCGGGAGGGGATGAGCACGACGCCCCAGGGGAACGCGAGAGCTCGGGCGGCGTCGCGCGACCGCGATGTCACGCTTGTCGGCGGCCCATATCATGCCTATAGGGCTGGCGTCACTCACACCGACGTTTCGCGGTGTCGCAGCCCGGCCGACGAGGAACGATGAGCTCGGCAGATACGTCCCATGCGGCCTTCGTCGCCGTCGACTGGGGAACCTCCAGCTTCCGTGCCTGGCTGATGGCCGCGGACGGCACAGAGCTTGCGGAGACGCGCGGCAGCGAGGGCATGTTGCATTGTGCGACGTCAGGCTTTGCGCCGGTGCTGCACCATCATCTCCACAAGCTCGGCGCACCGGGCGACCTGCCCGTCCTGATCTGCGGCATGGCCGGCGCGCGGCAAGGCTGGGTCGAGGCGCCCTATCTGCACACGCCGACGCGGCTCGATGCTCTGCACGACGGTGCTGTCGGCGTGAACACGGACGGCGATGTCCGAATCCTGCCTGGACTCGCCCAGGCGCGCGCCGATCGGCCCGATGTCATGCGCGGCGAGGAGACGCAACTGCTCGGCGTCACCGAGCCCGCTTTCTCCGGCCTCGTCTGCATTCCCGGCACGCACAGCAAATGGATCCGGATCGAGGCCGGCGCCGTGGTCGAATTTGCGACCTACATGACGGGTGAGCTGTTCGCTGTGATCTCTCAGCACAGCATCCTGATGCACGCCGTCGAGCCCGGTGGCTCGCAGGCCGAGGACGGCGCCCCATTCCGCGCGGGACTCGCGACGGCTTTGGCGGCACCGACCGCCCTGACCGGCGCGCTGTTTCGGCTTCGCGCGGCACAACTGCTCGGTTTCGAGCAGCGTCCCGATGGCGCTGCCCGGCTGTCGGGTCTGCTGATCGGCCATGAGATCGCCGACGCCCGCGCGCAATTCGGCGCCGACCGTCCGCTCCGGTTGATCGGCTCCGGCCGGCTTGGCGCTCTCTATCGCGGCGCGTTGAGCGCGGCCGGTTTCGATGTCGACGACTATGATGCCGAGCAGGCGTCACGCCGCGGACTGATCAAGGCCGCCGGGAAAATCTGGGGAGCGCGCTTCCGATGACACAGTCCGTTGCCTGGCCGCCGGTGAAGCGGTCTCTCGTTGCGATCCTCCGCGGGATCAGGCCCGAGGAGTGCGAGGGCATCGTCGAGGTCCTGATCGAGGCCGGCTTCGAGATGATCGAGGTGCCGCTCAACTCGCCGGATCCGTTCGTCTCGATCGGACGCCTTGCCCGGCGGTTCGGCAATGACAGCCTGATCGGCGCGGGGACGGTCGTGAGTGCGCCGGATTGCGTGCGCGTCGCGGAGGCGGGCGGGCGGTTGATGGTCAGCCCGAATGTCGATGCGGAGGTGCTCGCGACCGCGCAGGCCTACGACATGGTGACGATGCCGGGCGTGTTCACGCCGACCGAAGCGTTTCTTGCGCTGCGCTGCGGCGCATCGGCCTTGAAGTATTTCCCGGCGTCCGTGCTCGGCCCGTCCGGCATCGCGGCCCAGCTCGCCGTGTTGCCGAAGGGCGTCGTAGTCGGAGCCGTCGGGGGCGTGTCCGAGAAGAATCTGGCCGGCTACGTTGCTGTCGGCGTGCGCGCATTCGGGCTTGGTTCGAGCCTGTACAAGCCCGGTATGCGGCCTGACGACGTCAGGGTCACGGCGCTGGCCTCGATCCGGGCCTATGACGACGCCCTGATGCAGCAAGCCTGATTCAGGCCGATCCGGCCGGTCTCCGGCTGGGCGAGCCGCTGACATATCGTCGGCATGCGCGGGAAGCAGAGCCGTTCCTCAGCCTTTGCGCGCCAAAATGACTTGAATTCAAATGATTTGAGTTCAATCAATGGGCCGATGGCAACGTCTGACCCCACCGCGCGCCTGCGCTTCGGTTTTGCGCTCGTCGGCCTGGCCCGCCGGTGGCGGCGGGCGCTGGATGAGCGCATGGATGCGCTTGGATTGTCGGACGCGGCTTGGCCGCCGCTGGTGCACCTCGATCGGTCCGGCGACGGCATTACCCAGAACGAGCTCGCGGCCCGCTGCGGAATCGATGGATCGAGCCTCGTGCGGCTGCTCGACAAGCTCAGCGAGCGCGGGCTGATCGAGCGTCGGGTCTCCCCGACGGACCGCCGGTCGCGGCTGGTCTTTCTCACCACGAAGGGGCGGCGCGTGCTGACGTCCGTCTATCGCATCCTGCAGGATGCCGAGATCGCGATGCTGAGAGACATCAACGACAGGCAATTGCAATCGACCCTCGACGTCTTCGAGCGGATCGAGCGCCGCCTCGCCGATCCGGACGAAACCATATCATGACGTCGATCATGCCGCGGCTCGGCTTTGACGGTCCCAAGCTTGCGTTCGGTTTCAGGACCGCGATCGCAGCCTGTCTCGCGCTGGCCGCCGCCTGGCTGGCCGGGCTCGAACATCCGCAATGGTCGGCGATGACCGTGTGGGCGGCGTCGCAGCCGCTGCGCGGACACCTCCTGGAGAAGAGCGCGGCTCGGTTCGGCGGCACCGTGATCGGCGCCCTCTTCGGCATGATCTTGATGCGCGTCTCGCAGGGCGATCCCATCGTGCTCGTGATCGGGATCTCACTGTGGATCGGCGTGTGCGCCTTTGCCGGCAACCTCGTCCGCGGCTACGCATCCTATGCGGCGATGCTTTCGGGATATTCGGCCGCGATGGTGGCGCTGCTCGATTCGGCTCATCCCGAGCATGTGCTGGCCCTGGGTGCCGATCGCGTGCTGACGGTTTCCGTGGGCATCCTCGCGGCGTTGCTGATCGGGCTGCTGTTCGCCGCGCCGGGTGACGACATCTCGCTGCTGGAAAAGGCGCGGCTGCTCAGCGGGCGGCTGGCTGCCGACCTCATCGCGCGACGGCGCGGGGCGCCGGTCTCGGAAGATCGGCAGCAGTCGATCCTGTCGGATATTGCGACGCTCGAGGGCACGCTCGACCTGCACGGCGCCGGCTCGCGCAGGCGCCGAAGGCTGGTCCGGCAGATGCGCGCCCTGCTGTCGGCGCAGGTGTCCGCCGCGTTGTGGCTGCGCTCGGATGAAAGCCGCGCGATCGAAGCAACCGTGGGGGCCGCGGCGACGACGATGGAGACGTCCCCGGCCGCTGACCCCGCGGAGGCGCTCCAGCGGCTGTATGATGTTGCGGCCGCTACGGATCCGAACAGTGCACTGACGGCGGTCCTGGGTGAACTGAATGCGGCGACGAGACATCTCGACGATCTCGACGGCTCTCCCGCCGCTGATCCACTGCTCCATCGCGAGTGGCTGCTGGCACGCCGCGCGATGGTCCGCGCCTTCGCCGCGATGTCGGCGACCGGCGTGATCTGGCTCGTGACCGGCTGGGAAATGGGCGGCTTCATGATGCTCGGGACCGCCATCATGCTCTCGATCTTCTCGACATTCGAGAATCCGGTCGCGACCCTGCGCCATGTGCTTGTCGGGCAAGTGATCGGTGCAATGCTCGGCCTGGTCTGCCGATGGCTGGTCTGGCCATTTGCGGCTGGATCGTTCGGGCTGGTCGTGGCGATGGTTCCGTTCATCCTGCTTGGCGCGCAGCTCTACGCGCATCGCCGGACCGAGCGCATGGCGTTCGACATCAATATGGTGCTGCTGCTGATGCTGCAACCGGTGTGGCCGCAGACGATGAGCCTCGCGCATTCGCTGATGGCCAGTCTTGCCGTGGTTGTCGGACCGGTGGCTGCGCTGATCGCCTTTCGCCTGATCTATCCCGTCGACAGCCGCCGGCGGTACGAGGCGGTCAGATATTCAATGATCGACGATCTCGAACATCTCGCTGCGAGCGCCCTGCGATCGGACCGGCGCAAGACCTGGCGCGCGCTGCTTCACCATCGCATCCTGCTCGCGACCTATTGGGGCGAGCGCGCATCCTACTCGCCGGCGCGCTTGGCCGAGGATGCGCTGGCCCTGCTGTATGTCGGCCAGGCGATCGAGCAACTCGGCGCGCTTGGCGCGCGCATGGCGTCGCCGCGCGCCCAGCGGCGCATCGCGGCGACGCTGGAGCGCTTGCACCGAGTCGGTGCGGATCCGGCACGCGCGGCGCGCGCCCTGCTGCACGCGGCCCATCGGCTGCCGGCCGAAACATCCGGCTGCTTACCGGCTCTGTGTCGTGCCGCGACCGCGCTTGCGGAAAGACCTGCAGCCTTCCGCAAGTCCGAAGGCCGGTGGTCGCGTTAGCTCGCTGCGGCGTTGATCTCCAGCGAACTGCTGTCGTCACCCGATTGTGTGAACGCCTGCAGCGCCTCGGCCATCTGCATGCGGCCGCCGACGCCGGTAATGACCACGTCGACCATCGTGAAGGACGAGTGGAAGTGCCCGCGCGCCTTGAGCTGGCCGACCGGTACGCCCGAGGCAGCCAGCGCCTCGGCATAGGCGATGCCCTCATCACGCAGCGGATCGAACTCGCAGGTGACGATGTAGGCCGGCGGCAGCCCCTTCAGCTGGCCGCGCAGCGGCGACACCCGCGGGTCCGTTCGGTCTGCCGGCGAGCAGTAGATGTCCCAGAACCAGAACATCAGCCCGCGTGTCAGGAAGTAGCCGGCCGCGTTCTCGGTGTAGGATGGACGATCGAAGCTGCAATCGGTGACCGGGCACACCAGCAGCTGGCCGCCGATGGCCGGCCCGCCGCGATCGCGCGCCAATTGGCAGGTGACGGCGGCGATGTTGCCGCCGGCGCTCCAGCCTGCGACCAGCACAGGGCCCTCGCGGCCGCCAAGCTCTGCGGCGTGTTCGGAGACCCACTTCGCCGCCGCGTAGCCGTCCTCGGCCGCCGCCGGGAAACGATGCTCGGGCGCGTGGCGGTAGTTGACGCTGACGAAGATCATGTTGGAGCGGCGGCACATGTCGCGGCAGAACGGATCGTCCGACTGCTCGTCGCCGAGCACCCAGCCGCCGCCGTGGAAGTACACGACGATCGGATGCGGGCCTGGCGTCGCCGGACGATACAGGCGGTAGGCGAGGGGACCCTCCGCGCCCGGCAGCGTGCCGTCCTTCACCTCGCCCACGGGGCGTCCGGGCGGCCGGGCCTTGTTGAACTCGGCGATGAAGTCGCGTGCACCTTGCGCGCCCATCGATTCGATCGGCGGCAGGTTCATCTCGGTGAGCATGTTTAGCACCAGCCGGACATCCGGCTGCAGCTTCACGATCTCGCCGTCATTGCACTGCGTGGCGCCGTTCGAGCCGGTGAGCTTGAAGCCGAGCATGCCGCGGCTGACGATCTCGTTGCAGATGCCGCGATAGGGGCCGACGCCACCGGTATAGGGCATCAAGGTCTGCGGCTTGCCCGGCACATTGGCGCCCGTGTACCAGGTGTTGGCGAGCCGGTGCAGCGTCACCGTCGAGCAATCCGCCATGTGGCGCATCCAGCCGGCCTGCGCCGTCTCTGTCGGCTCGATGGTGGTGAAGCCGGCGTCGCGCAGCGCCGCCAGCCGGTCGACGACGAAGTCGACATGCTGCTCGATGGACACCGCCATGTTCGACAGCACCGACGGGCTGCCGGGCCCGGTGATCAGGAACAGATTCGGGAAGCCGGCGACTGTCAGGCCGAGATAGGTCTCCGGCCCGTCAGCCCAGCTGTCGTCGAGCGACTTGCCGCCGCGCCCCTTGATCGGATGTACCGCGCGGATCGCGCCGGTCATGGCGTCGAAGCCGGTTGCGAACACGATGACGTCGACGTCGACGCTGCGCTTGTCGGTCTTGATCGCGCCAGCGGTGATCGCGGCGATCGGCTCCTTGCGCAGATTGACCAAGGTGACGTTGGGGCGGTTGAAAGTTGCGTAGTAGTTCGTGTCCAGGCACGGACGCTTGGCGCCGAAGGGATGATCGTGAGGCGTGAGCGCCTCGGCGGTCTCGGGATCCTTGACGATCTCGCGGATCTTCTCGCGGATGAGGTCGGCGAGCAGCGCGTTGCCGTCGGCATCGACGCCCTGGTCGGCCCAGAGCTGGGTCAGCATGCCGACGAGATCGCCAGACGCCCACATCTTCTCGAAGCGCTCGCGACGCTCGGCCTCGCTGAGTGCCCAGCTGAATTCGGTGGCCGGCGGAATCGGCACACCGGTCATCGACCAGCGCGCCTGCTCACGCAGGCCGGCGCGATCCTGTGCCAGCTGCGCGGCGCGGTCAGCAGGCAGCGGGCCGTTGTGCGCGGGGAGCGCGAAGTTCGGCGTGCGCTGGAACACCGTGAGCTGCGCCGCCTGTTCGGCGATGATCGGGATCGACTGGATGCCGGAGGAGCCGGTGCCGATCACGGCCACCCGCTTGCCCCGGAGGTCGACGCCGTCATGTGGCCAGCGGCTGGTGAAGTAGATCTCGCCCCTGAAGTCGTGCACGCCGTCGATCTCCGGCGGCTTCGGCTGTGACAGGCAGCCGGTCGCCATGATGTAGTGGCGGCAGGACACGGCAGGGCCGTTGTCGGTGGTCAGCAGCCAGCGCTCCTGGGATTCGTCCCAGGACGCGCCGAGCACGCGGGTGCCGAAGCGGATGTCACGGCGCAGGTCGTAGCGATCGGCGACGAAGCCGAGATAGCGCAGGATCTCCGGCTGGGTGGCGTATTTCTCCGACCACTGCCAGGCGGTCTCGAGTTCGGGATCGAAGGTGTAACTGTAGTCGACGGTCTGGATGTCGCAGCGCGCGCCCGGATAGCGGTTCCAGTACCAGGTGCCGCCGACATCGTGGGCGGTATCCAGCGCCACGGTCGAGAATCCCGCCTTGCGCAGCCGATGCAGCAGGTACAATCCCGCGAACCCCGCGCCGACGACGGCGACATCGACCGTCTGGGTTTCGCCCTGAGTCGATTCCTGCGCGCGTGCCTCGACCATTCCGTCTGACATGCTGACCTCCCGGTGATTTTTTGATTGCCGGAAAGGCTAGCTCTGCTCGCGGGGTTTGTCAGTACACAAAACAACGATCTGCGGTTGTTGCGCCGCAAGAAGCGCATGAATTCGTTATGCCAGGCGCCGATTTTGCATTGCCGCTGAAAACCGCGTTGCGGAGTGGACAAGACCCTGAGAAAGCGACAGAAAGCGGCGTTGCCGCGTCGCATTCACCAAGTTTCAACGCAACGCGACTGTAACAACCGCTACACTACGCCACACCCACGACTGATTCAGGCCAGGTCCATGCCGCTCTCGCTGCCCAAGCAAAAGATCCGCGTTCTGCTCCTCGAGGGTGTGAACGACTCGGCCGTCCGTATGTTCGAGGCGAACGGTTATACGGAAGTCGAACGGCTGCCCAAGGCGCTCGGCTCGGCCGAGCTGAAGCGGATGCTGTCCGGCGTGCACATGCTCGGCATTCGCTCGCGCACCAATTTGACGGCGGACGTGTTGCAGGCGGCGGACCGGCTCATGGTTGTCGGC
Source organism: Bradyrhizobium sp. HKCCYLRH3099 (assembly GCF_051167855.1). Taxonomy (NCBI): domain Bacteria; kingdom Pseudomonadati; phylum Pseudomonadota; class Alphaproteobacteria; order Hyphomicrobiales; family Nitrobacteraceae; genus Bradyrhizobium; species Bradyrhizobium sp. HKCCYLRH3099. The sequence goes on from NZ_JBNPTW010000017.1 coordinate 89,547, forward strand.
TGCTTCTCGGTCGGCACCAATCAGGTCGATCTCGATGCGGCCAAGCGTTTCGGCATTCCGGTCTTCAACGCACCGTATTCGAACACGCGCAGCGTGGCAGAGCTGACCATCGCCGAGGTGGTCATGCTGATGCGACGGATCTTCCCGCGCTCGGTGTCGGCCCACGCCGGTGGCTGGGACAAGTCCGCCAATGGCAGCCGCGAGGTGCGCGGCAAAACGCTCGGCATCATCGGCTACGGCAATATCGGCTCGCAGCTCTCGAACCTTGCCGAAGCCATGGGCATGCGGGTGATCTTCTTCGATCTCACCGACAAGCTGCGCCACGGCAATACCGAGCCGGTCGAGAGCCTGGACGAGCTGCTCGCCAACAGCGACGTCGTCTCGCTCCACGTGCCGGAGACGCCGGCGACCGCCAACATGATCGGCGAGCGCCAGATCCGGCACATGAAGGACGGCGCCTATCTCATCAACAATTCGCGCGGCACGGTGGTCGACATCGACGCGCTGGCCAGCGCGCTGCGCGAGGGCAAGCTGTCGGGCGCCGCCGTCGACGTGTTCCCGGTCGAGCCGGCCTCGAACGCCGATCCGTTCGTCTCTCCGCTGCAGGGTCTGCCCAACGTGATCCTCACCCCGCATGTCGGCGGCTCCACCGAGGAGGCGCAGGACCGCATCGGCGGCGAGGTCGCGCGCAAGCTGATTGACTATTCCGACGTCGGCTCGACCTTCGGCGCGGTCAACTTCCCGCAGGTGCAGCTGCCCGCGCGTCCGACCGGCACGCGCTTCATCCACGTCCACCGCAATGTTCCCGGCGTGCTGCGGCAGGTCAACGAGGCGGTGTCGCGGCACAACATCAACATCCTCGCGCAATATCTGCAGACCGATCCCGAAGTCGGTTACGTCGTGCTCGAAACCGACGTGGTCGGCGGCGAGGGCGAGGAGCTGTTGTCGGAGCTGCGCGCGGTTGAAGGCACGATCCGTGTGCGCGTGCTGTACGATCACGACCGGCCGTAAAGTGAGGGAGGCCGCTGCGCGATGACTGCCGAGGCCCCATCGTCTTCAGCCGCATCGATCGTTCTCTCGACGACCGTGCCGGCGCGGGTGCTGCGGCATGATCCGCAATACGGCCTGTCGACCTTGTTCTTCGCCGACGGCGAATTGCGGGTGCCGATGGTCGATGCCGCCGTTGACGCCGGCGTGTCCGTGACCATCGAGGCGCGCGACGTCTCGATCGCGCTGTCGCGGCCGATGGATGTCTCGATCACCAACCGGCTGCCCGGCCGGATCGAGGAGATCCTGCCGCTCGATCCGCCCTATGTGCGGGTCACCTTCGATCTCGGGACCACCAGGCTGCATGCGCTGGTCACGCTCGAATCGGTCGAGCGGCTGGCGCTGGAGCCGGATCTCTCCGCCTGGGCGATGATCAAGAGCGTCGCGATCGGGCCCGGCGCGGTTCGGCCTTCGGAGCTGCCTCGGCCGCGCCGCTGGCCCGCTTCTGATAGCGAGGATCGGTAGCCTTCTGCAGTTCACCGAGCGCTGCGGCCGTGGCCGTGCGCGTGCGTCGCTCCATCGAACCATACAGCGCGACCAGCCGCTCGCCGAACGGCGTGATCTCGGCGCCGCCGCCGCGGCGTCCGGGATGGGTCTCGAAGACGGGCGTCTCAAAGGTGCGGTTCAGCGCATCCACCATCAGCCAGCATTTGCGGTAGGATATGCCGCTCGCGCGCGCCGCGCCGAGGATCGAGCGCTCCTTGCGGATGAACTCGATCAGCCGCAGATCCTCGGGCGACAGCGTGCCGCCATTGCTGAAACTGATGGTCAATGCGATCTGAGCTTCGCGCTTCATCCCATTCCGATCCGCTCGCGTTCAGCGCCGATCATCGCACGCGAGTTCTGCGATGTCACCATGCGGCCGGACCACGCCTCGATCCAGCCCGGGCTGCGCGCAACGTCGACCGGGACGCATTCAGCAAAGACGCCGGCGAATGTGGTCCAGGCCTCCATCATCGCCGGCGAGACCGCCGTGATGATGGGGCGCCCGGCTGCGATCGCCGATCCGAACGCATCGGCGAGCCCGCTGCCGGCCGCTTCCTGCTTGCCGAACTTGCTGAGGATCACGACGTCCGTGCCCCGCGCGATCGATCGCTGCACGGTCGCGCAGGCGAGCGCCAGGCCTTCGGCATCGAGGTTGCAGGCCTGTGACCCCGGGCCGAGATCCTGCGAGATCGAGAATACGCTGTCATCATCGAGGCTGCGCAGCATCATGGCCTTGCACGGCTTGGCCTTGTCGGCGCTGCTCTCGATCACGCCGGAGACGCGAAGCCCCGCCGTGCTGAGCCGCATGGCGAGATCACCCAGAAGGTCCTGGATGACGCTGGATGCGGCGCCCTGCAACGCCACGATTTGACGGCTCTCGACATCAGCTCTTCCCATCGCAGTCCTCCTCACACCTTGGCGGAGACGCGGCCCGCCTTCCGATCGGTTTGCATGATCTGGTGAACGGCCGAGACGACGCTGGTTGCGATTGCTCGACCGCGCTCGTCCATCCCGGTCCAGGCGGCGGCGCGTCCGCGGGGGTCGATCTCGAGCAGCTTGACGTTTGCCGGCACGCGCAGGCCGTCGCGGGCGATGCCGCGCAGCGCACCGTCCAGCGGGGCGAGCACCGGCGCGCCACCGAGCGAGCCGAGCTGCAGTCCTTTGTAGACGCGGGTGCCGATGTCGAGCGGCGTGTGCCAGACCGCCTCCTGGTTCGAATAGACGAAGCGCTCGCGCCCGGCACCGCCGAGATCCCGTGCCCTGCCGTCGGCATTACGCGTGGTGCCCTGGGCTACGATCGCGCCGGTCTCGCACGGGTGCGTCTCGATCGCGACGTCGCAATTGCGCGCGACCGCGAAGCGCGGGCCGATGCCGACGGCGATGCCGGCGACGCCACGCAGATCCGGCGTCATCACGTGCTTCTGCATGCGCGCGTCGACGATCACGGCCGGATAGCGGAAGGCGATGATATCGGTGAGATGCATGGCCGTGACCGCGACATGGCCGGCGTCGCGATGAATGCGGACGACGTCCGCGATGCTGTCGGCGCGGCTGCCGGTGACGCCGTCGACGGTGCGCGCCTCGCCGAACAGCACGTCATGAAAGGCCATGCCGCGCCGGATCACCGGCGGGAATGCGTCGTGGCAGAGTACGATCGCAAAGCGGGCGTGGCTCAGCCTGGCCGCGACCGCCGAGGCGATCTCATTGGTGCCGAGCACCAGCGCAAGCGGCTTGGGCGCATTTGGATGCCAGGTGACGGCGGCGTTCATGCGGATGACCTCGTGTTGCGAGATCGAGATAGCAAGCGCCGGGCCACTCGAGCGTGGAGCAGCCAAGCCTTTTGTTTCGTTGATGAAACTCAGCCATGTCTATCGGGGTGTGATCTTCAGCTATATTGTCAAGGATATAACATGGAATGCTATATTGTCGCGTATATAACACGACGCGCGCTGCGGACTGATACGCCGGATGCTGGAAGTCAGGGCAGGGGATCTTCGCTGCGGACCAGGGCGGCGCCCTTGACCTGCGCGTAGACCGCAAGTCCCGCCTGCAGGCCGAGCTCGTTCCACGAGCGCTGGGTGACGCGGGACAGCAGCCGTGCGCCCGCGCCATCCTCGCCGAGGCCGAGCAGGGCGGTGACGCGATGGTCCGACTGGCTGCGAATCTCGAGGATCTTCGCGCGCAGCACGTTGACGATGGTGCTACGGCTCGGGGCCTCCAGCGCGAGGCTGACGTCGTCCGCGACTACCCGCAGCCGTCGGCGGGTCCCGGGTTGAAGCGTCTCGGCGGGGAGCAGAAACTGGCCGCCGGGGACGGCGAGCGTCGCCATCCCGTCGGTCGCATCCTGGCTCACGACCGTGGCATCGAGGCTCACGGCCGCATCGCGTGACAACGCGAGCGGCAGCGACAGATCGGCCTGCAGATCGCGCAGCGGGCCCGAAGCGAGGACGGCGCCGCCGCGCATCAGCACCAATTGGTCGGCGAGCCGCTCGACCTCGGCGATGTCGTGGCTGATGTACAGGATCGGCAGGTCGAGCGCGGCGTGGAGCCGCTCCAGATAGGGCAGGATCTCGTCCTTGGTCATCTGGTCGAGCGCAGACAGCGGCTCGTCCATCAGCAAGAGCTGGGGCTGGCTGAGCAGCGCGCGGCCGATCGCGACGCGCTGGCGCTCGCCGCCTGAGAGATGCCGCGGCGAGCGTTCCAGGAGTTTTCCGATGCCGAGCAGCGCGACCACCTCGTCGAAGCCGATCGCCGTCCCGCCGGTCTGTCCGGGATGTCCATACATCAGGTTGCGGCGGACCGAGAGATGCGGAAAGAGGTTTGCTTCCTGAAACACGTAGCCGATCGGCCGTTGGTGCACGGGACGAAAGTGCTTGTCGTCCTGCCAGACCTCGCCGGCGACCGAGCACAGCCCGTCCAGACGGTTGAGCCCGGCGATGCAGCGCATGACGGCCGTCTTGCCGCAGCCGGAGGGGCCGAAGATCGCGGTCACGCCGCGGGCCGGCACCTCGAACCGTGCATTCAGCTCGAAACGCCCGAGCGTGCCGCGGAAGTCGACCTTGACCGTGCTCATGACGTGCTTTTCGTCATCTTCTTCTCGATCAGCATCATCGTCAGAATGACGCCAAACGAGAACACGACCATGCCGAGCGCGAGCACGGAAGCCTCCGTCCATTGCGAGGTCTCGACATAATCGTAGATCGCAACCGATAGGACCTTGGTCTTGCCGGGAATGTTGCCGCCGATCATCAGCACGACCCCGAACTCGCCGACGGTGTGGGCGAAACCGAGGATCGCGCCGGTGAGAAAGCCGGGGCTCGCGAGCGGCACGGCGATGGTCCAGAACGCGCGCCAGGGCGAGGCGCGCAAGGTGGCCGCAGCTTCCATGGGCTTCTCACCCATCGCCTCGAAGGCGTTGCGGATCGGCTGCACCACGAAGGGCATGGAGAACAGCACCGAGCCGATGACAAGGCCGGGGAAGGTGAAGGCAAGTGTGCGCGCGCCCCACAGCGAGGCCAGCGCGCCGCCGGGGCCGCTGGGCCCAAGCGCGACCAGCAGATAGAAGCCGAGCACGGTCGGCGGCAGCACCAGCGGAATGGCCACCAGCGCCGCGACCGCTTCCTTCCACCACGCCCGCGAGCGCGCCAGCCACCAGGCGATCGGCGTGCCCACGATCATCAGGATGACGGTCGTGAGCGCTGCCAGTTCGAGCGTGAGCCGGATCGGCTGCCAGATTTCGGCGGAGACGTGGAGGTTCATCCCTGAAGGTTCATCGGTGCCTAGCTGCCGGACTTCGGATCCAGAGCATAGCCGAACTTCTCGATCACGGCACGCGCTTCCGGCGTCTTGAGGAAAGCCAGGAAGGCCGTCGCCGCCTCGTTGCCGGCGGAGGCTTTCAGCAGCACGGCATCCTGGCGGATCTCGCTGTAGAGGTTCTGCGGCACCAGCCAGCGCGAGCCGCCGGCGTTGGGCATCAGTTGCGACAGCGCCACGAAGCCGAGCTCGGCATTGCCGGTGTCGACGAACTGGAAAGCCTGGGAGATGGTGTTGCCCTGGACGATCTTGGGCTGGATCGCCTCGTAGAGCTTCAGAGCCTTCATCGCTTCGATCGCGGCAGCGCCATAGGGCGCGGCGGTCGGATTGGCGATCGAGAGCTTGTTGAACGCGTTCGCCTTGAGGGTCTCCTCCCCCTTGACGGTGTTCGGATCCTTGCTCCACAGCACGAGCTTGCCGATCGCGTAGGTGAAGCGGCTGTCGGCGACGCCCAGGCCGTCATCCACCAGCTTCTTCGGGCGCTCGTCGTCCGCGGAGAGCAGGATCGCGAACGGCGCGTTCTCCTTGATCTGGGTGTAGAACTGTCCGGACGAGCCGAAGCTGAGCACCAGCTCGTGCCCGGTCTTGGCCTTGAACAGGCCCGCGATCTCCTTGGCCGGCTCGGTGAAATTGGCGGCGACGGCAATGTTGGCGCTGCCGGCAAAGGCATTCGTGCCGGTCAGGAGGGCAACGGCCGCACACAGGGCGGCGGTGGCGAAGCGCATCGATCTCATCACTATGTCCTTGTTGTATTCACCGGGACGAATGCGTCCAGTGAACTGCAAGTCCTGTTCCGTCACATCGGCGAAAGCCGAGCTCGTGCTATATCCATTCGTATACATGAGAATAGACGGCCCGGCCGGTTCCCGTCAACACGAAGGCAACCTCGTGCTGACGTGAAGTGCGCCAGTGTTCGGCTTTCGACAATCGATGCGGCGCCGTGTCGCAAACACGACGGCCCGAGGATCGCGAGCCCCGGGCCGCTGTCCGACTAGGCCATGCGCTCCCAGAGCTGGCGAACCAGCATGCCCGCGCGCTTCTCGATCGCCGCGGCGGCATCGAGCGCGAGGTCCTCGCGATAGCGTCCGGCGATCAGCTGCACGCCGATCGGCTGGCCATTGTGGACGGTGACCGGCACGACGGCGCCGGGCAGGCCGAGGACGTTGATGGCGGAGATGAAGCGGATGTCGTTGAAGAAGATCTCGCGCACCCGCTCAGGGCTTACCGTATCCTCGCGCGGACCCGGCGTCGGTTTGACGGTGGTGGGGGCCAGCACGACCGGGTACTCCTCGAAGAACAGCTGCCAGGCACGGATGTGCGTCGAGCGCTGCGCCGTTGCGTTCATCCAGCCTGCGAGGTCGAGCTCCGCAGCCTTGGCCTTCATGCCGCCCCACGCCTTGTGGAAGTCCTCGGAGGTCACGGCCAGCATCTTGGCCTCCTGCAGCACCACTACCTCGTTGGTGATGATGTCGCACCAGGTCTGCCAGACCCCGGTGATGTCGGGGACCTCGACCTCGCTGACCCGGTAGCCCGATCGCTCCAGCGCATCCGCGGCCTGCCGGAGCGCGGCGGACACGGAGGGATCGACATTCATGTCGCCGGGAAGCTTCGCAAGCGCGACCTTGATCGGACGCTTCGGCTTGTCGCCTTCGAGCGGGGCCGGCACCCACCAGGGATCGCGCGGGTCGCGCCGGCTCATCACGTCCAGCGCCAGCCGGACGTCGGCGACGCTGCGCGCCAGCGGGCCCTGCGACGACATCAGATGCGCCAGCATCGGCCGCTCCGCCGTGGCGCTTTCGTTATAGGCCGGGATGCGCCCCTGGGTCGGCTTGATCGTGACCACGCCGTTGCAATGCGCCGGCCAGCGCAGCGAGCCGCCGATGTCATTGCCATGCGCGATGGTGCCGATGCCGGCGGCGACAGCCGCGCCCGCGCCCCCCGACGAGCCGCCGCAGGTGATCTCCGGATCCCACGGGTTCAGCGTGAGTCCGTGCAGCGGGTTGTCCGTGAAGCCGCGGAACGAGAATTCCGGCGTGTTGGTGAGCCCGAGCACGATCGCGCCGGCCTTCCTGAGGTTGCGCACGACGGGCGCGTCGGACGGCGCGATGATGCCCATCTGCGCCGGGACGCCGTTGGGATTGGGACGTCCTTCGTAGTCGACGTTCTCCTTGATCGTGACGGGCACGCCATGCAGCAGGCCGGACTTGTCGCGGGCCTTGTCGGCGGCGCGCGCGGCCTTCAGGGCGTCGTCGCTGAGATCGACGACGACGGCGTTGAGCTTCGGATTGACCGCGTGCATCCGCGCGATGTGCGCCTGGGTTACCTCGAGCGAGGAGACGGCGCCCGAGCGTATCGCCGCCGCGGTCTCGACCGCCGACCACTGCCAGGCCGGTCCCTTCGGCAGCCGCGGCTTGGGCGCGGCTGCCTTCACCTGCGGCTTGGATGGCGCCTTGGTCGTGGCTTTCGCCTTGGCGAACGGTTTCGCCTTGGTCACGGTACGCGCGGTGGCGCGCTTCGGGACCGGCCGGGCGGCCTTCGCCGCCGGCTTCTTCGCTGCCTTTGCCATCGTATTCTCCCCCCGGTTTTCGTTTTAGGCGACCGACATCGTCAGTGGCGGCTCGACGTCGGCCGGCAGCGGGCTGACATACGGCGTGCGCGTCGTCCGCTTCTTCAGGTCGGCCTTCGCCGCCGCGATCAGCGCGGGCTCGTTGAGCGCCTTGATGCCGAGAGCGGCCATCGCCTTTGAGGCCTGCACCATCGCCTTGTGCGCGGCGGGCGTCTTGCCCTGCGCGACGACCTGCCAAGTGTGGAAAGGGGTGCCGATCGCCACCGTCGGCGCGTGCACCTGCACGGTCGGCACCACCCAACTGACGTCGCCGACATCGGTCGAGCCGATCTGCGGATTGCGCTTCGTGTTCAGCGGCACCAGGAAGTCGGCGAGCGGCTTGGCGGTCGGCTCCATGCCGATGCTGTAGTAGACCGACTCGATGTCCTTGTCGGTCAGGGTCGCCTGGATCTGGCCGGCGAAATCGCGGTCGGTTTCGTCAAAATGCGGCGGCCCGAGTTCTTCCATGATGCCATACAGCGCCTCTTCGAGCGGCGTGTTCGGCAGGATGTTGGACACCGCCGAGATGATCTTCATCTCGACCTTGGTCTCGGTCATCAGCGCCGCGCCCTGGGCGATCTTGTGCACGCGTCCGACCAGCTCGTTCATGCCGGGGAGGTCGCGGGCGCGGATCGAGTAGCGCACGCGGGCATGCGCCTGCACCACGTTTGGCGCGATGCCGCCGGTGTCGAGCAGCGCGTAGTGCACGCGCGCATCGCTCGGCATGTGCTCGCGCATGTAGTTCACGCCGACATTCATCAGCTCGACGGCGTCGAGCGCGCTGCGGCCGAGATGCGGCGAGGCGGCGGCGTGCGACGTGCGTCCGGTGAAGATGAAATCGGCGCGAGTGTTGGCCAGCGACGGCGTCATCACCACTTCCCAGAAGCTCGACGGATGCCAGGTGATGGCGATGTCCGCATCCTCGAACGCGCCCGAGCGCACCATGAAGGCCTTTGCGGCGCCGCCTTCTTCGGCAGGACAGCCATAGTAGCGCACGCGACCGGGCACCTTGTTGGCCTCGAGCCAGTCCTTCACAGCGGTGGCGGCAAGCAGCGCGGCCGAGCCCAGTAGATTGTGGCCGCAGCCATGGCCGTGGCCGCCGGTCTCGATCGGACGGTGCTCGGCGACGCCAGCTTCCTGCGAGAGGCCGGGCAGGGCATCATACTCGCCCATGAAGGCGATGACCGGACCGCCTTCGCCCCATTCGCCCATCAGCGCGGTCGGAATGCCCGCCACCTTTTCGGTAATGCGAAAACCCTGGTGCTTCAGCTCGGCGAGGTGTTCGGCGGAGGAGCGGGCCTCGGTGTAGCAGACCTCGGGCATGCTCCACACCCGGTCGCTGAGCTCGATGAAACGGGTCTTGATCGCGTCGACGCCGCGCCAGATCTCGCTGCGGTTATCCATCTCCGGTCGTGTCCTCTGTAGCCAATAAAGAGGCCGGTATGGTTATCAGCTAAGTTCCCTGACGCCTAGCGATCCCCGGCGGGAGCAGCCATGCGGGCGGTGCCAAGCCGCCGGGCAGCGCTTGAGCAAAGAGTGCTGCGTTTGAATGCAGCGGGGTGATTTCCGCGCCGCAATGCGACCCGCCTCGCCCGTGCGTTCTCGCATTCCGGAACTGCCGCCCGCCGTCATTAAAGCACCGTCAGGAACGATCACGGACGGCTCCTGTTCTCGGCTGCAGGAGCGCGATCGCATGCGTGCAGGACCCATCACGATCGTTGTCGCATTGCTGGTGATTCTCGCCGGCGCCGCCGTCTTTGCCTATCAGGGCCTGACGCTGCCCGGCGATCCGATGCCGACCGAGGGCTGGATCGCGCTCTCGCTGGGCGTGGTGTTCTCGCTGATTGTGGGGGTCGGCCTGATGGTGCTGGTGTTCTACAGCAGCCGCAAGGGTTACGACGAGGCATCGCAGTTCCGGTCTGATGATCGCCCTGAATGAGACGTCTCACACCGGCCGGGGCGGATGCTGGGTGCGCGGATGCCGGTCGTGCAGGAGCTTCGCCAGTTGCAGCCGCAGATCGTCCTGGCCGCGCATCGCGGTCTCGAACAGCGCTTCCTGGAGGTCGCGCGGGATGTCGCCCCACACACTGATCGCGGCGTTGCCCAGCAGTTCTGCGAATCGCTTGTCGTCCATGCGGCACCTCCGGACGAGGTGACGTCCGTGTGTGCCGAAGGTTCCAAGTGAGCCTACTGGGTGACGAAGAGCACCGTTGCGATCGCGACCGAAGCAGCAATGGCCGAGACCGCGCCGGTGGTCGACAGCACCCCCATCCGCCGCAGCGCGGCTGCGAACACGATGATGATCGGCGTGGCGGTGACGAGGCCGAGCTGTGCTTCGGTCATAGAACTGCTCCTGGGGTCTGCTGCTGGCGGTGTCGCCGATCCCTAGCGCAGTCCGGTGCCGCACTGTTTGTGCACCGACAAAGAGGACCTCGGCTCGCCTGACTAGCTTCGCGGCATCCAACCGGAGGGCGAGATGTCGGCACTGACATGCGAGACGGACCAGGACGAGCGCTGGGGTGTGTTCGGCGGGTTGCCCGGCGATCCCATGATGTGGGTGCTGATCTTGAGCGAGCTCGTCGCATTCGGCCTGCTGCTCGGCGCCTTCATCGTTACCCGCGCGATCCATCCAGTGGTGTTCGCGTCCGGGCAGGCCGTCCTCGACGGACCGCTCGCAGCATTGAATACGATCGTGCTGGTGACGAGCGGCTGGGCCGCCGCGCGTGCTGCTGCGGCCGCGCGGGCTGAATCGCCGCATATTGCACGGCGCTGGATTGCACTGGCAACGATGCTCGGGGCGGCATTCGCCGTCATCAAGCTGACCGAGTACAGCAACGAGATCGCCTCCGGCGCGAGCCTCGAATCCTCGGTCTTCTTCACGCTCTACTTCCTGCTGACCGGGTTCCACCTGCTGCACGTTGGGCTTGGCATCGTCATCCTCGCCGTCGTCAGCCATCGCGCGACGTCCAGCGGCGTCGAGACCGGGGCCGCATTCTGGCACATGGTCGACCTGGTCTGGATCGTGATGTTCCCCATCCTCTATCTGGTGAGGTGAGGCATGTTCCGGAGCCCACTTGATATGGCTTGGCTGCAACTGCTGAGTTTCGCGCTCGCCACGCTCGCGGCCTCGCTGCTGGTGCCGAACAGATGGCTCGTCGATGCGCTGGTTCTCTCGCTCGCCGCTGCAAAGGGCAGGGTGATCGTACTCGATTATCTCGGCCTGCGCAGTGCGCCCGCGCTGTGGCGCGGCCTGCTCACCACCTGGCTTGCCGGTCTCGCCGCCTTTGCCGCGCTTGCGGTTGCGATCCGGGCTCTCGTCTGACGGCCGATCTGCACGCTCGTTGCGCTCCGACAAAGAGCCCCGCGGCAGCGCCAGTAGATTGCTTCCACACCATTGATCCTCACCAACCGGAAAGGACGTGTCATGGCGGAACGCCTGACCAAGTCGGCCGCGCGGAACGTCTTCTACGGCGGTTCGGCCTTCTTCTTCGCGATCTTCCTCGGGCTGACCGCGCACAGCCACTACTACATGGTCACGACCTCGACCAAGGCGTCGACGCTCTCCGATGGCGTGGCGCGCGGCAAGCATGTCTGGGAAAGGAACTCCTGCATCAATTGCCATACGCTGCTCGGCGAGGGTGCCTATTTCGCGCCGGAGGTCGGCAACGTCTGGGACCGTTGGGGCGGCAGAGAGGACCCGGCAGCAGCCCGCGAGATGCTGAAATCCTGGATGCAGTCGCAGCCCTCCGGCGCGCCCGGGCGGCGGCAAATGCCGCAGTTCAACCTCACTGACCAGGAGCTCAACGATCTCGCCGATTTCCTGCAATGGACCGACACCATCAAGCGCCAGGACTGGCCGCCGAACAAGGCCGGCTGAGCCCTGCATCCCGTCCTTCATCCACGAGAGAGATCCGCGATGAGATATGAGACCCAGAAGGTCGCGATGCTGTACTTCTACGGCGCGCTGACGCTCTTCCTCGCCCAGGTCCTGTTCGGCCTGCTCGCCGGCACCATCTACGTGCTGCCGAACACGCTGTCGGTCCTGCTGCCCTTCAACATCGTTCGCATGATCCACACCAATGCGCTGATCGTGTGGTCGCTGATCGGCTTCATGGGCGCGACCTACTTCCTGTTGCCCGAGGAGACCGAGACCGAGCTCTACAGCCCGCTGCTCGCCAAGATCCAGTTCTGGATGTTCTTCGGCGCCGCAGGCGCCGCCGTGGTGGGCTATCTCTTCCACTACCACGAGGGCCGCGAGTTCCTCGAGCAGCCCTTCATCATCAAGGTCGGCATCGTCGTCGTCTGCCTGATGTTCCTGTTCAACGTCACGATGACGGCGCTGAAAGGCCGCAAGACCACGGTGACCAACATCCTGCTGTTCGGGCTGTGGGGCGTCGCGATCTTCTTCCTGTTCGCGTTCTACAACCCGGCCAATCTCGCCGTCGACAAGATGTACTGGTGGTACATCGTCCATCTCTGGGTCGAGGGCGTGTGGGAGCTGATCATGGCCTCGATCCTGGCCTTCCTGATGATCAAGCTCAACGGCATCGATCGCGAGGTGGTCGAGAAGTGGCTCTATGTCATCATCGGTCTGGCGCTGTTCTCCGGCATCCTCGGCACCGGCCACCACTTCTACTGGATCGGCGCCCCCGGCTACTGGCAGTGGATCGGCTCGCTGTTCTCGACGCTGGAAGTCGCGCCGTTCTTCACCATGGTCATCTTCACGGTGCAGATGACGCTCAAGGCCGGCCGCAAGCACCCGAACCGCGCTGCGCTGCTGTGGTCGGTCGGCTGCTCGGTGATGGCGTTCCTCGGCGCTGGCGTGTGGGGCTTCCTGCACACGCTGTCCAGCGTGAACTACTACACCCATGGCACCCAGGTGACCGCCGCGCACGGCCATCTCGCCTTCTTCGGCGCCTATGTGATGCTCAACCTCGCCGTGATGGCCTATGCGGTGCCGCAGCTGCGCCAGCGTGCGCCCTATAACCAGTGGCTCTCGATCGCGAGCTTCTGGATCATGTGCACGGCGATGATGGTGATGACCTTCGCCCTGACCTTTGCCGGCATTCTCCAGGTGCATCTGCAGCGCGTGCTCGGCCAGAGCTACATGGACGTGCAGGACCAGCTCGCGATGTTCTACTGGGTGCGGCTCGGCTCCGGCGTGTTCGTCGCGATCTCGGCGCTGATGTTCGTCTGGGCTGTGCTGGTGCCCGGCCGCGCGAAGCAGGCCGTAATTTCCGGGGCCCTGCAGCCCGCGGAGTGAACGCTGGCAGGCGGCGGCCCCGCGGTCGCCGCCTGCAGTCCCCGATATTGGAGAAAGACCATGAAAGCCGCGCTGCACGCGATCGACACCGTTCCTGTGTTCCCGCTTTACACGCCGACCGCCAATGAATGCGCGCTGTTCGAGCATGCGTTCCGTCACCGGCTGCCGGTGCTGCTGAAGGGCCCGACGGGCTGCGGCAAGACCCGCTTCGTCGCTCATATGGCGGCGCGGCTCGGCCTGCCGCTGCATACGGTCGCCTGTCATGACGACCTCACCGCCGCCGATCTCACCGGCCGCTATCTGCTCAAGGGCGGCGACACCGTCTGGACCGACGGACCTTTGACCCGCGCCGTGCGCGATGGCGGCATCTGCTATCTCGACGAGGTGGTCGAGGCCCGCAAGGACGTCACGGTCGTGCTGCATCCTCTCACCGACGATCGTCGCATGCTGCCCTTGGAGCGCACCGGCGAGGAGCTGGTCGCGCCCGACGGCTTCATGCTCGTGGTGTCCTACAATCCGGGCTATCAGTCGCTGCACAAGGCGTTGAAGCCGTCGACGCGGCAGCGCTTCATTGCGATCGAGTTCGGCTTCCTGCCCGCGGAGCAGGAGATCGCGGTCGTCGCCGCCGAGAGCGGGCTGACGCCTGCCCGTGTGCGGCCGCTGGTGGCATTGGCGCATCGGCTGCGGGCGCTGCAGGGCCACGATCTGGAGGAGGGCGTCTCGACCCGGCTGCTGGTCTATTGCGCCACGCTCGTCGCTGCCGGGACGCCCGTCGCCGAAGCCGTGCTCGCCGCGATGATCGAGCCGCTGACCGACGATGCCGACGTCAAGGCAGCCTTGCGCGAGGTCGCGCAGGCCGTGATCGGGTGAAGCATGCTCGACTTTCTCGAACTGGAAGAAACCGTCGGCCGTGCCTGGCATCGCCTTGTCGGCACCACGTCGAGCTATTCGGTTCATCCCGATCACGCGGTCGCGTTGAATGACGTCAGCGGCCGTATCGCCGTGATGTTCCGCGCGCTTGGCGGAGAGAGCGGTGTGCAGATCGCAGGCGCCAACGCGCGCAAGTCGGGCCATCGTCTCGGCTGGCGCCAGCGCATCGGGCTCGGCGACGAGTGCCTCGATCAGGCGGGCCGCGACGGCGCCACCGTGTTTCTCCCGGACACCATCGCGCTGCTGCCGGATCGCGCTCTCAACGCCCAGCTCTATCACTGGCTCGCTGCGTGGTTCGCGACCATGGAGGTCGAGCCGATCGCGGACAGCGACCCGCTGCGGCGGGATCTCCTCGCGCTGCGCCGGGCGCGCGAGACCGCGATGGTGGTGCTGACGCGCTTCCCCGGATTGAACCGATCCTACGCCCAGCTCGCGCGTGCGCTGGCCGTGACCCGACCGCGACGTCCGCTGCCGCGTCTGGAGCAGCAGGTCGAGCACATCGTCATGGCGCTGCTTGGAGCGGCCGTGCCGCCGCAGGGCGTGCTGTGGAATGCCGTCATCGCCGACGGCGAACTGCCGCATCGCGCACCGCCGGGCTACCGACCGATGCTGCCGTGCCCGTTGTGGGGCGATTGCTGGAGCCGCGACGCTGTTGCTCCCGAACGCGACGACGAGGAGACGCAGACGCCAGCCGAGCAGGCGGAGACGCAAGACACCCGTAAGCGCTTTGCGCGGCGCGAACGCGACGATGGCGTCAGGCGCGATCCATTCATTCTCAACCGCTTCGAGAAGATTCTCGCGATGGCGGAGATGGTCAATGTCGATCGTCCCTCTGACGATACCGACGATGACGACGCCCGCAAGGCCGCCGACGATCTCGATGAGCTCGCGATCTCCAGGCGCAAGGGACGTCCCGCGAGCAAGCTGAAGTTCGATCTCGATCTGCCGCCCGAGGCGGTCGACACCGCGCGGCTCGACAGCGGGCGGCTGTACCCCGAATGGAATTACCGAAGCGGCGACTACCTGCCCGATCATTGTCGCGTCGTCACCGGCGCCGCGGCCGAGACAGGCGAGACGTGGGCGCCCGATGAGGCGACGCGCCGTCGTATTCGCAGCGTGCGGCGCCGCTTCGAGACGTTGCGGCCGCGCCAGGAGGTGATGCGCGCCCAGGCTGACGGGCACGACCTCGATATCGACGCGCTGGTCCGCGCGCGCAGCGATTTCGATGCCGGCCATGGCGGTCTCGATCGCGTCCACCTCGCGATGCGTCCGCTCGCGCATGATCTTGCGGCGACCCTGCTGGTCGACGTCTCCTTGTCGACGGATGCGTGGATCGACGGCGTTCGCGTGCTCGACGTCGAGAAGGAGTCGCTGCTGGTGCTCGCTCACGGCCTGTCGGCCTGCGGTGACAGCCACAGCATCCTCACCTTCACCTCGCGGCGGAGTTCCTGGGTCCGACTGGAGACCGTGAAGGCGTTCGGCGAGAAGATGAGCGGGCAAGTCGAGCGCCGCATCGGTGCGCTCCGCCCCGGCTACTACACGCGGATCGGCACGGCTGTGCGCCATGCCGCCGGCGAGCTTGCCGAGCGCCCCGAGCGCAAGCGGCTGCTGCTGGTGCTGACCGACGGCAAGCCGAACGATGTCGATCACTATGAAGGGCGGTTCGCGATCGAGGACACGCGCAAGGCCGTGCAGGAGGCGCGCCTCGCCGGCGTGGCGGTGTTCGGCGTCACCATCGACGCATCGGCGCAGTCGTATTTTCCAACGCTGTTCGGCCGCGGCGGCTATGCGATCGTCGGGAACATCCGTCGTCTGCCTGCGGCGCTGCCGGCGCTCTACCGGCAGCTCGCGCATTGAGCGCGCGGCAGTCCTCAGGTCGCGGGTTCGCGCAGGTTCCTGAGCGGCACCGGCAGATGGCCCATCAGCTTGTCGAACTCGCCGGGATCGAGCTTCTCCCACAGAATTTCGAAGATGCCGCGCGCGGCCTTGAGCGGATCGACCGGGAATTGCGGCGGCAACTGGCGGAAGATGTCGTCGACGAACTCCTCGAGATGGCGGTCCTTGGTCGGCGCCGCCGCGTGATGCCAGCCTTCGTAATAGATGCCGCGGATCAGCATGGGCAGCTGAGCGCCGAAGTTTGCGGCGGTGGCCAGCGGCAGCCGGTCGCGAAGCACATGCAGCACCGCGCGGAGCGCGTTGTAGGCCTGCTGCCGGCTCGCCAGTCCGAGCCGCTGCTCGATCGCCTTCAGCCAGATGTTGGTTTCCTGGACGGTGTGGTCCAGGGCGGTCACGCCGATCTCGCTCATGTGGTTCTCCATGACATCTGCAAGGAACCGTTCGCGCAAGCCGAGCGTGACAACGACAACGCCTGATTCGCTCAGCCGTTGTGCCAGTAAGGGGCACGTTGCGTGCTGAGATGTTGACTTGCATCAAGATTACAATCTCCCGGCTGGCCGCGAGGTAAACGAACAGTCAATCCAGGCCACCAGCCGTTTACGATCCCTTCCCAGACATCCCGAGGTCATCCGGCACCGACATCGCGCCATCAGGTTGAACCGTCATCGTCCTGCTTGTGCAGAACGCGTCTTCGCTTGCTCGCTGCGACAGACTCACCTTACATCGGTGTCGGTCGAGGCGCGGAAACCCGCGCACCCGGCACCCCCGCAACTCACGAATCGACGTCGGCTCGCAATGCTCAAGTCTGCCCAAGAGAAGTCTGTTCACAACAAGCCTGCTCAAGACAAATCCGGCAACGACCTTCCGCTGACCGGCTATGCCGTCGTGGTCGACGGCCAGATCAAGACCGAGTTCAAGACCAAGGACGGTGCGCATAACGGCGCGCACGATCTCAAGCGTCGATTCCCGATGTTGCAGATCAAGGTGTACGACGCCGAGACGAAGCAGACCCACGAGATCGAGTTGGCGCGGGCGTGAGGTTCGGGCTGCTGAGAAATGCAAGCTGACCACAAGACTCTCTAGCTTGTAACTCGCCGCAAGCGCGGTGCCTGTGAATGCGCCCTCGCCCCCAAGGCGAAGCGAAGCTTCGTCAGGGTGGGAGAGGGCATGTTGTAGAGAGCAGCAAGCTCGCTCGGGCGAGGGGTCTGCCTCCGCGTGTCGTTCTTGTGGAAAGAGACCCCTCACCCAACCGAGTGCGCGGATGAGCCGGCGATGCCCTCTCCCACAAGGGGCGAGGGCGCTGTATTGGGCAACATCGTTGCGGAAACAATTGTGCTTGGTTGTCCATCAAGACTCCGGCTCGCGTTGCGTACCTCGTTTCGAAACGTTTTCGCCAAGTTCGACAGCGGTCTCGCCTCCGACCACAGCACATAGGCCGACACCGTCGTGCTCGGCGTGAATGCGCGCACGACGAGATCGTGCCCGCCTTGGCGCGGCGAGAACGGATCGACCACGGCGATGCCGACGCCGGTCGACGCCAGCACGCAGGCCGTGTTGCAGTAACGGACCTCGACGGTGGGCTGATAGTCCGCGTCAGATTCGCGAAAGCTGTCGCGTACCGCTTCGCCGAGCCGCGTGCCGCGCTCCAGCCCGATCAACGGGAAGCCGGCGAGATCGCGCGCGGAGATCGCGTCACGCTCCGCCAGCGGATGCTGCGGCGGCATTACGCAGACCATCTCGCCGGTGTGCACCACCTCATGCGCGATGCCCGGATGATCCGACAGGCCGAGCGCGAAGCCGAGCTCGGCGACATTGCCGAGCACGCGCTCGATGACGCCCTCATAGCGCCGCACGTCGAAGAACATCCGCGTCTGCGGCCGGCGCCGCAGGAACCCTGACAAGGTCGGCGGGATGATGCTGTAGGCGAGCGGCGGCGTCGCGACGATAGACAGATGTCCCGTCTTCTGCTCGCGCAGGTCGCGTACGCGGTTCTCGAGCCGCGCATGAAGGGTGAAGATCGCCTCGCTTTCCTCATACAGCGTCATCGCCTCGGGCGTCGGGAACAGCCGGTTGTTGACGCGCTCGAACAGCGTGAAACCGGCCTGCGCCTCCATCGCCTTCAGCGCGTTGCTGATCGCCGGCTGCGACAGCGACAGCTCCTCGGCCGCGGCGACGGTGGTGTGATGGCGGATGACGGCCCGCAGGATCTCCAGCTGTCGCAGGTTCATGTGAACGCCCTATAAGCCCCGGTTATGGTCTCGGCCAAAATATCATAGCGCGCGGCCGCGATGGTGGATTGCAAATCCCACGCCGGTTTCGCCAAGATGATCCCTTCTCTCGGTGCGCGTCTCCAGGCGATCTTCGCCTGATCGTTCGGCATGGCGCACAGATCGGAGGCAGTCTTGAGCCGTATTTTCCGCGCCGCCGCCGCCCAGATGGGGCCGACCCAGCGCGCCGACAGCCGGGCGTACACGTTGTCCCGCCTGATAGAACTCCTGGAGCAGGCCGCCGCCGAGGGCGCGAAGCTGGTGGTGTTTCCCGAACTCGCCTTCACGACCTTCTTTCCGCGCTGGATCCTGGAGGGCGATGCGCTCGACCAGTATTTCGAGCGCAGCATGCCGAACGCCTCCGTCGCCGCACTGTTCGATCGCGCGCGAACGCTCGGCGTCGGCTTCTACGTCGGTTATGCCGAGCTGACGCCCGACGGCCGCCGCTTCAACAGCTCGATCCTTGTCGATCCCGACGGCGAGATCATCAGCAAGTACCGCAAGGTCCATCTGCCGGGCTCGGCGGAACCGCGCGAAGGGGCGAGGTATCAGCAGCTCGAGAAGCGTTATTTCGGCTACGGCGATCTCGGCTTTCCGGCGGTGCGCGCAGGCTCGGAGTGGGGCGGGGCGATCATGGGGATGATGATCTGCAACGATCGGCGCTGGCCCGAATCCTGGCGCATGCTCGGCATGCAGGGTGTTGAGCTCGTCTGCGTCGGCTACAACTCCGCGGCCTATGATCCGAACGGCGGCAACACCGAGGATGCCACGCTGCGCACCTTCCACTCGACGCTGGTGGCGCAGGCCAACGCCTACATGAACGCGACCTGGGCGATCGCGGTCGCCAAGGCCGGCGACGAGGACGGCAGCGGCCTGATCGGCGGCTCCTGCATCGTCGATCCCAATGGCTGCATCGTCGCGCAGGCCAAGACGCTCGCGGACGAGGTGATCGTCGCCGACATCGATCTCGATCTGTGCCGGCAAGGCAAGGACAAGATGTTCAACTTCGCGGCGCATCGCCGGCCGGATCAGTACAAGCTCATCACCGAGCGTGCCGGCGTGGTCGAGCCGGTCGCCGTCGACTAGCCTTTCGCATGGGGGAGTCTCGCTAAATGCGCCATTCATTGTTCGCAGGCCTCGTCGCTCTCACTTCGCTCACCGCCGCCGGTGCGGCAGAGCTGCCTGCCGAGATCAAGCAGGCGGGTGCGCTCAAGCTCACGGTCAATTCGACCTACGCTCCCATGGAATATCACGACCCTGCCACCAATGAGCTGAAAGGGCTCGACATCGATCTCGCCAACGAATTGGCGAAGCGGCTCGGCGTGAAGATCGTCTGGAGCGAGACGCCGTTCGCGGAGCTGATCCCCTCCCTGCAGACCAGGCGCGCAGACTTCATCATCTCCGGCATCTCCGACCGCGCATCGCGTCGCGAGACGGCCGACTTCGTGGACTATCTCGTCACCGGCCCCCAATTCTTCGTGCTCGCCGAGAGCGATGCGAAGGCCGCGATCGATCTTTGCGGCAAGAAGATCGGCACGACCCGCTCGACCAGCTTCCCGCAGGAGATCGAGAAGTGGAGCAAGGCGATTTGCGAGGCTGCCGGCAAACCCCCCGCGCAATATGTGCCGGGGGAGAACTCGATCGACGTCCGCAACCAGCTGAAGCAGGGTCGCATCGACGCCGCCGTCCAGGGCAGCGAGACCTTGCCCTATGCGCAATCGCAGGAGGCCGGCAAGTACCGGATCGTCGGGGAACCCATTGCGTTCGGTTATCAAGGCATCATGTTCCGAAAGGATGACGCTGGGCTACGCGAAGTGGTGACGGACCAGCTGAAGGCGATGATCGCTGACGGAAGCTACAAAGCGATTCTCGACAAATGGGGCCTCGGCGCCAATGCGGTGCGCGAGCCGATGCTGAACGCGGCGCCGCAATGAGCCGCAGCGAAGCGCTCGCCGACGGTTTTCCGGATCTCTCCGGGCATAAGATTGCGCGGCAGGCGCATTGGGGGCGCTGGCTCACGGCAGCCATCATCGTCCTCGTCCTTCTCGCGATCGGCCGCGCCTTCGCGCGCGGGCAGATCGAGTGGTCGTTCGTCGAGCGCTTCATCACCGCGCCGGTGATCCTGCGCGGCATCGTCAACACCATGATCATGGCGGTGGCGGCGATGGCGCTCGGCATCGCGCTCGGCGTTGTCGTCGCGATCATGCGGCTGTCGCCCAATCCGGTGCTGCGCTCGGTCGCCGCCGGATATACGTGGCTGTTCCGCGGCACGCCGCTGATCCTGCAGCTGCTGCTCTGGTTCAACCTCGCGCTGGTGTTTCCGACCATCGGCATTCCCGGCCTGTGGAGCGCGCGCGCCGTCGAATTGATGACGCCGTTCCTCGCCGCGCTGCTCGGGCTCGGCATCAACCAGGGCGCATACACCTCGGAGGTGATGCGAGCCGGGCTGCTGTCGGTCGACATCGGCCAGTACGAGGCGGCGCAGGCGATCGGCATGGGCCGGCTGCAGGCGCTGCGCCGGATCATCCTGCCGCAGGCGATGCGCGTGGTGATCCCGCCGCTCGGCAACGAGTTCATAGGCCTGGTCAAGGCGACCTCGCTCGCCAGCGTGATCCAATATCCGGAAGTGCTGCATTCGGCCGAGAACATCTATTACGCCAACTCCCGCGTCATCGAGCTCCTGATCGTCGCCGGGCTCTGGTATCTGCTCGTGGTCTCGATCCTGGCGCCGCTGCAGACGCTGCTGGAACGCCGCTTCGCCCGCGGCTTTGCGAGGGACCGTTGATGAAGCCCCTTATCGCGATCCGCCAGGTCAGCAAGCGTTTTGGCGAGTTCCAGGCGCTGAAGCAGGTCTCGCTCGACGTGTTCGAAGGCGAGGTGGTCTGCCTGATCGGGCAGTCCGGCTCCGGCAAGACCACCTTGCTCCGCTGCGTCAACCAGCTCACCACCGCCGATAGCGGCGGCATCTGGCTCGACGGCGAACTGCTCGGTTTCCGCGAGCAGGATGGCCGGCTGCATCGGCTCTCGGAGCGCGAGATCGCGCGGCAGCGGCTCGCCTGCGGCATGGTGTTCCAGCGCTTCAATCTGTTCCCGCACATGACGGCGCTGGAGAACATCATCGAGGGCCCCGTGCAGGTGCAGAACCGCAAGCCGGCCGAGGCCAGGGATGCGGCGATGGCGCTGCTTCGCCGCGTCGGGCTGGCTGACAAGGCCGGCTCCTATCCGTCGCAATTGTCCGGCGGCCAGCAGCAGCGCGTCGCGATCGCACGCGCGCTCGCGATGACGCCGCGGCTGGTGCTGTTCGACGAGCCGACCTCGGCGCTCGATCCGGAATTGGTCGGCGAGGTGCTCGGCGTGATGAAAGAGCTCGCGACCTCGGGCATGACGATGCTGGTCGTCACGCATGAGCTCGGCTTCGCGCGCGAGGTCGCCGACCGCGTGGTCTACATGGACCAGGGCGTGATCGTGGAGAGCGGTCCGGCCGGCGAGTTGCTGCGCGCGCCGCGCGAGGCGAGGACCAAGGCATTTTTGGCAGCTGAAGTGGGGTGAGATCATGAAGTTCAAGTCGATCCTGTTGGCCGCCGTCGCGAGCGCGGCGATGGTGGTGGCAAGTGCTGCGGCCGAGCTGCCGCCCGAGATCAAGCAGAACGGCCTGCGCATCGCGGTGGTGCCGAACTATCCGCCGATGGAGTTCAAGGATCCGGCCACCGCGACCCTGACCGGCTTCGATGTCGAGCTCGGCGAGGCGCTGTCCAAGAAGCTCGGCGTCAAGGCGGTGTGGCAGGAGACCAGCTTCGACCAGCTGATGCCGGGGCTTGCCACGCAACGCTTCGACATCATCCTGACCGGCATGACCGACCTCAAGAGCCGGCAGGAGACCGCGAGCTTCATCGACTATCTGCGTAGCGGCCCGCGCTTCTTCGTGCAGGCCTCGCGCGCCGCCGAGTTCAAGGAGCCGGCGGCGCTGTGCGGCAAGAAGGTCGGCGCCTCCAGGCGCACGATGTTCCCGAAGGACATCGCGGCCTGGAGCGACAAGAACTGCGGCGCGACTCCGATCGAATTCGTCGGCACCGAAGGCTCGGCCGATGCGCGCACGCAGCTCAAGCAGGGCCGGATCGATGCCGCCGTGCAGGGCAACGAGACCTTGCCCTACATCATGGACCTCGAGCCCAATACCTATGTGCCGGTCGGAACGCCGATCGCCTTTCAATATACGGGCCTTGCGACGCCGGTGAAGGCGGAGGAGTTGCGCGAGTCCCTGCGCGCCGCCCTGGAGGCGCTGATCGCCGACGGCAGCTACAAGGCGCTGCTGGCCAAGTGGAAGCTCAGCGATAACGCGATCGAGAAGGTGACGATCAATGCCGGACAGTAAGGCGCTCGCAGGCATCCCGCTCATTCCCTCCAACACGGCGCCGCCGGCGCCGGACTATCCCTGGCCCGCGCCGTACAAGGCGGCGATGTTCCTGTCGTTCGACATCGACGCCGAGAGCGCCTGGACGTCGAAGGACCCGGCGCATGCCGCGCGTCTGGTCACGATGAGCTTCGGCGGCTTCGAGGCCCGCGTCGGGACGCCGAAGCTGCTCGAGCTGCTCGCCGAGCTCGACCTGAAGGCAACGTTCTTCATTACGGGATGGGCGGTCGATGCGCATCCGGCGATGGCCGAGGCGGTGCTGAAGGCCGGCCATGAGATCGGTCATCACGGCTATCATCATCTGCTGCCCGATCCCGGCGATCCCTTCATCATCGAGGAGATCGAGCGTGGCTTCGAGACGCTGCAGCGCCGGCTCGGCGTCCGCCCGATCGGCTACCGCGCGCCGTTCGGCGAGTTCTGCGAGGAGCTGCGCGTCGCGCTCGTGCGCCAGGGCATCGTCTACACCTCGTCGTTCCGCGACGACGTCAGGCCCTATCGCCACCGCTTGGCCTCCGGCTCGCCCGGCACGATCGAGATCCCGGTGACGTCGAGCTATGACGACTGGATGCACGGTCTGTCGGCGCGGTTCTCGCCGCGCTCGATCTTCCCCAAAGAGCACGTGCTGTCGATGTGGAAGGACGAGCTCGACGAGGTCCGCGACTGGGGCGCCATGGTCACGACCGTCCTGCATCCGCAGGTCTCGGGGCGGCCGATGCGCTTCCGGCTGCTGCGCGACTTCCTGAACTACGCCAAGGCGTGCCAGGACGTCTGGATCACCACCGGCGCAGAGATTGCGGCGAACTATCAGCGTCATGAGGCGGCGGAAGCGAAAAACGCATGAGCACCATTGCGATCTTCGGCAGCTATGTGCTGACGCGCAAGGACGGCGCGCAGCATGTGCTGCGCGATCATTGGGTGCTGGTCGAGGGCAAGCGCATCGCGGCGGTGACGCGCGACCGGCCCGCGGCCGACGCGGTGTTCGACCGCCCTGGCCGCTTCGTGCTGCCGGGCCTGTTGAACCTGCACAACCACATCTTCAGCGAGGCGATCGCGCGGACGCTCACCGAGGACGGCAACGGCCGCCGCAACAACAAGAGCATCGTCTACACGGTGCTGCTGCCGCTCTCCAAGCGCGGAGCGGAGATCCTGACTGTCGAAGAGCGGCTGGCGATCGGCCGCATGGGCGTGCTGCAGCTGCTGAAGGGCGGCGCGACGACGGTGATGGAGCCGTTCCGTAATACAATTCCGGAGCTGTTCGACGCCGCGCTCGAGATGGGCTTGCGCTTCTACGGCGCGCCCTATCTGTTCTCGACGTCGGATGCCAAGGCGGATGCCTCCGGTGTCGTGCACTATGCCGGCGACGACGGCGAGGCCGACATGGCGACCTGGAACGCGCTGCATCGGCGCTGGCACGGGCAGGGGGAGGGACGCGTCCGTCTCGCGATGAGCCCGCATGCGACCGACACCTGCGGACCTGATCTGTTGCGGGCTGCCGCGGCCCGGGCGCGCGAGCTCGACGTTCCCATCACGACGCACATGGCGCAGAGCGCCGGCGAGGTCGCCACCATCGGGCAGCGCTATGGCGGGCGCACGCCGGCCGAATATCTCGATTGGCTCGGCCTGCTCGGGCCCGACCTGCTCGCGGCGCATTGCCACGCCTCGACCGATGCGGATCTGAAGCTGATGGCGGCGCGCGGCGCCGGCGTGTTGAACTGCCCGCGCGTCTTCGCCCGTGCTGGCGTCACCGCCGCCTTCGGCCGCTTCGCCGCGCATGGCGTGCGCACCGCTGTCGGCACCGACGGCTACAACATGGACCTGCTCGGCGAGCTCAACGCGGCGTCGCTGATCTCGAAGGTCGCGCTCGGCAGTGCCGAGACCGCGAGCGCGCCGGAATTGATCGATGCGGTCACCGCGACGGCGGCCGCAATGATCAAGCGCGACGATCTCGGCGTGATCGCGCCGGGTGCCACCGCCGATCTCACCGTCGTCGACATGACGCATCCGCATCTCCAGCCGATGCACGATCCGCGTCGCGGCCTGATCGCGCTCGCCAACCGCGCCAACATCGACCAGGTGATGGTTGACGGCCGGCTGCTGATCCACGACGGCCGCTATCTGCACGGCGACGAGGCGGCGATCACGGCGGCAGGTGCGGCGGCGATCGAGAAGATCTGGGCGTTGCCGGAGGCGCAGGCCGCGTTCGCGGGCTGACTTCGCGCGTTCCTTCATCTCACTGAACCTTGTCAAACAACCGGGCAGGCCGCATCGTTGCCGCGGCGCGCATGCGCCCGGTTTATGTTGCGGTCGTGCCCTCTTGAAGTGATGAGGGCGCAGGGAAGGCCGGGTGCCGATCGCACCCGCGGTCCGCGTGCAGAAAAAAAGCACGCGGCAGAACCACAGGTACGAACCGGAGCATCCGGCCTTCCCTGCGCGATGGTTTACGGCTTATACGCGATCTCCCCGGCGCCCGGCTCGTTGGCCGCCGTCATCGATCCGATGCGTCACACCGGCCGACTTGATACCAGCTTCGGGGTATCAGAACCACGCGACTTCGCCGTCCGCAGAGCACCGCTCGTCCGCGCAAGCGCATCCGATGCTCCGACGTCCACCGCATTGCCGATCCAACGTTTCGTGACGACGCGTACGCCCCTCATCCGGACCGGAACGGCGGGGAGGATAAACCGAATATTCGGATTG
This sequence comes from Bradyrhizobium sp. HKCCYLRH3099, assembly GCF_051167855.1. NCBI lineage: Bacteria > Pseudomonadati > Pseudomonadota > Alphaproteobacteria > Hyphomicrobiales > Nitrobacteraceae > Bradyrhizobium > Bradyrhizobium sp. HKCCYLRH3099. The sequence goes on from NZ_JBNPTW010000017.1 coordinate 114,962, forward strand.
TTGGAAGTGATTTATTTTCGCGCTAGCTCTTGAACTCGAGCTTGTTGTTGGAATTGCTGGTGATAATAGCATTTTCGCACGGAGCAGATCGACCAAAGCTGCCGACAAAGTCGGTGCGATCAATCGACAGATCGCGCCCGTCGGGCAAATCAGAGTTTCTGCCAGCTACGCTCGAATTGATGTTGGCGTTTGACGCCTTTCGAGCGGTGTTGCTCCTCACCCTGAGGAGCCCGTCCCTGGCGGGCGTCTCGAAGGGCGAGGCCCCGACCTTGGCCTCATGGTTCGATACGCGCCGCCATCTCAGCTGGTTGCAACGGCTCAATCCGGCGTGCGGCGCTCCTCACCATGAGGTTCAACAGCCGGGGCGGCTCTGCACACCGGACCATGAACACGCCGAGAGGCGTTTTCATGAAGAGGGTCGAAAGCCGACGAGGCACTTCACCCCAGACCATTCAAACGCCGAGAGGCGTGTTCATCATGAGGAGTTCGTTTCCGCGTAGCCTATTTGTTCGCGAAAACGTCGTGAAGCATCCGCGGCACAGAGACCAGCAGTTCCTACCGCGTCCCATACGCGCGGTCGCCGGCGTCGCCGAGGCCGGGGACGATGAAGGCGTCGTCGTCGAGGCCCTCGTCGATGGCGGCGGTCCACAGCGTGACGTCGGGATGCAGGCCGCGGACGCGCTCGACACCTTCGGGGGCGGCGATCATGCAGACCATGCGGATGTCCTTGGCGCCGCGCTCCTTCAGGCGGTCGACCGCGGCGACGGCGCTGTTGCCGGTCGCCAGCACCGGCGTGACGACGACGGCGAGACGCTCCTGCAGGTCGGACGGGGCCTTGAAGAAGTACTCGACGGCGGTGAAGGTCTGCGGTTCGCGATAGAGGCCGATATGGGCGACGCGGGCGGTCGGCACGAGGTCGAGCATGCCGTCGACGAAGGTGACGCCGGCGCGCAGCACCGGCACGAACACCAGCTTCTTGCCGGCGATCTTGGCCGACTGCATCCGCGCCAGCGGGGTCTCGACCTCGACTTCCGTGAGCGGCAGGTCGCGCGTGACCTCGTAGCAGAGGAGCATGCCGATCTCCTTCAAGAGCTCGCGGAACGACTTGGTCGAGATCGACTTGTCGCGGATCAGGGTCAGCTTGTGCTGCACCAGCGGATGATCGACGACCGTGACGCCTTCCATGGCTTTCATCTCCGACACGTAGGGTGGGCAAAGGCGCGACGCGCCGTGCCCACCGCGATGTTAGCTCAGACTGGAGCGGTGGGCACGCTGCGCTTTGCCCACCCTACGGATACCTCATGGGTTCGTCATTGCGAGGCGCGAAGCGACGAAGCAATCCAGACTTTCTTCGGGGCCCTGGATTGCTTCGCTTCGCTCGCAATGACGGAGCCGCAAGGTCGGTAAGTGTGGTCCAAACCCCTTAAAACACCGTACCGTCGCTGATGATGGTGAGCGGCGGAGAGCCGTCCGGGCGGCGGGCGAAAGCGAGCTTGCGGCCTGCGGCCCAGGTGCCGCTTTCGAGGATGCGGGCCAAGGGCAGTTGTTCGGCGGTCTGGCCGGTACGCTGGCGGATCAGTGCGGCCAGCCGGTCGAGCAGGGCGACGGTGAGCGCGCGCCATTCCACCACCAGCGGGGAGTCGACCTCGTGCGCGCGCGAGGCATCGGCGGGATCGCGCAACACCAGCACGCCGCCGTCGACGAACAGGCCGCCATTGCGGTATTCGGCGAGGCCGGTGAGGCCGTCGATGGCGTCGACCACCAGCCCGGCGCGCTGCAGCGGTTCGATCAGCGAATAGCTCAGCCATTGCGACAGCTTGTGCAGCGGAACGAGACCGGTGGTCTCATCGGCCGTAACAAGCGATTCATGCCGCCAGCAGTCGCCGAGCGCGATGCCTTGCAGCGTCAGGCGTGACGGCCAGATCGGGCCGAGCTGCAGCAGCACCTGCTGCAGGATGTCGGCGGCCTGCAGATGACCGCCGGACGCGCCGGCGGCGAGCTGATCAAACAGACCGCCGGGACGCGGAGCATCCTGTGTTCCGAAGATCTCCGGCTTTGCCGCCGTTGCCTCGCCCAGCCGCCGCAGCAGGGCGACGCGGCCGTCCAATCCGACCAGCGGATTGTCGGGGCTCACCTGAAACCCGCGTTCGAGATCGGCAACGGAGAGCGCTTGCAGCTTCGCCGCATCAGCGCGCAGCGGATCGCGCACATCGGCCGAGAAAGCGCCGCGCGCGAACATGTCGAGGCTCGCCAGCGCAAGTCCCTCGGAGCGGCCGATCTTCGCGCCGGTGACGGCATCCTGATAGCGCCAAGCGGCGCCGGCGCCGGCGTCGAGCAGCACGCTGGTGATGGCGAGATCGAATTCGGCGCGCGCGCGCGCCGCGGCATCCGGCCACTCCACCTTGTCAGCGATTGCAGCCCAGCGATCGACGCCACCGAATACGAAGTGCCGCCAGCGCGAATGAAACGGCACCTCGCCGCTCGGATACGCCTTGTTCGTAACGTCCAGCACGAGATCGGCGATTCCCTCGAGCTTGCCGAGATCGGTACGAAAATGCGGCAGCTTGTCGTCGAGCCCGAGGGCAAGCAGCTGATGCGCCCGCTCGCGCACGGCGCGGGCGGACAGAAGGGATGAGACGTCGGTCATGATCGGCCGCTTTGCTCAGTACTTCTCGAGCGGGCGGCCGACCGTGTCGCCGAGCGCCTCGGGCTTCTGCGGCTCCAGCGAGAAATAGCCGGCGGCCTTCTTGGCCGCGATCTCGACATGCGCGTCGGCCGGGATCAGCTCGTCGGGAATCGGCACCCGCTCGACGATGTCGACGCCTTGTCCCACCAGCGCATCATGCTTCATGTCGCTCATCGAGATGAAGCGGTCGATGCGCGTGATGCCGAGCCAGTGGATCACGTCGGGCATCAGCTGCTGGAAGCGCGCATCCTGCACGCCGGCGACGCATTCGGTGCGCTCGAAATAGGCCGCGGCGGCGTCGCCGTCCTCCTGGCGCTTGCGCGCATTGTAGACGAGGAACTTCGTGACCTCGCCGAGCGCGCGGCCTTCCTTGCGGTTGTAGACGATGATGCCGAGCCCGCCGTTCTGTCCCGCGGCGACGCATTCCTCGATGCCGTGGATCAGATACGGGCGGCAGGTGCAGATGTCGGAGCCGAACACGTCGGAGCCGTTGCACTCGTCATGCACGCGGCAGGTGATCTTCGTCCTGGAGTCGTTCAGCTTGGTGACGTCGCCGAACAGATACACCGTGGTGCCGCCGATCGGCGGCAGGAACACCTGCAAGTCGGGCCGCGTCACCAGCTCCGGATACATGCCGCCGGTCTGCTCGAACAGGCCGCGGCGCAGATTGGTCTCGCTGGTGCCGAAGCGCGCGGCGACGCCGGGCAGGTACCACACCGGATCGATCGCGATCTTGACCACCGACACGCTGCCATTGGCATGCACGACCTCGCCGTCATGGACGAGGCGCTTGGCGGCCAGCGCGGCGTGCAGCTCCGGCAGCTCGATGCGCGCCTTGGTCACCGCGATGGAGGGGCGGATGTCGATGCCCTCGGCGATCTCGCCGCCAAAGTTCTCGGCGACGAGGTGACCCCAGGGATCGAGCGCGACGATCTTGGCGGGATCGCGCCACTGGCCGAACGGGCCGATGGTGGCGGCGGGATGGGTGTTGGTGAGATCGGGGCGGCGGATCGGATCGAGCGCGCCGGAGGACACCGCGAGCGCGCGGTACACCGTGTAGGAGCCGCCATGGCTGCCGATGACGTTGCGGTCTTGCGGCCGCGACACGGTACCGATGATCGGCCCACGCTCGCGCGCGGCCTCGGCGCCCCAGTGGAGCGGGAAGTTATGTTTGGCGCCTGGCACCGGGTGCGAGGTCAGGCGGATGTGATCCGTGCGGTTGGAGCGAGTCATCGGACAGCCACCCCCAAAACGGCAACGGCCCGCCTTGACGACGGGCCTGAGCAGAACGAGTTCACGTTTTCCATGCACCAATATAGCAGTTTTTCCGCAGCAAACAAGTGGTTCGGCCGTGCCGCCCATTCGTAAACGAATGGTGACGAGCACGGCTTGCAATGCAGCGCGGCTTCGGCCGCTGGCATGGCGCTTGCCTTTTGAGCGCGGCGCCGCCAGCTTGGCGCGCATGGATTCCTCGACGGCAAAGGCGGCATGGACCTGATCATTCGCAACGCGGTGCTGGCGCAGCAGGGGGAGCTGCGCCGCGCCGATATCGGAATTTCCAAAGGCCGGATCGTGGCGATCGAGGCCGCGCTTCAGGCCGACGGCGAGGAGCGCGACGCGGACAACTGTCTCGTCGTTCCCGGCTTTATCGAGACGCACATCCATCTCGACAAGACCTGCATCCTCGATCGCTGCACCATCCGGGAAGGTACGGTGGCCGAGGCCGTGCGCGAGACGGCGGCGGCGAAGCGCAACTTCACGGCGGAGGATGTCTACGCCAGGGCGAAGCAGACCGTGGAGCGCTGCATCAGCCACGGCACGATGCGGATGCGCACCCATGTCGAGCTCGATCCCGGCATCGGCTTCATCGCCTTCGAGGCGATCCAGCAGCTCGCGCGCGACTACGCCTGGGCGCTCGATCTCGAGATCTGCGTGTTCCCGCAGGAAGGGCTGACAAACTATCCGGGCACCGAGGAGCTGCTGATCGAGGGGCTGTGCCGCGGCGCGCGCACGATCGGCGCCGCGCCGTATTTCGACACCGACCCGCCGGCGCAGATCGATCGCATCTTCGCGATCGCTAGGGAGCACGACGTCGACATCGACATGCATCTCGACCTCGCCGAGACGCTCGATCACATGCAGATCGAATATGTCTGCCGCAAGACCGAGGAGTACGGCTGGGGCGGGCGCGTCGCGGTCGGCCATGTCACGCAGCTGTCGCTGCTGCCGCCGGAGCGCTTCAACGCGATCGCCGTGCAACTCGCTAACGCCGGCGTCGCCGTGACCGTGTTGCCCTCGACCGATCTGCACCTGATGGGACGGCGGCAGGATCACGCCATCCCGCGCGGCGTGGTGCCGCTTGAGCCGCTGCGCGAGCACGGCGTGACCTGCTCGCTGTCGACCAACAACGTGCTCAATCCCTTCACGCCCTATGGCGACGGCTCGCTAATCCGCATGGCCAATCTCTACGCCAATGTCTGCCACGTCTCGCGCCCGGATCATCTCGCCGGCTGCCTGGACATGGTGACGCATGACGCGGCCAAGCTGATGCGGCTGGAGGATTACGGCGTGAGGGTGGGCGCGCCCGCCGATCTCGTCTGCATCGATGCCCGCGATCCCACCGAAGCCGTCGCGACCTTGGCGCAGCCGCTGTGGGGCCTCAAGCGCGGCCGCCCGTCGTTCTCACGCACGCGGCCGGTGCTGCATCGGCCAGGATGATCTAGTTGTTACAATGTGATGGTCTATCAACGCGTCATTGCGAGCGAAGCGAAGCAATCCAGAGTCCTTGCGCGGCCCTGGATTGCTTCGCTTCGCTCGCAATGACGGCGGAGTTACTACAGGAGTTACTTCATGCGCATCATCAACGTTGCCGCCGCCCAGATGGGGCCGATCCAGCGGGCCGAGAGCCGCGAGGCCGTCGTCGCGCGCATGATCGCGCTGATGGACGAGGCCAAGCGCAAAGGCGCCGATCTCATCGTCTATCCGGAGCTGGCGCTGACGACGTTCTTTCCGCGCTGGTACATGGAGGATCAGGCCGAGGTGGATACATGGTTCGAGCGCGACATGCCGAACGCCGCGGTGCAGCCGCTGTTCGATCGCGCCGCGCAGCACGGCATCGCGATGTATCTCGGCTATGCGGAGCTGACGCCGGATGGGCACCACTACAACACAGCTGTTCTCACCGACCGCGCCAGCAACATCGTCGGCAAGTACCGCAAGGTGCATCTGCCCGGCCACGAAGAATTCGAGCCGGAGCGCAGCCATCAGCATCTGGAGAAGCGCTATTTCGAGCCGGGCGATCTCGGCTTTCCGGTCTGGCGCAATCTCGGCGGGATCATGGGCATGGCGATCTGCAACGACCGCCGCTGGCCGGAGACCTATCGCGTGATGGGCCTGCAGGACGTCGAGCTGGTGCTGATCGGCTACAACACGCCGTCGGTGAACTCGCTGAAATCAGCGGAGGGACTGCAGCAGCGGCTGTTCCACAATCGTCTCTCCGCGCAGGCCGGCGCGTATCAGAATTCGTGCTGGGTGGTCTCGGTGGCCAAGGCCGGGTTGGAAGATAGCCATCATCTGATCGGCGGCAGCCTGATCGTCAATCCCGACGGCGAGATCGTTGCGGAAGCTGTGACGGAGGGCGACGAGGTGCTGGTCGCGCCGTGCGATATGGATGCGACGCGGTTCGGCAAGCAGACGATCTTCGATTTCGCCCGGCATCGCCGGGTGGAGCATTACGGGTTGATCACCAGCCGCACGGGTGCTGTGCCGCCGGAGTGAGATGTTGAGCGCTATCAGTTTGTCGGCGAGCGCTCTTGCCCCGACTGCAATGCGCTCCCTCTCCCCGTTCTTCACGGGGAGAGGGTTGGGGTGAGGGGCCGCCACGGTATGAACCGGGCTGATTCCTGACGTTTTAGACCGGGTTGATTCCTGACAGGCCAATTTCGTCTGATTCGAAGGAGAATCGGACGATGCCTTTCAGGGAGAGCAGTCCTGTGGAGCAGCGTATTGGGTTGTTTCGGGAGTACGACACGGGGGTCTTTACGGTGACGGAGCTGTGTGCGCGGCACGGCGTCAGCCGGGAGACGTTCTACGTATGGGAGCGCCGCCGCGCGAGCGGGGATCCGCAGTGGTTCGAGGAGAAGAGCCATGCGGTGCAGAACTGTCCGCATGCGACAGAGGACCGGCTGGTCCAGCAGATCATCGCAGCCCGGCAACGGTTTCCGCATTTTGGCCCGAAGAAGATCAAGGCCTGGCTGGGGTCCGAGCGGCCCCAGGTCGGCTGGCCGGCGGCCTCGACGATCGGCGACATTCTCAAGCGCGAAGGCTTGGTCCAAGCGCGACCGCGCCGGCGTCGGGCGATTGCGCAAGGCGAACTGGTGACGCCGGCGGAAGGTCCCAATGACGAATGGGCGATCGACTTCAAGGGCTGGTTTCGCACCCGGGATGGAACACGCTGTGATCCACTGACAATCACCGACGCGGCGAGCCGTTACCTGATCGAGGTGCGCATTGTTGATCCGACCGCGACCGGTGTGAAGAACGCGATGGAGCTTGTTTTCAAGGAGATCGGACTTCCGCGCGCGATCCGCTCCGACAATGGCGTACCGTTCGGATCGACGGGCGCCGGCGGCCTCTCGACGCTCTCGGTCTGGTGGCTCAAGCTCGGCATCGAGCCGCGCTACATCCCACCATCCAGCCCGCAGGACAACGGCCGGCACGAGCGCATGCATCGTACGCTGAAGGCCGAGACATCGAAGCCGCCGGCAGGCACCGCCGCCGAGCAGCAGCGTCGCTTCGACGCCTTTCGGCGCCATTTCAACGAGGAGCGGCCGCACGAGGCGCTCGGCCAAGTGGCACCCATCAAGCTCTGGCGCTCGCCACAGCGCTCCATGCCGAGCCGCCTCGATGACCCCTGGTACGACGCCGATCACCAAGTCCGCCGCGTGCGTCCCAACGGCGTCATCAAATGGCGCGGTGAGTTCGTCTTCGTCGGCGAGGCGCTCGCTGGCGAACTCATCGGCCTTACCAAGCACGAGACCGGCGGCCACATTGTCCGCTTCTCGGCCCGCGACCTCGGGATTATCGATCGCGACCGCCGTTTCCTGCGCTTTGCTCCGCCGCGTGCGCGGCTCCGCGTCGCGCAGGAAACGGCGGAGACATCCCACCAATGATGGAATATTGTCAGGAATCAGCCCGGTCTAAAATGTCAGGGATCAGCCCGGTCGGACACACGCCCACCGACCGTGCGGAGGGTCCCGTTCAGTCGGATTGCATCTTGCGATGCTACCATACCGCGGAAGCTGTCGAGGGACGTCACTGCTAGTTGCCTGCCTCATCCCGTCCGGTGGCTATGGGTCCCGGCTCGGAGGCCGGGACGACAGCGGAGGGTAGGTCGGGCAGAGCAGCGCAGGCGGCGCCGCGAGATTTGCGAAGCAATCAGCTGCTAAACGCCACCGCGCCGAGCGCCATGGTCACCGCGGCCTGCGTCGGGTCGATCACCGGAATGCCCAGCGCATCCTCCAGATTCTTGCGATGCCGCGCCATGCCGGCGCAACCCATGACGATGGAGCCGGCGCCGTCCTCCTCCTTCAACGCGCGGCCGACGGAAATCATCTTCGCCAACGTGCCTTCGCCCGAGGCCGTCTCCGCCACCGTCATGTCCAGCGGCCGCTCGGCGGCCAACCGGTCCATCAGGCCCATCTGGCGGAGGTAGCGGATGTGGCGGCGGATCGAGCGTTGCGCGATAGCGAGCACGCCGAAGGTGTCGGCGCGGGTCAGCGCGGTCAGCACGCCGCATTCGGCGATGCCGAGCACCGGCCGCGTCGTCGCCTCGCGGCAGACGTGCAGGCCGGGATCGCTGTAGCAGGCGATGACGAACGCGCTCGACGCATTGTCGCCCTCGACGAAGCGGCGCAGCGGCAGCGCGACGCTGTCGGCATCCTTCTGGCTCTCGACGCCGTACGGTCCTTCCTTCAAGGTCTCGCAGACGATCTCCGGTCCTTCCGCGAATATCAGCGGCTTGAGCGCTGCCGCGAGGCCGTCGGTCACCACCTGGTTGGAGTTCGGGTTGATCACGGTGATGCGCGGGCGGGACATGGGTGTTACCTGCTTCTTCGGAGTTGACGTCGTCCGACAGGCAACCACTATGCCACCGCGGACGCAAGCGGGCCTCAACTGCTCCGCGCGTCCACGCCGTTCCATCTGGCAGAACTAGGAGATCGCGATGACCGAGCCGGCCTATGACCTGATCATCCGGGGAGGGCGCGTCGCCACCACGACGGATACGTTCGAGGCCGATGTCGCCATCACCGGCGAGACCATCGCGGCGATCGGCCGCGGCCTCGGGCCGGCGAAGCGCGAGATCGATGCGCGCGGCAAGTACGTGCTGCCCGGCGGCGTCGACAGCCATTGCCACATCGAGCAGCTCTCCGCCGCCGGCATCGTCAATGCCGATACCTTCGAGAGCGCGACGACGTCCGCGGCGTACGGCGGCACCACATCAGTGATCTCCTTCGCCGCGCAGCATGTCGGTATGCAGCTGCCGCAGGTGCTCGAGGACTACCACGCGCTGGCGCGCAAGGGCGCGGTCATCGACTACGCGTTCCACATGATCATCGCCGATCCGACCAAGGAGACCTTGGAGCGCGATCTGCCGGCGCTGATCCGGCAGGGCCACGGCTCGATCAAGATCTTCATGACCTACGACCGGCTCAAGATCGACGACGAGCCGCTGCTCGACATCCTCGTCGCCGCGCGCGAGGGCGGCGCGATGCTGTGCGCGCATGCCGAGAACCACGGCATCATCTCCTGGATGGTGAAGCGGCTCTTGGCGCGCGGCTACACTGCGCCGAAATATCACGCCATCAGCCACGCGCGCTTCTCCGAAGCCGAGGCGTTCAACCGCCTGATCGGCATGGCAGCGCTGGTCGATCAGCCGATCATGATCTTCCACGTCTCGACCGCCGAAGGCGCGAAAGTGATCCGCGACGCGCGCGGGCAGGGGTTGAAGGTGTTCGCGGAGACCTGTCCGCAATATCTGTTCATGACGGCCGACGATCTGGACAAGCCGGGCATCGAAGGCGCGAAGTGGATGTGCAGCCCGCCGCCGCGTCGCGCGCCGGACCAGGAGGCGCTGTGGCAGGCGCTGTCGCTCGGCGACCTGCAGACGATCTCGTCGGATCACGCGCCGTACCGCTTCGACGAGACCGGCAAGCTGCGCGCCGGTCCCAACCCGAACTTCAAGCAGATCGCCAACGGCCTGCCGGGCCTGGAACTGCGGCTGCCGCTGCTGTTCGACGCGATGGTGTCGAAGGGCCGGCTCGGCCTCAACAAGTTCGTCGAGCTGACGTCGACGGCGCCGGCCAAGATCTACAATCTGCATCCGCGCAAGGGCGCCATCGCGATCGGTGCCGACGCCGACATCGCGCTGTGGGATCCGGACAAGCGCGTCACCATTGCTGATGAGAGCATGCACGACCTCGCGGGCTACACGCCGTTCGTTGGCCGCAGCGTGCAAGGCTGGCCGGTGACCGTGCTGTCGCGCGGCCGCGTCATCGTCGACGACGGCAAGGTCTCGGTGCAGCCCGGCTCCGGCCAGTTCCTCGCCCGCAGCGGCGGCGAGGCGGCGAAGCCGACGGGGCGCTTGGTGGCGGACATGGATCCCGCGCAGAATTTCGGGGCGACGCTGCTGTGATCGGCGTGGGGAGAGCGCGGCCTCGTGCTTCGAGACTGGCGCTTCGCGCCCTCCTCAGCATGAGGGGAGAGAGCAAGACGCGCCGCACGCACGCTGCTTGTCCTCATGGTGAGGAGGCTGCGCCAGCAGCCGTCTCGAACCATGAGGCCCCGATGGAGAGGCTTCTCGCATGCATGTCCTGATCTTCGGCGGCGCCGGCTTCGTCGGGCTCAATATCGCGCAAGGCTTGTTGGAGCGCGGACACCGCGTGACCGTGTTCGATGCGGCGCCGCTGCCGAGTGCCGCGCAACGCGCCTTCGCTTCTCATGGTGAGCGGCTGCAAGTTATCAAAGGCGATGTGACCGATGCGGCTGCCGTCGCGACGGCGGTCGGCTCCGGCTGCGATGCCGTCGTCATGGGCGCTGCGATCACCGCCGGTCCCGAGCGCGATGCGTCCGATCCCGAGCGCATCCTGGCGGTCAATCTGCTGGCGCAAGTGCCGATCCTGCAGGCGGCGCGGCTCAGCGGTGTCCGGCGCGTGATCAATCTGTCGTCCGCTGCATCCTACGGCGCCAGCGGCCAGCGCTTTGCCGTGCTGGAGGAGACGACGCCGTGCGAACCGGTGTCGCTGTATGCGATCACGAAATTCACCTCCGAGCGCGTCGCCGCGCGGCTGTCGGATCTTTGGAAGACCGACGTGATCAGCGTGCGGCTGTCCGCGGTGTTCGGCCCGTTCGAGCGCGGCGGCGGCGTGCGTGACACGCCCTCGCCGCAGGCGCTGATCGCGGCCTGTTGCGTGCGCAACGAGGCGGCGTTGCTGAATGAGCCGGGCGACAAGGACTGGGTCTACGCCGTCGACGTCGCCGATGCTGTTTGCCTGCTGCTGGAGGCCGAGAAGCCGCAGCAGACGCTCTACAACATTTCGAACGAGGCGACGTTCACGGCCGAGGCGTGGGGCCGCGCTTTCGCGACCGGCCGGACTGGATTTACGTGCCGGCTCGCGGAGCCCGGCGAGACGCCGACGGTGCCGGTGTTCGCGCCCGTGCGCGGGCGGCTGTCGACGACGCGGCTGGCCGATGAATTCGGCTGGCGCGCGCGGTTCGACTGTGCGGCCTCGGCCGAGCATTTCGGCCGCTGGTTCGATCAGTACGGGAGAGACTGACATGAGGCTGAAGGATAAGGTCGCGGTCATCACCGGCGGCGGCTCGGGCATCGGCCGCGCCAGCGCCGTGATGTTCGCGCGCGAAGGCGCGTTCCTCGCCGTGGTGGATCGCGATGCCGCCGGCGCCGATGAGACGCTGGCGCTGGTCCGTGATGCCGGCGGGAACGGCAGCGTCCATGTCGGCGATGTCGGCGATGCCGCGTTCGCCAAGGCGACCATTGAAGGCGTGGCCGCGGCGCGTGGCCGGCTCGACGTGCTGATGACCGCGGCGGGCTTCTCCTGTGGCGGCACGGTGGTCACGACCGATCCTTCCGATTGGGACGCGGTGTTTCGCGCCAATGTCGGCGGCACCTGGCTGTGGGCGAAGGTCGCGGTGCCGATCATGCAGGCGCAGAAGGCGGGATCGATCATCACTGTCGCTTCGCAACTCGCCGTCGCCGGCGGCAAGGGCAACAGTGCCTATATCGCCGCCAAGGGCGCGATCATCAGCCTGACCCGCACCATGGCGGTCGATTTCGCCACCGACGGCATCCGCGTCAACGCGCTGGCGCCAGGCGCCATCGATACCCCGCTGCTGCGCCGGAGCTTCGCGCGCCATGCCGATCCCGAGCCGGTGCGCGACGCCTCGCGCCAGCGCCATGCGATGAAGCGGTTCGGCGAGGCGGATGAGGTGGCCGCGGCGGTGCTGTTTCTGGCGAGCGACGAGGCGTCATTCACGACGGGCATCGTGCTGCCGGTGGATGGTGGGTGGCTGGCGGCGTAGAAATAGGCGGCAGAGTTCGAGATCTGCCCGTCTGCTTTTTCGATTGAGCGCGGACATCATTCCGGCGGCGGTCGGCTCCCCTCCCCCTTGCGGGGAGGGGTTGGGGGTGGGGGGTCTCCGGGCGCTGGCCTTCGTGGATTCGCGGCTCATCCAGAGTTGGACTGAGAGCGGAGGGGCTCCTTTCCGCGGTCTTCAATCGTCAGTATTTGTTCGAGCACCTCGCATCGAGCGGGACTCGTGGAACCCCCACCCCCGACCCCTCCCCGCAAGGGGGAGGGGAACTCACCGGTTGCGCGGAGAGAGGACGGATCCCAATAGGCAAAGTCAATTAGCGCTTCCCCGCTGTCGCCTTCCGATCGCGTCCGCGCAGGATATCCGCGAGCGCCGCGGCATTGCGTGACAGCGGCTCGAAGCGCGGCGTCAGCAGATAGGCGCGCATCGGGGTCTTCGGCAGCAGCGGCCGCGCAATGAGGTCGGGCCAGGCGCGGCCGCGGAGGACGAATTCGTCGACGACAGCAAGGCCAGCGCCGGCGCGGACCATGGCGCAGGCATCGGGGGTGTAGCGCACGATCGTCGTGGGCTCGGGGCCGCCGGCGAGCGCTGATGTCACGATGTGTCCGTAGGGCGTCTGCGGGCCGAAGCCGACCAATGGATAGGGCAGCATATCCTTCGGCCGGATGCTGCGCAGTTTTGCCAGCGCATGATCCGCCGGCATGATCACGTGGAGCGCGCCTTCCGCGATGGTCTCCACCGCCACCGTGGGCTCGTCGACCGGCAGCACGGTGACGCCGACATCGGCGCGCGCGGTGCCGACACGGTTGACGATCTCCAGCAGCGTCAGCGATTCGAACTCGACGCGCAGGTCGGGAAAGCGGCTGCGCAGCCGCGCCAGGGCGTCCGGCACCATGCCGTATCCCGCGCTCGGGCTGGCCACGACGCGAATGGTGCCGGTGCCGCCGGCACGCAATTCGTCGGCGAGATCGTTGATGCGCGCGACGCCGCGATGGATGTGCTCGACCTCGGCGAACAGCCGCTTCGCTTCCGGCGTCGGCTGCACCCGGCCGCTGATGCGCTCGAACAGCTTCAGCTTCAGGCCGTCCTCGGTGTAGGCCAAGAGCCGGCTGATGGCGGGCTGTGACACCGACAACAGCCGCGCGGCGCCGCTGATCGAGCCGGTGATCATGATGGCGCGGAAGACCTCGATCTGGCGCAGGTTGAGCGGCATGCGACCTCTTGTCTCGCTGCGGGTGCGGATCAACTGTAGCCGCGCCGGCCCTCCCATAACAAGCTGTTATGGGCAGCGGACAAATCGGTATGGAAGGCTTCAGGTCCGCTTTGCTAAGCTTCATGTGCCGGGTGACATGACTGATGGAGAGAGCGTGAGCGACAGCAAGCGTGTCGACCGCGATTGCGCGTGTTTCATCCGGTGGCCAGCATGAGCGACGGTCTCGCCAGGCTGACAGCCCAGGTTCGCAGCGATCTTGCCAAGATCGCCCATCCCACCATGCCATGGTTGACGCCCGTCACCGGTCTCGACGGCCGGGCTGCACTCGACGTGCTGATCGTCGGTGGCGGCCAGTCGGGTCTTGCGACCGCGTTCGCGCTGCTGCGCTCGCGCGTCAGCAACATCCTCGTGCTCGACAAGGCCGAGGAAGGCCGCGAAGGGCCGTGGCTCACTTATGCGCGCATGCCGACCTTGCGCAGCCCGAAGGATTTCACCGGGCCCGATCTCGATATTCCGTGCCTGACCTATCAGGCGTGGCACGAGGCGAAATACGGCAGTGACAGCTGGCGCGATCTTAACCTGATCCCGCGCGAATATTGGGCAGACTATCTCGCCTGGTATCGTGAGGTGCTCGACCTTCCCATGCGCAACGGCTGCGAGGTCGTCGACATCGCGCCGGCGGCTGATGGACTGCTCAAGGCGACGGTGCGCAGCAAGGGCGGCGACACCGCGCTCTATGCGCGCAAGATCGTGCTCGCGACCGGCCAGGAAGGCATGGGCGATTGGAGCATCCCGGAGCCGCTTCGCAGTCTCCCCGCGACGCGCTGCGCGCATTCCGGCGCCGAGATCGACTTCGATGCTCTGCGCGGCCGCCGCGTCGCGGTGATCGGCGCCGGCGCCTCCGCGTTCGACAATGCGGCCGTTGCCCTCGAGGCCGGTGCTGACAGCGTCGATCTGTTGTGCCGTCGCGCGGAAATCCAGCTGATCCAGCCGTACCGCTGGCTGACGTTCCGCGGCTTCCTGCGGCACTTCTCCGAGCTCGACGATGCCTGGCGCTGGCGCTTCATGAACGCGGTCCTGGGGCTGCGCGAAGGGTTTCCGCAGCACACCTATGATCGCTGCGCCCGCCACGCCGCGTTCCATTTGCATGAAGGAGCGCCCTTGGTCGCTGCGCGCGAGACCTCCGATGGCGTCGTGCTGCAGACGGCGAAGGGTGAGATCACGGCGGACTTCGTGATCAGCGCGACCGGGATCTTGATGGACTTCACCAAGCGGCCGGAGCTGCGTCGCTTCGCGACGAACATCGCGCGCTGGTCGGACCGCTACACGCCGGATGAGAGCGAGCGCAACGACCGGCTCGGCGCCTTCCCCTATCTCGCTGACGACTACGCGCTATCAGAGCGCAAGGCAGGCGAGACGCCGTGGATCCGCGATATCCATGTGTTCGCCATCGCCTCGACGATGAGCTTCGGCGCATCGGGATCGTCCATCAACGCGATGACGACGGCGGTGCCGAAACTCGTGCATGGACTGACGCGTGGATTGTTCACGGCTGATATCGACAAGCATTGGGCCAACTTCCAGGCCTATGATGTGAGACAGGCCGAGGTTCGTCGTGGCACGTGATTTGCTGCTGCGCGTGAACCATGCGCGTGCATCAGATGAGCCGGCAGTGTCGGTGACTGGCGGCAGATGTTTTTAGTCCCGGATTTTGAGACTGATGAGGGAACAAGGGCGATGAGTTTCGAAATGTCCAAACGTTCGTTGTTTGCGGCGACCGCATTGCTTGCGGTGACACTCGCGGCGCCTGCGGCGCATGCGCAGAGCCGCGCGGAGACGTTGCGCTATGTCACCGGCGCGACCGTCAATACGCTCGATCCGAACATTCCGGGCTCGACGCGCGAAGCCTTCGCGCTGTCGATGTCGAGCTACGACCGCCTGGTGTCGTTCGGCCGCAAGCAGCTCAATGGTAAGTGGGTGTTTGATCTCGACACGATCACCGGCGAGCTCGCCGAATCCTATTCCGTCAGCGCCGACGGCCTGAAGATCACCTTCAAGCTGCGTCCCGATGCCAAGTTCCAGGACGGCTCGCCGGTCACCGCCGAGGACGTCAAATGGTCGCTCGACCGTTGCGTCACCGCGCCGATCCTCGGCAAGGCGCAGCTGCTGACGGGCTCGCTGACCTCGGCCGATCAGTTCAAGGTCATCGATCCCCTGACCATCGAAGTCACCTTGCCGAAGCCGGACAAGCTGGCGCTGCCGAACCTCGCCACCGTCTATCCGATCATCATCAACTCCAAGCTCGCCAAGGCGCATGCCACCGCTGAAGATCCGTGGGCGCTGAACTGGACCAAGGAGAACGCGGCGGGCAGCGGCGCCTACATCGTCGAGACATTCAAGCCCGGCGAGCAGGTGATCGCCAAGCGCAACGACGCCTGGAATCGCGGCACGCCGGACAAGCCGGCGGCGTTCAAGCGGCTGATCATCCAGTCGGTGCCGGAGCCGGCGACGCGCGCCAACCTCGTCGAGCGCGGCGACGCGGATCTGGTGATCGATCTGCAGGCCAGCGACGTGCAGTCGCTCGAAGGCAAGGGCAAGCTGAAGGTGATCTCGACCCCGCAATACAATGCGGTGACCTTCATCTCGATGAACAACACCATTCCGCCGTTCGACAATGTCAATGTGCGCCGCGCCATTGCTTACGCGCTGCCCTATGACGACATGTTCAAGGCCGCCTTGTTCGGCCGCGGCGCGCCGCTGTACGGCGCGACCTGGGCCGACGGCAAGCCGCCGAGCGGCGGCTATCCGATCCCGCAGCCGATCAAGCTCGACCTGGAGAAGGCGAAGGCCTATCTGAAGGACGCCGGCATGCCGGACGGGTTCTCCACGACGTTCAGCTTCAACGTCGGCCAGGCTGCGACCGCCGAGCCGATGGCCGCGCTCGTCAAGGAATCGCTCGGCAAGATCGGCATCAAGGTCGATATCCAGAAGCTGCCGGATGCGCAGATGTCGACCGCGATCAACGAGAAGAAGCTGCCGTTCTTCATCGAGGGCATCGTCGCCTGGCTGCCGTCGACCGACTATTTCTACCGCAACTTCTACACCGGAAAGCAGCGCTGGAACTATTCCTCGACCGACAATGCCGAACTGGAGAAGATCGCCCAGGAGGCGCGTTTCGAGGCCGACAAGGCGAAATACGAGGCCGAGGGCAAGGCGCTCAACGCGATCCATTTTGACCAGATGTTCCAGATCCCGATCTGGCAGGCGGCGCAGGACGCGGTGATGCAGCCGACGGTGGATGGCTACGTCTACCAGTTCACGCGGCAGGTCGATTATCGTAACCTGAGCCGGAAGTAGGGCGATCAGGCGGCTCAGGATGTTTCCATCGGGAGAGAAAGCTTCGCTCTTCTGAAGTTGGACTAAAGCTCGTGCCGCGCTGCAACTGCGCCCCCTCTCCCCGTTCTTACGGGGAGAGGGTTGGGGTGAGGGGCAGACGCACGGGCAGTGCACGTGGTGAGACCTGTACCCCCTCACCCGGATTGCATCTGTCGATGCAATCCGACCTCTCCCCGCAAGCGGGGAGAGGTGATCCCGAGCCCCGGCGGACCGGTGCGCCTCGCTCACGATGGATTGTTTTAGGAGACGGAAGACCCATGAACACGATCGGCGCAACTCTGCTGCGGGCGGGACGACGCTTCGTCTCGTCGCTGCCGGCGCTGTTCGGCGTCCTGGTTTTCACCTTCCTGTTGATGCGCGTCCTGCCCGGGGATCCGGCGGTGTTCTTCGCCTCCGGTCCCAATGCCGGCAAGGAGGAGATCGAGGTCATCCGCAAGCAGCTCGGGCTCGACAAGCCGCTGCCGAACCAGCTCGTGATCTATCTGACCGACGTCGCCCGCGGCAATCTTGGCCGCTCGATGATGACGGGGCAGGCGGTCGCCAAGGATCTCAAGGAGCGCCTGCCGGCCTCGCTGGAGCTGACCTTGACGGCGCTGCTGATCGCGCTGGTTTCGGCGGTGCCGCTCGGCGTCATCGCTGCGCTCAGGCCGGGATCGCTGATCGATCACGGCGTGCGGCTGTTCTGCTCGCTTGGTGTCTGCGTGCCCACCTTCGTTTCCGGTCTGTTGTTGATCTACGTGTTCTACTATCTGTTCGGCCTCGCGCCCGACCCGACGGGGCGCATCGACATCTTCGCGAGCCTGCCGCCGCAGCGCACCGGTTTCCTGATCATCGACTTCCTGCTCGCCGGCGATATCGAGGGCTGGTGGGCGGCGGCGCGGCAGCTGATGCTGCCGGCCGTTACGATGGCGCTGTTCGTGATCGCGCCGCTGGCGCGCATCACCCGCGCGTCGATGCTGGTCTCGCTCGGCAGCGATTTCGTCCGCACCGCGCGCTCGGTCGGGCTATCGTGGTGGCGCATCGTCGTGACCTACGCCTTGCGGAACGCGATCCTCCCCGTCATTACCATCGCCGGCATCGTGTTCTCCACCATGCTGGGCGCGAACGTGCTGGTCGAGAAGGTGTTCTCCTGGCCCGGCGTCGCGTCCTACGCGCTCGACGCGCTGCTGGTCTCCGACTACGCGCCGGTGCAGGGCTTCGTGCTGCTGATGGCGACGATCTTCGTGATCGTCAATCTGCTGGTCGATCTGCTCTACGGCATGGCCGATCCCCGCGCGACGGTGGCATGAGCATGACCACGATCGAGACCTCATCGACCCTTCGCCACACCGCCTTCGTGCTGCGCGGCAACCCCGTTACCGCGATCGCAGCCGGCGGTGCCGTGCTGCTGGCGCTGATGGCGATCTTCGCGCCGTGGCTCGCGCCCTACGACCCCATTGCCTCCGACGTGCCGGCCGCCTTGCAGCCGCCGAGCGCGGCGCATTGGTTCGGCACCGACCAGCTCGGCCGCGACGTGCTGAGCCGCCTGATCGTGGCGAGCCGGCTCGACCTCACCATCGCGGTGACCGCGGTCGCGGTGTCGTTCTCGATCGGCTCGGTGATCGGCGCGCTCTGCGGCTATGCCGGCGGCCGGCTCGATAAGGCGGTCGGGCGTTTCGTCGACGTGCTGATGGCGTTCCCGCTGTTCGTGCTGGCGATGGCGATGGTCGCCGCGCTCGGCAACCGCGTCGAGAACATCGTGATCGCGACCGCGATCATCAACCTTCCGTTCTACATCCGCTTCGCGCGCGCCGAGGTGAACATCCGCCGCAATCTCGGCTGGGTCGAGGCCGCGCGCGCCTGCGGCGAGAGCCATGTCGCGGTGGTGCTGCGCTTCCTGCTGCCCAACGTGCTGCCGGCGATGGCGGTGCAGATGTCGCTCAATCTCGGCTGGGCGATCCTCAATGCCGCGGGCCTCTCCTTCATCGGTCTCGGCGTCAAGCCGCCGACGCCGGAATGGGGCATCATGGTCGCCGAGGGCGCGCGCTTCATCTCGACGGGGCGCTGGTGGCTGGTGGCGTTCCCGGGCCTGGCGCTGATGAGCGCGGTGCTGTGCTTCAACCTGCTGGGTGACGGGCTGCGTGATATTCTCGACCCGAGGATGCGCACGTGACCGCATCTGCAAGCCAGTCGCCGCTGCTCGAGGTCGAGAACCTCAAGGTTTCCTTCTCAACGCGTCGCGGCCTCGTCGAGGCCGTGCGCGGCGTGTCGCTGTCGCTGCAGCCGGGAGAGATGCTTGGCCTCGTCGGCGAGAGCGGCTCCGGCAAGTCGGTGACGGGTTTTGCCGTCACCCATCTGCTCGACAAGGCTGGCCGCATTACCGACGGCCGCATCCGCTTCAAGGGCCAGGACATCACCCGTGCTGGCGGCGCCGATCTGCGCAGCCTGCATGGGGCTGCGATGTCGATGATTTTTCAGAACCCGCGCGCGGCGTTGAACCCGATCCGCACCATCGGCCAGCAGGTCGCGGATGCGATCCTCGCGCATCGGCGGCTGTCGCGGCAGGAGGCGCTGGCCGAGGCGCTGAACCTGCTCAAGGCGGTGCAGATCCGCGATCCCGAGCGGCGCATGAGTGCCTATCCGCACGAACTGTCGGGCGGCATGTGCCAGCGCGTGATGATCGCGGTCGCGATCTCCTGCAATCCGTCGCTGCTCATCGCCGACGAGCCGACCACCGGCCTCGACGTCACCACGCAGAAGGTGGTGATGGACCTGCTCGCCAAGATCGCGGCCGACCGCGGCATGGCGACGATCCTGATCACGCATGATCTCGGCCTCGCCGCGCGCTATTGCGCGCGCGTGGTGGTGATGGAGCAGGGCAGGCTGGTCGAGGAGGCCGAGCCGCTGACCTTGTTCCACCGGCCGCAACATCCCTACAGCAAGCGGCTGGTCGCAGCATCCCCGACCGCGACCTCGCGCATCGAGGATCTCGTGCCGGACGGCGACAGGATTCCGCTGGTCGAGGTGACCGAGCTGCCGCCTGCGCCGCACGGCACGCCACTGCTGCTCGACGTCAAGAACATCGTCAAGCGCTTTGATGACGGCACCATCGGCGTCGCCGACTTCTCGATGACGATGCGCGGCGGCGAGAGCGTCGGCCTGGTCGGCGAGAGCGGCTCGGGCAAGAGCACGACCTCGCGGATGATCTGCCGGCTGCTCGATCCCAGCGAAGGCGAGATCCTGTTCGACGGCCAATCGATCGGCGGCATTCCGGCGCGGGACTTCCACCGCTCCGAGCTGCGCAAGGACATCCAGATCGTCTTCCAGGATCCGAACGACAGCCTCAATCCGCGCTACACCGCGTTCGACTGCATCGCGCATCCGCTGTACCGGCTGATGAATATGCGCTCGGGCGACACGATGCGACAGCGGGTCGAGGAATGCGCCGAGCGCGTCGGCCTGCCGCGCGAGTTGCTGCAGCGCTTTCCGCACCAGCTCTCGGGCGGGCAGAAAGCGCGCGTCGGCATCGCCAGGGCCATTGCCTGCAAGCCGCGCCTGCTGGTGCTCGACGAGCCGACCGCGGCGCTCGACGTCTCCGTGCAGGCGGTGGTGCTGCAGCTTCTCAACAAGCTCAGGCGCGAGGACAATCTCGCCTTCCTGTTCGTGAGCCACGACCTCAACGTCGTGCGCATGATGTGCGACCGCACCATCGTGCTGCGCACCGGCGCCATCGTCGAGCAGGGCGAGAGCCGGGCGCTGTTCGCCAATCCGCAGACCGACTACACCCGCGAGCTGGTCGACGCGGTCCCGCACATCGCCCCGCCGATGGCGCTGGCGACGGCCTGAGTCCGGACCCATAACAATCGATTATGGACGGCGGACAACTTGGTATTGGGGGCTGCGCCGCCCATCCTGTTAGTTTGCGAAAATCGCAAAACGATCACCGACAAAGGTCTCCGCGCGCGTCATGACGAAGCTGATCACCAATTTGCAGGGTCTTGTCGGTGCCTCTCATGTCCTGACCGCGCCGCAGGATCAGGCGACCTATCTGCGCGACTGGCTCGGCAAGTATCATGGCGCAGCGATTGCCGTGGTACGGCCCGGATCGACGGCCGAGGTCGCGGCCGTGATGGCGGCCTGCGCCGAGGCGCGCGTCGCCGTGGTGCCGCAGGGCGGTCACACCAGCCTGTCGGGCGGCGCCACGCCGGATGCGAGCGGGAGCGCGATCGTGCTGTCGCTGTCGCGGATGAACCGCATCCGCGCGGTCGATGCGATCGGACAGACCATCGTGGTCGACGCCGGCGTCGTGCTCGCCAAGGTGCAGGATGCCGCGCGCGAAGCGGGCCTGTTCTTCCCGCTCAGCCTGGGGTCCGAGGGCAGCTGCACCGTCGGCGGTAATCTGGCGGCCAATGCCGGCGGCGTCGCCGTGCTGCGCTATGGCGTGATGCGCGAGCTGACCCTCGGGCTCGAAGTCGTGCTGCCGGACGGGCGCGTCTGGGATGGCCTGCGCTCCCTGCGCAAGGACAACACCGGCTATGCGCTGCGCGATCTCTTCATCAGTTCGGAAGGCACGCTCGGCATCATCACCGGCGCGGTGCTGAAGCTGTTCCCGCAGCCGACCGCGCGCGCCACCGCCTTCGTCGCCGTCGCCGATGCCGCCGCCGCGCTGAAGCTGCTGCAGCGCTCGCGCGCCCGTTGCGGCGATCGCCTCACCGCGTTCGAATTCCTGACCGCGGCGACGCTCGAAATGATCACGCGGCAGATCCCGGATGCGCGGCTTCCGTTCGCGTCAATCCCTGAGGCGGCCGTGCTGATCGAGCTCAGCGACATCGGCGAGGAGGCCGCGCTGACGGCGAGGCTCGAAACCACGTTGACCGACGCCATGACCGAGGGACTCGTCGCCGATGCCGTCATCGCGCAGGACGGCACCCAGGCCAAGGCCTTCTGGCGCGTGCGCGAGAGCGTCTCGGAGGCGCTGGTGCGCGAGGGCAAGGCGCTGAAGCACGACGTCGCCGTGCCCGTCGCCGAGATCGCCGACTTCGTCGATGTGATGGATGCCGCCGTCGGCGCGGCGCTGCCCGGTATCCGCCCGATGGTGTTCGGCCATCTCGGCGACGGCAATCTGCACTACAATCTGATGCGTCCGCTCGCCATGACCGAAGCCGAGTTCTACGAGCGCGGCCCGCGCATCACCCGCCTCGTCCACGACGAGATCACCCGCCGCCGCGGCTCGATCAGCGCCGAGCACGGTATCGGCCAGCTCCGCACCTCCGAGATGCCGCTGTGCAAGCCGCCGCTCGAGCTCGAGCTGATGCTTCAGCTCAAGCGCACGCTCGATCCGCACCGGCTGATGAACCCGGGCAAGCTGCTGCCCGAGGCTTAAGACGGACCTTCGCGCGGATCAGCAGCCCCGGCAGACGCCGTTGACCTTTCGTCGGGCGTCTTCGTCGTTCCAGACACCCCTGGGAGCGAATACCAATTCGGCTGTCAGTTTGATCGGTGAAATCAGCTCCGAGGGCATGTGGGGGAAGGGTTCAATCGACCTGAGCCAGGCGAGGGTCTGATCATCGAACGCTTTCCGTCCGAAGCTCTTGGTGACCTTGGCCTCGACGAGGTGGCCGTCGCGATCGAGTGAGAAGGCGATGGTCGAATGCGATTCCCCGGGGATATTGGCGCCGTCTGGCAAGGTGCGTAGATGAAGCCGCAAATGGTGTTGGACATCGCTGCGATAGGCGAGCTCCCGAGCCGGTGTCTGACCGGTCGGAGGCCATTGCAGGTCGACGTGGCCGATCCGCCGCTGCATCCCCAGATTGAACGTTGTCTTGATTTCATAGGGGGCGTTCAGCTCGTCAGGAACCCGCGGAAACGCGCGGATGCGCCTGACGCTGGCGAGAAGGTCCGCATCATCGGCGGGCGAGCCGGAGCTTTGATCGACAGTCGCATCCAAGAGCTTCCCGTCCCGGCCGATCGAGAACACAACGCCGACATCAACGGCCTTGGTCTGCAACCGTCTCGGAATGACCCAGCTGTTTTCCAAGAGGTGCTGTTGAAGCTGCCGCTTGAACGCCATCTCGTCCGCGAACGCCGTGCCGGATATCGACAGCAGAACGAGAAGAAACAGACTGAAGTGGCGCATTGAGACGAGACCCCGTGATTGGCAAACAACCTTAACTTTCTGGTCCAATGTTGTCGCGGCTGTTCAGGCTGGCGCGCCGGCCGGGCGGTTGAGGCGGGCAGTCCTCGCAACGAAGCGCTTGCCGGCCCCGGCTCCTCGTGGTCTAGGATCGGCGGATAAGAGAAAGACAGGGAGACCCGGCTGATGCGTGCCGTCGTGATACATGCGCCCAAGGACCTGCGCATCGACAGCTTACCCGACCCGGCGCCGGACGCGGGGCAGGTCCGGGTCAAGATCGCGGCCGGCGGCATCTGCGGCTCGGACCTGCATTACTACCATCATGGCGGCTTCGGTACGGTCCGCATCAAGCAGCCGATGGCGCTTGGGCACGAGATCGCCGGCGTGGTCGCTGCGGTGGGGGCTGGGGTGACAGGGATCGCCGAGGGCACCCGCGTTGCCGTCAATCCGAGCCTGCCCTGCGGCCACTGCGCCTATTGCCGCGAGGGGCTGCGCAACCAGTGCCTGGACATGCGCTTCATGGGCAGTGCGATGCGCGATCCGCACGTGCAGGGCGGCTTTCGCGAATTCATCACCGTTCATGCCTCGCAGGCGGTGCCGATCGCGCCGTCGCTGTCGCTCGGAGAGGCGGCGATGGCCGAGCCGCTGTCGGTCTGCCTGCACGCCGCGCATCAGGCGGGATCGCTGCTCGGCAAGCGTGTGCTGGTCACCGGGTGCGGACCGATCGGCGCGCTGGCGATCCTGGTCGCGCGTTACGGCGGGGCGGCCGAGATCGTCGCGACCGATGTCGCCGAGGCCCCGCTCGCGGTGGCCCGCAAGCTCGGCGCGAGCCACGCCTTCAATGTCGGTGCCGAACCCGCAGCGCTCGATCCGTGGCGCGCCGGCAAGGGCACGTTCGACGTGTTGTTCGAGGCCTCCGGCAACCAGGCCGCGCTGCGCGCGGCGCTCGATGTCATGAGGCCGGGCGGCGTGATCGTGCAGCTCGGGCTCGGCGGCGAAATGACCCTGCCGCTGAACACGCTGGTCACGAAGGAGCTGCAATTGCGCGGCACGTTCCGGTTCGACCGTGAATTCGATCTGGCGGTGCGGCTGATGGGCGAGGGGCTGCTCGACGTGAAGCCGCTGATCTCCGCCACGCTGCCGTTCCAGGAGGCAATTTCGGCCTTCGAGCTCGCCAGCGATCGAAGCCGCGCGATGAAGGTTCATTTGACGTTTTGATCGTGGGATTACGCCGATGAGAGTCGCCTGCATCGGAGAGTGCATGGTGGAGTTCGCGCAGGAGGACGGCAGCCTGTTCAGGCGCGGCTTCGGCGGCGATACGCTCAACACGGCGCTCTATTTGTCCCGGCTCGGCGTGCCCACGTCCTACGTCACGGCGCTCGGCGACGACCCGCTCAGCGCGATGATGCTGGCGGCCTGGCAGGCCGAGGGCATCGATATTTCGCAAGTGCTGCGGGTCGAGGGCCGGGTGCCAGGCCTCTACATGATCGAGCGCGACGCCAAGGGCGAGCGTAGTTTCCTGTACTGGCGCGACCGGGCTCCGGCGCGCGAGCTGTTCGATCGCGCCGATCCGGCGATGCTCGACCGTCTGTCGCGCTTCGACGTGATCTATCTCTCCGGCATCAGTCTCTCGCTGTATGGCGAGACCGGCAAGGCCAAGCTGCGCGAGCTCCTGACGGTGGCGCGCAAGCGCGGCGCGCGCGTGGTGTTCGACGGCAACTACCGGCCGCGCGGCTGGGCCAGCCGGGAGGTCGCGCAGCGCGCCTTCCGCGCCATCCTGCCGCTGGTCGACATCGCGCTGCCGACGCTCGAGGACGAGCAGATGCTGTTCGACGACGCCGATGCCTCAGTTTGCCTGCGTCGCTTCAGGGATGCCGGGGTGAGCGAGGTCGTGATCAAACGCGGCCCGCGCGGCTGCCTGATCCATGCCGATGGCGTGCTAGTCGATATCGCGCCGCCCGCCGTGCTGCAGCCGGTCGACACGACGGCGGCCGGCGATTCCTTCAATGCCGGCTATCTCGCCGCGCGCATCAACGGCGCGCCGCCGCGCAAGGCGGCGTTGGCCGGCCACCGGCTCGCAGGCGCTGTGATCATGTCGCCGGGCGCGGTGATCCCGGCTGCGGCGATGCCCACGGACATTTTGGCACTCAGCGAGGCGTGATGAACAATCAGGACAAGCGCGCGAAGCTCGAGGCGGTGTTCGCACTGGCGCCGGTGATCCCGGTGATCACGATCGAGGACGCTGGCCGCGCCGTGCCGCTGGCGCGCGCGCTGGTGTCAGGCGGCCTCCGCGTCATCGAGATCACGTTGCGCACGCAGGCCGGCTTTGATGCCGCGCGTGCCATCATCGATGAGGTACCCGAGGCGAAGGTCGGCATCGGCACGGTGCTGACACCGGCGGACTACGAGCGCGCCGCCAGGCTTGGCGCGGCATTTGCGATCAGTCCGGGCATGTCGATCGAACTGCTGGACGCGGCCAACGCTGGCGAGCTGCCATTCGCGCCGGGCATTCAGACGCCGTCGGATCTGATCGCCTGCGTGACGCGCGGCTATGGACTGGTGAAGTTCTTTCCTGCCGTGCCGGCCGGTGGACTTGCCGCGCTCGATGCGCTGGCCGGTCCGTTCCCCAACGTGCGCTTCTGCCCCACCGGCGGCATCAACGCCGGCAATGCCGCGCAATGGCTCGCGCACAAGAAGGTCGTCGCGATCGGCGGCTCCTGGGTCGCTCCGGCATCCGACATCAAGGCGGGGGCCTGGGCCGCGATCGAGCAGCGGGCCCGCGAGGCGGCGACCCTGCGCTGAACGTCCGTAGCTACAACTTCAAATATCAACCGCATTGCCGCCGCTCCCAGGCGGTGCTTCGGCGCGCCAATTTGCTCCCATAAAAAGTATTACAGTCAAATAATATGACTAGTCAGCCCCGAGGTTCCGTGGAATAACGGACCCCGTCGGCCGTTGAGGCCGGTGAAACGGTGCGAAGACACCGCGGATCGCGGTGGCGCATCGAAAACAGATTTTATTGTGTGGGAGAGAACGTCTGATGACCCTGAAAGCCCTGTTTGCGGCCTCGGCAACGGCCGCCCTGCTGCTTGCTACCTCCGCCAGCGCCGCTGAGCTGACCGTCGGCTTTTCGCAGATCGGATCGGAGTCCGGCTGGCGCGCCGCCGAGACCTCGGTCTCGAAGTCGGAAGCCGCCAAGCGCAAGATCAATTTGAAGATCGCCGATGCCCAGCAGAAGCAGGAAAACCAGATTAAGGCGATCCGCTCCTTCATCGCTCAGGGCGTGGACGCCATCTTCCTCGCGCCGGTCGTGGCCTCGGGCTGGGACGCCGTGCTGAAGGAAGCCAAGGAAGCCAAGATCCCGGTCGTGCTGCTCGACCGCGATATCGATCCCGCGGGCAAGGACCTCTATCTGACCGCCGTCACCTCCGACAGCGTGCATGAAGGCGCGGTCGCCGGCGAGTGGCTCGCCAAGACCGTCGGCGGCAAGGACTGCAACGTCGTCGAGCTGCAGGGCACCGTCGGCGCCAGCGTCGCCACCAACCGCAAGAAGGGCTTCGACTCCGTCGTCGCCAAGAACGCCAACCTGAAGGTCGTGCGCAGCCAGACCGGCGAGTTCACCCGCGCCAAGGGCAAGGAAGTGATGGAGAGCTTCATCAAGGCCGAGAACGGCGGCAAGTCGATCTGCGCCGTCTACGCCCACAACGACGACATGATGGTCGGCGCGATCCAGGCGATGAAGGAAGCCGGCCTGAAGCCGGGCAAGGACATCCTGACCGTCTCGATCGACGCGGTGCCGGATATCTTCAAGGCGATCGCCGCCGGCGAGGCCAATGCGACCGTCGAGCTGACGCCAAACATGGCTGGTCCTGCCTTCGATGCGATCGTCGCCTTCAAGGAGAAGGGCACGGTGCCGCCGAAGTGGATCCAGACCGAATCGAAGCTCTATACGTCGGCCGACGAGCCGATGAAGGTCTACGACAGCAAGAAGGGCCTGGGCTACTAAGTCCCGGTCTGTGCTGTTGCCGTCGTCCTGGCCTTGTGCGCAATTGCGCACCTGGAGCCAGGACCCATAGCCACCGAAGCTGATGAGGCGCACGGTATTGGCCAAGTGCCTCAATCAACCCATCCGCGGTATGGGTCCCGGCGTTCGCCGGGACGACGAAAATAGGTGCTGGCGTCCGCATTCTAAGCGGACGTCAGCTTTCTGGCTGATCTCCAATCGTCTCGCCAAGTAGTCCATGATGTCTGATCCTTCAGCTCCGCCGGCGACGCGTCCCTCGCTCCTGGACATCCGTGGCCTGTCGAAGAGCTTCGGTACGCTGAAAGCGCTCGATGGCGTCGACTTCACACTGGGTGAAGGCGAGATCCATGCGCTGCTCGGCGAGAATGGCGCCGGCAAGTCGACCCTGATCAAGGTCGTCACCGGCGTGTTCGCGCGCGACGCCGGCACTGTGCGGCTCGCAGATCGCGAGATTGCGCCGCGCTCGGCCAAGGACGCCGTCGATGCCGGGATCGCCACCGTCTATCAGGAAGTGAATCTGCTGCCGAACCTGTCGGTGGCGCAGAATCTGTTTCTCGGCCGCCAGCCGACGCGTTTCGGCGTCGTGCGCGAGGGCGAGATGAAGCGGCGGGCGCGTGCGCTTCTGCTCGATTACGGTCTCGACATCGACGTCGGCGCGCCGCTTGCGAGCTTTTCGGTTGCGGTCCAGCACATCACGGCCATCGCGCGTGCCGTCGATCTGTCGGCGCGCGTGCTCATCCTGGACGAGCCGACCGCGAGCCTCGATCGTCACGAGGTCGAGATCCTGTTCAGCGTGATGCGCAAGCTGGCCGATCGCGGCATCGGCATCGTCTTCGTCAGCCATTTCCTCGATCAGGTCTATGAGATCTGCGATCGCGTCACCGTGCTGCGCAATGGCCGGTTGATCGGGTCGCGCGACATCGCCGACCTGCCGCGGCTCGATCTCATCCGCATGATGCTCGGCCGCGAGCTTGCCGAAACGACGCATGAGCGCGCTGCGAGCCAGCCCGACACGGCGCGCGAGGTCTGCGTCAGCTTCAAGGGCTTTGGCAAGCAGGGCTATGTCGCGCCGTTCGATCTGGAGCTGCGCCGCGGCGAGGTCGTCGGACTCGCGGGCCTGCTTGGCTCGGGCCGGACCGAGACGGCGCGGCTGGTGTTCGGCGCCGAGCGCGCCGACAGCGGCGAGGCCACGATCGACGGCAAAGTCATCAAGCTGAATTCGCCGCGCGACGGCGCAGGCTTCGGCTTCGGTTACTGCCCGGAGGAGCGCAAGACCGAGGGCATCGTCGCCGATCTCACCGTGCGCGAGAACATCGTGCTGGCGCTGCAGGCGCGGCGCGGGCTGCACCGTCCGCTGTCGCGGCGCGAGCAGGACGAGATCGCGATGCGCTACATCCGCATGCTCGACATCCGCCCGCCGGATCCGGAACGGCCGATCGGGCTGTTGTCCGGCGGCAATCAGCAGAAGGCGCTGCTCGCCCGCTGGCTGGCGACGTCGCCGAAGCTGCTGGTGCTGGACGAGCCGACGCGCGGCATCGATGTCGGCGCCCATGCCGAGATCATCCGTCTGGTCCGCGAGCTGTGCGACCAGGGCCTGGCGCTGCTCGTCATCTCCTCGGAACTCGACGAGATCGTCACCTACTCGAACCGCGTCGTGGTGTTGCGTGATCGCGAGCATGTCGAGGAGCTGAAGGGCGACGCCATCGAGGTCTCCAGCATTCTCGCGGCGATCGCCGCCGACACCGCGCCGGCGCACGAGGCCGCATCATGACGCTCCGCATTCCCCGCCGCGGCATGGCGCAGGCCTTGGCGCTGATCATCATCCTGATGATCGATCGCCTGGTGTCGCCGCAGTTCTTCAACCTGCATCTGCAGGACGGCCGTCTCTTCGGCAGCGTGATCGACGTGCTCAACCGCGGCACGCCGGTGGCGCTGCTGTCGCTCGGCATGGTGCTGGTGATCGCGACCGGCGGCATCGACCTGTCGGTCGGCGCCGTCATGGCGATCGCGGGCGCCACCGCGGCGAGCCTCGCCGATACCCATTCGCTCCCGGTTGTGCTGGCCTCGGCGCTCGCCGTCGGCTTGGCCTGCGGGCTGTGGAACGGCATCCTCGTGGCCGTGCTGCGCATCCAGCCGATCGTCGCGACACTCATCCTGATGGTCGCGGGCCGCGGCATCGCGCAGCTGATCACCGAAGGCCGTATCGTCACCTTCACCTCGCCGGACCTGGTGTGGATGGGCAATGGCGCCGTGCTCGGCCTGCCGACCCCCGTGGTGATCGCCCTGGGCATGCTGCTGGTGACGGCGGCGGTCGTGCGCGGCAGCGCGCTCGGGCTCCTGATCGAGGCGACCGGCGGCAATGCTCGCGCCAGTGAGCTCTCGGGCGTCGGCACGCGCGCGATGATCCTCTCGGTCTATGTCTGGTGCGGGCTGTGCGCGTCGCTCGCCGGCGTGATCGCCGCGGCTGACATCATGGGCGCCGACGCCAATAATGCGGGTCTGTGGCTCGAGCTCGACGCCATCCTGGCGGTCGTGATCGGCGGCACCTCGCTGTTCGGCGGCCGCTTCAGCCTGGTGCTGGCGGTGGCCGGCGCGCTGATCATCCAGGCCATGAACACCGGCATTCTGCTGTCGGGCTATCCGCCGGAGCTCAATCTGCTGGTGAAGGCCGTCGTCGTGCTGGCCGTGCTGCTGGCGCAGTCGCCGCGGCTCGGCGATCTCTCGCGCTTCACCGCGCGCTGGCGGAGGACGAAGTGATGAAGGCCTCGACCTCGGTTGCGATCACCGCCTTCGTGCTGGTCGCCGGCTTCGCGATGTGCGCGCTGCAATTCCCGAACATCGCCTCGACCCGCGTCGTCGCCAATCTGCTCACCGACAACGCCTTCCTCGGCATCGTCGCAGCCGGCATGACCTTCGTCATCATCTCCGGCGGCATCGACCTCTCGGTCGGCTCGGTGATCGGCTTCACCACGGTGTTCACCGCGCTCGCGATCGAGCGCTGGGGCATTCCGCCGTTTGCCGCGTTCGCGCTGGTGCTGGTGCTGTGCGCGCTGTTCGGCGCCGCGATGGGCACGGTCATCCACGTCTTCGAGCTGCCGCCCTTCATCGTGACGCTGGCCGGCATGTTCCTGGCGCGCGGCATCAGCTTCCTTCTGTCCACCGAGTCGATCCCGATCACCGCGCCGATCTACAGCGCCGTTTCGGATTTTGCGATCAAATTGCCGGGTGGCGGGCGGCTCACCGCGATCGCGATCGCGATGCTGGTGATCCTGGTGCTCTGCGCGCTGATGCTGCACCTGACACGGTTCGGCGCCAATGTCTATGCGCTCGGCGGCAACCGCGCGGCGGCCGCGCTGATGGGCATCCCGGTCGGGCCGATGACGATCCGCATCTATATGCTGTCCAGCGTGCTCGCGGGCCTCGCCGGCATCGTCTTCTCCTTCTATACCGCCGCCGGCTATTCGCTGTCGGCGGTCGGTGTCGAGCTCGATACCATCGCGGCCGTCGTGATCGGCGGAACTTTGTTGACCGGCGGGCAGGGCTCGGTCATCGGCACCTTCCTTGGCGTCCTGATCCAGGGCATGATCCAGACCTACATCAACTTCGACGGCACGCTGTCGAGCTGGTGGACCAAGATCGCCACGGGGGTTCTGTTGTTCGTCTTCATTGCGCTGCAGCAAGGTCTGATGGCGCTTGCGCGCCGCTCATCCGTCAAGCCCGCAGGGGCCAAGCTGGCGGGCGTCAAGCCCGCTGAGGTCAAGCCTGCAGGGGCGCCGACATGACGTCGTCGCACATCGTCTCGATTCCGACGCGGCGGGCACATTCCAATCACGCCGAAGTCGCCCGCAGCATCGGTATCGACATCATCTCGGGCCGTCTTGGCGAAGGTGCGCGGCTGCCCGGCGATGCCGAACTGACCGCGACGTTCGGCGTGTCCAGGCCGGTGCTGCGCGAGAGCGTCAAGACGCTGGTGGCCAAGGGCCTGCTCTCGACCAAGGCCCGCGTCGGCACCGTGGTGCGCGAGCGCTCCGCCTGGAACATGTTCGATCCGGACGTGCTGGCGTGGCACCTCGACGCAGGGATCGACAAACGCTTCCTCGCCGACCTCGCCGAGATCCGGCTGGCGATCGAGCCGCGCGCGGCGGCGCTCGCGGCCGAACGCCGCAGCGAGGACGACGTCGCAGCCATGCGCACGGCGATGGCAAAGATGGAGCGCGAGCCGTCGACCTCGGTCGCCTTCGCCGACGCCGACCTCGCCCTGCACATCGCGATCGCCAACGCGTCCGGCAATCCCTTCATGCGCTCGATCGGCGCGGTCATCGAGGCGGCACTGCGTGCCTCCTTCGTGTTGAGCGCACCGGTCGAGACCGCCGATCGCGACACCGTGCTGGTCTGGCACCAGCGCATCATCGATGCGATCGCCAATGGAGACCCCGAGGGTGCCTCGGAAGCCATGATCGAAGTCATCTACAACGGCCGGCGGCGTCATGCGCAATCGGCTGCACGAACGGACCAGGAATGAGCAACGACAAATCAGACAAGCAGCTGCGCAGCCAGGCGTGGTTCGGCCGCCAGGACAAGATGGGCTTCTATTATCGCTCATTCCTGAAAAACAGCGGCACGCCGCAGGACCGTTTCGAAGGCCGGCCTGTCATCGGCATCTGCAACACCTGGTCGGAGCTGACGCCCTGCAACGCGCATTTCCGCGTCATTGCCGAGCACGTCCGCCAGGGCGTGCTCGATGCCGGCGGCTATCCGCTCGAATTCCCGGTCTCCTCGCTCGGCGAGGTGACGATGCGCCCCACCGCGATGCTGTTCCGCAACCTCGCCTCGATGGACGTCGAGGAAGCGATCCGCGCGCATCCGCTCGACGGCGTGGTGCTGCTGATGGGCTGCGACAAGACCACCCCGGCGCTCCTGATGGGCGCGGCCTCGGCCGACCTGCCGGCGATCGGCGTCTCCGGCGGTCCGCAGCTGCGCGGCGTCTATCGCGGCCAGATCATCGGCTCCGGCACCAACATCATCTCGATGAGCGAGCAGTTGCGCGCCGGCGAGATCACCTTGAAGGAATTCCACGAGGCCGA
Source organism: Bradyrhizobium sp. HKCCYLRH3099 (assembly GCF_051167855.1). NCBI lineage: Bacteria > Pseudomonadati > Pseudomonadota > Alphaproteobacteria > Hyphomicrobiales > Nitrobacteraceae > Bradyrhizobium > Bradyrhizobium sp. HKCCYLRH3099. The sequence continues at coordinate 147,086 of NZ_JBNPTW010000017.1, forward strand.
GGCCGGCATGAACCGCTCGGCCGGCAGCTGCATGACCATGGGCACGGCCTCGACGATGGCCTCGATGGTCGAGGCGCTCGGCATCGGCCTTCCTGAGAACGCCGCGATCCCAGCCGCTGACGCTCGCCGCAATCTGCTGGCCCGCATGGCTGGCCGGCGCATCGTCGAGATGGTCAACGAGGACCTCAAGCCGTCGGACATTCTGACGCGCCAGGCGTTCGAGAACGCGATCCGCACGCTGGCGGCGATCGGTGGCTCGACCAACGCCGTGGTGCATCTGCTCGCGATCGCCGGCCGCGTCGGCGTCGAGCTGACGCTGGACGATTTCGACCGGCTGTGCCGCGACGTGCATTGCCTCGTCGACCTGATGCCGTCGGGACGCTTCCTGATGGAGGACTTCTACTACGCCGGCGGCCTGCCGGCGGTGCTGCGCGCGCTCGGCGAGCGTGGCCTGCTGCACAAGGACGCGCGCACCGTCAACGGCAAGACGCTGTGGGACAACGTGGCGGAAGCGCCGAACTACAATGCCGAGGTGATCACGCCGTTCGAGACGCCGTTCAAGACGGAAGCCGGCATCGCGATTCTCAATGGCAACCTGGCGCCGAACGGCGCGGTCATCAAGCCGTCGGCGGCCTCGCCCGAGCTGATGAACCACACCGGCCGCGCCGTCGTGTTCGAGAGCGTCGAGGAGATGCACGACGCGGTCGACGACGACAATCTCGACATCGACGCCTCCTGCATCATGGTGCTGAAGAATTGCGGCCCGAAGGGCTATCCGGGCATGGCCGAGGTCGGCAACATGCCGCTGCCGGCCAAGGTGCTGCGCCAGGGCGTGCGCGACATGATCCGCATCTCCGACGCGCGCATGTCCGGTACGGCCTACGGCACGGTGGTGCTGCATGTCGCGCCCGAAGCCACCGTCGGCGGACCGCTGGCGCTGGTGAAGAACGGCGACATGATCACGCTCGACGTTCCCGGCCGCCGGCTGCATCTGCATGTCAGCGACGAGGAGCTGGCCGCGCGCCGCGCCGCATGGACGCCGCCGAAGCCGCATGCCGATCGCGGCTATCAGAAGCTCTACATCGATCACGTGCTGCAGGCCGATCGCGGCGTGGATTTCGACTTCCTGGTCGGCCGCACCGGCTCGCCGGTGCCGCGCGACAATCACTAAAGAGGGGCCCATGACCGCTTCCGCCAAAAAGCTCTACAAGGGCGTCTTCCCGGTCGCGCCGACCATCTTCGACGCCGACGGCCGCCTCGACCTCGAGGGCCAGAAGCGCGCGATCGACTTCATGATCGATGCCGGCTCGCACGGCATCTGCATCCTCGCCAACTTCTCCGAGCAGTTCGTACTCACCGACGACGAGCGCGATCTCGTCATGACCACGGTGCTGGAGCATGTCGCCGGCCGCGTGCCGGTGATCGTCACGACCACGCATTTCTCGACCTTCGTCTGCGCCGAGCGCTCGCGCCGCGCGCAGGACAAGGGCGCCGCGATGGTGATGGTGATGCCGCCCTATCACGGCGCAACCTTCCGCGTGCCCGACAGCTCGATCTACGAGTTCTATCGCGGCGTGTCGGACGCGATCTCGATTCCGATCATGGTGCAGGACGCCCCTGTGGCAGGCACGCCGCTGTCGGTGCCGCTGCTCGCGCGCATGGCCAAGGAGATCGAGAACCTCGCTTATTTCAAGATCGAGGTGCCGCGCGCCGCCGACAAGCTGCGCGCGCTGATCGAGGCGGGTGGCGCGGACATCCAGGGCCCGTGGGACGGCGAGGAGGCGATCACCCTGATGGCCGATCTCGACGCCGGCGCCACTGGTGCGATGACCGGCGGCGGCTATCCGGACGGCATCAGGAAGATCATCGATCCGTATTTCGCGGGCGATCGTGACGCGGCGGCCGCGGCCTATGAGCGCTGGCTGCCGCTGATCAACTACGAGAACCGCCAGTGCGGCCTTGCGACCTGCAAGATCCTGATGAAGGAGGGCGGCGTGATCAAGCACGATACGCTGCGCGCGCCCCAGCCGCCGATCCATCCGGCGACGCAGAAGGGCCTGATCGAGATCGCGCGCCGGCTCGATCCGCTCGTGCTGCGCTGGGGACGCTGAGCCATGAGCGAGCTTCGTGTCGCCATCGTCGGCTTCGGCAAGATCGCCAAAGACCAGCACGTGCCGGCGATCGCCGCCACCGAGGGCGTGACCCTGACCGCCGTGGCGAGCCGCAACGCCTCGCTGCCGGGCCTGCCGCATTTCGGCTCGATCGAGGAACTGCTGCGCGACGGGCCGGAGATCGACGCGGTGTCGCTGTGCACGCCGCCGCAGGTCCGCCGCGCCCAGGCCCTGGTCGCGCTCGAGGCCGGCAAGCACGTCATGCTGGAAAAGCCGCCGGGCGCCGCCGTGAGCGAGCTCGATCCGCTGGTCACGCTCGCGGCGAAGAAGCAGCGCACGCTGTTCGCCACCTGGCATTCTCGCTACGCGCCGGCCGTCGAGCCTGCGCGCGCGTGGCTGGCGCAGCGCGAGATCCGCAGTGTGCGCATCGACTGGAAGGAGGACGTCCGCGTCTGGCATCCGGGTCAGGCCTGGATCTGGGAGCCGGGCGGGCTCGGCGTGTTCGATCCAGGGATCAACGCGCTGTCGATCCTGACGCGCATCCTGCCGGAGCCGGTGTTCGTCACCGAGGCCGAGTTGTCGTTCCCGTCGAACTGCCAGGCGCCGATCGCGGCCAATCTCTCGATGTCCACGGCGAGCGAACTGCCGATCGCGGCCGAGTTCGACTTCCGTCAGACCGGGCCGCAGAGCTGGGACATCCGCATCGAGACCGATGCAGGGCAGCTGAAGCTGTCGCTCGGCGGCGCGCGCATGACCGCGGATGATCAGGTGATGATCGACGAGAAGGAGCGGGAATATCCCGGCCTCTATCGCCGCTTCGTCGAACTGACCAAGACTGGCGCCAGCGACGTCGATCTGGCGCCGCTCCGACTGGTGGCCGATTCCTTCCTGCTCGGCCGCCGCAACATCGTCGAGCCGTTCGAGGACTAAGCCATGGCCGAGACCCGGATCACCAGGGATGTGTTTGGCAGCCTGCCTGATGGCCGCGAGGTCGAGCGCGTCACCTTGCGTGGCGCCGGCGGCTTCGAGGCGCGGATCATCACCTTCGGCGCCGCGCTGCAGGCGCTGCTGGTGCCGGACGCGAACGGCGCCGTCGACGATGTCGTGCTCGGCCATGACGACCTCTTGAGCTACGTCAAGCTCCGCAAGTTCTTCGGCGCCACGGTCGGACGCTACGCCAACCGCATCGCCGGCGCGCGCTTCACGCTGGATGGCGACGACGTGCGCCTGGAGGCCAATGACGGCGCGCATGCGCTGCATGGCGGGCCCGACGGTTTCGACCGCAAGCTCTGGCAGATCGTCGCCATCGAGGACGGCGAGCAGCCCTCGGTGACGCTGCTCTATGTCAGCCCGGACGGCGAGGCGAACTATCCGGGACGGCTCGACGTCCGCGTCACCTATCAGCTCACTGGGCCGATGGAATTGTCGGTGACCTTCGCGGCGCGGACGACCCGCACCACGATCGTCAACCTGACCAACCACAGCTTCTTCAATCTTGATGGCCTCGCGGCCGGCACCGGCATTCTCGATCATCGACTGACCTTGGCGGCCGACCACTATCTCGCGATCGACGAGACGGCGATTCCGCTGCCGGGACCGCCGCACGACGTTGCCGGCACGCCGTTCGATTTCCGCGACGCGCAGGCGATCGGCGCGCGCATCCGCGCCGACGATGCGCAGATCAAATGCGGCCGCGGCTACGACCACAATTTCTGCCTGCGCGCGGGCGACGGCGTGCGCTTCGCGGCCCGGCTGGAGTCGCCGCGCTCGGGGCGCGTCATGGAGCTGCACACCGATCAGCCCGGCTTGCAGGTCTATTCGGGCAACTACATCGACGCGACCGTCAGCGGCAAGGGCAGGGTGTTCCGGCAGTCCGATGCGCTCTGCCTGGAGCCGCAGGTCTGGCCGGACACGCCGAACCGTCCGGATTTTCCAAGCGCGCGGCTGGCGCCCGACGAGGTCTACAAGCACGAGACCATCTATCGCTTCTCGACCACGGGAGCGTCGACATGATGATGGAGCAGGTGCCGACCACGATCCTCTGCGCCGAGCATTGCCATCTCGGCGAGGGACCGACCTACGATCGCGCGACCGACACCGCCTGGTGGTTCGACATCCGCGAAGGCCTGCTGTTCGAGGCCAAGATCGGCGGCGGCGAGGTTCGCCGTCATGTCCTGGGCAAGATGGCGAGCGCGCTCGGCCGGATCGATGCGAAGCGGCAACTGATCGTGGCCGAGGACGGGCTCTTTATCCGAACCATCGCCGACGGCGCGCTGTCGCTGTATCTCCCGCTCGAGGCCGACAATCCGGCGACGCGGTCGAACGACTCGCGCGTGCATCCCTCGGGCACGTTCTGGATCGGCACCATGGGCCGCAAGGCCGAGCGCGGGCTGGGCGCGATCTATGCGCTGCATCGCGGCGAGATCGTCCGTCTCTTTCCGAACGTCACCATCCCGAACGCAATCTGCTTCACCGCTGATGGCGCGACCGGCTATTTCGCCGACACCGACGAGAACGTGCTCTACCGCGTCGCGCTCGATCCACAGACCGGGCTGCCACGTGGCGAGCCGGAGGTGCTGCTGCGCCATACCGGGATCGGTGGGCTCGACGGCGCGGTGGTCGATGCCGAGGGGCGGATCTGGAACGCGCGCTGGGGCGGCGGTTGTGTCGACGTCTACAGCCCGCAGGGCGAGCATCTGCGCAGCGTCGCGGTTCCCGCCAGCCAGGCCAGTTGTCCCGCCTTCGTTGGCCCCGATCTGTCGCGCCTGCTGGTCACATCGGCCTGGCAGGACATGGACACGGCGGCCAAGGCGGCCGACCCCGGCCACGGCCAGACCTTTCTTCTCGATGTCGGCGCAAGGGGACGCGCCGAGCCCGACGTCGTGCTGTCGATCTGAGAGGAGGAACAATCAGTCGAGCGTCGTTCAGCCTAACAGCTAACTGGTATCACGATACGCAATCGCGTAGTCTCGTTGAAAATCGAAAATCCAAGAGTTCGAAAAGTTCAAGAGTTCGAAAATCCAAGAGGGAGTGAAGCATGCTGAATTTCAAGACCATCATGGCTGCCGCGTTGGCCGGCCTCGGCGCCCTGGCGCTGTCCAGCGCCGCCATGGCGCAGAGCAAGGGCACCGTCGGCATCGCGATGCCGACCAAGTCCTCGGCGCGCTGGATCGACGACGGCAACAACATCGTCAAGGTGCTGAAGGATCGCGGCTACGCCACCGACCTGCAATATGCCGAGGACGACATTCCGAACCAGCTCTCGCAGATCGAAAACATGGTGACCAAGGGCGCCAAGGTGCTGGTCATCGCCGCGATCGACGGCACCACGCTGTCGGACGTGCTGAAGCAGGCCAAGGCCAAGGGCATCACCGTGATCGCCTATGACCGCCTGATCCGCGACACGCCGAACCTCGACTACTACGCGACCTTCGACAACTTCCAGGTCGGCGTGCTGCAGGCGCAGTCGATCGTCGACAAGCTCGGGCTGAAGGACGGCAAGGGTCCGTTCAACATCGAGCTGTTCGGCGGTTCGCCCGACGACAACAACGCCTACTTCTTCTACAACGGCGCGATGTCGGTGCTGCAGCCCTATCTCGACTCCGGCAAGCTGGTGATCGGGTCCGGCCAGAAGGGCATGGACAAGGTCGCGACCCTGCGCTGGGACGGCGCCACCGCCCAGGCCCGCATGGACAATTTGCTGAGCGCCTTCTACGGCAAGAAGCGCGTCGACGCGGTGCTGTCGCCCTATGACGGCCTCTCGATCGGCATCATCTCCTCGCTGAAGGGCGTGGGCTATGGCAGCGCCGATCAGCCGATGCCGGTGATCTCCGGCCAGGATGCCGAGGTGCCGTCGATCAAGGCGATGCTGCGCGGCGACCAGTACTCGACCATCTTCAAGGACACCCGCGATCTCGCCAAGGTGACCGCCGACATGGTCGACGCCTCGCTGGCCGGCAAGGAAGTCCCGGTCAACGACACCAAGACCTACAACAACGGTGTCAAGGTCGTGCCGTCCTACCTGCTCAAGCCGGTCGTGGTCGACAAGAGCAACTGGGAGAAGGTCCTGGTCGAGAGCGGCTACTACAAGAAGTCGCAGTTCGAGTGATCTCGGTCTAACAGACAAGCAGCCCTCTCCCCGGTCTTCCGGGGGGAGGGACATCTTATTGGAGCTCGCGCGGCGGGGGCGAGTGGCGCTAGAACTGAGTGGCGTCAGAACAGAGACATGACACGATGACCGCAATCCTGGAAATGCGCAACGTCAGCAAGAGCTTCGGCAACGTGCAGGCTCTGCGCGACGTCAGCTTTGCCGTCGAGCCCGGCGAAATCCACGCGCTGGTCGGCGAGAATGGCGCCGGCAAGTCGACCCTGATGAAGGTGCTGAGCGGCGTCTATCCGCACGGCCGCTACGAGGGCCAGATCATCTTCGAGGGCGAGGAACGCAAGTTCCGCGACATCAATGATTCCGAGGCGCTCGGCATCATCATCATCCACCAGGAGCTTGCGCTGATCCCGCTGATGTCGATCGCGGAGAACATCTTCCTGTCGCACGCGCCGTCGCGCTTCGGCGTCATCGACCGCGACGAGGTCTATCGCCGGACGCAGCAATTGCTCGCGCAGGTCGGCCTGAAGGAATCCCCGGACACCCTGATCACCGATCTCGGCGTCGGCAAGCAGCAGCTGGTCGAGATCGCCAAGGCGCTGTCCAAGCGAGTCAAGCTTCTCATCCTGGACGAGCCGACCGCCAGCCTCAACGAGGCCGACAGCGCCGCGCTGCTCGACCGCCTCGTCGCCTTCCGCGAGCAGGGCATCTCCTCGATCCTGATCACCCACAAGCTCAACGAGGTCTCCCGCGTCGCCGACCGCATCACCGTGCTGCGCGACGGCCGCAGCGTCGACGGCATCGACTGCCGCGCCGAGCCGGTGCTCGAGGACCGCATCATCAAGAGCATGGTCAACCGCGACATGGCGCACCGCTTCCCGGAGCGCCAGCCGAAGATCGGCGAGCCGGTGTTCACGGTCGAGAACTGGACGGTGTTCCATCCGCAGCACTCGGACCGCCGCGTCATCAAGAACGTCGACTTCCAGGTGCGCCGCGGCGAGATCGTCGGCATCGCCGGGCTGATGGGCGCCGGCCGCACCGAGTTCGCGATGAGCCTGTTCGGCCGCTCCTGGGGCGTGAACATCTCGGGCCGCGCCCGGCTCGAGGGCAAGGATGTCAACCTCACCAGCGTGCCCGCTGCGATCGATGCCGGCCTCGCTTATGTCACCGAGGACCGCAAGCAGCTCGGCCTGATCCTGGCCGACGACGTCCGCAAGAATATCACGCTCGCCAGCCTCTCCCAAGTCGCGCCGAAGGGCGTGATCGACGACATCGCCGAGCTCAAGGCGGCCTCCGGTTACCGCGGTCGCATGCGCATCCGCTGCTCGGACGTCTATCAGGAAGCGGGCCAGCTCTCCGGCGGCAACCAGCAGAAGGTGGTGCTGTCGAAATGGCTGATGACCGATCCCAAGGTGTTGATCCTAGACGAACCGACCCGCGGCATCGACGTCGGCGCCAAATATGAGATCTACTGTATCATCCAGGAGCTTGCGGACGCCGGCCGGGGTGTGGTGGTGATCTCGTCGGAGATGCCCGAGCTGCTGGGTATCTGTGACCGGATCTGCGTGATGAACGACGGCGCCTTCGTCGGCGAGTTCGCGGGCCCGGACGCGACGCAGGAAAAGATCATGCGCGCCATCATGCGCAACGAAGCCCTTAAGAACCAGGAGACGGCCGCCTAAGCGGCCGGGAGGACACCAGCCATGACCGACAAGACGGTTTCACTCCCGGAAGAGAAGCCCCACGCCGGCTTCCTGAAGAACAATCTGCGCAGCTACGGCATGCTGATGTCGCTGTTCGTCATCATGCTGTTCTTCCAGATCATGACCGACGGCACCCTGCTGCAGCCGCTCAACCTCACCAATCTGGTGCTGCAGAACAGCTACATCGTCATCATGGCGCTGGGCATGCTGCTGGTGATCGTCACCGGGCATATCGACCTCTCGGTCGGCTCGGTCGCCGGCTTCGTCGGCGCCGTCGCGGCCGTGCTGATGGTGCGCTACCACATCGATTTCCCGCTCGCCATCATCGCCTGCCTGATCGTCGGCGCGGCGATCGGTGCGGCGCAGGGCTATTGGGTGGCGTATTTCGGCATTCCGTCCTTCATCGTGACGCTCGCCGGCATGCTGGTGTTCAAGGGCCTGGCGCTGGCGCTGCTGCAGGGCCAGTCGGTCGGTCCGTTCCCCGCGACCTTTCAGAAGCTGTCGTCCGGTTTCATTCCGGAGCTGATCTCCGGCGCCGGCAATCTCAATCCGACGTCGCTCGCGATCGGCGCGGTGCTCACGCTCATCCTGGTCTATGCCAGCGTCAAGGGTCGCGCGCGCGAGGTCGAGCACGGCATCGACGTCGAGCCGTTCGGCGTGTTCGCCGCCAAGAACGTCGTGCTCGCCGGCGTACTGATGTACTTCACCTACCTGATCGCTTCGCATCGGGGCCTGCCCAACGTGCTGGTGATCATGGTCGCCTTGATCGCGCTGTACGGCTTCATGACCCGCCGCACCGTGGTCGGCCGGCAGATCTACGCGGTCGGCGGCAATGCCAAGGCCGCCAAGCTGTCCGGCATCAAGACCGAGCGGCTGGTGTTCCTGACCTTCGTCAACATGGGCGTGCTGGCGGCGCTGGCCGGCCTGATCTTCGCGGCGCGGCTCAATACCGCAACCCCGAAGGCGGGTCTCGGCTTCGAGCTCGACGTCATCGCGGCCTGCTTTATCGGCGGCGCCTCGGCCTATGGCGGCGTCGGCCGGGTCGGCGGCGCGGTCATCGGCGCCATGATCATGGGTGTGATGAACAACGGCATGTCCATCCTCGGCATCGGCATCGACTATCAGCAGGTCATCAAGGGCCTGGTGCTGCTCGGCGCCGTCTGCATCGACGTCTACAACCAGCGCCGATAACGGCCAACGCACCGCGCCGACGCTTCCGTTTCGGCGATCACGAGAGACGTAAAAAGGCCAGCGTCACCGACGCTGGCCTTTTGCACATCAGCGTGCATCCGTCGCCGGCCCGTAAGATCCCGGTCATTGCTGCGCCGGACCCGTAATCGTCCGGACCATCCGTTCAGCAATCAGCACGGATTCCATTAACACCCGCGTTGCTAACGCTTGGCGAAACGGCCGGGGCGATCACGCATGTCTCACTCTTCACCCATTTCAACGCAGCGCCGACGGCTGCTGCGCACGTTCGGAAGCATTTGTGCCGTCGCGAGGGTGGCGCGTGTTCCACCTCACTTCGGGAAAGAGAAACACGCCAGGGTAGATGAGCCGTACTAATACGGCTCTCATATTTAACAATCCAACAATCGCTTTCCGCGAAGTTTGAACGAGTTGACGCGCAAGGGCTGTGTCTGTCGGGTGAACTCAAAGATCGTTTTTTAGTCCGTGACGCGTTGGCGCCGCGGCCGGAGCTCAAAAGCTCCATGGAATTTCGAGCATGACGGACGCGAACTCGACAGCCCTTGGCTTGACCAACCACGTAGCCGACGGCGCCTACGTGCTGCCGCAGATGCTGGATCTCACGCAAGCCTCCCAGCTGCGCGACGAGATGGTCCGGCTCGCGAGCGCTGGCGATATCGTGCTCGACGCGAGCGGCGTCGAGCGGATGTCCACGCCCTGCGTGCAGATCCTGCTCGCCGCCGCACGCGGTGCGGGCGCGGCCCACAAATCTTTCAAGATCACGCAGGCATCCGAGCTGTTCCGAACGGCGGTGACCGAGCTGGGACTTGGCGACGAATTAGATCATTGGATGGAGTGACATGACCAAGCGAATTCTCGCAGTCGACGACTCGAAGACCATGCGCGACATGGTCTCCTTCACGTTGAAGAAGGCTGGCTTCGACGTGGCGGAAGCCGAGGACGGCAAGGCGGCGCTCAACGTTCTGGGCGGCGGCAAGTTCGATCTGATCATCACCGACCTGAACATGCCGAACATGGACGGCATCACGCTGATCAAGAATGTGAGGGCCGGCAGCCAGCATCGTGCGGTGCCGATCCTGATCCTGACGACCGAGAGCGATGGCGCCAAGAAGGCCGACGGCAAGGCGGCGGGCGCGACGGGATGGCTGGTGAAGCCGTTCAATCCCGAGCAACTGATCGCGACGGTCAACCGCGTATGTCCGTAACGTCAGACCAAGAAGCGTATCCCGTCGCGCAGTTCCGCAAGACCTATTTCGAGGAATGTGCGGAGCTGCTGGACGCGCTGCAGTCCAATCTTGAGCTGCTGTCCTCCGGGCAGGAGGACGACGAGACGCTGCATGCGATCTTCCGCTCGGTGCACTCGATCAAGGGCGGCGCGGGCGCGTTCGGCTGTACCGACCTGGTCGCGTTCTCGCACACGTTTGAGAGCCTGCTCGACGCCCTGCGCGACCACAAGATCGCCGCGTCCCAGGAGATCCGGCAGCTGTTGCTGCGCGCCAGCGATGCGCTGGCGGACATCGTGACGGCAGCGCGGCTGGAGCAGCAGCTGCCGCCGAACTTCGCCAGCGACATCAGCGTGGCCATGCAGGACGCGCTCCAGGGCGCCGGGCAGGCCTCTGGTGCAGCTCCGGCCCATGTCGCCGTCGAGACGAAGTCGCTCGGCGAACAGAGATATCGCATCAAGTTCCGGCCGCACACGGAGATGCTGAAGAAGGCCAACGAGCCGCTGCTGCTGATCCGTCAGCTGCGCAAGCTCGGCACGCTGACGACCGTGGTTGACAGCTCCAGCCTTCCGGCGCTGGGTCAGCTCGATCCCGAGGCGGCCTACTTCAATTGGACGTTCACGTTGGAGACGGCCGTCCCGCGCGGCGCCATCCAGGATGTCTTCGAATTCGTCGAGGATGATTGCGATCTGGAGATCGAGCAGCTCGAATCGGCCGCAAGCGCGGTCGAGACGGTGGCCGGTGAGCCCGGCGGAGCACCGGCTCCCGCCGTTTCGGCCGTCAGCGTCGCGCAATCGATCCGCGTCGACGTCGACAAGGTCGACCGCCTGGTCAATCTCGTCGGCGAGCTCGTGATCAGCCAGGCGATGCTGACGGAGCAGGGCCTTTCGCTGCCTGCCGACAAGTATCCGCAGCTCATCCAGGGTATCGAAGCGCTCGCCCAGAGCGCGCGCGAGTTGCAGGAAAGCGTGATGGCGATCCGTGCGCAGCCGGTGAAGTCGGTGTTCGCGCGCATGCCGCGGATCGTGCGCGAGCTCGCCGCCACGCTCGGCAAGGAGGTGCGCATCATCACCTCCGGCGAGATGACCGAGATCGACAAGACGGTCATCGAGCAGCTCAACGATCCGCTGACCCACATGATCCGCAACGCGCTCGATCACGGCATCGAGCCGCCGGCCGAGCGGCTCGCCGCGGGCAAGTCTCGGCAGGGAACGATCCATTTGTCCGCCGCGCAGCGCAGCGGCCGCATCGTTATCGAGGTGTCGGATGACGGCCGCGGCATCAACCGCGAGAAGATCCTGGCCAAGGCCAGGGCGCGCGATCTCGTGCCGGCCGGCGCCAATCTGAGCGACGACGAGATCGACAATCTGATCTTCCTGCCGGCATTCTCGACCGCCGACGTGATCTCGAACATCTCTGGCCGCGGCGTCGGCATGGACGTGGTCAAGCGCAACGTGCAGGCGCTCGGCGGCCGCATCTCGGTGCGCTCGCGCTTCGGGCAGGGCTCCTCATTCATCTTGTCGCTCCCGCTCACGCTCGCGGTGGTCGACGGCATGGTGGTTTCGGTCGGGCGCGAGACGTTCATCATTCCGCTGGTGGCGATCGTCGAGAACCTGCGGCCGCTGGCCGCCGACATCCATCCCGTGGTCGGCCGCGGGCACGTCCTCGCCTTGCGAGGGGAATATCTGCCGCTGGTCTATCTGCATCGCGTGTTCTCGATCGGCGATGCCATCGGCGATCCCTGCCGCGGCATCGTGATCATCGTGCAGAGCGAAAGCGCCGGCCGCGTCGGCATCGTCGTCGACGAGCTGCTCGGACAGCAGCAGGTCGTCGTCAAGAGCCTGGAGGCCAACTACGAGCCGGTCGAGGGCATCAGCGGCGCCACCATTCTCGGCAACGGCCGCGTTGCGCTGATCCTCGACGTCGCCCGGCTGCACGAGATCGACGTCCGCGGCACGCCGGGACGGCTGCCCGCGCCGGAGCCATTGATAGCTGAACTCGCAAAGGACCTCACCCATGCAGCCTGACAACAAGCCGGCCGTCGGTTTCGGCCTGGACGCGGCCGTCGGCGAGAACGTGCAGCAATTCATCACCTTCACGCTTGGCGCGGAGGAGTACGGCATCGACATCATGGTGGTCCGCGAGATCAAGGGCTGGACCGAAACGACTATGATCCCCAACGCGCCGCCACATGTGCGCGGCGTGATCAATCTGCGCGGCATCATCGTGCCGATCTTTGATCTGCGCGCGCGGTTCGGCACCGGCGTGACCGTGCCGACCAGCATGCACGTGGTCATCATCGTTGCGGCGGGAACGCGCACCGTCGGCCTCCTGGTCGATACCGTCTCCGACATCATCTCGGTCGATCCCAAGGAGATCCGCGACGTGCCCGAGATGGGCATGCCGGTCGAGGATCAGTTCCTGGAGGGGTTGGTCGCGATTCAGGAGCGGATGGTGACGTTGGTGTCGCTGTCCGGCCTGTTCGGAATGTCGGCAGAGTCAGTCAAGCGTAAGGCCGCTCCGGCCGATGCGGCGGCCGCCGCCTGAACCCATCACAGGACATTTTTGCGAGATCGTCATGAGCGACACTTACGAGGACAACATCATGCAGGACTTCACAGCCGACGGCGCTCCGGGCGAAGACAGCGCAAAGCCGAAGGCGCGCTCGCGCTCGCGCAGCAGCCGGCCGCAGCCCGCCGCCAAGCCGTCCGCTCCCAGGCAACCCGCTGCCCCGCGTGACGACCTGATGACCATGGTCGCCGAACGCGTCACCAGCGCCGTGATGCTGGTCGACAACGACCTCAAGATCACCTACCTCAACCACGCCTCGAAGCAGCTGTTCAACCAGCATCTCGCGGAGTTCCGCAAGGTCTGGCCAAGCTTCGATCCGAACGGGATGCTCGGAACCTGCATCGACATCTTCCATCGCAACCCGGCGCACCAGCGGACGATGCTGGCCAACCCAGCCAATCTGCCATTCAAGACCGACATCTCGGTCGGCCCGCTCAAGATCTCGCTGAGCGTCAATGCGATGCGGGGCGCCCAGGGCAGCCACGGCTTCATGCTCGAATGGGCCGATGTGACCGACATCCGCAGCCAGGCCTCGCAGCTTGCCGCGATCGATCGCTCGCAGGCGATGATCATGTTCGCGCTGGACGGAACGATCCTGGACGCCAACGACAACTTCCTCACGTCGATGGGGTACTCGCTGGCCGAGATCAAGGGCCATCATCACTCGATGTTCGTCGAGCCGGCCCACCGTCAGAGCGCGGAATACCGCCTGTTCTGGGACAAGCTTGGCCGCGGTGAATATGAGGCCGGCCAGTTCAAGCGGCTCGGCAAGGGCGGACGCGAGATCTGGATCCAGGCGAGCTACAACCCGATTCTCGATCAATCCGGCAAGCCGTTCAAGGTGGTCAAATACGCCGCCGACATCACCGATCAGGTGAGGGCGTCGGAATCGCTGCAGGCCGCGGTGCGGCAGACGCAGGCCGTCGTCGATGCGGCCAAGAACAACGATCTGCGTGAGCGCATCCCGATGGAGGGCAAGAGCGGCGAGATCGCCCAGCTCTGCGAAGGCGTGAACGGGCTGCTCGACGCGATGTCCGCCGTGCTCGCCGAAGTGTCCGAGAGCTCCCACACGCTGTCGAGTGCTGCACGCGAGATCGCCAACGGCAACACCGATCTGTCACAGCGGACCGAAGAGCAGGCAGCCAGCCTCGAAGAGACCGCGGCCAGCATGGAGCAGCTCACCTCGACCGTTCGGCAGAACGCCGAGAATGCCCAGCAGGCGAACAAGCTGGCGTCCTCGGCGTCGGACGTCGCGATCAAGGGGGGCACCGTGGTCGCCGAGGTCGTACAGACCATGGAAGGCATCACGCATGCGAGCCGCAAGATCGCCGACATCATCGGCGTCATCGACGAGATCGCATTCCAGACCAACATCCTTGCGCTCAATGCGGCGGTCGAGGCCGCGCGTGCCGGCGACCAGGGACGCGGCTTCGCCGTGGTCGCAGCCGAGGTGCGCAACCTCGCCCAGCGCAGCGCCAATGCGGCCAAGGAGATCAAGGGACTGATCTCCGACTCGGTGTCCAAGGTGGAGTCCGGTTCGCGCCTGGTCGACACCGCCGGCAAGACGATGGAGGACATCGTGCAGTCGGTGAAGCGCGTCACCGACATCATGGCCGAGATCTCGGCGGCGTCGCAGGAGCAGCGCGGTGGCATCGAGCAGGTCAACAACGCCGTGACCCAGATGGACAAGGTCACGCAGCAGAACGCCGCGCTGGTCGAGGAAGCCGCCGCCGCCGCCAAGTCGATGGAAGAGCAGACCGAGACGATGGCCGAGATGGTCAATCGCTTCGTGATGCTGCCCGAATTCGATCGCGGCCGGCCCTACGCGGCCAAGACCGGCAATCCGGTGGTCGACCGCTCGCTCGGCGCCGGGAAGGACAAGCTCGCAACGATGCGCAGCGCGACCGCCAAGCCGGCGCCCGTGCGAGCGCCGTCTCCTCCGCCTCGCAGTTCTGACGGCGAGACCGCGCGCCGGCGTGTGGTCGGGGCGGGCGATGTGGACTGGAAGGAATTCTGAGCCGTAGAGACGCCCCCGTTCACGCGGGGGCGTCTCCCCGAAGGCCAGGGAGATCATGGTGCAGGAACAGTACGCGCTCGAGGACAAGGACTTTCGCAAGCTGTCGAAGCTTGTGATGGACACGGCCGGCATCGTGCTGAGTGAGCGCAAGCGTGCCTTCATCCATGGTCGGCTCGGGCGGCGGCTGCGCGCGCTCGGCATGTCCAATTTCTCGCAATATTGCCGTCTGCTCGAGAGCACCAAGGGCGACGACGAGCTGCGCAATTTCATCAACGCGGTCACCACCAACCACACCAACTTCTTTCGCGAGGCCCACCATTTCGACTATCTGTCGCAGGTGATCCTTCCCGCCCTGGTCACCCGCAATGCGCAGACCGAGCGCGTGCGTATCTGGTCGGCCGGCTGCTCGACGGGTGAGGAGCCCTACAGCATCGCGATGACGGTCGCGGCCGGCCCGCGGGTCCTGATGGACTGGGACCTGAAGATCCTCGCCACCGATCTCGACACCAACGTGACGGCCCATGCCGCAGAGGGTGTCTATGAGCTGGACCGGACAACGAGCATTCCCGAGACCCACCGCAAGCGCTTCACGCGGATGCGGGACGGCAACGTCGTGATGAACGACGAGCTCTGCGATCTCATCACCTTCGCGCACCTCAATCTGCTCGGCCCCTGGCCGATGTCGGGGCCGTTCGACGTCATCTTCTGCCGCAACGTGGTCATCTACTTCGACAAGCCGACCCAGATGCGGCTGTTCGACCGCTACGCGGATATCCTCAAGCCGGACGGCTGGCTGATCATTGGCCATTCGGAGAACCTGCTCGGCGTCACCGACCGTTTCGAACTGGTCGGCCGAACGATCTACCGGAGGATCCGATGACCGAGACCAGGACAAGACGGCGGACAATGGCGGCGGGGGCGGCGACAGATGAGGTCTCCACCGGCAGCCGGCGCTATCGCGACAGCCGTTTCGACGCGGTCGCCATCAAGGTGTTTCCTGGCGAGCACTATGTCACCGATGCCGATGACGAGATGCTGGTCACCGTGCTCGGCTCCTGCGTGGCGGCCTGCATCCGCGATCCCAAGACCAAGGTCGGCGGCATGAATCACTTCATGCTGCCGGAGAATTTCGGCGCCTGGGGCAGTGCGTCCGACAGCATGCGCTACGGCAATGTCGCGATGGAGCGGCTGATCAACGACGTGCTCGCGCGCGGTGGCGCGCGCCGCCGGCTCGAGATCAAGGTGTTTGGCGGCGCCAACGTCCTCAACGGCGTCGCCAAGGTCGGCCACCGCAACGCGGATTTCGTCGAGGAGTATCTCGCGGCGGAAAATCTGCCGATCGCGGCAAGCCATCTGCGTGGCTCATCGCCGCGCCGCGTCCACTACTTCCCCGCGACCGGCCGCGTGATGCTGCTCGAGCTGCCGCGCATCGAGCAGGAGGCGCTGGTCCGCAACGAGACATCCTACAAATCCAAGATCCAGGTCGAGCCTGTCGCCGGATCCGTCGAGCTCTTTTGAGGCAGTAGACATGAGTGCCATTCGCGTTCTGATCGTCGACGACTCAGCCTTCGTGCGCCAGGTTCTGACCGAGATCCTGTCGAGCGATCCCGGAATCGAGGTCGTGGGCGCCGCTCCGAACCCGATCGTCGCGCGCGACATGATCAAGAGCCTCAATCCCGACGTCCTCACGCTCGACATCGAGATGCCGCGCATGGACGGCCTGGCGTTTCTCGACAAGATCATGGCGCTGCGGCCGATGCCCGTGCTGATGATCTCGTCGCTGACCCAGAAGGGGGCCGATACGGCGGTGCGCGCGCTGGAGATGGGCGCGTTCGATTGCGTGGCAAAGCCGGTGATCGGGCTGGTCGAAGGCCTGCCGGCGATGCGCGACGAGATCGTCAGCAAGGTGAAGGCGGCTTCGACGGCAAAGATTCGCGCGCGGTCCGGCGAGCAGGTGCGGCCGATCCAGCGGCCGGGTGTCTCGTATAATTCGTCCGAGAAGATCATCGCGATCGGCGCGTCGACCGGCGGGGTGGAGGCGCTGCAGGAACTCGTGATGGCGTTTCCGTCGGACGCGCCGGCCGCGGTCGTCACGCAGCATATGCCGGCGATGTTCACGGCGTCGTTCGCGAGCCGTCTCAATCAGCTCTGCGCGGTCACGGTGAAGCAGGCGGTCAGCGGTGAGCGCGTGCTGCCGGGCCATGTCTACATCGCACCCGGCGGTTTCCACATGGAGCTGGCGCGCAACGGCGCGAACTACGTCTGCCGCGTTCACGACGAGCCGGCCGTCTCGGGCCATCGCCCTTCGGTGGACGTTCTGTTCCGCTCCGTCGCGCATGCGGCCGGCCCCAATGCGATCGGCGTGATCCTGACCGGCATGGGCCGCGACGGCGCGATGGGCCTGCTGGAGATGCGCTCGGCGGGAGCGCCGACCATTGGCCAGGACGAGGCGAGCTGCGTGGTCTACGGCATGCCCAAGGCCGCCAAGGAATGCGGCGCGGTCGAAGCCGAAATGCCGCTCAACAAGATTGCAGAACACGTTCTCAAGCGGTGCGAAACCCTCGCGGCGCGTGGCGTCAGGGTGTAGCGCATGTTTGGTTGGAAGCAGAGCAGCGCAGCCGCGACGAGGCCGCCGGATCCGGAGCCGTCGCAGCCGCTCGCGCCGGATGAGCAATCCAAGCAGGACGATCTGCTGCGCCGCTGGATCGCGTTTGCCGGCATGCAGCAGCGCGTGATCAGAACATTGGTCGGCGAAATCCAGCAGACGTCGGCGATCGTCGAGACCGAGGCGGACAGCCTCAGCGGCCGTTTCCAGCGGCTCGCCGTGTGCGCCGGACAGCAGACCGAGCGCGTCGAAAGCCTGAGCCGGCTTGCGATTGGCATCGAGGTCGATGGCGAGGCGGTCGCGATCGACCGGATCGCCGGCCTGCTCGAGGAGACGTTGAGCGACGTCGTCGAGAAGATCCTGCTGTTGTCCAAGGACGCGATGTCGATGGTCTATGCGCTGAGCGAGCTCAACGCGAACGTCAACCGCGTCGACAGCTGCATGGAGGAGCTCAACAAGATCAACCGCGTAACCAACATGCTCGCGCTCAACGCCCGCATCGAGGCGGAACGGGCCGGTGCGGCCGGTGCGGCCTTCCGTGTGGTCGCCGGCGAGGTGCGCGAATTGTCGGGCGCGACGCAGCGGCTGTCGGTCGACATGGATACCGAGCTCAAGGCCGTCACCGAAGGCATTGCCAACGGCCATGCGACGCTGCAGCGCGTCGCGACCATCGACATGTCGCAGAACCTGATGGCCAAGGACCGTCTCGAATTGCTGATGAACGCGCTGATCCAGCGCAGCAGCAACCTGAACGAGGTCGTCGCCGAAGCGATGAAGGAGGCCGAGACCATTTCCGCCGATGTCGCGGGCATGGTGACCGGGATTCAGTTCCAGGACCGGACGCGGCAGCGGCTCGAGCATGTGGTGGACACGCTGCGTGTGGTCGATGAGGCCCTCGACGAGTTGAAGACGACGACGGAGCAGACGCTCGACGTGCCGGTGGCCGAGCTGTCGACCGACAATGAATGGGTCAAGGCCATGCTGGACCGCTTCACGCTCGGGGAAATGCGCTCGCGCTTCGTTGCGCAGATCCTGGAGGGCAGGCAGCCCGCTGATCCCGGTGAAACCGCGGTCGCGCCGTTGGACACCGGCACCGTCGAATTGTTCTAGGAGGACATCATGCAGATACAGATCGACCGCGCGGGCGGCCAGATTGCGATGAGCGGCGAGTTCACCTTCACCGACCACGTTCCCTTCAAGGAGATGGTCACGGAACTCTTCGCCGTGCCCGGCAAATCGGTGGTCATCGACCTCTCGAAGCTGGATTTCATCGATTCCGCGGGGCTTGGAATGCTGCTCCTGGCGCGCGACGAAGCGAAGAAGAATCATCGCGAGCTGATCCTGCGCAAGCCGATCGGGCAGGTGAAGCGCATGTTCTCCGTCACCAAGTTCAACGCGCTGTTCACCGTCGAGGAGTGATCCGCGATGTCCGTCTCGGCCGATGTGGAGATCGCCGGAAGCGCGAGTTGGGACGGCATCTCGGAGGAGACGCTGGCGGCCGCCTTGGCGCGGCCTGCGACACTTTGCGTTCAGGCCGGCCTGCCTGTGCCCGGAGACGCGGACGTGGTGCTCGACGGCGCCGCCGCAGACCGGCTCGATCTGCTCATCACGACGCGGGCGGCCTACCGTCATTCGGTCGTGAGGATCTTCGTCCAGGCCATTCGATCCCGGATCGAGCTGTCTGAGGATCTGCGGATCAGGGTGTGCAGCGCCGTGCAGGAAGCGCTGATGAATGCGGTGCTTCACGGCAACCTTCAGATCGATGGCCGGATGCGCGGCAGTCTCGACGGCCTCGTCGCCGCTCAGACCGTGATCGAGGACAGGCTGAACTCCCGCGATGTCGGATGCGCCCCGATTCGGCTGACCGCGTCGTGGACCGATGCCGCCCTGCAGGTCACGGTCCGTGACAGCGGTCGTGGCTACGACTACAGCAACGTCCGGCCGGCCGCGGAGGATGGCGCGTCGGGTCGCGGTCTCGAGATTCTCCAGGTGTTCTCCGATGCCGTGACGGTGCTCGATCGCGGAACGGCGGTGCGGCTGGAGTTCCTCCGATGAGTCCGGTCATGACGATGGTCGAACCCGCGGCCGACGAGAGAGCCGTGCCGGAGGGACTTGCCAATGCGCGGATCCTGATTGCCGACGACGATCCGCTGTGTCGGCGCCTGGTCGCCGGCGTGCTGCGCGCGCAGAAATTCACCAACATCGAGTTTGCCGAAGGCGGCTTGTCGGCGATGGAGCAGGTGCACAGCTTTCGGCCCGACCTGATGCTGCTGGACATGCAGATGCCGGACATCAGCGGCCTCGACGTCTGCCGCCGGCTCCGCGCCAAGCCTGAATTCGCCGACGTGCCGATCCTGGTCCAGACCGCGACGGTCGACCGCAAGAAGATGGGGGAGCTGTTCTCCGCGGGCGCCTCGGATTTCCTGTCCAAGCCGCTCAATCCGTCGGAGCTGATCGCCCGCGTCGTCGTGCATCTCGAACGCTGGAATTCGCTGCGCGAGTTGCGCGACTATCGCGAGCGCATCTCGCGGGAGCTCGAAGCCGCCCATCGCATGCAGGTCGAGCTACTGCCGGATCCGGTGACGCTGCAGTGGGCGGCGCGCACCGCGGATCTGCGCATGGCCACCTACAACAGGTCGTCCTCGGAACTCGGCGGTGATCTCTGGGGCATTCTGCCGATCAGCAATGGCGCGTTCGGAATCTTTCTCGCCGATTTCACGGGGCATGGCGTCAACGCGGCCCTGAATACGTTCCGGCTGCACGCGCTGATCCACGAATACAAGGCCTTGCACGACGATCCCGGTGCCCTGCTGTCGATGCTGAACGAGCGCCTCGTCCGGCTGTTGCGCACCGGCCAGTTCGCGACCTTCATGTACGTCGTCGTCAACCATCGGGCCAACGTGCTCAAATGTGCCTCCGCCGGGGCACCGCCCGCCATTCTCGTCCAGGGCATCGATGGCCGGGCGCGGCTATGCGACACCAGCGGCTTTCCGCTCGGAGTCGAACGCGGCGTGCAGTATCGCACCTCGCGCCGCAAGTTCTCGCCCGGCTCGCTGCTGCTGCTGTTCAGCGACGGACTGTCCGAGTTTCCCAATGCGAAGGGCGAGCGGATCGGCGATGATGGGCTTGTGAAGGCCCTCAATGCATGCGGGCCCGCGCTCGCGCCGCAGGAGGTGATCGATCGGCTGTGCAGCGCGGCCGGGATTGGCGAAGCCAGCCCGCTGCCCGACGACACCACGATCGTCTGCCTCGACCGGCGCGCAGGGCTGCGTCACAACGCCGAGAGAGCGCCCGACCGCGCGGCAAAGCCGCGGGCAACGACTTCATCTCGCGGAGGCCGCTGACGTGACGGGGGCTGCCGACGTTCCGCTGATCGATCAGGACCAACTGGACCTGCTGCAGGCCGCGCTCGATCCCGATGAGTTGCGGGCCATGCTGTCCCAGCTTCCTGTGGTCGCGGCCGAGACATTCGCCGGCATCCGGACGGCGCTCGCGAAGGGCGATCTGGACCAGGTGCGCAAGACGGCCCATGTTCTGAAAGGGTCCTCCTCGAGCCTGGGCGCCGCACGGTTGGCCGAGATCGCGCGCGTGATCGAACTCGATCTGGCGACGGCCGAGGAGATCGCGGCGCAGCTGCCGCTGATGAGCGACACGATCGGCGCCACGACCGACGCGTTGAAACGTGCGGCGGAATGCGCATGAGCCAGGTCGTCTCCGACGAGACCCTCACGAGGTCCGGCACCGTCATGGACGGCCGCGTTTCCGCTGTCGCCGAGCCGCGCACGCGATTCTGGACGATGGCGATCTCCGTCGCGACCGCCTCCTTCGTGATCTTGGCCGTGGAGTTGATCGCGGACCTGCAGCCGGACCTGATCGTTTCGCTATTGATGCTCGCTGTCGCTGCGATCATCGTCATGGCCGTGCTGACATCGATGCTGATCCGCAACAGCCGGCATGCGGTTGCGATGGCGGAGGCCCTGGCGCGGCAGAACGAACAATTGGCGCACACGACCCGCCTGTTGAACGAGGCGCAGCGGATCGGCCGTATCGCCCATTGGACGGCAGAACAGGGGGGCGAATCGTCCGTCTGGTCGGAGCAGCTGTTCGACATCACCGGTCTGGAGCCGCAGCCCAGCGTTGCCGTCTCCAAGATGATCGAGATCATCCAT
The DNA here is from genome assembly GCF_051167855.1 of Bradyrhizobium sp. HKCCYLRH3099. Classification (NCBI taxonomy): domain Bacteria; kingdom Pseudomonadati; phylum Pseudomonadota; class Alphaproteobacteria; order Hyphomicrobiales; family Nitrobacteraceae; genus Bradyrhizobium; species Bradyrhizobium sp. HKCCYLRH3099. The sequence goes on from NZ_JBNPTW010000017.1 coordinate 168,796, forward strand.
CCCGACGACGTCAGCACCTTCATCCGCGCGCGCGAGCGCACGATCGCCACGGGCTGCGCCTTGCAGCAGGATGTTCGTATCGTCCGCCCCGACGGCGAGATCCGCTGGATCCGGATGGTGGCCGAGCCGATCGATGATGTCGACGGCAAGTTCCGCGAGCGCTTCGGCATCGTCCAGGACATCACGGAACGGAAGGCCGCCGAGATCGCGGCCGAGCAGGCGCAGCAATTGTTGCTCGACGCCATCGAGGCGCTCACCAAGGGCTTTGTCCTGTTCGACAATGACGACCGCTTCGTGCTGTCGAACACGCGTTTCCGCGAGATGTTTCCAGGCTGGGCCAGGCTGATGCGGCCCGGCATTTCGTTCACCGACCTGATGCGGCGGGCCCACGACGATGGGCTGATCCGCCCGAAGGGTGCCGGCTTCGAGCAATGGCTGGAGCGCAAGCGCGCCTGGCACCTCGGCGGCAGCCGCCTGATCGAGCATCGCGAGATCAATGGTCGCTGGATCCAGAGCGTCGATCATCGCATCTCCGATGGCGGCACCGTCTGCCTCGTCACCGACATCACCGCCTTCAAGACGGTCCAGGCTGAACTCGAGCAGAAGCTCGCTTACGTCCAGGCGATCCGCGCCGATCTCGAGGAGCAGAAACGGGAGCTGGAAGCGACCGGTGCAGAGCTGCGCGCCGCGCGCGATGCCGCCGAGGCCGCCAACCGCGCCAAGTCGGATTTCCTCGCGATCATGAGCCACGAGATCCGCACGCCGCTCAGCGGCATGGTGGGCATGGTCGACCTGCTGCGCGGAACGAGGCTCACCGACGAGCAGAAGCGCTACACCGCGCTGGCCAAGGAATCCGCCGATCTGCTGCTCGACGTGATCAACGACATCCTCGACTTCTCCAAGCTCGAAGCGGGCCGCCTGCAATCCGAGAGCATCGATTTCGACGTGCGCAATCTGGTCGAGAGCGCGGTCTCCTTCATGGGCGAGAGGGCCAGGAAGCGCAGTCTCGATCTCAAGGTGAGCCTCGCACCCGAGCTGCCGCAATTCCTCAAGGGCGATCCGACGCGGATCCGCCAGGTGGTGCTGAACCTCGTCGCCAACGCCATCAAGTTCACCGAGAGGGGTGGAATCGACGTGCGCGCGAGCCATCGCGCGCATGAGGATGGCGCGATCGATCTCAGGATCGAGGTGATCGATACGGGGATCGGCATGTCGCCGGAGATCCAGGCTCAGATCTTCGACCCCTTCGTTCAGGCCGACACCTCCATCACGCGGAAGTATGGCGGCAGCGGGCTGGGTCTGGCGATCTGCAAGCAGCTCTGCACCATCATGGGCGGCAACATCGGCGTCGACAGCCAGCTCGGCCGCGGCAGCCGCTTCTGGTTCGAGGTGAGATGCCGGCAGGGCGAAGCGCCGGTCCTGACGATCGAGCCGATCGAGGCGTCGCCCGATCGGCCGCTCGACATTCTCGTCGCCGAGGACAGCCCGATCATCGCGACGCTGATCTCCAGCCTGCTGGTCAAGCAGGGCTTCAGGCCGACCATTGTCGTCAACGGTGTCCAGGCCATCGCCGCCGTGTTCAAGCGGCGCTTCGACCTGGTGCTCATGGATGTCCAGATGCCGGAGATGGACGGCATGTCGGCGACGCGCGCGATCCGCGAACTGCCGCCGCCCGCGTGCCACACGCCGATCATCGCGCTGACCGCCAACGCGCTGGTCGGCCAGCGCGAGACCTATCTCGCCGCCGGCATGAACGACTACGTCACCAAGCCGATTCAGCCGCCCTTGCTGTTCGAGGCCATCCGTCGCTGGGCGTTGCCGCAACTTCCCGGCGCACCGCCGCTGCAGCCTGGCGCGTGCGAATCCTTGGAGACGACCTTGCCGACGCCGGCGACATCCCGGGCCTGCGACGCGTCCTGATCCGCCGTCGTTCGCGGCATTCCCGAGCAGCCGAAGGGCACGGAGGCATCCGCGCCGCGATTGCCTCGTCGCCCCCCAGGCAATCGGATGCGGCCCGGACTACACCACGTGGAAGTTCGACACGGAATCATTGGCGAGCTGCGCGACGAGCTGCAGCTCCCAATCGATATAGGCCCGCATCGCCTCGGTGGCGTTGTCGGTGCCTTCATAGGGGCGCTTGTAGACGTCGTCCGGCGTCGAGATCCAGGACTGTCGATCCGTCTCCAGCGCATGTCCCGCTGTCGTCCAAGCCCGCGTGCCGCCGTCGAGGACGCGAACCTGCCGGCTAGTCGCCGATCGCGCCTCGGCCAACGCAAACGCCGCTTCCGCGCCGTCGGCGCTTGCGAGCACGATCGGGCCGTCGCCCGGCAGCTTGCGGAGATCCGTTGCAAAGCGCGACGCCAGCACGAAATGCGCGCCGGGAATGTGTCCGGCCTTGTAGTTCGGGCTGCGCGTGAGCTCGACGATGGTCCAGGCCGCGCGGTCAGCGGCGAGCCGTGCCACATCGATCGCCGCATCCCCGATCTCCGGCAAGGCCGGCCGGCAGGGGGCAGGGATCTCCGTTGCCGTCGGCGCCACGACGTCAGGTCCGATGATCGAGGCGTCCCAGCCCATCTGTGTCAGCCACGACGCGGTCATGCGCGCGCGCACGCCGTCGTCATCGAACAGCACCAGCCGCGCGCCGCGCACGCCGACCCATTCGTCGGTCGCCTGCACCAACTGGCCGCCAGGCGCGGAGGCGAATCCGGCCGGATGACCGGCGGCATATTCCTCGGGCGTGCGGACATCGAGGCAGTACAGCGTCCGTGTTGCGGCCTCCGCCTGATAGCGCGCGAACGTCGCTGCATCGAGCATGCCGACGCCGACTCGCTCGGCCCAAGATTTGGCGTCGGCGAGAGCTTTGGCGTAGCTCGCCTGCGGCCGTTCCAGCATGCGCGCGGTCTTACCGCGCTCGACGTGATGGCCGGCCAGCGTCCAGCCGATCGTGCCGTTGCGCAGGGCATAGATCCTGTTCGGCAGACCGGCATTGATCAGCGACTGCGTGCCGATGATCGAGCGGGTGCGCCCGGCGCAATTGACGATGATCGTGGTGTCGGGCGACGGCGCAATTTCGCGCGCGCGAAAAGCGAGCTCGCCGCCGGGGACGCTGACCCCGCGCGGAATGCTCATGGTGCGATATTCCTCGAAGCGGCGGGCGTCGAGCACCACCAGGTTCGACTCGCGCTCGATCAGCGCCTTGGCTTCGTCCGCCGACAGCGACGGGGTGTGGCGGATCGCCTCGACCAGTTCGCCGAACGCCTTGCTCGGCACGTTGACGTCGCGGAACACTTCGCCGACCCGGGCATAGCCGGCGAGCCCGCCGGCCAGGATCGACACGTCGCTGTAGCCCAGCGCGCGGATGCGCGGCACCGCGCGCTCCGCAGCGCCTTCGCCGTCATCATAGACCACGACCGGCACGGAGAGCCGCGGGATCAGGTCGAGGATGCGCAGCTCGATCTGCGACAGCGGCAGCGAGACCGCGAAGAACGGATGCGACAGCGAATAGGGGCCTTCCTCGCGGACGTCGAGCAGCGCCACCTCTTCATTGGCGCGCCAGCGCCGCCGCAGCTCCCTTGCTGTAGTGAAGCCTTCGATGTCAGGCGGCGGTGCGGTCGGGCCAGAGGTTGGGGACGCTGTCATTCGAATATCCGGAGATGAACTCGCTGGCGGCGCCGGTCTCCGCGTCATAGACCGCGCGCCGGATGCGGCCGATATTGCCGCCATAGACGTGGATGCTGATCGAGGAGCGGTCCGCCAGACCGTTGGAGATGGCGTGGATGTCGCCAATCTCTGGCGAGACTGCGGCAGTTTGTCCAGCCTGTAGCCGTTCCGGCATGCCTCCGCGCAGGCTGCCATCCGCCTGCCGCGCATAGCTCACGGACCGCTCCTCGCCGCGCAGCACGCCGACCAGGCCCCAGACGCGGTGGTCGTGAACGGGCGTGCCCTGGCCCGGACCCCAGACGAAGCTGACGATCGAGAACCGGTCGAGCGGATCGGCATAGAGCAGATACTGCCGGTAGCGGGCACCGTCGGCGACGGCATAGGCGTCCGGCAGCCAATCGTCATGCGCGATCAGGTCTTTCAGCTTCGGTGCGAGGACCGCGAGCAATATCGCTTCGTCAGTCGTATCGGCAACGAGGCGCGCGGTTTCGGCGACGAAGTCGCGCAAACGGGCAATGTCAGTCATCTGAAGTCGGTCTCTGCGAAGTCGACTTGTCGAAGTCGATCTTGTTGATGTCGGTTTTGCCGAACGCGTCGCGCGCCTAGCGGGATCTCTGGTGCGTTCTACACGTGAGGTCCGAGCATGGCGAGGTAGAAGAGATCCTCGTTCGACAGCTCACCGGTGCGACGTCGCACGGCCAGTTCGCCGCGCTCCGTGCGGGCGTCAGCTCGCCGCTGCGGCATCAGGTGACCGAGCCAGCCTCCCACCCACGAGACGTAGCGCATGATAGCCTCCGCGTCGTTGCACAACCGCTTTGATATCATGTCTCGATCGGCGCCGAACAGAGCAGGGCTCGGCTCCGCGTCAATTTGGCAGATCATGCCTGCTGAAGCGCATCTTCGGTAAATTCCTTTTCCGATGAGTGCATGCTGCGTTGATCCGCTTCTCCAGCCGGCGCGTCCTCGTCGGCGCTGCGGCCCATCAGGCCGTCCTGCCAATGGGTGCGGAAGGCCATCCACGAAGCGTGATCCTGGAAGGCGACCTCGGCGAACCACTCGACCGTGACGGCGCCGCTCGGCCAATAGCGCTCCTGGTCGTGCCAGCACACCACCGGCCAGCGCGGATTGCGATAGGAGCGGCCGCTTTCGTCATGCAACGACGGGCGGCCGAGATGATCGATCAGCCACGCCATCACGTCGGGCAGAAACGTCGCGGCGAACGAGACGCCGTGACGTCCGAGCCGCTGCGGCATCCGCATGATGCGCTGATCGATGATCGCGAAAGCCGGCGGCACCGCGCCGACATTGAACTGACGGATCATCAGGAGGCGGAAGCCGCAGTCGCAGAGCTCGGCGGGCACGGCGTGGATCGCGCTTGGTTGAAGTGGAGCCGTCATGTTCATACCAGTGCTCCCTTCGCCTGTTCGAGCATGTGGTCGGATGAAAGCTGTGCGCCGTCGCGTTCGACGGTCGCGCGAAAATCCCTGGCGAGCGCGGCGCCCACCGCGAGTGCTGCGGCCTCCTCTCGCGGGTCGCCGCTCCATTTCATCGTCATGGCGACTTCGCCCGCGTCCGCCCGCCGCTCCGTCACGCCGGCGAAGCGCAGGTCGAAGCCGGCATCCTCGCCATCGAGCGTGCAGGGCAGATAGCCCGATGTCTCGAACGGCACATAGCCGTCGTCGAGCGTCAGCGCGAACGGAAGGCGCGCGATCGCCTGCTGCAACGCTGGGCGCGTCGGCACATCGATGCGCTTCAGATAGGCGGTCAGAACGCGTGCCATCCCGTGTCTCCCGTCGGCATCAGTACGATGCTGGTCGCAGCGTACCGATCGCCCCGCGTGGATACGGAAATCGGGTCCGAATCCAACGCGACGAAAATCAACAATCACCGACATTTCCGCCGGTGCGAGATGACAGATCAAATTTCGTGCCAGACGCGCCGCGATCAGTGGAGACTGTGGCCGTCACTGTCGTCCTGTGACGACACCAGCTGCGCGATCGCGCTGGATTGATGGTGGACCATCCGCCAGCCGCCGCCGATCCGCTTGAAGTGATTTGAGGCGGCCAGCGCGGCACCATCGACGAGCTCGATGCAGACCACGTGGCCATGATCACCATCGACGATGGCGTGCGGTTCCGCACACACGATTTGGGGACGCGCCGGATTGCTCAGGATGTCGCGCCAGCTGCCGATCACGGCGGCGCGGCCGACGATCGCCGGCCAGCCCGGATGGATGCAGGAGATGCCGTCGCCATCGGCCCACAGCGCCGCCAGCGCGGCGAAGTCGCCGGCCGCAAAGGCCGCGTAGAAGGCCGCATTGGCGGCAATGATCGCGCTTTCGTCACTCATGCCGCAGTCCTGCGTCAGTCCTTTGCCGAACATCACCCGATGTCCGAAACCGCACATCACCTGCCTCGGCGCAAACTTGCAAGCTTCTTGCAAGCCCCCATCGGCACGCCATTGCAACGCAGCAGCCGAGGTCCTGTCATGCTCGAAACGGCCATTGTCGGGGGTGGATTGTGCGGAATAACACTCGCGCGCAGCCTTCAGCAGCGCGGCGGGACGTTTGCGTTGTTCGAAGCCCGACATCGCCTGGGCGGGCGGATCATGACAGCGAAAAGCAGAAGCGGGCTCGCGCTCGATCTCGGGCCGACCTGGTTCTGGCCCGAGACCCAGCCGCTGCTCACCGGCCTGATCGCCGAGCTCGGACTCACCGATTTCGCCCAGCATGACGACGGCACGGTGCTGCACCTGAAGGAGGCGGACAAGGCGGCCGAGCCGATCAGCGGTCCGCCGATTCATCAGGGGGCGCGCCGGCTGTCCGGGGGCATGACGAAGCTGGTCGAGGCGCTGTCGCGCGATCTGCCGGCTTCCGTGATCCATCTCGGCCATGAGCTGATGCGCATCGTCGATTGCGGCACGCATGTGCGGCTGATCTTCGCCACCGAAACGGAGTCGGTCGCGGTTGAAGCCAAACGCGCGGTGCTGGCGCTGCCGCCGCGGCTGCTGATCGATCATGTCGGCTTCTATCCTGCGCTCGATGACGCGACCTTCGAGGCGCTGCGCAACGCCGAGACCTGGATGGCCGCGCAGGCCAAAATCGTGATCGCCTATGACCAGGCGCATTGGCGCGACAAGGGCCAATCGGGCAACGCCTTCGTGAGTCACGAGCAGGCCGTCGTCGGCGAGATCTTCGATGCCTGCGACGAAGGCGGCGACCGCGCCGCGCTCGGCGGCTTCCTCGCTTTTCCTCCCGATCTGCGCGAAGCCTTCAATGTCGGCCTGCCGATGCTGATGGACAGCCAGATGGTGCAGCTGTTCGGCTCGGCGCTGGAGAGCGGCGAGCAGCATTATCAGGACTGGGCGACGGAGCGCTTCACCTGCAGCGCGCTGGACCGGACGACGCCGCGCGGCGAGCACAGCGAGATCGCCAATCCGATGCTGCGGCGGGCGCTGTGGGAGGGCCGCCTGCATCTCGGCGGCGCCGAGACCGCAAGCCATGCGGCCGGCTATCTCGAAGGCGCCGTCAATGCGGCGCGGCGCATCGAGCGCGCGCTGGCGCGGGCCGCCGACGCGCCGGTGGGCGTGCGGCCGGGTGGCGTGGGCGAGGGGCTGTCGGGCAATGACGCCAGCCTCGCCTGGTTCGCCTCCTGGGTCGCGGCGCAGCGTGATGCGGCGTTCGACGACTATCGGCAGCGCCTGAACCGCAGCCTCGCCACGCAGCAGCGCGAGCAGCTCACCCAGCTCGCCGTCCTCGGCGCCATCGAGCAGGTGTTCGCCGCTGCGCTGCAGGTGCTGGAGGCGCTGAGCTTCGACATGCGCCATGTCGCGATCGAGCGCGGGCGCTCAGGCCTGATGCCCGAGGTCCAGAAGCCGTTCCGCGACGTCATGCAGTCGCTGCTCGACGACGCCGTTGCCTTCAACCGCACTTCCTGCGCGCTCTCGAACTTCCCGTTCGAGCACAAGCCGCCGAAGGACTATGTGCAGACCATTCTGCGCGACATCGCCGCCGCCTGGCAGGAGTTCTCGCTGGCCGCGAACCGCATTCTGCTGGCGAAGGCCGAAGCCGCGCGGCAGCCGACGGGGGTGTCGTCGTGACTGCGACGGCTCTGGGGCACGCGCGATGAAGCTGCAGATCGAACGTCCCATCATCGAGGCGATGGCCGCGGCCTTTCCGCATCTCGCCTCGCTGACGGAGCAGCTTCGCTTCGGTGACAAGGTCGAGGTCAACCTCGCCCAGCTCGCGAGCGCCGAGCTCGATGTCCTGCGTGACAGTTATCAGAAGGCGGGGCCCGCGTGGCACGCGCGTGCCGCGCAGATCGCGACCTTGCAGCGCGCCTTCAGCGGGTCCGGCACGCGCTTCTCGGAGCATGAGCTGGAGCAGGTGCTTCCGGCGATCGTGCGCTATCTGATCTCCGGCGCCATCCGCGGCTGGATGTTCACCGCCAATGTCGCCAGCCGGCCGCTGCCTTATGTGGTGACCCGGCTCGACTACACCGCGCCGTCCAACGACGAGGCCGGCCGCGTCTTCATCGAGCTCAAGGCCAATGCCAAGGGCGCGATCACCACGTCGACCTTGCGCATTTCCGCCGGCGACATCGTCGGCCGAACCGTCGCCGAGATCTTTGCCGCCAAGGGCTTTCTCAAGGAAACGCCCGAACTGATCGCCGCCTATGACGAGACCGCGGAACGTTATTTCGCGTGGCGCGGCCGCTACGGTGCGCAGTTCTCCGGCCGCGGCATCGGCTTCTTCGCCGACGATCCGAACTCCTCGCACCGCGATACGGACTGGTCGCGCAAGGACGTCATTGTGCTGTCCTCCGGCGGCGGCACCGCGCGGCTCGTCAACGACGAGGGCATCCTGACCGAGCGTGCGCTGACGCTGGAAGTCACCGGCGACATTCTCGGTCCGTATCTGCGCAAGGCCGCCAAGAGCAATCTCTACGATGCCGAGCAGGAGGTCGAGGAGTCAAAGGCGGCGATCCCGCAGGGTGTGTTCTGCAAGATCCCCGTGCATCCCTACATGCTGATGTTCCATCTCGACCTGCACCATTATCTCTGGGTGCATGCCGACGACATGGCGCCCTACGTCTATCAGCCCGAGCTGAAGGACAAGCTGGTGCTGCCGGAGGAGCAGACCGACCTGATCGACATCCTCACCGCCGAGATGGATCTGCTGATGGACGACATCGTCGCCGGCAAGTCGGGTGGCACCACGGTGCTGTGCGCGGGCCCGCCCGGCGTCGGCAAGACGCTGACGGCGGAGGTCTATGCGGAGATCATCGGCCGCCCCTTGTACCGCGTGCATTCCGGCCAGCTCGGCCTCAACGTCGCGGCGATGGAGGGCGCGCTGAAGGACGCGCTGACCCGGGCGCAGCGCTGGGGCGCCGTCATGCTGATCGACGAGGCCGACGTCTACATCAAGCGCCGCGAGGACGACATGACCATGAACGCCGTCGTCGGCGTGTTCCTGCGCGTGCTCGAATATTTCAACGGCCTCTTGTTCCTCACCACCAACCGCATCGACGACATCGACGAAGCGATCGTCTCGCGCTGCATCGCGCTGATCAAGTTCCAGGCGCCGGACGCCGACGCGCGCGGCCGGATCTGGCGGGTGATGTGCGAGCAGTTCGGGTTGAAGGTGGACGCCAGCCTGATCGAGCTCCTGGTCGAGACGTTTCCGGCGGCGTCCGGCCGCGACATCAAGGGCCTGGCGAAGCTCGTCGCCAAATACTGCCACCACAAGAGCGTGCATCCGACCATCGACGTCTTCCGCCGCTGCGCCATCTTCCGCGGCATCGATCTCGGTGACCACGAGCCTATGGCGGAGGCGGCGGAGTAGGTGGCTGGAACGGTGCTAAAGCGGCTCGATCCACGCATGATTGCGAAGCAATCGCGCCAAGGCATCTTCACACGTCATTCCGGGGCGCGCGGAGCGCGAGCCCGGAATCCATAACCGCAGGCTGTTGTGATACGGGAGAGATGGATTCCGGGTTCGCGCTGTGCGCGCCCCGGAATGACGAGAGGTGAGAATCCACATCAACGCAAACAGAACGTTGGGGATATGCCTACTCGCTCATCTTTCCCAGCGCCGCCGGATTATAGCCTTCCTCGCGCAGCACCCGCTGCACCACCGGTCGCGCCAGCATCCGCCGGTAGTGTGCGAGCAGGTTGGCGGGCATCGTGATGCCGGTCTTGTCGGCCCAGAACTCCACATAGAACAGAAGCGGATCGGCAACTGAGAACTCGCCGCCCAGATAGGGCTGCTCGCCGAGCATCTTGCTCAGGATCGCGAAGCCCTTCACCACGACGTTACGGCCGAGCGCGCGCACGGACTCCTGGTCGGCCTCGTTGCGGCTGAAGGTCGGGGTGGCGAAGATGCGGGCGAAGCCGTGGCCGTGCACGGTGCCGGCGATGTAGGTCATCGCCTCGAGCAGCCGTGTCTCGGCCTCGAGATCGCTTGGCCACAGCCTGGCGCGCGGACGCGAGCGTCCGAGCCAATAGGCGATCACGGGGACCTCGGTGAGCACGCTGCCGTCGCCGCGGACCAGCGCCGGAATCGTCGACTTCGGATTGATCGCGACATAGTCCGGCTTGAAATTGTCGCCGGCGGGCAGGTTGACGATGTAGGCCTCGAACACCTCCTCCAGCTCTTCGAGGATGATGTGGATGCCGGTCGAGCACGATCCCGGCGTCATGTAGAACTTCATCGCGGCCATCATTGTCTCCAAGCCGACATCGTCCGGGCGCTATCGCGCCTCACGGCATGCTTCATGCAAGGTTCGGGGCAGTTCTGCGAATGACGCAGCTTGGCCCGCCAATCCGGGCCGGAGCCGTCAGGTTTGCGACAGGAGATGTCACCACGGCCCGCTGCTCCCGTCGCGCGTTCAGGGAGATCAGCGCATGACCGAACGTGAGCCGGAAGTCTTCGTCATCTGTCCGACCGCGAGCATCGCCAAGGGCGAGGCCAAGTCGTTCAGCCTGTCCCGGATCGGCGACAACGGCGAGGCGCGGCCGTTTCCGATTGTGATCGTGCACACCTCGGCCGGCGGCTTCGTCGGCTACGTCAACACCTGCCCGCACGAGGGCAAATGGCTGAACATCGGCAGCGGCCAGTTCTTCACCGCCGACCGCAGCCTGCTCCGCTGCGGCCGGCACGGCGCGACCTTCGAGATCGACACCGGCCTCTGCAACGCCGGCGCCTGCGAGGGCAGCAGCCTGGAGCCGATCGCGCTCGCCGTGATCGACGGCGACATCTGCCTGTGCGGCGTCGCCCTGGTCGAGGATGTCAGCTTCCCCGATCCGTTCGACGATCTCGACGAGACGATGGAGATCATGATTCATCCGGATTGAGGGCGATGAGTCTGATTTTGAAGGATCACTCCTCCTCTTGGCCGATTGGGACGTAAGCTCTTGAGGCGAGGGCGGTCCGCTCCCTCTCCCCGTTCTTCACGGGGAGAGGGTTGGGGTGAGGGGCAGCCACACGGGCAGATATTCTTGTCATCTGACACCTTGTAGGTCGCATCGAAGATGCGATGGCGCTCACTCGATCCTCTGTCATGAGGCCGTATGTCGTTGAATGGTGTTGACACTGCCCGTGCCGCTGCCCCTCACCCCAACCCTCTCCCCGTGAAGGACGGGGAGAGGGAGCGCAGCGTCGCCTGTGGTGGTAGCACGGCTTGAATCATGGTCCGGCAGGAGGACGTCGCTACCCGCGACTTACGCACTCCTTGCCGTCAGAACCCATCCGCCTTCTTGCCCCAGGGATGACTGCCCGGCACCAGCTGGGCCTTGATGCCGGCCTTTTCGACGTCCGCTTGCGTCTTGAAGAACGTGGCCTCGTGCACCAGCGTGCCGTTCTTGGTCGTCACCGCGACATAGCGCGCGACGGTGTCGATGTCGCAGAGATAGCCGCCGCCGGGGTCGGCGGCGCTGCGCAGATTGCCGTCCCAGTCGACGAAGAAGCCGTCACTCATATCTTGTTCTCCAAGGTTCATTCCGTGTCAGGCTGGTCCGCGACCAGTTGCGCATAGGCGCTTTCGACGATCGCCCGGCATTGCAGCAGGCGCTGGTGCTCGGCCTTGCTGATGCTCACCGTCTCCACGCCATCATCGGTGGCCGTCGTCGCTGCCTGCAGCGCCTCGAACAGCGCCTTCTCGAGCTGATAGATTCGCTCGCTGGCGCGCTCCAGATAGGGGATCGGATTGGCGCGGACATTGGCCTCGTGCAGCGCATCCAGGCTGAGCAGCGAGCGGAAGCGGCGTTCGACCTGGCGCTGCTGCATGCCGAAATCATGCTCGATGACCGTCATGGCCGCACCTCTCGCGCGGACCTCGCTGCAGCCTTGGCGGCGTCGCGGAGCAGGGTGAGGCATTCGAGCGAGGCGGCCATGTCGAGCGCGGAGAAGCCGTCGAGCGTCTCGCTCTCGATGTCGGCACCCTTGGCGAGCAGATGCGCGACCACCTCGGCCTTGCCTGAGGACGACGCATACATCAGCGCGGTCGCGCCATTGTCGTTGCGGTTGTCGAGGTCGATGCCGGCCTCGACCAGCGCATCGATGGCGTCGAGATGCCGGCCGACGCAGGCGAGCCACAGCGCGTTGTTGCCGTCGGCATTCCTGGCCGAGATGTCCGCGCCCGCGGCGAGCAGCTCGCGGATGATGGTGACGTTGCCGAGATGGGCGGCGCGCATCAGCGGCGTCGTCCGGTTGGCGATCGCAGCGTCGACGTCATCAGCCGGAAAGCCCTGGGCGGCGAGCCACGCCGCCAGCACCGGACCGATGTCGGCCGCGCCGCTGCGCGCCGGAAAGCGCTGGCGCCACGCCTCATAGCCGCCGTCGAGACTGTAGACCTCCGTGAACCCGAAATCGGAGAAGGTCTGCGCATATTCCTGGCTGGCGTTGCCATGATAGCAGTAGATCAGGATCGGCGTCCGCCTGGTCGTGCCGGCGATCAGCTCCGACAGATTGCGCTGGGTGAGATGCTGTGCGCCGGCGATGTGCGCGGTGCTGAACGAGGCCTGGTCGCGGACGTCGAAGCGCAGCACGTCGTCACGCTGCAGCAGCTCGGCCGCCTGGCCGACGTCGATGCGCTGGAACGGAATGCGCGGTCTCATGCTGTTCGTCTCATGGCAGTGCTCTCACGGCAGGACTCCGGCTTCGTTGCGTGTGCGGCCCGGATAGGCGGCCAGCGTCGTGATGCGATCATCGGTCAGGGGACGGCCGACGGTGAAGTGATAGAGCGTCTGCCACCGGTCGCCGGCGACGCCGAGCATCTCGTGCACGGAGTCGTCGAAATAGCAGCCGATGCCGGTGCCGCGCAGGCCGGCCGCCTCGGCTTCGAGATACAGCACCTGGCCGATCAGGCCGGCCTCCCAATGCAGCTGGCGATAGCGCCAGGGATTGTCACTGACGAGCGGTGCGAACTCGGCCAGCATCGCCACCGTGAAGCAACTGTCGCCGGCGATCGCCTGGTGGCAGCTCGCGGTGCGGACTACGCCGCGGCTGTCGGTCGGCAGCAGATGAAACAGCGGCAGATGATCGGGCGCATTCTCGACGCGGCGCCAGTCGAAATCGGGACGCAGCGCCCGCCGCAGATCGCTTTCCGTGTTCGCGTTGCGCGGCAGCGCATAGAGCCCGGGCGCGAGACCTTCGACGCGGTGGACGAACAGCAGGGGATACAGGCGGGGCGCAAAGGGCCAGGCGTCCCAGGGCGGCGTCGCGCGCGGCAGCAGCGCGTCGAGCAACTGGTAGAAGATATCCGCGCTCATCGTGAACCTGGAATCGAAGCGTTGCGCGCTGCGGCGACCGAGGATGAGCTCGGCCGCGCGGGCCGTCGATCGCTGCACGCGTGGGGGCAGGGACGGGCGCGCCGTGATCGCATCCTGCGCCATGCCGGCCGTGGCCGCGCTGACCTCGGGGATGACCGGCCAGCGGTAGAGCGGATGGCGATCGAGCCGGTTCGCTGTCCCCGTCCAGATGTCCTCGTTCGTCCACGGCCGGGGCAGATCCGCATGCGCGGCCCCGTCTGCATTACGAGGCGTGATCGCGACCAGAACGTCGGCATCCTCCGGCTCGACCCCGGCGAAATCACCGGCGCGATCGAGGCCCATGAGGGCGGCCAGCCTGGTGCTGTCGAGCCTGTCGATGACCAGTGCTGTCCAGCCGAGCGTCGCGGCCGCAATGCTGATGGCGCCGAGCGCGTGACCAAGGTCGAGCTGACAGTACCGGAAGGCGCGCTCGCCATATTTCCACGCCTCGCGCCAGTGGACCGAGGACAGACCGAGCCAGAGCCGCGGCGACCCCTCCGATGCGACGCGACGGCGACAGCGCTGCTCCAGCACGTGGTCGCGACTGAGATAGTGATGGAGCCCGTCGCCGAGGCCGGCGACATGCTCCGCGATCACATGGGCCTCGGTCGGATGCAGATTTCCGCTCGACGGATTGCAGCGCAGAGCCCAGCGATCGGGGCCGTACTCCTTCCACGCCGACAGCCCGAACGACAACTCCAGCAGCAGCGCGACGCCTTCGATGGTGAGCGCGTGCACCGGCGCCGTCCCTTCGCAGGCCGCGGCAAAGCTCGCGGTGAGGCGATCCGACGTCAGCGGCAGATCCGTCCGCGGGCTGCCTGCGAATTCGCGAAACGGATTCGGCTGCGCGTCCCAGTCCAGCGTCTCCGGCCCGGCCGCATAGCGCTTCAGGCTATGCTTGGTGCGGGCGTGATAGGCGAGCGCGATCTCGGCGGCCGCCGGCATCTTCGCTGCGGGTGACGGTGACACGGACATGGTTCCTCACAACGCGCGAGCTCGACGTTCGCGCATCCTGAACGGTCGCTTGGTGACCGGATCGAGCGGAGCAAAATCCGTTCCGGGAGCACGCCGCCGGCTCGTCTCGTCATTCTCGGATGCGCCACTCGGGCACGGGCCGGAAATGTATCGCCAGGGCTGTTGGATATGAACGCGGGGCCCGACGCTGCGCGTCTCCCGGGACTGACAGCGTGGAGAGCCTTGTCCGATTCCGAACAGCGCGACCGGCGCTGTCCGTTTCTCGACATCAGTGCCGCTGCGTGCGGCGCGAGCTGTTCGCCTCGATCAGCACCGCGACCTTGGCGGCGATCGACAGCCATGCCTGTTGCGCGTCGATCTTGTGGCCGAGCTTGAAACTATCAGCCATGCGGCTCGCGAAAGCCGGCCCGTCCGGGCCGTGCTGTTCGGCGATGATCCACGCGGTCTGCCACAGATCGGTTTCGCTCGTCACGGCAGCTACAGATCCAGCACCAGCCGGTCGCCCTTGGCGCGCGACACGCAGGGGAGGAAATAGCCTTCCGCGCGCTGCGCCGCCGACAGCCGCTTGTCGCGATGATCGATCTCGCCCTCGACGACCCGGGTCTTGCAGGTGCCGCACATGCCCTGCTCGCAGGAGGTCGCGATCTTGACGCCGTTCTCCTCGAGGAAGGCGGTGACGGTCTTGTCGCCCGGGATCTTGAACGTCGCGCCGGTGCTCTTGATGGTGACGTCGAACACCTTGTCGAGCAGCGCGGCCGCGGCCTTGGCGGTGAAGCGCTCGACATGGATGCGCTCTTCGGCAAAACCCTTCTGCTTGGCCTGCGCGATGATCGGATCCATCCACCAGTCCACGCCGCAGATGAACAGCTGGGTGTCGTCGGGACGGTCGGCCAGCAGCTCGGCGGCTTTCAGCAGCTGATTGTCCTCGGTCGCTTCCTTGTAGTATTTGGTATCGGCGGCGAACGCCGAGGCCTCGATCCGGCCGCGGAATGCGTCCGGCGACATCAGCGCGAACACGTAGTGCAGCTCGAACGGGATGTTCTTGGCCTTCAGCGTGTCGGCGATCGACAGGATCGGCGTCACGCCGATGCCGCGCGCCACCAGCAGCGCGCGCTTGGTGTCCTTCGGGATCTTGAAGCGGTTGCGCGGGCGGCTGACCTGCAGCTTGTCGCCCTCGTTGATGTCGAGATGCAGCGCCTTGGAGCCGCCGCGGCTGTTGGCATCCTTCCACACGCCGATGCAGTAGCGGTTGCGTTCGGCCGCGCTGTTCAGCAGCGAATATTGCCGCGTCAGTCCGTTCGGCAGGGTGACGTCGATATGGCTGCCCGGGGTGAACCCCGGCAGCGGCTGATCGTCAGCCGGAACGAGCTCGAATGAGGCCATGTTGTGCGCCTCGATGGCTTTTTTCGCCACGACGACGATGTGCAGGCTGTCGGACATCTGACAACTCCATGGAGCGACCCGGCTGAGAAGGAGGCGATGCAAGGAGAAGGCCAATTGGCAGCATTCGCTCAGTGAAGCAGCTTTTCCGCTTGCTCTCTCAGCTGATGAGATGTATGTACGCCGCCCGTTTCAACTCCAGATGCGTTCAACGCGAGAGGCCATCAGCCATGTCAAACCCACTGTGCGCGACACGATCCGTGCCGACGCTCGCAGTGCGTCCGGCTGACAGTCCCTCCATCATGTTGAACGATCATGGCCAAGTCATCGATCGCGCGCCGGCAGGAGGCCGAGCGCGCACGGGTTGAAGCCTATGAGCTGACGCTGCGCCGTGTGGCGCGGCCGTCGCGCCCGCCGCCGGATCTGCACAATGCGATCCGCGAGGCGGAAGCCGGTTTCTCCGCCGACATCATTCGCGCTCCTGAAGCTTGGAAGCCGCAGCTGAAGACGCGCGATCCCGCGCGCCTGCGCCTCGCGGCCGCGAGGCACCTGTTCGCGCGCTATCCGGTCGCCGCGCATCTGGAGCAGATCTGGATCGACGCGGACGGGCTGGAGCGTGACGAGCGCGACCTGCGCAAGTGCTGGTACATCGTGGCCGCCGGTGGCGGCTCGCTGTACAAGGCGGGCGCGTCGGCCGTCCTGTCGCGCAAGGAGGTTCACGCCTTCCTCAATCCGCTCGGTCAGGTCGGCTTCGACGAGGCGATCTGGCAGGCGATCGCGCGCTCCTACACCGACGATCCCGCTTTGGCGTCGCGGATCGCCCGGTCGAAGATCGCGCGGACGCCGCGCGGCGAGATCGCGTTCTGGCGCGAGGCCGCGCAGTTCTTCTGCGCGCAGCCGACGACCCTCGAGGAGATCGACGATCTCTGCGACTATTTCGCGCACCGGCGCCGGCGCGATCGCAAGTTCAGCCTCAAGGGGCGGACGCTCGCGGCGCTGCGCCGCCTGATGCATGCGTGGCATCGCGAGCTCGCGGTGATCGCGCGCATCGAGGCCGAGCGGCGGCGGATCGAGATGAGGCGCCAGCATCCGACAGCGCGGGCCGCTCAGCTCCCGTCGCATTGGGCGGGTGCGCAGCTCGCGGAGTGGTCGTGGAGCCCGTCGTCCGCGAAGCGTGATGAGTACGTCATCACGCAGCTGCGGAGCGCGGAGGATCTCGTCGCGGAGTCCAGGGCGATGCACCACTGCGTGTCGAGCTACGCGGCCAAGTGCATCACCGGGCACGCCTCGATCTGGTCGCTGCGCCACCGCCATGCCGGCAGGACGCAGCGGCTGCTGACGATCGAGCTCGATCGGCAGCACCGCGCGGTGCAGGTGCGCGGTTTCGCCAACCGCGTCGCTCACGCCGACGAGCGCAAGGTCCTGGAGCGCTGGGCCAAGGCGCGCGGCATCCACTTGCCGGAGATATGAGCTGCGCCGCCCTCACGGGCGGCGCAGGCCGGTCGAGCGATGCCGAGCCGCTGCAAAGAAAACGTCACATGACATCGCTCGCGCGCGGGTCTATGACGCGCGGTTCTCGAACACAGGTGCCGGACGGGGAGGGACTGCCATGACCATGCGCGAGCAGTGGGAGGATCAGGCCGAGCCATGGCTGGCGTGGGCAAGGGCGCCGGGCCATGACAGCTTCTGGCGGCATCATCGCGAACAGTTCGACACGCTGCTGCCGCCGCCCGGCGCACTGACGCTCGACATCGGCTGCGGAGAGGGCCGGCTGTCGCGACATCTCACGTCCAAAGGGCACCGGGTGATCGGCGTCGATGCCTCGCCCACGCTGATCGCGGCCGCTTTTGCGGCTGATCCAGCGATCGCCGTGGTGCGAGCCGATGCGGCGGCGCTGCCGCTCGGTGATGGCTGCGCCGATCTCGCCGTCACCTTCATGTCGCTGCAGGACGTCGACGCGATGCCGGCTGCGATCGCCGAGGCGGCGCGGGTGCTCAGGCCCGGAGGTCGGCTATGCATGGCCATCGTGCATCCGCTCAACTCGGCCGGCAAATTCGCAAGCCTTGCCCCGGATGCGCCGTTCGTCATCCAGGGTAGCTATCTCGACGCCTTCACCTACAGCGACCCCATCGAGCGCGACGGATTCAGCATGATCTTCCATAGCGCGCATCGTCCGCTGCAGAGCTACTTTGCGGCATTGGAACAGGCCGGCTTCCTGATCGAAGCACTGCGCGAGCCGTCGACGCCTGAGGCGATCATCACCCGCGACAGCAGCCGGCGCTGGCTGCGCGTGCCGCTGTTCCTGCATCTGCGCTGCCTGCGGTCATGACGGCGGAACGCCACCGGCGCTCCGCCTTGCGCACGTCAACCGCGCCGTGCCGCCTCGATCGCGGCGACGTCGATCTTGTGCATCGGCATCATCGCGGCGAACACCCGCTTGGCGACCTCGCCGCCTTCGGCCATGGCATCGGTGAGCACCCGCGGGGTGATCTGCCAGGACAGGCCCCATTTGTCCTTGCACCAGCCGCAATGGCTTTCCTGGCCGCCATTGCCGACGATCGCATTCCAATAGCGGTCGGTCTCGGCTTGGTCGTCGGTGGCGATCTGGAACGAGAACGCCTCGCTTTGCGGAAAGGCCGGGCCGCCGTTGAGGCCGAGGCAGGGGATGCCGCACACGGTGAATTCCACCGTCAGCACGTCGCCGGCCTTGCCGGAGGGATAGTCGCCCGGCGCCCGGTGCACGCCGGTCAAGCGGCTGTCGGGAAACACCTCGGCGTAGAAGCGCGCTGCGGCTTCGGCATCCTTGTCGAACCACAGGCAGATCAGATTCTTGTGCTTGGCCATCGGAGCTTCCTTCCATTGCGCATACGAGCCGTCATTGCATCGGCATTCGACGGCCGTTTGGACATGATCACGCCAGTTCGTCTCGATCCGGCTGGTCCGAGGACGACGCTGGCCATGACAATCCGACATCATGATCGCTCGTCGACGAATTTTTTTTCGTGGGTCGCAGCGGGCGGTTTCGTCGTCGCGCTCCA
Source organism: Bradyrhizobium sp. HKCCYLRH3099 (assembly GCF_051167855.1). NCBI lineage: Bacteria > Pseudomonadati > Pseudomonadota > Alphaproteobacteria > Hyphomicrobiales > Nitrobacteraceae > Bradyrhizobium > Bradyrhizobium sp. HKCCYLRH3099. The sequence continues at coordinate 187,656 of NZ_JBNPTW010000017.1, forward strand.
CATGCGTGCAGCGGCACGACCCTTGCTGCCGCAAGATTGGCGGCTCGCGCAACGGAACGACAGGGGCGGCGATGTCATTGCAAACTCCCCGTCGCCTGGCGCTGCCTGGCGACGCCGGACGACACCGTCAACAATGCTGGCCGGTTGCCGGTCTGATGTTGGAACGCCGACAGGCCGCCTGTGAGAACTTGAAGGACAGGGCGTGTCACGCCGGATCGACTGACGGGGTGGCTGGCTTATTCTCTGAAATAAAAATGTATTGCTATTTTTCAGAATTCATGTTCTTATCCCTTCAACCCGCCTCGAGCAGAGGGACGTACGCGTCGTCACGAACGTTGAGGTGGGCTGCGATGGACGTGACGGTCGTGCCAGACGAGCATGGCCGGCGCGGACGGCGAAGTCGTGTGGTCCTGG
>NZ_JBNPTW010000018.1:0-186556 GCF_051167855.1 Bradyrhizobium sp. HKCCYLRH3099
TCCACCGCGCGGCCGACCGCTGCGCCGCTCATTTCCGCGTCCTTGGCCGATTGCGCCGCGATCTTCTCGGTCTGGCTGGCGTTCTCGGCGTTCTGCTTCACATTCGCCGCCATCTCCTCCATCGACGAGGAGGCCTCTTCGGCCGACGATGCCTGCTCGGTCGCGCCCTGCGACAGCTGCTCGGCACTCGCCGACAGCTCCTGGCTGCCAGCCGACACGTTGTGCGCGGCGGTCAGGGCTTCAGCGACGATCTGCCGGAGCTTGTCCACCATGTGCTCGAGCGCGATGCCGAGCTTGTCTTTGTCGGAGATACGTTTGGCTTCCACGGTCAGGTTGCCACGCGCGATCTCCTGGGCAACCGCCGCAGTGGCGTTGAGACTCTCCAGCATGCGCTGAAGCGCAAGACCGAGGGTGTCCTTGTCGGACAGCGGCTTGGCCGCAACGTCCAGATTGCCCTGGGCGACCTCGGCGGCGATCAGCGCGGTGGCATTGAGGTTCGCGGTCATCGTGTTCAGCGACTTGATGAGGTCGCCGACCTCGTCATCATGAACCTTGTCGATCTTCTGGCTGAGATCGCCGATCGCCACCGCATCGGCCAGCCCGACTGCGCGCGCCAGCGTCCGGCCGATGCTGAGAGACATCCAGAACGCGGCGGCCGCGGCGAACATCAGCGACACCAGAACCAGACCAAGCATCAGCATCTGGGCATGGCTGCCCTCCTGCCGAGCCTGCTCGGATTTGTCCGCCATCAGCTTCTTCAGGAACGTGTCGTATTCACCAAGGCGCTCGAGCGTTTCCGCCACCGCCTTGCGCTCGTCGTTCGAAGAATGCTCGATCGCTTTAGTCCGGTCGGATTTCAGCAGCTTGAAGGTATGATCCTCGAGCGCGTTCGTATTGGCGTAGCTGGTCTCGATCCTGTCGAGGATCTTCTTGCCGGCCTCCGTGGCAACTGCGTAGATCTCATCCCGAGTCTTCACCGTCGCGGCCCGGATGGAGATCGCCTCGGTGATATAGCGATCCATCTCGGCGTCCGACGCGGCCAGCAGCGCGTTCTTCTCGGCGCGGATCTGCAGCAGCACGTTCTCCTTCAGGCGCGCAGCCTTGTCGAGCCGGCCTGCGGCTGACACGATGCTCTCGGTCGCCGTGGCCGTATCGCTCAGCTTCATATAACCGATCCCACCCGTGATCGCGGACAGCAGGATCACGGCGCCGAACGTGGAGGCCAGTTTGGCCTTGATCGTGAATCGCATCTTCGTTCCTTCATGATCTGGGCGGCGCTCTCGTGCCGGACCGGAAAGTTGCAACGCGCCGTTCTGCCGACAGCCCTCAGGCTTGAAAATCGGCGTCTCGCTCGTCTCTGCCGTCGTCCATCACGAAGGCAAAGCCACCGCCGCCAGCCGCTGCCTTGAGCGGTCGACGAGCCGCAGTCGCGGGCCTTGCGGCGGACAGCCTCTTCGCGCCGCGGTCAGCCGCCTTCATCGTTGCTGCCTTGGCACGCAGCCGCGTGACCGCATCATCCATTTGGCGGGCCCCGAGGTCATCGGCGGATCCGATGCGGAAGAAGGCGATGGTGGACTGCAGCTGCTCGGCCTGCGAGGCGAGCTCCTCCGAGGTCGAGGACACCTGCTCGGATGCACTCGCATTCTGCTGCCCGACCTTGTCGAGTTGCTGAATGGCCTGGTTGATCTGGGCCGATCCGATGTCCTGTTCGCGGCACGCGGCCGTGATCTCAACTACCAGCTCCGCCGTCTTCTTGATGTCAGGCACCAGCTTGGACAGCATCCCGCCGGCCTCGCGGGCGACCTTCACCGACTCCGAGGACAGCGTGCCGATCTCGGCTGCCGCCGCCTGGCTGCGCTCGGCGAGCTTGCGCACCTCGGAGGCGACCACCGCAAACCCCTTGCCATGCTCGCCGGCCCGCGCCGCCTCGACCGCCGCGTTCAGCGCCAGCAGGTCGGTCTGGCGGGCGATCTCCTGCACGATCGTGATCTTCTCGGCGATTGTCTGCATCGCCTCCACCGCGCGGCCGACCGCTGCGCCGCTCATTTCCGCGTCCTTGGCCGATTGCGCCGCGATCTTCTCGGTCTGGCTGGCGTTCTCGGCGTTCTGCTTCACATTCGCCGCCATCTCCTCCATCGACGAGGAGGCCTCTTCGGCCGACGAGGCCTGTTCGGTCGCGCCCTGCGACAGCTGCTCGGCACTCGCCGACAGCTCCTGGCTGCCTGCCGACACGTTGTGCGCGGCGGACAGCGCATCGGCGACGATCTGCCGGAGCTTCTCGACCATCCCATTCAAAGATTTGACCAGATCGCCGATCTCATCATTGCTGGAGATGCTGATGGTCTGGCTGAGATCACCATTGGAGACGGCGCCGGCAAGGCCGACGGCGCGGCCAAGGGCGCGGCTGATCGTGAGCGACATCCAGAGCGCCGCAGCGACGGCAATGAGTGTGGAGACCGCAGCCAGAACAGTCAGCAGGAACTGCGCACGGGCGCCCTCCTCGCGTGCCTGAGCGGCCTGGTCCGCCATGCCCTTTCTGGTGTAGGTGATATAGGCGTCCGCCGCGTCCAGCGTATCGGTGACGAGCTTCTTGCCTTCACGGACCGATCGATCCGTTGCCGCCGCCCTGTCGACCCTCGACAGCTTGATGGTCTCGTCCTCGAACGCATTCATCTTGGCGTAGGTCGCGGCGAAAGCCTCGAGCAGCTTCTTGCCGCCCTCGCTGGCCATCGCGTAGACGGCGTCCTTCGACTTGAACACGAGCTCGCGCGCAGGGCCGATGTCGGCGATGAACTGCTCGGACTCGGCGCCGGTCGTCAACAGTGCATTCTTCTCGGCGCGGACCTGGCGCAGGATCTCGATCTCGATCTCCGCAGCCTTCTCCATGCGCCCGGCGCGAAGGACAATGGCTTCCGAGACGGCGGTCAGATCGGCCAATTTCATGTAGGCGATGACGCTCGCGGTGGCGGACAACACGATAATCAGTCCGAACGCGACCGCCAGCTTTGCCTTTACGGTGAATCTCATCTTCAGCCCCTCGCGTCTCGCCCCCGAGACGTATTTCAGTTCAGAATGCGTTCCATGTTCGGAACGATGACGAACTCTTCACGCCATTTGGTGATGAAGCGGATGAACTCCGGCTTCCAATGCATGCCGACACGCGGCGTCTGCTGCACGTCGGTCTGCGAGATCTCGGTGACCTCGTAGACCTTGTCCGCAGTCACGCCGACCAGAACCGGCTCGCCGTCAAGCATGAGTTCGATCACGACGATCCGGCTGTCGACGGAATGTTCGGTCGGCGGCATCCCGAAGCGGATCCGCAGGTCGGCCAGCGGAATCACATTGCCGCGGACATTGATCAGGCTCGGCACGTAAGCCTTGGCGCCGGCGACCTTGGTCTCCGGCACGGGATCGATGATCTCGCGCACCAGGCCGGCGTCGAGTGCGAACTTCTCCTCGCCGAGGCCGATCATGACGACCTGCATGGCGCTGACGGCATGGGCTCCGGCTGGCTGCGTCGGTGATGCAGTCATCAGGCGGCCTCGTTCATTTGCAGTTTCTCGGCCTGCGACTGCGCGAGCGCGACGAGCTGCCCGACATCGAGGATCAGCGCCGCGGTGCCATCACCCAGGATGGTCGCACCGGAGAAGATGGTCACATCGGAATGCAGCTTGGACAGCGACTTGATGACGGTCTGGTGGTTGCCGATAATCTGATCGGCGACCAGGCCGACACAGGTCTCGCCGGTCGAGATGATGATGGTCTTCTGATGCTCCTCGGCCGCGCCGTCCATCTGCAGCACCTCCCGGAGCCGCAGGAACGGCACCAGTCCGCCGCGCACATTGAGGAAGCTGCGGCCGCGCGAGCGCTGATCGGCCGCCGTCAGCTCCACGCATTCCTCGACCGCCGACAGCGGAATGATGTAGCGGCCGGCGCCGACTCGAATCAGGAGTCCCTCGATGATCGCCAGCGTCAGCGGCAACCTCAGCGTGACCGTCGTCCCCTCGCCGGGCCTCGTGATCAGATCGATCGAGCCGCGCATGTTCTCGATGGTCTTTTTGACCACATCCATGCCGACACCACGCCCGGACAGGGCGGACACCGTTTGCGCGGTCGAGAAGCCAGGATGAAACAGCAGCTGATGGATTTCATGATCGGTCAGCGCCGCACCCGGCGCGATCAGTCCCTGTTCCTCTGCCTTGGCCCGAATGCGACGGGTATCGAGGCCGCCGCCATTGTCGCTCACGGTCACCAGAACCTGCGCCCCGGCATGAACGGCGGACAGTTCGATGCGGCCCTGAGAGGGCTTGCCGGCCGCGGCACGCCGTCCGGCATCCTCGATGCCGTGATCGATCGCGTTGCGGATCAGATGCACGAGCGGATCGGCGAGGCACTCGATCATGGTCTTGTCGAGTTCAGTGTCCTCGCCGGTGGTCACGAACTCCACCGGCTTGGCGAGTTCGCGCGACAGATCGTGCACCAGGCGCCGGAAGCGCCCGAACAACGAGCCGATCGGCACCATGCGCGCACCCATCGTGGTGTCGCGCAGGCTTGCCGCGAGACGCTCGATCTCCTCGGCAATCAGCTTGATCGAGAGGTCGGAGCCCGTCGCCGCGAGCTGGCTGAGCCGTGCCTGGGCGATCACGAGCTCGCCAACCCGGTCCATCAGTTCGTCGAGACGCTCGGCCTGCACCCGGACGGTCGCGATGCTGCGCTCTTCGTTGCGCTTCGGCTCCTCGCGCCGGGGCTCGGCGGGTAGAGCCGGCCGCTCGGCGGCCGCAGCATCCGGCGGGGCAGACACGGGCACGGTCGCAGACGGAGGCGGCTCGCTGTCCGCCTCCTGCAGCAAGGGGGCAAACTCCGGAAGTTCGACGCGGGCCATCGGCGTGATGCCGAGCTTCATTTCGTCGAGCACGAACATGAAGACATCCTCGATCGCGGCCTTGTCGCAATCGGAGGACAGCGTCACCTCCCATTTGAGGTAACAGTCCTCGGGCTCGAGGGCGTCGAGCAGGGGAATGTCAGTGGTGATCGGCACGGCGAAGCAAGGCCCGAGCTTGGCCAGATCTTCGAGCATGTCGAGCGGATTGGAGCCGTTGCGCAGGATCTGCGCATCGAATTCCAGCCGCAGCAGCCAGCCCGCCGCATGGTGCTCGGACGGCACCGCCGCAGGCCTGTCCGGCGTGGATTCGAAGGCCGGGATGCCGGGCGCGACGAGCTGCTTCAATTCGTCCAGAATGGCGTCGCCGATGATGGAATCGACAGTCTCCGGCGCGTGGATCAGGGCGCGGATGTAGTCCTTGGCCGCGAGCCCCACCGAGATGAGTTCCTGGGTCGGCTTGACTTCACCTCGGCGGATCAGCTCGAAGGCCGTCTCGAATTCGTGGGTGAACGCGGCGACCTTGTCGAAGCCGAACATGGCGCCTGAGCCCTTGATCGTGTGCAGGGCGCGAAAGGCGGCGTCGATCAGCTCGCGGTCGTCGGGGCGCTGGCAGAGATCGAGCAGCGCGCCTTCGAGGGTCTCGAACAATTCGGAGGCTTCCTGCCGGAAGACCTCGACAGGGTCCACGCTGTTCATGCCCGCACCAGTTTGCCGACCACGGCGAGCAGCTGCTCGGGCTTGAAGGGTTTTGTGATCCAGCCGGTGGCCCCGGCGCTCTTGGCCTCCTGCTTCACCGCATCGTTGGACTCGGTGGTGAGGAACAGGATCGGCATCCCGGTCAGGGTGCGCTCCTTGCGCAGCGCGCGGATCAACTCGAGTCCATTCATCGCCGGCATGTTGAGGTCGGTGATGACGATATCGGGACGGCTGGTCTGCGCCTTCGCTAGTCCCTGGACGCCGTCGCCGGCTTCGATCACTTGATGCCCGGCTGGCTCAAGCGTCACCTTGACCATCTGCCGGATGCTGGGGGAGTCGTCGACAGTCAGGACGATCGCCATCAGGTGCTAGCCTTATCTTTGGAGACATGTTTCGGCGGCGCCGCGCGCAGCACGCCCGCGCGCTGCAGGATGCGCCGAAGGTTTTGGGAGAACGAGGTCAGGATCACCGATCGACCTTGCGCCGCGCCGGTCATCGTGGTGGAGAGCAGGAGCTGAATCGACGTCACATCGGCTTTGACGACATCGGAGCAATCGATCTCGAGCCGGCGCTGCCCATCGAACGCTTCTCGGATCTGATCATGCACGCCGTGTATCGCCGCGATGCTGCAATCAGCCGGGAGCCGCAGCGATCGCCGCGACTCGATTGTATCTTGCATTGCTGATCTTCCCCACGCCCTCGGGTTGCAACAAAAAGAAACTTCAACCCGACTGGAAACGAGTTTCGCCCCTGCCCGTAATAAAAAACTTAACCGATTACCTCCTCGAAGCCGCTGAACACTACCTAGAATTGCAACGTCGACCTCGCTTGCTCAAATGCCGAGTGGCGAAAATGTGTCGTTTGATAGGCGAACAAACACAATTTTCAGCGTCTCGACTGAACTTCAGCTACGCCCGAGGGTTGTGCAGTGCGGTATTTTCGCATAGCTACCATGTTACCAGAGCATGCGGCGTGGTAGTCCAACGACCAAAGCGGCCTTGCGTTCAAGGCGCGCCAGCCGATGACGTCACGTGTGGACTGTCGTCCAGGGGGCGGTCGATGGATTGCAGCCGGGGGATGGCGGATTCCGGAATTTGGTCAGGTTGATCATGAAGCCGGCGTGCTCCACGTCCATGCGAGCCCGGATGGATGCAAAGGCATCGTCCAATGCGGCGCTGAACCGTTCGCGCGCAGCAGCGTTCTGGACGTCAAGCTTGTGCTGCTCGTCGTCGCCATGAACCTGAGCGCGGACTCATGGATGCGCTCGGCGAGGTCGGTTTTCTCGACCTCACCCCTCCTGCTTCGTTGTCGCGACCGTCCTCGGGGTGAACGCACAGCGGCAGCGTCGACATGTAGTCGCGGATCGCGGACATCCTGACCGGCACCCAGCCCATCACATCAACACAAATCGAGTGGCTTGCGGCCGCTTCTCGTTCGACCTCACGCATTTGGGATTGTTGAACTACATACTCCTCTCCGTGGTCGAGATCGGTTTTGCAACATCGGGCGAACACGCGTGGCGTCGCTCCTGACGATGCTCGGCACGGAAACGTGGGAGGGGCGACCCGGCTCCGCCCTGCGCCTCGAACGTCTGCCGAGTTGCACCACACCCGGGACAGGATCTGCCGATCGGAAGCGGATCATGGCTGAATTGCCAAGCCACCAGCCGCTCCGCAGCCGATCGCGCTCCATCCCCTCCTTACTAAGGCGACACGAAGAGCAATTGGTGCGGCTCGAAAACGCGCTCGGCAAAGGTGTGAGCGCAGGTGACGACGAGGCTGCCGAAGCAATCCGAGAGCTTGTGGAGACGGTGACGGTGTCGAGAGATGACACACGCCCGGACGGGATCTGTGTCGAAATTGCAGGCCGTCTCAACTCGCTGAACGGCGGTGAGGCATGCCTGAGCAGAGTGAGGGGAGTGTGGGGACCGTTGGTAGCGGGGGAGGGACTCGAACCCCCGACCCCAGGATTATGATTCCCGTGCTCTAACCAGCTGAGCTACCCCGCCACGGCATTCGATCAAGAGTGAAGCCGGTCAAAGAGCGCGGCGAAACCCTGCGAACGGGCGGCATATAAGGAGCCGTTCCCTGCCCTGTCAAGCAAACGTCGCGCCGAGCCACGGTTTTCCTGGCGGCCGATTTTTGTCGCCGGAACTCAATCGCTTGCACGATTCGTGAGCGTGCTCGGAGCGGATCCGTCCGCAGGGCACACCTCGTCGTCCAGCGGCTAAGACCTCACTTCGGCTGCACGTTTGGATTGCCGCCGGGGCTGCCGGGCGGCGGGATCACCGGTGTCGTGCCCGCGTCGGGCGTCGGCGCGTGCATCTCCGGATCGACGCCGCTCGGCGGGCACAGCACGCCGTTGGTCTTGGCGAGCTTGTCGCCCAAGGGCTCGCCGGCGCGGCCGGTGGTGATTCCGTCGGGCGTCGGAGTCGCCCGCGCATTCGGCGCACAGGCGGCATTCGCATTGGGGGCCGGCGCGGTCGCCTGTGGCGGCGTCGCCGGTGTGGGGGGCGCCTGGGCGAGGACCGCCGTCGCGGCCGATGCCAGCGCGAAAGAGAGGAACACTGATGTCCTGATGCTCATAGCGGAGCAACGCGACGACCGCGCTGGCGTTCCCGCGCCAACAGCGCGCAGGCGTGACATCGGACGATCCTCGGATCAGCCCTTGCGATAGCGGATCAGCGAGAAATGCCCGAGCGGCGGCATCGGCCGGCGCTCGGCGAGCGTCACACCGCCGTGCTTCGCCGCCCAGTTCACCAGCCGCGCCCAGGGGAACTCCGGCCGCCAGCCGAGCCTACGCGCGATCGGCGCAAAGGCGAGTTCGAACAGGCGGCGCGGTCCGCTCTCGGCGCCGATATGATTGACGAGGATCAGCTCGCCGCCCGGCTTCAGCACGCGGATGAAATCATCGAGCGTGGCCTCGGGATCCGGCACCGCGGTGATGACGTATTGCGCGACCACCGCATCGAAGAAATCGTTCGGGAAGGCGAGATGCTTCGCATCCATCACCGCGAGCGTCTCGACGTTCAACAGCTTGAGTTCGCGCACACGCGCCTGCGCCCGGCGCAGCATCGGCTCGGAGATGTCGACACCGCAGATCTTCGTCGTGCGGGCATAGTCCGACAGCGACAGGCCGGTGCCGACGCCGACATCGAGAATGCGGCCGCCGATGCGATCGGCTTCCGCGATGGTCGATTGGCGGCCCTGATCGAAGACCTTGCCGAACACCAGGTCGTAGACCGGCGCCCAGCGCTCGTAGGCCTTTTCGACCCCCGCGCGGTCGATGTCCCCCATGCCCCTGCCCTGAATTTTGGATGCTGATCAGCCGCGAACCGGCTCGGCCACGCGCTGCGGCCGAACCATGCCGCCCGCGCTGCGGCTCTCCGCCTCGGCGCTCTGGATGAAGCCGCCGCCGAGCACGCGCGCGCGTCCCGAAGCTGCGTCATAGAACACGCAGGCCTGGCCGGGCGACACGCCCTCCTCGCCGCCGACGAGCTCGACCTCGTAATGACCGTCCGCGCCGCGCAGCCAGGCGGGCTGCGGTGCACGGGTCGAGCGCACGCGGACGAACAGCTCGATGCCGTCACGCACGGCGGTGTCCAGCGCGCCGTCGCCGATCCAGTTGACCTCGCGCAAGGTGATTCGATGCGTGCGCAGCGCCTCGCGCGGGCCGACCACGACGCGACGGGTCGCGACGTCGAGCTTGACCACATAGAGCGGCGCGCCGGCGGCGATGCCGAGACCCTTGCGCTGGCCGATCGTGTAGTTGGCGATGCCCTGATGCGCGCCCAATACGCGGCCGTTGAGATCGACGATCTCGCCCGGCTCCATCGCGTTCGGACGCAGCTTGCCGATGATATCGGTATAGCGGCCGGTCGGCACGAAGCAGATGTCCTGGCTGTCGTGCTTGTCGGCAACCTCCAGGCCGAAGCGGCGCGCGAGCTCGCGCACCTCCGGCTTGGTCATGTCGCCGAGCGGAAAGCGCAAATAGTCGAGCTGCTCGCGCGTGGTTGCGAACAGGAAATAGCTCTGGTCGCGATCGGCATCCGCGGCACAAACGAGCGCGCGCGAACCGTTCGCCAGGCGGCGCGAGGCGACGTAATGGCCGGTCGCCAGCACCTGGGCGCCGAGCTCGCGCGCGGTCTTCAGGAGATCGCCGAACTTGATGGCGCGGTTGCACTCGATGCACGGCACCGGCGTCTCGCCCGAGGCGTAGCTGGCGGCGAAATTGTCGATCACCGACTCGCGGAAGCGATCCTCGTAGTCCAGCACATAATGCGGAATGCCGAGCCGCTCGGCGACGTTGCGCGCGTCGTGGATGTCCTGGCCGGCGCAGCAGGCGCCCTTGCGATGCGTGGCGGCGCCATGATCGTAGAGCTGCAGGGTGATGCCGACGACGTCGTAGCCTTCCGACTTCAACAGCGCAGCCGTGACCGACGAGTCCACGCCGCCGGACATGGCGACGACGACCCTGGTGTCCTCAGGACGGCCTTCGAGATCGAGACTGTTGAGCATGGTCAGGTCACTGCGATCGCGGCGTCAGGCAAGAGGTTCCCGGCGCGGGAACGCCCAGCATGCGCCGTCTTTGCGGATGGCTTGCTTTCAGCGGTCTCCGGACACGGTCTCCTGGTCGGAAACAACATGAGAAGCATCGGTCTTTAATATAGGCGCATGTCCTGCGAAGCAATCGCGCTCGCCGCGGAGGCCAGCGGCAAATCTTGCCGGGCGGGCAGAAATGGCGGGGCCGCCGCCGTGACGGCGCGTCCGCACCTACCTTTCAAATAATTGATATTACTTAGTTTTTTGATTCATTCCGCTCTGGCCCGCTCCTTGCTGACCTGCCTCGTCGAGTTTCATTGCGAGAGGTTCCAAGGTGTTCAGCGTCACGTCAGACATCCAGGCCGGCCCGGCTCTCAAGACCACGGCGCCGAAGCCGTCCCGCCAGGACGCCTCGCAGCTGTCCGACAGCTTCTCGGCGCTGGTCGATGCCGCGACTCCGCCGGACGTGCCAAGTCCGTCGCTGTCGCCAGCTTCGACACCGGCGCCACGGGCGAGCACAGCCGCGACGAGCAGCCGCGACTCCGCGCGCAGCGACATGGATCGCACCAGCAAGGCCAGAGCACCGGACAAGGCCGACGATAGCACGCCGCGCACCGACAAGAGCGGTTCGGATACGGCGGCCGACGCCGCGACCGGCAAGTCCGACAAGACCACGACCGACAAGGCTGCGGCCGATACGGCGGATGCCGACGGCACCGCCAGCGACAAGAAGGACGGCGACACCGCCGGCACGGAGACGACCGCCGCCTCCGGCGCCGCCGATCAGTCCGCGGCAGCGACCTCGCCCGTGGCGGTCGCGATTCGCTCCGAGGTCGCGCTCGCCAACGCCGCGGCTGGCACGGCCATGCCGGAGACCGATGGATCAGCCACGCCTTCCGCCGCAACGGCACCGGTGGGAGTGGCCGGGGTGGGGCCGAATGGCGCGGTCGATGCCGCTGCCGGCCTGATGGCGGCAACGGCCAAGGTGAACGGCGGCGCGAAGGCGGCCGACGGATCGGCCGCGGCGGCCACCGGATCCGAGGGGACCACGACTCCGGCCGGCGAAGCCGCCGCCGCGACGGATCAGACATTCACGACGGCGCTCGAGGCCGCCACGCCCGGCGGCACCAAGACAGCCGGCAAGCCCGGTGCACAATCCAAGACCGGCCTGACGGCCGGCGAAGCCGGCAAGATTGCCGACCAGGGCAATCCGGCCGCGCAGGGCGCGCCCCAGCCCAACCACGGCGCGGGTCTCACCCAGCAGCCGACGGCCGGCGCCAAGACAGACGGTGGCGAGATCGACGCTTCCGCCAAGGCCAACGGCAATGCTCCGGCTCCGGCCACGCATGAGCGCGGCGCGGGCCAAACCAACGCCTCGGCCAATGCGCCGCTGCCCGACCCGAGCGCCCAGGCCGCCAACGTCCTGCAGCCGCAGCTCTCGACCCCGGCCTCGACAACGCCCCAGCTCACCGCGGCCAACCTCACGGCGACCGCCCAGACGACGGCCAGCGTGCCGCTGCACGGGCTCGCGGTCGAGATCGCGGCGTCCGCGCTCAACGGCAAGAGCCGCTTCGAGATCCGGCTGGATCCGGCCGAGCTCGGCCGCATCGATGTCCGCATCGACGTCGACCGCAACGGCCAGGTCACCTCGCACCTGCGGGTCGAGAAGCCGGAGACGCTGGCGATGCTGCAGCAGACCGCGCCGCAACTGCAGCAGGCGCTGCAGGATGCCGGCCTCAAGAGCAACGACAGCGGGCTGCAATTCTCGCTGCGCGACCAGAACTCGTCCGGCCAGAACGGCGGCGACAATCAACAGAACGGCAATTCCCAGCGCCTCATCGTGACCGAGGACGAAAACGTCCCGGTCCAGCTCGCCGGACGGTCCTATGGACGCATGTTCGGCGCGCAGGGCGGCGTGGATATCAGGGTCTAACAGGAGGCTTCCATGGCAATCGGCGACGCAATCACGGCAAGCCCGGCAGTCTCGGGCACGACCAAGACATCCACCACCGGATCCAACAGCAGCCTCGGCTCGACCGCGGGCTCGACCATCGCGGGCAACTTCCAGACCTTCCTGACGCTGCTGACGACGCAGCTGCAGAACCAGAACCCGCTCGATCCGCTGGATACGAACCAGTTCACCCAGCAGCTCGTCCAGTTCGCCGGCGTCGAGCAGCAGCTCAAGACCAATGACCAGCTGTCGTCGCTGATCTCGATGCAGCAGACGACGCAGGCGACCCAGGCCTTGGCCTTCGTCGGCAAGACCGCCGTCGTGAACGGCGCGACGACGACCATGACCGACGCCAAGGCGAGCTGGGATCTCAGCATCCCGAAGGACAGCAACCTGACGGTGAGCATCACCAACAGCGTCGGGCAGACCGTCTTCAGCGGCAAATATTCGGCCAGCGCCGGCGACAACCAGACCTACAATTGGAACGGCCAGGGCAATGACGGCACGCAATGGCCGGACGGGCAGTACAAGATCACGGTGGTCGGCACCGATGCGACCAACGGCGCGCCGGTGGCCATCTCGACCCAGGTCAAGGGCACGGTCACCTCGGTCGATCTGACCCAGCAGCCCCCTATGCTGTCGATCGGCGGCCAGACCTATACCGTGAACCAGATCCAGCGGATCGTTAACTAGCCCTTAAGGGCTGTTCCGACAGTTAAGACAGCGGATACGCTTGCAGCTGAGCTTGAACATCAAGCTCAGCCACGATGGCGACACACCGGCGTAACCGCCGGAAATTCTTAACCAATCATTTACCACGATCTCGTTCCCGGGGCCTTTGGCCGCCGGACGAGCCGGCGTTCGCAAAGAGCGCCGGATTCCCGCCCTTTGCTTAGGCAAATTTTAAGCGAGGCGGCGTAGGTTCTTACCGTGAGTTCAGTGGTTAAGAGTTTGTGAGTACGCCATGACAGAACCCCATCGCCCGAGGGTGAAATACGTCATCGGGCCTGACGGCAGCCCGCTCACCATCGCGGATTTGCCTGCGCCAGGCACCAAGAGGTGGGTCATTCGCCGCAAGGCCGAAGTCGTCGCTGCGGTCCGCGGCGGATTGTTGTCCCTGGAAGAGGCGTGCAGCCGCTACACCCTGACCGTCGACGAATTCCTGTCGTGGCAGTTCTCGATCGACCAGCATGGTCTCGCCGGGCTGCGCACCACCCGAATTCAACAATATCGCCAATAAAGCGTTAACGACGCGAGCGGTTTTCTTCGAAAATCGGCTTGGCTCCGCCAAGCCGATTTTTTGCATGTCGACACTTTGTTAGGACCCTTTAACGATCGTTAACCATATCGAAACCTTCCCATAGGCAATAATTGCCCAGTGGTTCGATTCAACCTCCGCGGCACGTCCCGAACGGCGGACGCAGAGGCAGGCATCGGATCACCACCTGGAATGCGGGTGTCGGTGAAGGTTTAAGGATTGAATTTCGCGATCTCTGCAACCGGCCGTAAAGGCCCGCGAAGCTCCAATCACACCCTTCAGCAGCCACCCGTCGAATGCCGAACTATGGGGCAGTTGCTTGCAAGGTCTCTTGGACTTCCTGAAGGGTTTGGGCGCCGCGCGGCTCACCGCGATGGTGGCGGTCACGGCTGCATTGGTCGGCTTCTTCGGCTTCGTCATCATGCGCGTGACGGCGCCGCAGATGACCACCCTGTTCACCGACCTGAGCATGGACGACTCCTCCAGCATCATCAAGGATCTGGAGCGGCAGGGCATCCAGTTCGAGATCCGCAATGAAGGCAGCGTCATCCTGGTCCCCAAGGACAAGGTGACCCGGCTGCGCATGAAGCTCGCCGAGGGCGGCCTGCCCAAGGGCGGCGGCGTCGGCTACGAGATCTTCGACAAGTCGGATGCGCTGGGCACCACGAGCTTCGTCCAGAACATCAACCATCTGCGCGCCCTGGAGGGCGAGCTCGCCCGCACCATCCGTGCCATCGACCGCGTGCAGGCGGCGCGCGTCCATCTCGTGCTGCCGGAGCGGCCGCTGTTCTCGCGCGAGACCCCGGAGCCGTCGGCCTCGATCGTCGTGCGCGTGCGCGGCGCCCTCGAAGCCAACCAGATCCGCGCCATCCGCCACCTCGTCGCCTCGGCCGTGAACGGCCTGAAGCCGCAGCGGGTGTCGATCGTCGACGAGGCCGGCCAACTGCTCGCCGACGGCACCCAGACCGACATCGACCAGCAGGTCGGCGACGAGCGGCGCAACAGCTTCGAGAAGCGGATGCGCAAGCAGGTCGAGGACATCGTGTCCTCGGTCGTCGGCGCCGGCCGCGCCCGGGTGCAACTGTCAGCCGATTTCGACTTCAACCGCATCACCCAGACCTCCGACCGCTACGATCCGGAAGGAAGAGTGCTCCGCTCCAGCCAGACCCGCGAAGAGCAGTCGGCGACGTCGGAGAGCAACGGTCAGGTCTCGGTCAACAACGAGCTGCCGGGCAACCAGCAGAACCAGCCGCCGCAGCAGCCAAAAGACCAGAGCAAGAAGACCGAAGAGACCAACAATTACGAGATCTCCCGGACCACCAAGACCGAAGTCACCGAGGCCGGACGGGTCAACCGCATCTCGGTCGCGGTGCTGGTCGACGGCGCCTACTCCAAGAACGAGAAGGGCGAGCTGGTCTACAAGGAGCGCAGCAAGGAAGAACTCGACCGCATCGCGGCCCTGGTCCGCTCCGCCATCGGCTTCGACCAGAAGCGCGGCGACCAGGTCGAAGTGGTCAATTTGAAATTCGCCGACGCTCCGGCCGTGCCGCAGATCAACGAGCCCACCGGCTTCCTCGGCATGCTCCACTTCACCA
Source organism: Bradyrhizobium sp. HKCCYLRH3099 (assembly GCF_051167855.1). Lineage (NCBI taxonomy): Bacteria > Pseudomonadati > Pseudomonadota > Alphaproteobacteria > Hyphomicrobiales > Nitrobacteraceae > Bradyrhizobium > Bradyrhizobium sp. HKCCYLRH3099. Next base: position 14,924 of record NZ_JBNPTW010000018.1, read on the forward strand.
AGGATGACGTGATGTACGTCATCGAGCTCGCGGTGATGATGCTGCTCGGCATCGTGGTCGTGTTCATGGTGGTGCGGCCGCTGGTGAAGAAGATCATCGCCACGGAGGAGATCGCAGCCCTGACCAGCGGCGTGCCGGCAATCACCGACGAGACCCAGGCCCAGGTCGCACACGCTCAGCAGACCGCCACCATGATCGACGTCGCCCAGGTGCAGGGCCAGGTCCACGCCCAGTCGGTCCACCGCGTCGGCGAACTTGCCGACCGCAACCCGGGCGAAGCCGCCTCCATCATCCGCCAATGGCTCGCCGAGCCACAGCAGCAATGATCCGCTCCGTCTGAACCGTAGCAACCGAATCGAACGTAGATCGCCATGTCGCTTCCGCAGACCCAGAACGCCAACGCCAACACCGCCGACATCTCCACCGTCATCGCGACGCTGGCAAGCCGTCAGGCGCAGCGCGAGAAGACCGAGCCGCTGAGCGGCCCGAAGCGGGCAGCCGTGATGATGCTGGCGCTCGGCGAGCAGTATGGCGGCAAGATCTGGCAGCAGCTCGACGACGACGAGGTGCGCGAGCTGTCACTGGCGATGTCGACGCTGGGCACCGTCGAAGCCGACGTCGTCGAGGACCTGATGCTCGAATTCGTCTCGCGCATGTCGGCCTCCGGCGCGCTGATGGGCAATTTCGACGCCACCGAGCGGCTGCTGCAGCAATATCTGCCGTCGGAGCGCGTCTCCGGCATCATGGACGAGATCCGCGGTCCCGCCGGCCGCAACATGTGGGAGAAGCTCTCCAACGTCCAGGAAGAGGTGCTGGCGAACTATCTCAAGAACGAATATCCGCAGACCATCGCCGTCGTGCTGTCCAAGCTGAAGCCGGAGCATGCCGCGCGCGTGCTCGCGATCCTGCCCGAGGACATGGCGCTCGACGTCATCGGCCGCATGCTGCGCATGGAAGCGGTGCAGAAGGAAGTCATCGAGCGGGTCGAGCAGACGCTTCGCGTCGAGTTCATGTCGAACCTGTCGCAGACCCGCCGCCGCGACGCCCACGAGGTCATGGCCGAGATCTTCAACAATTTCGACCGCCAGACCGAGACCCGCTTCATCACCTCGCTCGAAGAAGAGAACCGCGAATCCGCCGAGCGCATCAAGGCGCTGATGTTCACCTTCGACGACCTGATCAAGCTCGACTCCGCCTCCGCCCAGACGCTGCTGCGCAACGTCGACAAGGACAAGCTCGGCGTGGCGCTCAAGAGCGCCAACGAGGAGGTGCGCAACTTCTTCTTCGGCAACATGTCGTCCCGCGCCGCCAAGATGCTCCAGGACGACATGGCCGCGATGGGACCGGTGCGCCTGCGCGACGTCGACGAGGCGCAGGCCCTGCTCGTCAACCTCGCCAAGGACCTCGCCGCCAAGGGCGAGATCATGCTCAGCAAGAACCGCGCTGACGACGAACTGGTGTATTGATGGCTCAGCCCGCGAAGTTCCTGTTCGATACCGACTTCGCCGCGCCGGAGAAGACGCGGGAGCGCGGCGCCTCGGCCGCCGAGATCGCACAGAAGGTCGCAGCCGCCGAAGCCGCCGCCTATCGCAACGGCTACGAGGCGGCGCAGCGCGAGGCCAAGGTTGAGGCCGACCGCCGTGTCGCATCGGCGCTGGAGCAGATCAACATCCAGCTGCAGGGCATCTCCGCCCGTTTCGCCGGCATCGAATCGAAGATGGAGACGGAAGCGGTGGATGTCGCGGTGGCCGTGGCGCGCAAGCTGTGCGCGGCGCTGATCGACGCCGAGCCGCTCGGCGAGATCACCGGTCTCGTGCATGACTGCTTCGCGCATCTGGTGGCCACGCCGCATCTGGTGCTCCGCATCAACGACTCCCTCTACGAGCTCGCCCGCGAGAAGATCGAGAGGCTCGCCAAGCAGAGCGGCTTCGAGGGGCGGCTCGTCATTCTCGCCGAGCCGGAGATCGCGACCGGCGACTGCCGCATCGAATGGGCGGATGGCGGCGTCGTGCTGGAGCGCGCCGCGATCGACGCCAAGATCAACGAACTGGTCGGACGCTACATGGCGTCCCGGAAGAACTAGGCCGCCACGAATGGCCATGGAGTTTAAGTCATGAGCGACAACGAGATCCCGCTTCCGGACCTGAATTCGGCCGACGCTCCGCCGCTCACCGGCGACGTCGGTTACAACGAGGAAGAGCACGCCTCGCGCATCGCGGCCGACCTGGAAGCCGTGTTCGACGTTCCCGTCCAGGTCTCCGCCGTGCTCGGCCGTTCCAAGATGGATGTCGGCGAGCTCTTGAAGCTCGGGCCCGGCACGGTGCTCGAGCTCGACCGCAAGGTCGGCGAAGCCATCGACATCTACGTCAACAACCGTCTCGTCGCCCGCGGCGAAGTCGTGCTGGTCGAGGACAAGCTCGGCGTCACCATGACCGAAATCATCAAATCCGACCGCAACTGACGGACATGATCCCCGCGCGCTGACCGAGAGCGGCGCGACCGAATAGGAGACCACCATGCGGCTTCTCATCGTCGGAACGCTGAAGGGTCAGCTGACCGCGGCCACCAAGATCGCCATGGAGAATGGCGCCACCGTCACCCATGCCGAGGACAACGAGCAGGCGATGCGCGTGCTGCGCGGCGGCAAGGGCGCCGACCTGCTGCTGGTCGACGTCGCGCTCGACATCCGCGACCTCGTGATCCGGCTCGACGCCGAGCATATCCATGTGCCGATCGTCGCCTGCGGCATCACCAGCGACGCCCGCGCCGCGGTCGCCGCCATCCACGCCGGCGCCAAGGAATACATTCCGCTGCCGCCGGATCCGGAGCTGATCGCCGCCGTGCTCGCCGCCGTCGCCAATGACAGCCGGGACCTCGTCTACCGCGACGACGCCATGGCCAAGGTGATCAAGCTGGCGCAGCAGATCGCCGGCTCCGACGCCTCGGTGATGATCACCGGTGAATCCGGCACCGGCAAGGAGGTGCTGGCGCGCTACGTCCACACCCGCTCGGCCCGCGCCAAGCGTCCCTTCATCTCGATCAATTGCGCCGCGATCCCCGAGCATCTCCTGGAATCCGAGCTGTTCGGCCACGAGAAGGGCGCCTTCACCGGCGCGGTCGCGCGCCGCGTCGGCAAGTTCGAAGAGGCCAATGGTGGCACGCTTCTGCTCGACGAAATCTCCGAGATGGACGTGCGGCTGCAGTCGAAGCTGTTGCGCGCGATCCAGGAGCGCGTGATCGACCGCGTCGGCGGCACCCGCCCGGTGCCGGTCGACATCCGCATCATCGCGACCTCGAACCGCAACCTGGCGGACGCCGTGCGCGAGGGCACCTTCCGCGAGGATCTGCTGTTCCGGCTCAACGTCGTGAACCTGAAGATCCCGCCGCTGCGGGAGCGTCCGGCCGACATCCTCGAGCTGGCCCAGCACTTCGCGCGCAAATACTCCGATGCCAACGCCGTGCCGCTGCGGCCGATCTCGCCGGAAGCCAAGCGCATCCTCACCACCAACCGCTGGCCGGGCAACGTGCGCGAGCTGGAGAACACGATGCACCGCGCCGTGCTGATGGCGCAGGGCGACGAGATCGGGCCGGATGCGATCCTCACCCCCGATGGCGCCCGGCTCGACATCGGCAAGACGCAACCCGCCGTCGCCCATGCTACGATGGCCGCCGAGCAGGTCACGCGCGCCCTCGTCGGCCGCACCGTCGCCGATGTCGAACGCGACCTGATCCTCGAAACCCTGAAGCACTGCCTGGGCAACCGGACTCATGCGGCCAACATTCTGGGAATCTCGATCCGCACATTGCGCAACAAGCTCAACGAATATGCCGATGGCGGCGTGCCGATCCCGCCGCCGGGCGCCGGCGACACGCCGCGCATGCCGAGCGCTGTCTAGACTGGCACACGCTTTCGGACTCGTTCTTGGCGGCGCGCTCACGCCGAGCGCGCCGCTTTTCATTTCAACGGCCATGGCCGAGACACGTGGCGTGCTGGCCGGCTGCTGGGAGCAGACGTCGCACGCGCCGCTGGTGAAGCCATCCTCCCGGGAGGAATGGGGCGCGCGCAGCTGGTGCTTTGCCAGCAGGGGCAAGCTGATCTCGCGCACCCTCGCGTGCGGGACAGGCGGCTGCGACGGCTGGGACAATGAGCGCCGCTATCGCTGGCGGCCACCCTATCTGTCTCTGTCCGACATCGAGACCTCGCCGGACGGCAAGACACAGACGCGCGTCTGGCGCCGCTGCCGGGTGCAATTTCTGTCGGCTGACTGGATGCAGTTGCAGGGTTGCGAACAGGCGACAGACCCTTGGGTGCGCGAGCCGCCGCGACAGCGGCGCCGCGCAGCCCGCACCTTGGCCGACGATTAGGACAGGGCTTGGCGACGGCTCTGCGCGATGATCACAAAAGCCGATGAGGACGGTCGCAAGCGGCGATCTCAGTCTCACCCTCCCCTTGAGGGCAGGGCAATCGCATTTGACGATCGAAGTGTTGCGCCCGTCTGTCTCCACGTCGTCATGGCCGGGCTCCGTCCCGGCATGACGATGTGGCTAAAGTTTCGCGACAAACTCAGATTGGTCATAGGCGATTGCCCTGCCCTGGAGGGGGACAGCGGGCTGACCCGCAAGCTCCGGGCGAAGACGCGGGAACGTGCGCAAGGCGACCAGATACGATTCCGTAGAACACATCAGCTCTACGAATAGCTTGGCGCCTCGGGATTGCGGAAGATGTGGATGGGATCGCCGGGCGTGAACGTGCGCTGCGTCAACGCGGCATAGGCATAGAGCGCGAGATACAGGATCGCGACCGTGCCGATCACGTAGAGAGCCCAGGTTCCGATCCGCTTCATGATATCCGCTGCCGACGTCGACAACGGCTTTTACGGCGTCTGGCCGACCGACGCCAGCGCAGGCCCGACGGTTCGAGACGTCAGGGGGTTGCCCGCGGATCGGGCACGCTCAGCGCCGCGAGCCGTCCGAGGTCGTCGTCGCGATCGACGGTGACATAGCTGCCATGCCAATACGCCAGGGCCGCCGATTGCGGCGCGACGGCGACGTGCACCACGCGGCCGATCACGATGGCATGGGAATGGCGCTCGATGATCTCCTCGACCTCGCAGTCGAGCGTCGCCAGTGCCCCGACCAGGAGCGGCACGCCGGTGACGTGCTTGCGCCACTCGGCGCCGGCAAAACGCTCGGCGCCACGCAAGCCCCCCTTGCCCGCGAACCGCTCGGCCACGCCGATCTGGTCCGCCGCTAGCAGATTGGCGCCGAACACGCGCTCCCGCTGCAGGATCGGCCACGACGAGGCGTTGCGATTGAGGCTGACGATGATCGACGGCGGGTCGACCGCGAGCGAGGACAGCGAGCTCACGGTCATGCCGGTGACCTCGTCGCCACGTCCGACGGTGATGACGCTGACGCCGCCGACCAGTTGGCGCATCGCGGAGCGGAAATCAGGCGCAGGCGCCGGGGCATCAGACATGTGACGGGCGACGAAGTTCATTGCGTTGATCTTTCCTAACCTGTCGTGCCCGGTCCTAGCAACTGGCCCAGGATCGAACCTTCCAGCGCGGCAAGCTCGGCAGAGCCGCGCTGGCGCGGGCGCGGCAGGTCAACGATGATATCTTCGGCAATCTGCCCATTTTCGATCACCAAAACCCGATCAGCCAGGGCGACGGCTTCGGCGACGTCATGGGTGACCAGGATTGCGGTGAAGGTCTGGTCGGCCCAGACCCGCTCCAGCAGCCGCTGCATCGCAATCCGGGTCAGCGCGTCGAGCGCGCCGAGCGGCTCGTCGAACGCCAGCAGGCGCGGCCCGCTGACCAGCGCGCGCGCCAGCGCCACGCGCTGCTTCTGGCCACCGGACAACACCGCCGGCCATTGGTCGCGCTTCTCGGCGAGACCGACCTCCTCCAGCGCCTGCCGCGCGCGCTCATGCGCGCCGGCTGTCTTGCGCTCCCGGCCGAGGCCGACTTCGACATTGGCCAGCACCCGCGCCCAGGGCAGCAGCCGCGGCTCCTGAAACATGACGCGGACGTCCTCCGCACGTGCCTCCGTCTCGCCGAAGCTGATCGTGCCCGAGGTCGGCTTGTCCAGGCCGGCGATCAGCCGCAGCAGCGTGCTCTTGCCGCAGCCGCTCTGGCCGACGATGGCGACGAACTGACCGGCCGGAATCTCCAGGTCGATGCCACGCAGCACCTCGTTGTCGCCGAACGCCTTGCGGAGATCGCGGATCACCAGCGGCAAGCCGCGCGTCTCTGATGGGGCTGGGGTCACGCCGGGCTTCCTGTACGGACGGGAAGCCTCAGCATGCCCGATCACCTCGGGAGCGTCGATCGCCTGGGCATTGGACACGGGAAGCCGGAGTACTTGCTGCATTACAGACCTCAATGCGTGCTGAACGCCGGATGCCAGGACAGCGTCAGCCGCTCCAGCAGCCGCGAGGCGCTGTCGGCGACCTTGCCCAGCAGGGCGTAGATCAGGATGGAGAGGACGACGACGTCGATCTGCATGAACTCGCGCGCCTGCATCGCCATGTAGCCAAGCCCTGAGGACGCCGCGATTGTCTCCGCGACAATCAGGGTGAGCCACATGATGCCGAGCGCGAAGCGCAGGCCGACGAAGATCGAGGGCAGCGCGCCGGGGAAGATCACGCGGCGAAACAGCTCGCCATCCGTCATGCCGTAGACGCGGCCCATTTCAATGAGTTGCGGGTCGACGGTGCGAATCCCGTGCAGCGTGTTCAGGTACACGGGGAAGAACACGCCGAGCGCGACGAGAAACAGCTTCGCGCTCTCGTCGATGCCGAACCACAGGATGACCAGCGGGATCAGCGCCAGATGCGGCACGTTGCGCACCATCTGCAATGTCGTGTCGGTGAGCTTCGATGAGAGCTGCGACAGGCCGTTGGCGAGGCCGAAGGCGAACCCGATGCTGCCGCCGATCAGGAAGCCGATCGAGGCGCGCCAGAAGCTGACCCAGATGTTGCGGCCGAGCTCGCCCGACCACAGCAGCTTCCAGCCGGCGCGCGCGACGTCGCTCGGCGCCGGCAGCACGCGCGGCGACACGAAACCGGCGACCGAGGCCGCCTGCCAGATCAGCAGGATCGCAAGCGGAACGAGCCAGGGCAGCAATCCGTCTGCCTTGGGAACGGTCAGCTTGCGGACTTTGGGAAGGCTTTCGATCAGGCTCATGACTGCGACGCCCGCTGCAGGGGACGATGCTCATTGGCGATGGTCTCGCCGAACGGACCCGTATTCGCGCGGAGCTTGGTGACGTTGCCGCCCTGCTCCACCGTGTTCAGCCCGAGCTTCGGGAACACCAGCTCGGCGAAGCGATAGGCTTCCTCGAGATGCGGATAGCCGGAGAGGATGAAGGTATCGATGCCGATGTCCTGATACTCGCGGATGCGTGCCGCCACCGTATCGGGATCGCCGACCAGCGCGGTGCCTGCACCGCCACGAACGAGGCCGACGCCGGCCCACAGATTCGGGCTGATCTCCAGCTTGTCGCGCCGCCCGCCATGCAGTTGCGACATGCGCTGCTGGCCGACCGAATCCATCCGCGCGAAGATCTTCTGCGCCGACGCAATCGTGTCGTCGGTGACGTGCTTGATGAGATCGTCGGCCGCGGCCCACGCCTCCTCATTGGTCTCGCGCACGATCACGTGCAAGCGAATGCCGAACGACAGCTTGCGGCCGCGCTTGTCGGCGGCGGCCTTCACCTTGGCAACCTTGGTGGCGACGTCGGCCGGCGGCTCGCCCCAGGTGAGGTACTTCTCGACCGTGTCGACGGCGACGTCGATGCCGGCATCCGACGAGCCGCCGAAGAACAGCGGCGGGCGCGGCGACTGCACCGGCGGGAACAGCAGCCGGCCGTCCTCGACCGTGATGTGCTTGCCGGCGAAGTTGACGGCCTCGCTTTCGAGCAGCTTGTTGTAGACGGTGAGGAACTCGCGGGTGACCTCGTAGCGCTCCTCATGCGACAGGAAGATGCCGTCGCCCTTGTTCTCGACCGGATCGCCGCCGGTGACGACGTTGACCAGCAGCCGGCCGTTGCTGACGCGGTCGAGCGTCGCGGTCATGCGCGCGGCGACGCTTGGCGACTGCAAGCCGGGCCGCACCGCCACGAGATAGCGCAGCTTCTCGGTGAACGGCGCCACCGCGGAAGCCACGATCCAGGAATCCTCGCAGCTGCGGCCCGTGGGCAGCAGCACGCCATAATAGCCGAGCTGGTCGGCGGCTTGCGCGATCTGGCGCAGATAGTTGAAGTTGACCTCGCGGCCGCCTTCGGAGGTGCCGAGATAGCGGCCGTCGCCATGGGTCGGCAGGAACCAGAGGACGTTGGGCTTGGAAGCGGAACTCATATCATTGTCTTTCGAACTGTTGTCGCGATCTCAGGTCAGGTGGACGGCGTCCACTTCCAGACGATGTCGGCGACGTTGACTTGTTTCGGAATGAGCCCGACGCGGGCGAAACGATCCGCCACTGCCTGCTGGCTCTTGATGATCTCGTCGTCGAGCGGCACGACGCTGTAGACCGAGCGGTCGACGAAGCGCTTGACAGCCTCGATGTCGACGCCGGTGGCCTCGGCCTGCGCCTTGGCGACCTCCTCGTGATGGCTGTTGGCCCAGATGCCCTCGGCCGCGAAGGCGGCATTGAGCTTGGCCACCACAGCCGGATACTTCTCCACGAAGTCGCTGCCGACGATGTAGAACGAGTTCGGCTTGTGGATGTCCTTGTCGAACACGACGGCGCGCGCATTCTCCTTGATCTCGGCGAGCGCGAGATACGGATCCCAGATCGACCAGGCGTCCACCGAGCCCTTGACGAAAGCCGCCGTCGCATCGGCGGGCGCGAGCGGCGCCGGGGTGATGTCGCTCCAGGCGATGCCGGCCTTTTCCAGCGCCGCGACCAGGAGGTTGTGCGCGCTCGAGCCCTTGCCGAAGGCGATGCGCTTGCCCTTCAGGTCGGCCAGCGTCTTGATCGGCGAGTCCTTCGGCACGATGATCGCCTGGGTGCTGCCGTTCTGCTTGACGGCCGCGGCATAGCGGATCTTGGCATTGGCGGCTTGCGCGAAGATCGGCGGTGCGTCGCCGACATAGCCGAAATCGACGCTGCCGACATTGATCGCCTCGAGCAGCGGCGGACCGAACTGGAAGTCGACCCAAACGACGCTGATCCCATCGGCCTTGAAGGCATTTTCGATCGTGCCGCGTGCCCGCACGGCCGGGAAGAAGCCGCCCTTCTGGGTGCCGATGCGGATTTCCTTCGGCTTGTCCTGAGCCCGCAGCGGCGCCGCGCAGGCCATCACCGCAGCCGATGCCAATGACAGTTTCAGAAAATCACGACGCTCCATTGCCCTCTCCGCTCCGCTCGCGCATCCGCGTTGATGCGATGCAAGGGATGATGGTGGCGGGCCGAACGGGTGTCGAGCACCCCGGAAAAATAGCGATGCCGGTCCTCTCCGGTCGCAATCCCAGGGGATGTTTGTTTCAAGCAGGCAAGCCAAAGCAGCATATTTTCTCAGGCGCCTGCGACGCAATCACGCATCTTCACGCGGCATCAACCACGATCGCAAACAGAGAGCTGGCGAATCCGCTGTGACGAGTGGCCGGTCAGGAGCGCAAGTTCCCGCCTTGATCCACGTCAACGCCGGTTCCGCGGTATCCGCTAATTTGGCAACAGGCGCGGCCCGGATGCCGCAAACCCTCCCCCCGCACACATCACAGAGAATTCTCTCATGTCGCTCGTCGGCAGCGATGCGAACGCGCGTGCGCGTCGCAGACGCATGGAAGTCTTTGCCTTCCTGTTCCTCACCGCCGTGATCATGCCCGCGCTGGCGGTCGCCACCGTCGGCTCCTACGGGCTGGCGGTGTGGGTCTACCAGATGATGGCCGGCCCTCCCGGCCCGCCCGCCGCACACTGATCGGAAGGACGTCTCCCATGCTCAATCACCGCACCTCCTTCGATCGCCGGGCCCTGATCACCGGCCGCGTCCTGACAGCCGAGCCCGTGGTCACGCCGCCGGCCGGCGAGATCGCCAGCATCATCGTGCAGACCCGGCCCGATCAGCTCGATCGCGTCGCCTCGGACATTCTCGCGCTCGACGGCTGCGAGATCCACGCGCGCGACGAGCGCGGCAAGCTGATCGTCGTCGTCGATGCGCCCGATGCCGGCGCGCTCGGCGCCACCATGAACCGCATCGGGCTGCTGCCCCACGTGCATTCCGCCTGCCTCGTCTTCCACGCCATCGACGCCGGCTAGTCAACCGAGACCATCATGACCGAACCAAAGATCGACCGCCGCCAGATGCTGAAGCTGGAAGCCGCCGCGATTGCCGCGGCTGCCGCCGGCATGCCCGTGGCCGCACGCGCCGCGAACCTCGTCACCGAACGCGAGGCCACCGAGCTGAAATGGGACAAGGCCGCCTGCCGCTTCTGCGGCACCGGCTGCAGCGTGATGGTCGCGACCAAGGACAACCGCGTCGTCGCGACGCATGGCGACATCAAGGCCGAGGTCAACCGCGGCCTCAATTGCGTCAAGGGCTACTTCCTGTCGAAGATCATGTACGGCCATGACCGCCTGACGCATCCGATGCTGCGCAAGACGAATGGCAAGTACGACAAAAACGGCGAGTTCACGCCGGTGTCGTGGGACGAAGCCTTCGACATCATGGCGCTGAAGTTCAAGGACGCCTTGAAGAAGCGCGGTCCCTCCGGCGTCGGCATGTTCGGCTCGGGCCAGTGGACGATCTGGGAAGGCTATGCGGCGTCGAAGCTGTTCAAGGCCGGCTTCCGCACCAACAACATCGACCCCAATGCGCGGCACTGCATGGCCTCGGCCGTGGCAGGCATGATGCGCACCTTCGGCATCGACGAGCCGGCCGGCTGCTACGACGACATCGAGGCCACCGACGCGTTCGTGCTGTGGGGCTCCAACATGGCGGAGATGCACCCGATCCTGTGGACCCGCGTTACGGATCGCAGGCTGTCGGCGCCGCATGTCAAGGTCGCTGTGCTCTCGACCTTCGAACACCGCTCGTTCGACCTCGCCGATGTCGGCATGGTGTTCAAGCCGCAGACCGACCTCTACATCCTCAACGCGATCGCCAACCACATCATCACCACCGGCCGCGTCAACAAGGACTTCGTCCAGGCGCATACGGTGTTCAAGAAGGGCCAGACCGACATCGGCTACGGCCTGCGGCCCGAACATCCGTTGCAGAAGAAGGCCACAGGCGCGGCGAAAGCCAACGACGCCACCGACATCAGCTTCGACGAGTACGCCAAGTTCGTCTCGGACTACACGCTGGAGAAGGCGGCCGAGATGTCCGGCGTGCCGTTGAACCGGCTGCAGGCGCTGGCCGAGCTTTATGCCGATCCCAAGACCAAGGTGGTCTCGTTCTGGACCATGGGCTTCAACCAGCACACCCGCGGCGTCTGGTGCAACAACCTCGTGTACAACATCCATCTGCTGACGGGCAAAATCGCCGAGGCCGGCAACAGCCCGTTCTCGCTGACGGGCCAGCCCTCGGCCTGCGGCACCGCGCGCGAAGTCGGCACCTTCTCGCACCGCCTGCCGGCCGACATGGTCGTCACCAACAAGGAGCATCGCACCAAGGCCGAGCACATCTGGCAGCTGCCGGAGGGCACGATCCCCGACAAGCCCGGCTATCATGCCGTGCTGCAGAGCCGGATGCTGAAGGACGGCCTGCTCAACGCCTATTGGGTGCAGGTCAACAACAATTTGCAGGCCGGCCCAAACGCCAACGAAGAGACTTATCCCGGCTTCCGCAATCCCGACAATTTCATCGTGGTCTCCGACGCCTATCCGTCGGTGACCGCGCTCGCCGCGGACCTCATCCTGCCGACAGCGATGTGGGTGGAGAAGGAAGGCGCCTACGGCAATGCCGAGCGGCGCACGCAGTTCTGGCATCAGCTCGTCGCCGCGCCGGGCGAGGCGCGCTCGGATCTATGGCAGCTGATGGAGTTCTCCAAGCGCTTCAAGATCGAGGAAGTCTGGACCGAGGAGCTGATCGCCAAGAAGCCTGACGTCCGCGGCAAGACGCTGTTCGACGTGCTCTACAAGAACGGCCAGGTCGACAAGTTCCCGCTCGACCAGATCGAGCCGGGCTACGCCAACGACGAATCCAAGGCGTTCGGCTTCTACGTCCACAAGGGCTTGTTCGAGGAATACGCCGAATTCGGCCGCGGCCATGGTCACGACCTCGCGCCGTTCGAAACCTATCACAAAGAACGCGGCCTGCGCTGGCCGGTGGTGGACGGCAAGGAGACGCGCTGGCGTTTCCGCGAAGGCTCCGACCCTTACGTGAAGGCCGGCACCGGCGTGCAGTTCTACGGCTTCCCGGACGGCAAGGCGCGCATCTTCGCGCTGCCCTACGAGCCGCCGGCGGAATCGCCCGACAAGGACTATCCGTTCTGGCTGTCGACCGGCCGCGTCGTCGAGCACTGGCATTCCGGCACGATGACCCGCCGCGTGCCCGAGCTCTACAAGGCGTTCCCCGAGGCCGTCTGCTTCATGCATCCGGACGACGCGCAGGAGGCGAACCTCAGGCGCGGCGATGAAGTGAAGGTCGCCTCACGGCGCGGCTTCATCCGCGCCCGCGTCGAGACGCGCGGCCGGGACAAGCCGCCGCGCGGGCTCGTGTTCGTGCCGTGGTTCGACGAGTCCAAGCTGATCAACAAGGTGACGCTCGACGCCACCGATCCGATCTCGCTGCAGACCGACTACAAGAAATGCGCCGTGCGCATCGAGCGGGTGTGACTAAGATGATCAAGAAACTTGCCATGATGCTGCTCGCGGCCAGCCTGGCGGCTGGCTCGAGCGCCCTGCTCGCCCAGAGCGTCTCGTCGTCGCTGCGCGGCCCCACGCCGCTGAATGACGAAGGCCCGGCGCCGCCGATGCAGCCGACCAAGAACACCGCCGAGAAGGAGGTGCGCAACTATCCGGAGCAGCCGCCGGTGATCCCGCATTCCATCGACGGCTATCAGGTCGACATGCAGGGCAACAAGTGCCTGTCCTGCCACGCCCGCGCGCGCACCGCTGAATCCAAGGCGCCGATGCTGTCGATCACCCACTTCATGGATCGCGACGGCCAGTTCCTCGCTTCGGTGTCGCCGCGGCGCTATTTCTGCACGCAATGCCATGTGCCGCAGAGCACAGCCACGCCCCCGGTCAGCAATGACTTCGTCGACATCGACACCGTGCTGTCGCACGACAAACCGGGTGCCAAGCGATGAGCAGCGCCGACATCCCGCAGGGGACCGGAACGCCGGCCCCCGACAAACGGCTCGGCCTCGCCCGCCGCGCCTGGCAATTCCTGCTCGATTTGATCGACGTGCTGCTCAAGCCGAGCTCGATCTTCGGGCTCGGCGTGCTGGTGCTCGCCGGCTTCGTTGCCGGCGTGATCTTCTGGGGCGGCTTCAACACCGCGCTCGAGATCACCAACACCGAGAAATTCTGCACCGGCTGTCACGAGATGAAAGACAACGTGTTCGCCGAGCTGAAGACGACCGTGCACTTCTCCAACCGCTCCGGCGTGCGGGCCTCCTGCCCGGACTGCCATGTGCCGCACAATTGGACCGACAAGATCGCGCGCAAGATGCAGGCCTCGAAGGAGGTCTGGGGCCACCTGTTCGGCTCGATCGACACCCGCGAGAAGTTCACCGACCGAAGGCTGGAGCTGGCGCTGCATGAATGGGCGCGGTTCAAGGCGAATGATTCTCTTGAGTGCCGCAACTGCCACAGCGCGCAGTCGATGGACATCACCAAGCAGTCGCCGCGCGCCGTGGAGGCCCACCAGCGCTTCCTCTTCACCGGCGAAAAAACCTGCATCGACTGCCACAAGGGCATCGCGCATCATCTGCCGGACATGAGGGGTGTGCCCGGCTGGCAGTAGGTCCCTTACCTCTCCCCGCTTGCGGGGAGAGGTCGGATTGCATCGAAGATGCAATCCGGGTGAGGGGGTACAGGTCCAACCACTCGCACCTCCCGCGCGGCTGCCCCTCACCCCGACCCTCTCCCCGCCTCAGCGAAGCGAAGCTTCGCCAGGGAACGGGGAGAGGGAGCGCACCGTCTGCACCCATTCCAGCTTGATCTCGCCGAAACAGCCCTTAGGTTCACGGAATGTCCCGAGTCGCCCCGCGGCTCCTTCCCTGTGAGCCATGACCACCTTCTCCCCGCATCAGGATTCCGCCCTCAAGGCCGTCAGCGACTGGCTGAAGGACAAGCCCGGCCGGAACGGCACGCCGCAGGTGTTCCGGCTGTTCGGCTATGCCGGCACCGGCAAGACCACGCTGGCCCGCCATATTGCCGAGGGCGTCGATGGCGAGGTCAAGTTCGCGGCGTTCACCGGCAAGGCGGCGCTGGTGATGCGCAGCAAGGGCTGCGACAACGCCTCCACCATCCACTCGCTGATCTACCGCGCCCAGGAGAGCGGCGAGGAGCAGCCGAACTTCGAATTGTGGGACGATGCGCCGGCGTCCAAGGCCAAGCTGATCATCATCGACGAATGCTCGATGGTCGACGCCGATCTCGGCCGCGACCTGCTCTCGTTCGACTGTCCGCTGCTGGTGCTCGGCGATCCCGCCCAGCTGCCGCCGGTCAAGGGCGGCGGCTTCTTCACCGACAGCGAGCCGGACGTGATGCTGACCGAGGTGCATCGCCAGGCGCAGGACGATCCGATCGTGCGGATGTCGATGGACGTGCGCGAGGGCAACACGCTCGACATCGGCCGCTATGGCGAGAGCGAGGTGGTGGAGCGCCGCGAGCTCGATCCGTCCCGCGTGATGGAGGCCGACCAGGTGCTGGTCGGCCGCAACGCCACCCGCCGCGCCTACAACAACCGCTTTCGCCAGCGCCTGGACATCGAGGACGCGCTGCCGGTGGCCGGCGACAAGCTGGTCTGCCTGCGCAACAACCGCAAGAAGGGCCTGTTCAATGGCGGACTGTGGCGGGTGAAGTCACGCGCGACCTCGAAGTCCAAGATCGTGACGATGCGGGTCGCGCCCGACGAGGATTTCGGCCGCAAGGTCACCAAGGTCTCGGTGCGCGGCGAGTGCTTCGCCGGCGGCATCGAGGACATCCCCTGGGAGCAGCGCAAGCCCTATGACGAGTTCGACTACGGCTATGTGCTGACCGTGCACAAGTCGCAGGGCTCGCAATGGGACGACGTCGTGCTGTTCGACGAGAGCTTTGCGTTCCAGGAAGCCCGCGCACGCTGGCTCTACACCGGCATCACGCGGGCCGCGAAGCGGCTGAGCATCGTGGTGTGAGTTCACTGCGTCTCTGACGGCCCCGACCGTCATTCCGGGGCAATCGTCAGAGCGCGATCGCGCTCTGACGATTGAACCCGGAATCCCGAGCTTGTTAGCAAAGAACGCAAGACAATCTCGAGCTTCCGGGTTCAAGGCCTACGGCCTTGCCCCGGAATGACAGCAGGGCAATTGCATAGGGCGACCGCAGTTTTGTTCTCGCCTCTCACAACGTCGTCATGGCCGGGCTTGTCCCGGCCATGCACGTCGTTCGGCATGCTGAGAACCACGTGGATGCCCGGGCCTTCGCCGCGCCGAAGCGGCTACGGCCGCGCAGGCGGGACAAGCCCGGGCATGACCGAGTCACTAACTTGCTTGTTCGTTCGTCGCGACGTCCTACCCATATGCGATAGCCCTGGGAATGACGGCGGTCTTGGCTCAAGACGAATTTAACCGAGAACGGTATCGCCCTGCCTTGTTCCCGCGACCCATTGATCCAGGTCAACCTGCCGCAGCACGCTTGGCGGATAAAAAACGATTCACATGTCTGTACATCACCAACAGGCGGGGCGGAGTCGCATGGCCAAGAACACGACCAAGGGCAAGGCTACCAACGGGCAGCGCACCAGGCGCGCCAGTGCCACGGCGCATGTGGCCCGCCGACAATCCGCCGCGACGCTCGATCCGGTCGCACAGTCGCTGGTCGACGAGTCGATGCAGGCGGCGCAGATCACGTCGCTGTCGGCCTTCGAGAGCGTGCTCAACGGGCCGCCGGCGCTCGATGCCGACAGCGCGCCAATCAAGGCCATGCTCGACGGCGCCGCGCCCGACGACGCCAAGCTGATGCAGGCGCTGATCGACGGCAAGGCCAAGCGCGACAAGCGTCACACCTCCGACGAGCTCGCCGACAATTGGCGCCAGGGCGGCTACCCCTACAAATACCGCATGTACCGCAAGGACTATGAGGAGCAGAAGTTCATCCTGCAAACGGAGCTGCTCAAGCTGCAGAACTGGATGAAGGACGCCCGCCAGCGCCTGGTGCTGCTGTTCGAAGGCCGCGACGCCGCCGGCAAGGGCGGCACGATCAAGCGCTTCATGGAGCATCTCAACCCGCGCGGCGCGCGCGTCGTCGCCTTGGACAAGCCGAGCGACGTCGAGCGCGGCCAATGGTACTTCCAGCGTTATGTCGAGCACCTGCCGACAGCCGGCGAGATCGTGCTGTTCGACCGCTCCTGGTACAACCGCGCCGGCGTCGAGCGCGTGATGGGCTTCTGCTCGCAGGCCGAATATGACGAGTTCCTGCGCCAGGTGCCGGAGTTCGAGCGCAACCTGGTGCGTAGCGGCATGCATCTCATCAAGTTCTGGTTCTCGGTCAGCCGCGAGGAGCAGCGCCGGCGCTTCAAGGAGCGCGAGGCGCATCCGCTGAAGCAGTGGAAGCTGTCGCCGATCGACACCGCTTCGCTCGACAAATGGGACGATTACACCCGCGCCAAGGAGGCGATGTTCTTCTCCACCGACACCGCCGACTGCCCGTGGACCGTGATCAAGTCCGACGACAAGAAGCGCGCGCGGCTGAACGCGATGCGCTGCGTGCTGCACTCCCTGCCCTATGCCGGCAAGGACGTCTCGCGCATCGGCCATGTCGACGACCTCATCGTCGGCCGCGCCAGCGTGATTCACGAGCGCGAGGAGCATGCGAGCTGATGCGAAGCCGCAGTCGTGTAGGGTGGACAAAGGCGCGCCACTGCCCTTTCGACGCGCACGATCGTGATGGCGCCGTGCTCACGGTCTCGCCGCGAACGCCGCCCGACGGTGGGCACGCTGCCGCCTGACGGCGGCTGCTTTGCCGACGCTACTTAATCACTCGTCGCATTCGCCGCACTCAGCGCCGATGGCGCCGAGGCGGCCTCACGGGATCGGCCGGCGGGACCGCCGCATTTGCATTCGGAAAAGCGGACGCGCCACGGCGGGCGAGCTCCGCCTGCCCCGCCGGCGTCAGCGCGCCGCCATTGAGCACGTCGCGGTCGGGATGCATGGCCTCATAGGCCGCCGGCTCGGAGAATTGCGCGGACGCCGCGCTGGCCGTCAATGCCGACATCAGCAGCGCGGCCGCCAGGCTCCTGGATGCGATCATGATGAGGCTCCCCCTGCTGCGCACCAGCGCGCTAAGGATGATGTAGGCAGGCGAAAGCAGCTCCCCAATCACGACTGCGCGATCCGACGGCCATTCGCCGTCGCGACCGTCATGGCGCTGCGCGCTGGCGGCCGATCACATCGCATCGTCACGACCGCTGCTGTCCAGCCCGGGCACCAAGGGGCACGCGCGGAAAGGATGCGAGCAAATGTGAACCAGATCATCTTTTGCGCGATTATTTTATGATATTAACCTCTAGGTTGATTCACGAGACTCCCGCCGATGGAGATCAATTTGAGACAAAAGCTCATTGCATGGACCGCATTGGTCTTGCTGCCCAGCGCAGTCGTCCAGGCTCAACAAACCGACATGGCGGCCGGGCCCAGGGTCAACGGCCGCCAGTTCACGCCGCCCTACTACGTGTTCAGCCCGGACATTCCGGCCGATATCGTGACCCAGAATGTCGGCGCCATCGGCCTGCAGGTCTATGTCGACAACATGGCCTGGGATTCCTTCATCGCGCTCAACTGGCCGGCGCCGAACCCGATCGTCGAGCGCGGCGTGCCCGACCGCGAGAACGTGATCGGCGGCTTCACCTACAGGACCGAGGGGGGCCCCAAGACGATGCCGACCGGACCGGTGGTGTGGGAGACCTACAAGGATTCCGACGACATCTATCTCAACCCGCCGGTCAAGCCGGCGCCGTTCGACGCCGCTGAGCGTGTCCCTCCGCAATGCCTGATCCAGGCCAGGGAGAATCCGGCTGCGGCGCGCCGCACGCTGGTGCGCACCGCCAAGATCAGCGATGTCCTGATCGCCGGCGACAAGCAGGCCGACGGCAACCGCCTCGTCGACCAGAATGGCCAGAACGTCTGGTACGAGGTCAAGCTCAACCGCGTCTATTACGACTACGTAGTGACCAACAAGTTCTACGACAGCCGCAACCAGAGCGGCGCCAAGATCGCGTTTCCGGCATCCTCCAACACCACGGACCGTGCAGCGACCGTGAAGGTCAAGGCGGCGTGGAAGGTGATCAGCGGCCCCGGCAGCAAACAGCCTGACGACGCGACCCGCTTCTACACCACCGACGCGCTGGTGTTCGATCCCGACACCAAGCGCTGCGACGTCAGGAAGCTCGGGCTCGTCGGCCTGCACATCGTCATCAAGACCGACCAATTGCCGCAATGGCTGTGGGCGACGTTCGAGCAGGTCGACAACGCGCCGACGCAGAACCAGCCGATGCCGACGGGCGCCAAGTACAATTTCTTCAATCCGAGCTGCACCGACTGCAAGGTCAATCAGCCGCCGGCCAAGGGCTCGACGACGCCGACCCAGGTGATGCGCGTGATCCCGCTCGACGACGTCGCGGCGCAGAAGACGACGCTCTATCAGACGGCGCTGAAGACACTGCGGTCGGACAACGTCTGGCAGTACTACCGGCTGGTCAATGCGCAATGGGCCGGCAAGGGCGTGCCGATCGGCACGCCGAGCCAGCCGCCCTTCCTCGCCAACACCACGCTGGAGACCTATCTCCAGACCCCGCAGCAGCCGAACGGCTGCATCAACTGCCACGGCAAGTTCGCAGGCTCGAAGGATCTGGACTTTCAGTTGTTCGATGCCTATCCGCGCCAATCGAAGCAGCTGATCGATCTGTTCCGCGTGCCGGGCGCAACGGCGATGAAGCCGTAGCAGCCAAGTGGACGGTTTCTCTCCTGCATGTCGCGCGCGTCGGCGCGACGATAGCTGATGAGCGCCCCCCCGTTGCCCGTCGGGTTACTTTGTCGCAACCCGACGGGCCTTGTGTCGTCGGGCAAATCACTGGCACCTTCTGGCGTATCCCGGCCCGCCAGGAGGGGCGCTTCGCGATCGTCACGAACGTTGGGCTGGGGAGCGATGGACGCGACGTGTTGCAGCGGGTCTCGACCTGCGGACGAACAGCATGGCGCGGACGGCGAAAGCGTGTGGTCCTGGCCTCCCGACGCTGAGGCCAAACGGGCGGTGATGATCCGCGCGCGACGGGGGCAAGACAGCCGGTCCCCGGGGAGAGCACGTATAAGCGTTAACACCATCGCGCAGGGAAGGCCGGGATGATCCGGCTGAACCTGTGGTTCTGCCGCGTGCTTATGTGTTGCACGCGGACCATGGGTGTCGGTCGGCACCCGGCCTTCCCTGCGCCCTCCGATTCAGGAGGGACAAGGATCGAGCATCACTCGGGCCGAGCAGGCCGCGAGAACGAATGTCATATCTGAAACAGTTGTCATGTCTGGTGAGGTCGCGCTACAACTAACAGTGTCGTCCCGGCGAACGCCGGGACCCATAACCACCGGCCGTGGTTTGACGCGCAAATGGCGGCCATCTCGTTTCCACCACGCCCGCCGCGGCGTATGGGTCCCGGGTCAAGCCCGGGACGACGGAAGGTGGCGCAGACATCACGCGTCCCATTCGCGACCGATACGATGCACGCAACCCGCACCGCGCTCACTTCGCCGCGACAAAGAAAAAATCCTCTCGTCCCGGCGGCGAGCCGTAGGTGAAGGGCTGCTGGCGCTGCTTGGTGGCGGCCCAGACATCGTCACGGACGATGTCGAACAGCTTGCGCACCTCGAGGCGCGGCTCCTTGATGGTGCGGGCGAGCGCGGTCGCGAACGGGCTGTTGCCGGTATCGCCGTCGAGCGCGGTGGCGCCGTGCTTGGCGGCATAGACCACCATCATGCCGGCGCCCGGTTCGATGTTGGAGAAGCCCTTGTCGACCAGCTTCAGCGCCAGGGTCTGCTTCATGCCCGGCGCGAACGGATTGTCGCGGCAGGCATCGAGGATGACCAGGCGCAGCTTGCGCGCGGCGCCGACCGCGCCCAGCACCTGCTCGAGCGCGACGGCTTCCGTCTCGGCGTCCTTGTCGGCGACGAGCCGGGCATCGACAGGCACGAGATAGTTGACGCCGCCGATCTCGAAGCCGTGCCCGGCGTAGTAGATCACGGCCCAGTCCGCCTTCTCGGCCTCGGCCTCGAAGTTGCGCAGCGCCTCGAAGAACCTGTCGCGGGAGAGATCATTCAGCAGCGTCACCGACTGGAAGCCCGTATTGCGCAACGTATCCGCGAT
Organism: Bradyrhizobium sp. HKCCYLRH3099; assembly: GCF_051167855.1. Lineage (NCBI taxonomy): Bacteria > Pseudomonadati > Pseudomonadota > Alphaproteobacteria > Hyphomicrobiales > Nitrobacteraceae > Bradyrhizobium > Bradyrhizobium sp. HKCCYLRH3099. The sequence continues at coordinate 35,428 of NZ_JBNPTW010000018.1, forward strand.
GAGCTTGGCGTCGCGCGGCGGGTTCGGCAGGGGATGCACGGACTTGTAGCCGCCATTGCCGATCACCAGCGCGACACGGCGCGTGTTGGACGCGGCGCCCGCGGTCTGGCGCGTCAGCGACGCGAGCCGCTCCTGGGCAAGCTTGCGCGCCCGGGCGACATCGAACGGATCGTAGGTGGTGAGCGCGAAGGCGGCCGCACGGTAATCGGCGCGCGCCTGGGCGAGGTTGCCGCGCTTCTCGAACAGCTGGCCGCGGCTGGCATGGGCGTGGACGTTGTTCGGATTCATGGCCAGGACCGCGTTGAGATCCTTCAGCGCGGCATCGAGATCGCCCTTGCGCAGATAGGCGTCGGCACGACCGACCATGGCAAACTGATGTTTCGGCGATCGTTCGATGATGCCGCTCCAGCCCGCGATCGCCTCATCGCTGCGCCCCATCATCGACAGCGTCTCGCTGCGGTAGATCGCCGTCAGCGGCGCGGCCGCATCGATCTTCTCGGCCTGGTCGAGATCTGCAAGCGCCCCGTCATAGTCGCCCATCAGGGCGCGCACCCGGCCGCGATTGACATGGCCGAGATAGAGCGTCGGCGCGGCACGGATGGCCGCGTTGAAATCGTCGAGCGCGCTTTGCAACGCACCGCGGCGCAGATGAATGGTGCCGCGATTGTTGAAGGCGATCCCGAAGGTCGGCCGCTTCTGCACGGCCGCATCGTAATCGGCCAGCGCCAGCTCGTCCTTGCCCTTGCGCTCATAGACGTAGCCGCGCCGGTTGAGAATGGCGACATTGTCCGGATCGGCGGCGATGGCGGCCGTCAGCGCCTCGATCGCCTTGTCGTCCTGCCGCTTGTTGAGCGCGACGAGGCCGCGAATGTCGAGCGCCAGGGCAAGGTCCTTGCCGGTCAGGTTGCCGCCGTCGAGCAGCCGTTCGCAGGCTTCCGCGCGGGCCGGCAGCTCGCCTTGACGGCTGCGGCAGACCGCGAGGTCGTCGCTCAGCAGGGGGCCGGCAAGGCCGGCGACATGGGTTGCGATCAGCAGGAGGAACGACAGCAGGAGGCGCGGCATGTCCGGGACGGATCTCGCGTGACGGGCGGGGTCGATCATGTGTCGAACGAATATCGCCGCGGTTCGGCTGAGACCAGCGCGGCGACGAGAAAGGCCAAGGAGAGGCCCAAGGGACCCATCCAGATCCGCCGGCTCATCGTTCACGCAGTCGTGTGGCTGCCCTTGTAACGCCCGCAGGCCGCCGACGTATCTTGCGACAGAGGCCGGGCCGGGCCACTGTTCCGGCCGGCGACATGAGACAATCACCAAAGCGAGGATCCGACAGATGCGCCTCACCCGCTCCCATTTCGTCAAGACAGCCGTGCTCGGCGCCCTCGCGGTGGCCGGTATCGTGGCGTGGCAGCCGCTGCACGCCGCCGAAGAGGCGGTCGTGATCCCGCCGCCGACGCAGGATCAGCCGGCCGCTGATGGGATCGAGACCGCGGTCATCGCCGGCGGCTGCTTCTGGGGTGTCCAGGGCGTCTATCAGCATACCGCGGGCGTGGTCAGCGCGGTCTCCGGCTATGCCGGCGGCACCAAGGCCACGGCCGACTACCGGATGGTGTCGACCGGCAGCACCGGCCATGCCGAGTCCGTCCAGATCAAGTTCGACCCGAAGAAGGTCTCCTACGGCAAGATCCTGCAGATCTTCTTCTCGGTCGTGCACGATCCGACCCAGTTGAACCGGCAGGGCCCGGACACCGGCCCGCAATATCGCTCGGCGATCTTCACGACCTCGGACGCGCAGAAGAAGGTGGCGGAGGCCTATATAGCCCAGCTCGACAAGGCCAAGGTGTTCGGCAAGCCGATCGTCACCAAGGTCGGCAAGCTCGAGGCGTTCTACCCGGCCGAGGACTATCACCAGGACTACCTGACGCTGCACCCGAACCAACCCTATATTGCCTACAACGACCTGCCGAAGATCGACAATCTGAAGAAGATCTTCGCCGAGAACTATATCGACAAGCCGACGCTTGTCAGGGACGCCAAGGCCACGAACTGAGGCGACGAACCGAGGGGACGAACCGAGGCCTGGCAACAGCCCGACCAGCGCAATGACAGGGGCGGACCGCACGGGTCCGCCGGAGGATCAAGAGGATGAGCGACACGAAGACGAGTGACCCGCGGACGACCGACAAGGTCGTCAAGAGCGAGGCGGAGTGGCGCCGCGAGCTCACGCCGATGCAGTACGCCGTGCTGCGCGAGAAGGCGACCGAGCGGCCGTTCTCGGGCGAATACGAGCATGAGCATCGCACCGGCACCTATGTATGCGCCGGCTGTGGGCAGACGCTGTTCGAATCCGATGCCAAGTTCGATTCCGGCTGCGGCTGGCCGAGCTTCACCCAGCCGGCGGCAGAGAGCCATATCGACGAGGAGACGGACTATACCCACGGCATGGTCCGCACCGAGGTGCTGTGCTCGAAATGCTCGGGCCATCTCGGCCACGTGTTCCCCGATGGTCCGGGGCCGACCGGCCTGCGCTATTGCATCAACTCGGCGGCCCTGAAGCTGAAGCCGCGCTGACATCGCGAGCCGGCCCTTCGGTGCCGTTGCATTGACGGTATCCGGGGGCTGGCAGCCCCCGGTTGGGGGGTCCCGCGGGACCGAAATCGGCCACAACAGCCCAGATTTTCGCTGGACGCATGGAGCTCTCTTGCATTCACAAGTTGCAGAGCAATTAAGTTATTGAAAAAAGAGGATATTCCGAGAGAGCTGCGGGCAGGCCGGATTTACGATGTGAGCCGGCAGGATTCGCATTTCTGTCAAATCGGCCTATATTAGGGGCTGTAACTGACATGCAGGGCTGGGCCGCCTGGAGCGGCAAAGATACCGCCCTCCACACCCGCAATCGCTGGCGTCATTGCCAAGCTTGATCGTTCGAAAGCTCGCGTCAGCGCTCTTAGCCGACAAGAAGAGGTCTCAGACCATGCGTCCACTGCGTCCGTTCAACTTCAACACCTCTGCCGAACTGTTTCCCGCCGCCATTCGCAAGAAGAAGCGGGCGGGCTTCGCCTATCGGCGGTTCGGCACCGCGGCCGAGGCCGTGCGCTTCGCCATGGAGGAGTTGCCGGCGGATTCGCTCAACGGCGCCTATCTGCAGGTCGAGGAGGCCCGGTTCGACCAGAACGGCATCCGCACCCTGTATGAAAGCGAGGCGTTCCCGTTGCCACGCCGGGCCGTCGAGGAGAAGGCGCCCGACGCCGATGCGGCCTGACGGCAGCCCAACCATCCGACGACACCCTGCCCCGCCCAGTGCGGGGCAGTTTTTTTCTGGGGGTGCTTTTAATCGCTTTTGCCGGGGCTCACCGCGGCTGGGTATCCAACCACCGCCGCAGGATCTTAGCGTTGCGCATGTTGGCGCGGAACAGCACGTCGAAAGCGTCGCCGGCGACCGGGACCATGCCGATCACGCCCTCGACGGCGACATTGCCGAGCATGCGGGTGATGACATGCCAGGGCGCGCCGAGCGCCCGGGCCTCGCGCACCAGCCACAGCGACAGCGCGGTGGCGATGAGATCGCCGACCACCGGGATCAGGCCGATGATGCCGTCGATGCCGTAGCGGATATTGGTGCCGGGCACGACGAAGGCGACGTCGAGCAGCTTGGCGACGGCCTCGAGCCGGGCGATGCGCTGCTCTCGCGTGAGGTTGCCGAACGGGTTGGCACCCTGGAAGTCGAAGCGGACGCCGCCGGGGCCGGCGAAAGCGCCGTTGAACGAGGACTGGAACGGCCCGCCTTGCGGGATCTCCCGCCCGTCCTGGTCGATGATCGGCCCACGCGCCTCCTTGGCGCTGAAATTCGCCTGGGAAGCGCGTCCGGAAGCGCGGCGGGAGGGGGAGACCTGGTCTTGCATGCCCATCACATAGAAACGCGGCACCGCGGCGCAAGTTGCGTCACGCCGTCACGCGCCGTGCTCGCTCGGCTGCGCCGCCGGAGTGCCGGGCGGGGTTTCATCGACGAATCTGTGCACCAGCCAGGAAGACACCGTCGCCGGAATGAAGCCGACGAGGCCGTAGAGAATCCACTGCAGGGCGCCGTAGTCGGAGCCATGGGAGGCATAGTTGAAGCCGGCGAGCAGAAAGCCGACGCCGCCCACGATCAGCATGCGGGCCGTCGACGGTATCCGCCGGACATGGAACAGGATGTCGTCGATCGCGCACATCATCAGCGCCGGCAGGAAGCCGAACAGATAGCTGTATTGCAGCGAGGTGACGAAGACCTTGAACAGCTTGGCGACCTCGCCCGCGCTGGTGTCGGTCCAATAGCCGGACAGATAGGTGGTGACGAGCAGCAGCGCGAAGCCGCCCAGCGCCGGGCCCACGGCAACGAAGATCAGATATCGCTTCATGCCCAACCTCCTGCCCCGCCGCTCCGTCGAGCGCGCGAGGCGATTGCCGTCCGGTCAGTCACCCCACGCTGCGAAAGCATCGTTGAAGGCGCGCTCGCCCGGAGCTCCCTTCTCGATGGCGATGATCGCCCGGCGCTGGTTGCTGTAGACCAGCGGGACGTCGAACCAGGAGCGCTCCTTCAGGAGCTGCACGTTGCGGGTCCGGTCGGCATCGACATTGGAGAGGCCAACCAGGAAGAAGCCGTCGGTGACCTTCACCGCAAGACCCGCCAGCGGCGTGCCGCGCGACTGCTCGTTGGACTTCATCAGGATGCCCGGCACGTTGCCGACGCCGCCGCCGGAGAAGTCCTGCGGAAGGATGAAGGTCAGCTCGGCGGTGTGGCTCGCCGGCAGCGACGTATCGGTATTGCGGCGGAACGACATCGTCATCTTGAACTTGCGATCAGGAATCTCGATGTCGGCGCGCACGGCGATGTCCGCCTTCTGCGTGCCGCTCGCCTTGATCTGCTCCGTCCGCCAGACCACCGAGCCGATATACTGCTTGCCCTTGGGATCGGCGGGGTCCTCGTCATAGAGCACCACGCGCTGGGCGACCGGCGCGATCTGATCGGACGACGGCGCCTGGCCGACGCGGTCGGTGATCTTCGGCTTGCTCAGCGGCGCGCCGTTGTCCTTCGGCGCCTCGACTGTCGCGTTCGACTTGAACAGACCCGAGACGACGCCGACCAGCGGCCGGCCCCACAGAATTCCGGCGCCGACCAGGATCAGCACGATGCCGGCCGCGATCGCGGCCTTGAACGGGAAGGTCGAGCCGCTGCGCTCCGGCTTCTTCTTGGCCTCGCGCTCGGCCGGACCGCCGCGCTGGCGGGTCGAGGTGGCCGGCAGCGCGTAACGCTCCGCTTCCTGCACCGACTCGTCATAGGAGTACGCCGGCTCGGGCAGCGGCGGCCGATCGTCATCGTCCTCGAGCCGGTCGAGATCCGTGGCCGGCACGTTGGCGTAGGTCTTCCGGGCGGCGCGGTTGGCCTGGGCCGTGGCCTTGCCGAGATCGTCGACATCCGCCGTGATATCGCGAAAGCCGCGCATCGCAGGGGGCGTTGCCGGATTGCCGTTGTCCTGGGCGCCGCGACGGGGCGCGGCCGGGCGCTCACGCACGGGCGGCGGTGCATCCTGCGGAGGCGTCTGGGGCGGCTGCGACCGCGGCGGAGCAGCCGGCGCGCCGGCGACAGGCGGCGGGGCATCCGGACGCGGATTGCGCGGCGGCCGCGGCTCGAGGGGTTCGCCGCCGAGCGGCGGGCGCTCCGCCCGGGCCGGCGCGGGTGCCGCTGCCGGCCGCGGCCGGGGGGGAGCAGGCGCCGGCTGCTCCGACGCGGGACCTGGCTTTTCCGCTGGAGCCGGAGGCGCCTCGGGATTGCGCGCGCCGGCACGCCGCAACGCATCTCCCGGACGCCCCGCGCCGCTGGCGGCCCGCTGCGCTTCGCGGGCGCGCTGGGCCGCTTCGGCCTCGACCTTGCGGACGGCTTCTTCGAGCGACAACCGCTCGCGCGTGATCTCGGATTCGCTGAGCGGCGGCTGAACACTGCGCAGTTGCGCGATCAGCGCCGCGCGAGCCCGCTCGTAAAGCGCGCGCCGGCTTTCGCCGGGAGCGTTGGGGTCCAATCCGGCAATGGCACGGGCTATCAGCGGGTAGTAGTCGGCCATATCAACTCAATTCGCGCGCTTCGCTGTCAGGTCCCGTCACGCCTCGAAGGGATTCTGGACCAGGATAGTATCCTCGCGTTCGGGGCTGGTGGAAAGCAGCGCGATCGGGCAACCCACCAGTTCCTCGATGCGCCGAACGTATTTGATGGCCTGGGCAGGAAGATCGGCCCAGGATCGCGCATTCGCCGTCGGCTGTTTCCAGCCTTCGATGGTCTCGTAGATCGGCTCGACCCGGGCCTGGGCGCCTTCGCCGGCCGGGAAGTGATCGATCTCCTTGCCGTCCAGCTTGTAGCCGGTGCAGACCTCGATGGTGTCGAAACCGTCGAGAATGTCCAGCTTGGTCAGCGCAAGACCGTTAATGCCGCAAGTCCGGACCGCCTGGCGGACCAGGACGGCATCGAACCAGCCGCAACGACGCGGCCGGCCGGTATTCGTTCCGAATTCACGGCCACGTTCGCCGATCTTGCGGCCGATCTCATTGTCCTGCTCGGTCGGAAACGGTCCCTGGCCGACGCGGGTCGTGTAGGCCTTGCACAGGCCGAGCACATAGCCGATTGCGCCCGGCCCCAGGCCGGCACCGGTCGCGGCCTGCGCCGCCACCGTGTTGGACGAGGTCACGTAAGGATAGGTGCCGTGGTCGACGTCGAGCAGCGCGCCCTGCGCGCCCTCAAACAGCAGGCGCTTGCCCTCGCGACGCTTGATGTCGAGCAGCCGCCACACCGTCTCCGCATAAGGCAGCAGCTTCGGCGCCAGCGCAGTCAGTTCGTTCAGGATGACCTTGCCGTCGATCAGTTCGAGGCCGAGACCGCGGCGCAGCGCATTGTGGTGGGCGAGCAGGCGATCGATCTTGTGCGGCAGCGTGTCGAGATCGGCGAGGTCCATCAGGCGGATCGCGCGACGGCCGACCTTGTCCTCATAGGCCGGGCCGATGCCGCGGCGGGTGGTGCCGATCGCGGTCGCTGCGCTCGCGGACTCGCGCAACGCATCGAGCTCACGGTGCAGCGGCAGAATGAGCGTGACGTTCTCAGCGACGCGCAGATTGTCCGGGCTGATGGACAGGCCCTGCGACTGCAGCTTGCTGACCTCGTCGAGGAAGGCTTGCGGATCGAATACGACGCCGTTGCCGATCACCGACAGCTTGCCGGCGCGCAGCACGCCGGATGGCAGCAGCGCCAGCTTGTAGGTCGCGCCGTTGATGACCAGCGTATGACCCGCATTGTGGCCGCCCTGGAAGCGCACGACGATGTCGGCCTGCTCCGACAGCCAATCGACGATCTTGCCCTTCCCCTCGTCGCCCCATTGGGCGCCGACGACGACGACGTTAGCCATTCGCAGCTCTTTCCTCTGCCAAGATCCAAAACAGCACGATCGGCTCAGTCGATATCGCTTCCGATGAGGGGCCAGCCTGGCCAACCATGCGCCCAGCCCAAATCGCGGCCGGGACCGCTCGCTTGCGAGGCGACCCACCGGATAAAGGAAGCCGCCGGGCTAGGCAAGCAAGAACGGGCCCCCGGAGCACACAACAGCGCCACCAAGCCTTTGATAAGCCCCAAAATTTCAAGCCACCCCGGCCTTGGCCCGGATGCCCGGCCCGGCGCTTCTGGCGGCGTCCTGGTCCTGGCAGCCGGATTGAGCACTGCAACGGCGGCGAATCTACGATCGAATGCCGCAAACCCTGCACATCGGCGATTTCTCAACGTCTCGCGATGTCCCGGGATCGACAACCTCAATGAGCGTTCAGGCCAAGCCACCACTCCAAGCCGGCCGGGCGCCATGCCCGCGGGCGGCGGACATTGCGGCAGGTCAACCGCCCGGCGGGCCGTCGTGCAAAGGAGGCGCGATGCCAAGGACCCCATCAGCCATGACGGCCGACGCGCGTGAACACTGAAACGACCTCCGGCCTGCACCAGTTCTGGCGTCTTGCGCCCGCGCAGGCCGCCCAAGCGCTGGACTGCGACCTCAACGGCCTCGGCGACTCCAGCGCCGCGGAGCGGCTGCAGCGCTACGGCCGCAATACCGACTCGCCGTCACACATCGTAGGTCCCCTGCGCGCTGTCCTGCGCCGGCTACTCGAGCCGCTGTCGCTGATCCTGCTCGTCGCGGGCATCATCTCGATGGCGACCGGCGACGTGATCGGCGGCGCGATCATCGTGCTGATCCTGACGCTGTCGATCGGACTCGATACCGTTCAGGAAGGACATGCCGTGAGGGCCGCCGAGGAGCTCCGGCGCTCGGTGGCCTTGACGGCCGAGGTCAGGCGCGACGGGGCCTATCGCGAGATCGACGTCGACCTGGTCGTGCCCGGCGACGTCCTGCGCGTGCGCGCCGGCGACATCGTTCCTGCCGATGCGTTGATCATCGAGAGCAAGGCCTTCACGGCCGGCGAGGCCGCGCTCACGGGCGAGCCCTACCCCGTGACCAAGCAGGCTGCCCTTCCGACCGATGCAGACGACACGTCGAATGCGCTGTTCCGGGGCTCGGTGGCACAGACCGGCGAGGCCACGGCCCTCGTCATCAATACCGGCGCGAACACGATGTTCGGCGCAGCCGCATCGGCTCTGGCGGAAGCGCAGAGGCGCACGCCGTTCGAGCGCGACCTGCATGAGTTCGGCCTGGTCATCGCGCGGCTGACGCTGGCGCTCGTGGTCATCGTGCTCGCGGTGCGCGTCGTGTTCGGGCGTGACGTGCTCGATTCCTTGTTGTTCTCGGTGGCGCTCGCGGTCGGACTGACGCCGGAACTGCTGCCGATGATCACGACAGTGACCTTGTCACGCGGCGCGCTGCGCATGGCCAAGCGAAAGGTGATCGTGAAACGGCTCGCGGCCATTCACGATCTCGGCGCGATGTCCGTGCTGTGCACCGACAAGACGGGCACGTTGACATCCGCCGAGATCACGCTCGCGCGCAGCATCGCGCCCGATGGACGCGACGATCCGCGCGCGGCGGAGCTCGGCGCCATCGCCGCGGCGCTGGGAGGCGATCGCGGGGCGCTCGATACGGCGCTGGTCGCAGGCGCCGATCATGCCGCGGCGGGCTGGATCCTGGGCGGGCAGCAGACCTTCGACTTCTCGCGCCGGCTCGGCTCGGTCCTGGCCATCAGGGGACTGGATCAGCTCCTGATCGTGAAAGGTGCGCCGGAAACCGTGATCGAGCTCTGTACGCAGCGGCGGCAAGGCGGCACGATCGCGGCGATCGACGAGGATGCTCGCGCCGAGATGCGCGCGCGCGTTCACGCGCTGGCGCAGGACGGCTTGCGCACGGTCGCGATCGCCTCGAAGCCGTGGAGCGGCGCGCCGCGCGAGATCGAGACCGAGGATGAGAAGGACCTGATCTTCGAGGGCCTGTGCGCCTTCGCCGATCCGCCCAAGCCGACGGCGGCAGCCGCGATCGCTCAATTGGCGCGCGCCGGCATCGCGCTGAAGATCCTCTCCGGCGACGATCCTGTCGTGGTCAAGCGGCTTGCGGGTCTGGTCGGATTGAAGGCCGACCGCGTGCTGTCCGGCAGCGATATTGCCGAGCTCAGCGACGATGCGCTCGCGGTGCAGGTCCGTTCGACTGACGCCTTCGGCCGGCTCGCGCCCGATCAGAAATCGCGCATCGTCAAGGCGCTGCAGGCCTCGGGCGAGGTGGTGGGGTTCCTCGGCGACGGCATTAATGATGCGCCGGCGCTGAAGGTCGCGGATATCGGGCTGTCCGTCGATGGCGCCACCGGTGTGGCGCAATCCGCGGCCGACATGATCCTGCTGGCCTCCGATCTCGAGGTCGTCGCCGATGGCGTCGAGGAAGGACGGCGCACCTTTGCCAACATCCTGAAATACGTGCGGATGGGCGCGAGCTCGAACTTCGGCAACATGCTGTCGATGGCGGTCGCTTCGATCATGCTGCCGTTCCTGCCGATGCTGCCGACGCAGATCCTGCTCAACAACCTGCTCTATGATCTGTCCGAGCTCGGTATCCCCTTCGATCGCGTCAGCCCGCAAGCGACCGCACGACCGCAGCGCTGGGACATGAAACGGCTATTGCGTTTCGCAGCGATCATGGGACCGCTCTCGTCGCTGTTCGATTTCCTCACCTTCGGCGCCCTGCTCTATCTTTTCCACGCGACGCCGGACGAGTTCCGGACCGCCTGGTTCCTGGAGTCGATGGCGACGCAGATCCTCGTGATCTTCATCATCCGCACCAATGGACGGCCGTGGAGCAACCGCGCCGATCCGATGCTGACGGCCTCGTCGCTGATCGCGCTGGCCGCCGCGCTCATCATCCCGTTCACGCCGATCGGCGCCTGGTTCGGCTTCGTGGCGCCGCCCGTGCCGTTGCTGGCCACGATTGCCGCGCTCGTCGTCGCCTATCTGATCAGCGCAGAACGACTCAAGGCGTTCGCGATCCAAGGCGATCCTCGGAACCCGCATCATCGCCGCGCGAGGCCCCGATGACGGTCATCATTGCATAGTCGCGATGCATCTGCCCTCTTGATGGGCAGCACCAATTGGTGTCTGTCGAACCGGCCGGGGAGGAACAGCGGCCTGGACACACCGGGCCGGATGCCGCGGCGCACCAAACCGGGTCCAACACCGCTGATGTCCGCTGCCGATCCCCCCGCATCCGCCGCGCCCGCGCGCGCCTGGATCGCGAACCAACCCTATGTGCTGCTCAGCATCACCGCGCTGTGCTGGGCCGGCAATTCGATCGTCGGCCGGCTCGCTGCCGGCCACATCCCGCCGGTGACCTTGTCGTTCCTGCGCTGGTCGCTGGCGTTCCTGCTGATCCTGCCGCTCGCCTGGAAACAGTTGCGCCAGGATTGGCCGGCGATCCGCTCCAAGCTCGGCATCATGATCGCGCTGTCGGTCACCGGCATCGGCGCCTTCAACACGCTGCAATATTGGTCGCTCGAATACACCCAGGCGCTCAACACGCTGCTGCTGCAATCCGCCGGACCGCTGATCGTAGCGGTGTGGTCGATGTTGCTGCTGCGCGTCCACCTGACACTGGCGCAGGCGATCGGCATCGTGCTGTCGCTCGTCGGCGTGCTGCTGATCCTGACGCGCGGCCATCCCACCGCGCTCGCCAGCATCAGCTTCAACAAGGGCGACCTGATCTTCCTGCTGGCGATGGCGGTGTTCGGATTCTATTCGGTGCTGACGATCAAGCGTCCGCAGATCCACGGCCTGTCGATGGTCGCCTTCACCTTCGGCTGCGGCGCGGCCAGCCTGATCCCACTCTTGATCTGGGAGCTCAATGCCCGCCCGGTGATGGCATTCGATACGCAGAATTTGCTGTCGCTGCTCTACGTCGCGATCTTCCCCTCGACCATCGCCTATCTCTGCTTCAATCGCGGCGTACTGCTGATTGGCGCCAACCGTGCCGCGCCATTCTTTCACGTAGTTCCGGTGTTCGGCTCGATCATGGCGTTCGTCTTCCTCAGCGAGCAGCCGCAGATCTTTCATTTGATCGGCTTCGTCCTGGTGCTCGGCGGTGTCTACGTCGCCTCGCGCAAGCAGGCGACCTGAGGCATTGCCGGAGGCGCGCTATCCGATGGCCTTGAGCGCCATGGCGATGGTCATCAGCGAGACGAAGCCGATCAGCACGATCCGCAGCCGCTCGGGCGAAACGCGGGTCGCGAGCCGCGCGCCGAGATCGGTGCCGGCGGCCAGTCCGACGATCACGGCGACTAAGGTGGGCCAGGACGGCAAGGCACCGTGCTGCCAATAGATCCAGGCTGACGGAATCGTCGTCGGCACCAGCGTCAGCGCCAGGCTGATCATCTGCGCGCGGTGCTGCGCCATGCCAAGGACCGCGCTCAAGCCGACGACTGTCGCCAGTCCGCCGCCGATGCCGAGAAAGCCGGACGACACACCCGCTGCGCTGCCGACCGCGAGCAGCGCAAATCCGCTCGGATCGACTGCGCAAACCGTGGTCTCGACGGCACCTCGCTTCGATGAGCGGCGCAGGAGCAGTACATCGAGCAGCAGCAGATAGATGACGTAGGCCCATCGCAGGATCGCCGACGCCGTGCCGTTGGCCAGGAGCGCGCCGATCGCACCGCCGAGGACAAATCCAAGCCCGAGCCACAGCAGCACGCGCAGCGGCGCCCGGCTGCCTTCGTCCCAATAGCGCTTGAGGCCGGCGGCACTGGTCGGCGGAACCTGCGCGACCAGCGAGAGTCCCTGCGCGACGTGCTGCTCGGCGCCGAGCAGCAGCACGGCGAAAACCACGAGACCGCCGCCGGGGCTGACGCCGAGCAGGCCGGACGTGAATCCGCCCACCAAGCCGGTGCCGAGGCCGCCCAGGAGATCGAGTCCGCTCATCATCTCGTCCTCCCGGGAGACTTCGGCAACGTCGCGGGCATCATCGTTTCGGCGCGAGCCCGGCCAGCAACACCTCGAAGCTGGCCAGCGCCTCGGCCGGCGAAAACGGCTCGCCCCACAGCCGCTGCAGCACGAAGCCCTGGAACATCGCGACCATGGTGCGTGCCATACTGCGCGGGTTGACCGCGCGGTCGATCACGCCGAGCCGCTGGCCGCGCTGCAGAAGCTCGGCGATGACCGCGATCGGCTTGCGCACGCCATCCACGACCTGATCGCGGACGGCATCGTCGCGCAGCGCCTCGGCCCAGAGCTGCAGGGCAATCCGCCGGCTGCGCAGCCCCTCCTCCTTCTGCATGTCCGCCAGCGAGGCGCGCGCGATCGCGCGCAGGCCTTCGAGCGGGTCCTGACTGTCGCGCGCGGCCGCGAGCAGCGCCGCATCGCGGGCATGGCGATGCTCACCGATCGCCTGGATCAGTTCCTCCTTGCTGGCGAAATGGCCGTAGATGCCGCCGGCACTGAGGCCGGACTCGGCGATCACGTCGGCAATCGTCGTCTGGTGGAAGCCCTGACGCGCGAAGCAGGCCGCTGCGGAGCGCAGGATTTCGTCGCGGCGGGCGGCCATCGTCGCCGGCTTCAGCTTCGGCATGCGCACCTCCTGGCCGAGCGACCAATCGCCTTCGAGCACAATTACCATACAAAACGAATATTCGTTTTGTAAAGAGGGGACGTTCTGCCGCCTTTCGGCATGGCGGCAATCCGCCGGGCGCTCTTGTCTCCGCCGCGCTTTCGGGCACAACTCGGCCCGCGCAACAGAAGCCGAATCCTTGCCCGCCCCATCCCAGTCCACATCGCCGGTCGCCTGGCTCAACAACCAGCCTTATCTGCTGCTCACGCTGGCCTCGCTGTTCTGGGCGGGCAACATCGTGCTGGCACGCTATGTCGCCGGCCACGTGCCGCCGCTGACCTTGTCGTGCATTCGTTGGATCGGAACCTTCCTGATGCTATGGCCGTTCGCGCGGGAGCATCTGGCGAAGGACTGGCGTACCCTGCTCGCGCATTGGCCGCTGATCCTGCTGTTCGCGCTCACCGGCTTTGCGATCAACAACGCGCTGTCCTACTGGGCGATGCAATATACTCAGGCGCTCAACGGGCTGCTGATCCAATCGTCGACGCCGCTATTCGTGGCGCTGTGGTCGCTGCTGCTGTTCGGCGTGCGGCTGACCTGGGGGCAACTCGCGGGCATCGCGATGTCGCTTGTCGGCGTGCTGGTGATCCTGCTGCGCGGCGATCTCGGCGCGCTCGCGGGCATCCAATTCAATCGGGGTGACCTGATGTTCGCCGGCGCGCTTTGGGTGTTCGGGCTCTACTCGGCGGCCATGACCCGCAAGCCCGCCGTGCACCAGTTGTCGCTGATCTCATCCTGCACGGCGGCCGGCGCCGTGCTGCTGCTGCCGCTCGCGGCCTGGGAGTACAGCTCTGGATTCGTGCTGAGGCTGGACCTGCTCTCCATGCTGACGCTCGGCTACGTGATCGTGTTCGCCTCGACGCTCGCCTATCTGTTCTTCAATCGCGGCATCAGCCTGATCGGACCGAACCGCGCCGCACCGTTCCTGCATCTGGTGCCGCTGTTCGGCTCGGTGCTCGCGATCCTGCTGCTCGGCGAAGAGTTGAAGCTGTTCCATCTCGCGGGCTACGCGCTGGTCATCGTCGGTGTGATCATTGCTTCGCGCGTGCCACTCAAGCAGCCCCGCACCGCCGGAGAGGCGCCCAAGAACTAAGCGTGCGGCAACACGCCCCAGGGCGAACAGCGCGCATCATCCGGCTGTCATGGAACTGTCAACGGAGCGTCAGGGCGCCTGTTCAGAACCACGCGTGGTTCAAGCTCAGGAGGCTTTCCATGCATCGATTTTTTCTGACCACCGTGGCCGCTCTGGCCCTCAGCACTGGCGCCGCGCTCGCCCAGGGCGAAGGCGAATTCCCCGCCAAGCTCGCTGGCCACGCCGTGCTGCCAGCCGAGTCCTTCATCGACGCGCCCGCCGACGCCCCGGACGACCTCAAGACCTCCGGCAAATACACCACCGGCAAGCGCGTCGAGGCGATCGGCAGCGTGATGGGCAAGTCCTATGAGCGGCCGACCGGCGTATCGCTGCCGTTCAAGGGACAGCCGCTGCAGGGGCATTCCGGCATCAAGACTATGGCCGACGGCACGTTCTGGGTGCTGACCGACAACGGCATGGGCTCGCGCTACAACTCGCCGGATTCGATGCTCTATCTCAATCATCACAAGATCGACTGGGCCGCCGGCAAGGTGGAGCGGCTCGAGACCATCTTCCTGCACGATCCCGACAAGAAGGTGCCGTTCCGCATCGTCCACGAGAATACGGCCAAGCGCTATCTGACCGGTGCCGATTTCGACACCGAGGGCTTCCAGATCATCGGCGATCACATCTGGATCGGCGACGAGTTCGGCCCCTACCTTATCAAGGCGGACAAGAGCGGCAAGGTGCTCGCCGTATTCGAGACGGTTGCTGACGGCAAGCCGGTGCGCTCGCCCGACCATTGGGCGGTCCAGTCCCCCGGCGCGCCCGGCGCGAGCTACACCAACGTCAATCTGCGGCGCTCGAAGGGCTATGAGGGCTTCGCGGCATCCACCGACGGCAAGTTCATCTACGGCCTGCTGGAAGGGCCGCTGTGGGACGCCGAGAAGAAGGATTGGGAGAAGGTCGACGGCAAGGAAGCCTCGCGCATCCTCGAATTCGACGTCGCCGCGGAAAAGTTCACCGGCCGCTATTGGCAATATGTGTTCGAGCAGAACGGCAACGCCATCGGCGACTTCAACATGATCGACCCGACACAGGGCCTGATCATCGAGCGTGACAATGGCGAGGGCACCGCTGACAAGGCCTGCCCGCAGGGCACCCGCGGCGACAACTGCTTCGCTGACCTGGCCAAGTTCAAGCGCGTCTACAAGATCGAGCTGTCGGACGCCAATGTCGGCAAGCCGGTCCGCAAGATCGCCTATATCGACCTGATGAAGATCAGGGATCCGGACAAGAAGGCGCGCAAGCCGCTGAATGACGGCGTGCTCGCCTTCCCGTTCTTCACGATCGAGAATGTCGATCGCGTCGACGACACCCACATCATCGTCGGCAACGACAACAACCTGCCGTTCTCGTCGAGCCGCGATCCCAACAAGGCCGACGACAACGAGTTCGTGCTGCTCGAGGTGGGCGACTTCCTGAAGGCGAAGTAAGCGCCTCACCATCGTGAGCGTCGCCGTTGTCCCCGAGGGCAACGGCGACGGTTCGATCAGGCCGTCCGCACCTTGGCCATGAAGCCGTCGACGGCCTGCTGCAGCAGGCCCGACTGGCTGTCGAGCTCGCGGGCACTCGACAGCACCTCGGACGCAGCGGTGCCGGTCGCTTCAGCGGCCTTGGTGACGCCACCGATATGCGCGCTGATCTCGTTGGAGCCGGCCGCGACCGACTGGATGTTGCGGGCGATCTCGCGCGTTGCATCGCCCTGCTGCGCGATCGAGGTCGAGATCGAGTTGGTGATCTCGCTCATCTGCGCGATCGTCTGGGTGATGCCGGTGATGGCCGCGACAGCATCCTGGGTCGAGGTCTGCATCGCCGCGACCTGCGCGGAGATCTCCTCGGTCGCCTTGGCCGTCTGGTTGGCCAGCGCCTTCACCTCGGAGGCGACGACCGCAAAGCCCTTGCCGGACTCGCCGGCGCGCGCCGCTTCGATCGTGGCGTTCAGCGCCAGCAGGTTGGTCTGCGCGGCGATCGAGTGGATCAGCTTGACGACCTCGCCGATCTTCTCGGCGCCGGTCGAGAGAACCTGCACCGTGGCATTGGTGCGCTCGGCATCGCCGACAGCCTTGCTCGCGATCTCGGTGGAGCGGGCGACCTGACGCGAGATCTCGTTGACGGAGCTCGACAGCTCCTCCGCCGCGGCCGCGACCGTTCCGACGTTGTCGTTCGCGCTCTGGGTGGCGTTGCTGACGGTCGAGGCGCGGACGCTGGCGTCGCTGGCCGTGGCCGTCATCGACTGCGCGGTGTGCTGCATGCCCTCGGCCGCAGAGGCCACAGAGCGGACGATGCCGTTCACGCTGCGCTCGAAATCGGCCGCAAGGTTCTGCATCGCGGCGCGCCGCTCGGCTTCCGTCCGCTGCTTGGTCGCAGCCTCCGCCTGCTCGAGCTCGCGCATCCGCAGCGCGTTGTCCTTGAAGATCTGCACCGTGGCCGCCATGGCGCCCACTTCGTCGCCGCGGCCGACGCCGGGGATCTCGCCGTCGAGCCGGCCGTCGGCGATCTCCTGCATGCGGTTGCCGAGACGATTGAGCGGAATGCTGATGCTGCGGCTGATCAGCCAGGCGATGGCGCCGGCGATGACCGCGATGCCGGCGCAGGCCAGCCACATCATCCACTTCAGCGGCTGCAGCTTGGCGTCGAGATCGTCGACATAGACGCCGGTGCCGACGAACATATTCCAGCCGGGAATCGCCATCGCGTAGGAGATCTTGCGGGTCGGCTGCTCCTGACCCGGGCGGAGATATTCGTAACGCAGCGTGACCTCGCCGTCTTTGGCAACGCCATCGCGCAATTCGACAACGAGCTTGCGCCCGTTGAGCTCGAAGTCGATCACGTTCGAGCCGCGCTGCTTCATGTCCTGCGAGATCACGACGGTGCCGTCCATCGTGTAGGCGAACAGATAGCCCATGCCCTTGTCGAAGGTCATGGTCCGGCCGCGATTGACGAACTCGTCGAGCGCGGCTTCCTTCGTCATCTTGCCGGCGTCGACCTCCTTGATCAGGCCTAGCGCCATGTTGCGCGCCGTCTCGACGATCGCCCGGCACTGCTCGATGCGGGCGTTGACCATCTCCCGATGCATCAGATTGGCGGCGAAGGTTCCGGCTGCGGCGAGGCCCAGGAGCGCGACGCCAACCACGATGGCGAGCTTGGGCGCAATCTTCATGTTATTCAGCAGCACGCAGCGAACTCCACCCTGATCATTGTCATCGTTTGTCAAGATTGACTGCCGATGAATTGAGCAGGGCATGGTTAGGGTTCGGTTGCGAACGGGCCCCGTAGAAACCCGGATCAGCTCGCGGCCGCGGCCTCCGGCGCAGGAATCGCAGAGGCTGCCGATCGCAGCGGCGCGAACTCCTCGGCGGTCAGCGTCTCCTTCGCGATCAGCAGCGTGACGCCACGTTCCAGGTCCTCGCGGTGGCCTTCGAGGATCGCGCGCGCACGGGCGCCGCCCTCCGCGATCAGGTCGCGCACGGCGAGATCGATCTCGCGCCCGGTCACCTCGGCCGCCGAGACGATCTGGTCCTGCGGCTGCAGGAACGACGCCTGCGGCCGCGGCGCATAGGTGCGCTGGCCAACGGTCGCGTCCATGCCGTACTTCGTGACCATCTCGATGGCGATTTCGGTGGCGCGCTGCAGGTCGTCGGCGGCGCCGGTGGAAACGTCGCCATCGAATATCAACTGCTCCGAGGCCCGGCCGCCCATCAGCACGGCGATGCGGTTCTTAAGCTCGCTGACCGCGAGCAGGAAGCGGTCCTCGGTCGGCCGCTGCATGGTGTAGCCGAGCGCGCCGACGCCGCGCGGAATGATCGAGACCTTCTGCACCGGATCGACGCCGGCGAGATTGGCCGCGACCAGCGCATGCCCCATCTCGTGATAGGCGACGCGGCGGCGCTCGGCCGGGCTGAGCACGCGGCTCTTCTTCTCGATGCCGGCGACGATGCGTTCGATCGCGACGGTGAAGTCGTCGAACGTCACCTCGTGGCCCTTGCGGCGCGTCGCGGCGATCGCGGCCTCGTTGATCAGGTTGGCGAGATCGGCGCCGGTGAAGCCTGCGGTGAGCGCCGCGACCTTGTCGAGATCGACATTGCCGGCCATCGTGATCTTGCGGACATGCACCTTGAGGATCGCGAGCCGTCCGCTTCGATCGGGCCGGTCGACCAGCACCTGGCGATCGAAGCGGCCGGCACGCAGCAGCGCGGGATCGAGGATCTCCGGACGGTTGGTGGCGGCGAGCAGGATGACGCCCGAACTCGGATCGAAGCCGTCGAGCTCGGCCAGCAGTTGATTGAGCGTCTGCTCCTTCTCGTCATAGCCGCCGAACTGCGCTCCGGCAGAACGGCTGCGCCCGAGCGCATCGAGCTCATCGATGAAGATGATACAGGGCGCAGCCTTGCGCGCCTGCTCGAACAGATCACGCACGCGCGCCGCACCGACGCCGACGAACATCTCGACGAACTCGGAGCCCGAGATCGAGAAGAAGGCGACACCGGCCTCGCCCGCCACGGCGCGCGCAAGCAGCGTCTTGCCGGTGCCGGGCGGGCCGACGAGCAGGATCCCCTTCGGCACGTGCGCGCCGAGCCGGCCATAGCTCTTCGGGTCCTTCAGGAACTGCACGACCTCCTGCAGCTCGAACTTTGCCTCGTCGACGCCGGCGACATCGGCGAAGGTCACCTTGGTATCGGTCTCGACATAGACCTTGGCGCGCGACTTGCCGATTGACATCAAGCCGCCAAAGCCTTGCTTGTCCATGACCTTGCGGCCGAGAAAGACCCAGATCAGATAGAACATCAGCGCCGGCACGACCCAGGACAGCAAGGTCTGGATCACGCCGCCCGATGGAACACCGGTGACCGTGACGCCCTTGGCCGCCAGCTTCTCAGACAGAGACGGATCGACCCGCGCCGTGACGAAGGCTGTCTTGCCGTCCGCCTGCTTGTCCTTGAACTTGCCCTGGATGGTGTCCTGGCTGACCGACACTTCTGCGATCTTGCCGTCGACGACGAGTTGCTCGAACTGGCTGTACGGAATGGTCTCGACGGTGTTGTAGGTCGTGAGCAGCCATTGCAGCAGCAGCATGCCGACGCCGGCCAGGAAGATATAGCCGACGGCAATGGCCTGCTTGCGGGCGTTCGGATCGGATTCCATGTCGGGCACTCGCGTTGCAGCGCCACGGCGCGATCGAAGATGATCAATGCCGCGGGACCTGCAACAGCGTGTAACAAGCGCACCCCTCCCCGCGCTTGTTCTGGATCAAGTCCAGCCGATACGGAACGGGCGGCGGCTTGGCCGGATGCCGGCCGGCGCCGTCTCCGCTCTCGCGCTGGCGCGCGAGAGCATCATTCCAGATCGATCGGCTGGTAGACACCGGACCTGTCGAGCTGGGTGCCCCAGACCTTGTGTAGCGCCTGATGATCGCCGCGGCTCAGATTGAGCGGGGTGCCGAGTCCCATGTCGAGATTGCGCGTGTTCTCCAGCGCCTCGACCAATCGCTCGGTGTCGAGCTGCGGCCCGCAGCGCTTCAGCGCATCGATCAGCAGGTTGGCGGCGATGTAGCCCTCGAGCGAGATGTAGTCCGGAACCTCGCCAGGCGCGACTTGCGCCAGCGCCGTCTTGAACTCGAGCACCGTGCTCGAATAGCCCGACACGGCCGGCACCGCCTGGGTCACGATGACGTTCTCGGTGAAGCGCGGACCTAGCAGCATCAACTCCTGCGCCAGCGCGGTCGCGCCGACGATCGACATGTTGGTGTAGATCATGCCGGGATAGAGGTCGCGCGTCTTCTCGATGAACTTTGCCGCCGGGCGCGTCGTGCCGACCATCACGATGGCCTTGATCGGCACCTTCTGCGCCTTGAGCTGGTTGACCGCCTCGTCCATGTCGATCGAGTTGCGGGCGTAGAGCAGCCGCACGATCGCCTTGTCGTTGAGGCCGGCTGCGCGATAGGCCCTGGCGACGCCGGCAAAGCCCTGCTCGCCGAGATCGTCGTTCTGTCCGAACACCGCAATCTGATTCGGCCTGATCTTTCGCATCTTCAGGAGGTAGCGCACCGCGGCGTCGGCCTCCTCGACGAAGCTTGGCCGGTAGTTGAAGACGTAACGATCGGGCGGGTCGTGCCGCACCACGCTGCCGCCGGTGAACGGCGCGAAGAACAGCACCCTGCGTTCGAGCGCGAACGGCACGGCGACGGCTGCGGTCGGCGTGCCCAGATTGCCGACGAATCCGAACACCTGCTCCCGCTCCCAGAGCAGCTTCATCGCGTCCGGCGTTCGCGTCGGTTCGAAGCCGTCATCGGCCGCGATCAGCTTGAGCATCCGTCCATGAACGCCGCCGGCGGCGTTGACGCGCGCGAACGCGACCTCGATGCCGCGCTTGTAGCTCTGCCCGTTCTCCTTGGCGCTGCCGGTGTACGGGATCACCATCCCGAACCGGATTTCCTGATCCGTCACGCCGCGCACGCTGCCGGACGCGGCCGCGGGTCTCATCGGGCTTGGCGCGGCAGCGGCCGCCGACGGCGCGACGGTCGCCGATACCGCCGCGGGCGGCGCGTTGACACTACGCTCGAGCTCCGTCAACTGGCGCTCGACCAGCCTGCAGTCGGCCCGACCGCCGTTCACCGCAGCGCGACCTTCGGCGAGGTTGCGTTCGAAGTCCCGGGCCAGTTCGTTGAGCTCGTTCGGATTGGTCGAGGCTTCGCGGATCGCCTGTTGAAACTTGACCAGGATGATCTGAACGCGACGTGACGGGATGCTCGTGCAGGCTTGGGACGAACCAAGGATCGGACCGACACGGCCGGCAAGTTCGCGAACCAGGTTCACACTATCGGCCGCGACGGCCGCATTTGCACTTCCAGCCAGCATGACGGCGGACAGCGCCGCCCAACGATACGAACGCCGCGCGATGCGCGAGGCGAAAGACGGATACTGCATCTGATAGACCGAAACCTCCGTTCAAGCGCGCCGATCCACACCCGCAGACCGGACGCAAGGGCGAGGCCAGTCGAGATGACCATCCTTGACGGTATTTCGGATATCGTCATGACGATTTGGAATGCGGAGATACATCGGGACATCAGTTCGCCAGCGACGACGAATGATCGAGGGCGGCCATTCTGGCCGACGTCCCTTGCATCGTCGCAAGCGTATCGTCCCCAAGTCCCGCAGTCGCCACGCGTCGAACGCCCGTCCATCGCTACCTGCGTCCGTGTCTCACGCGCAGACACGGCTTGGCCGCGATCTACGACCGCTTTGCGTTCGGATGAGGGCAAGCTTCGGCGATTGAGGCGCAGCTGTGCTTGCCCGGACAAATTCCATCCGGGCAAGCGCTCATACTTCGGGTTTCAACACAGTCCGCATTCTGATCCTGAGTTGATAGGACATGCAGATCATGCGCAGAACGCTCGCCTTGCAGCTCGCGGCAAACGAGGAACGTCGATGAGTTCTAACCTGCGGGACTCATCGTGATGGTCTTGTCCTTCGGCCAGCGGACGCGCCAAGCGAAAGAGATCTCCTTGGTCTCGCCGGGTCTGGCCTCGACGAGCCACTCGGTGACACCGCGCCGGTCGCGGACATTGATCGCGGTCGGCGGCGTGGTCGACGGCAGCATCTCGACGGTGATCTCCTCGTTCTCGCTGACCGGCAGTTGATCCTGGATCGCGACCTTGACGGGGAAGTCATGCGCGTTACGGATCGTCGTCTTGAAAGCGCGCTCGTCGATCTTCGCCGTGGTGACGATCAGACCCGCCGCGCCTTCATTCCGCTTCACGACGCTGCGCTCGACCTTGACCTTGTCGTCGGCGCCGAAGCCGAGACGTACGGATTCGTCCTTGGCTGCCGAAACCAGCTTCGAATTGCCGACGAACATGCCATCGCGATAGATCGACACCTTGCCCGGCAAAAGCGGCGCATCCTCTGCCTGTGTGAAGCTGGCTTCGAGATAGGCCGTGGGATCAGCGACCGGCGCCGAGCGAATGATCAATTCGGGCGTGATCGTCGCCGTCGAGATGCGCAGGCTCTTGGCGCCCTCGTTGGTGCCGACGCTGACGCGGCCGGGAAGCCGGAAGGCGGTCTGGTAGGCGCCGATCTCGACCGCGGTCTCGCGCTCCTCGGCCTTCCTGGCTGGCTCCGGAGCTGCCGGTGCGGGCGCGAGCGCCTCCATGCTCCGGCGCTTGGCAACGTTGTCCGACATCGTGCCGAGTTGCGCCATCGGCGGCGCCGGCGGCGGCGGATATTGCGCGATCACGGTCCGAAGCTCAGGCGCGCTGCCGCCGCGCCCCGTCCGCACCGTCGACACCGACAGCGTGACGTCAGACCAATCCTCGCCGGTGGTCTGCTGGATCTCGGCGCGACGCACCAGCTCGAGCACCGGCTTGCGGTCCTTCGCCGAGGTATCGAGGCGGGCGTCGTAAAGCGGCACCCAGCGAGCGTGCCGCACGGCGTAGGTGACGCGCAGTTTCGCTTTCGTCGCCGCCGCGGCGGAGAGTTCGATCTGGACTTCCATCTTGCTCGGGGGCTTCGCGGCGCGATCGGCCTGCAATCGCGCGATCTCGCGGTCGAGCTCGCGCTGCTTGCGCTCGCTGTCGCGGATCGCCGCGTCCGCCTGCCCCACCTCTTCCGCCACGGCCGCAAAGGCGGTGCGCCATTCAGCGATCGGACGCGCTTCGCCCTTTTCGCCGAGACCCGCGGGCGACGCTTCGGCAAAGCGCTCCGCGAACTTCTTGCGCGTGAGGGCGGCGGCGATGGCGCCGTCGAGATTGGCGCGTTCGTCCTTCAGCGCCTCGATGCGCTTGTCGATCTCGGGCAGGTTGACCGGCGGGGCGGCGCGCGGCGGCTTGGCATCGACGGTGCCGATCACGAGCTTCTCGCCGGCCTCACCTTCGACGCGCAGCGAGGACACATCGAGTCCGAGCGGAAAATCCTTGGCGATGGCCGTCGTCTCGCCAGCCGGGAGATCGAGCGAGATGAGCCGCGTGACGCTCGCGCCATCGGGATAGACAGTGACGGCATCGACGGAGGACGTCGCATCGAGATCGGCCGCGTAACCCGGGGCTGCGGCGAATGCCGCACCCAGAACGAGTCCCGTGGCCATCAGACCCTTGTGTCGCATGGTCATCATTTTCTCCGCAGCCCAGCACCCTCGGGACCGGAACAGCCGGTCCTTCGTCGGGCGTTAGACGCGAGCAAAACGAGACCGGTTCAAACGCCATCCGGGCGCATCTCGAACAAAAAGGGCAACGCCGCGAGAGCCGTGCTGCCCTATCCGAGACCGGCGCGGACGTGACGTCAGAACGCCAGCGCCTTGGCCTGCTTGACCTGCGGCAGCGCCTGGATCTTGGCGAGCAACTCGGCCGGAACGACGCCGTCGATCTCGACCAGCGCAATGGCATCGCCGCCGGCGGCGACACGGCCGAGATGGAAGGTGGCGATGTTGATCTTGGCATCGCCAAACAGGCTCGCGAACTTGCCGATGAAGCCCGGCTTGTCCTCGTTGGTGACATAGATCATCGACTTGCCGAACTCGGCATCGACGCGGATGCCCTTGATGTCGACGAGGCGCGGCTTGCCGTCCGCATAGACCGTGCCGGACACCGCGCGCTCCTGCTGCTCGGTGATCACGGCCACGGTGATGAGGCTTTCATAGTCGCTCTCGCCCGCGCGCAGCACCTCGTCGACGATCATGCCGCGCTCCTTGGCAATGACCGGCGCCGACACGACGTTGACCTCGCCCAGCATCGGCCGCAGCAGGCCGGCCAGCACCGCCGAGGTCAGCGCCTTGGTCTTCATCTCCGCGACCTGGCCCTCATAGGTGATCTGGACCTTGGTGATGCTGCTCTCGGTGAGCTGTCCCGCGAACGAGCCGAGCTTCTCGGCGAGCGCGATGAACGGCTTCAGCTTCGGCGCTTCCTCGGCCGTGATCGAGGGGAAGTTGATCGCGTTCGAGATCGCGCCGGTCAGCAAATAGTCCGACATCTGCTCGGCGATCTGCAGCGCGACGTTCTCCTGCGCTTCGGTGGTCGAGGCGCCGAGATGCGGCGTGCAGATCACGGAGGGATGGCCGAACAGCGGATTGCTGGTCGCAGGCTCCTCGGCGAACACGTCGAGCGCAGCACCGGCGACATGCTTGGAGTTCAGCGCCTCGAGCAGCGCCGCCTCATCGATCAGGCCGCCGCGCGCGCAATTGATGATGCGCACGCCCTTCTTGGTCTTGGCGATCGCCTGGGCATCGATGATGTTGCGGGTCTTGTCGGTCAGCGGCGTATGCAAGGTGATGAAGTCGGCGCGCTTCAGCAGTTCGTCGAGCTCGACCTTCTCGACGCCGAGATCGCGCGCGCGCTCCTCGGTGAGAAAGGGATCGAAGCCGATCACCTTCATGCGCAGGCCCTGCGCGCGGTCGCAGACGATCGAACCGATATTGCCGCAGCCAACGACGCCGAGCGTCTTGCCGGTGATCTCGACGCCCATGAAGCGGTTCTTCTCCCACTTGCCGGCCTGCGTCGAGGCGTCGGCCTGCGGGATCTCGCGCGCCAGCGACAGCATCATGGTGATCGCGTGCTCGGCCGTGGTGATCGAATTGCCGAACGGCGTGTTCATCACGATGATGCCCTTGGCGGTCGCCGCGGGAATCTCGACATTGTCGACGCCGATGCCGGCGCGCCCGATCACCTTGAGCCGCTTGGCGCGCTCGATGATCTTCGCCGTGGCCTTGGTGGCCGAGCGGATCGCAAGGCCGTCATAGTCGCCGATGATGTCGGCGAGCTTGTCCTTGTCCTTGCCGAGATTGGGCTGGAAGTCGACCTCGACACCGCGGTCTTTGAAGATCTGCACGGCGGCCGGAGAGAGTGCGTCGGAGATGAGAACTTTGGGTTTTGACATGACGATGGTCCTTCAGGCCCCTCTGTGAGGGGACCACGCAGCGCGCGGAAATGGGGAAACCTGTAGGGTGGGCAAAGCGAAGCGTGCCCACCGCCCTCTCGCGTCAGGTGAAGTCGGCGGTGGGCACGGGCGCTATGCGCCCTTTGCCCAACCTACGCAGTTTCGATCAGCTTCAAGCTGCCTTCGGCAACGCGGCCTTGGCTTCGGCGAACGCCCAGTCGATCCACTGCGTCAGCAGCGCGACGTCGCTCGCTTCCACCGTGGCGCCGCACCAGATGCGCAGGCCGGCCGGCGCGTCGCGATAATGCGCGAAGTCGAAGCCGGCATTCTCCTTCTCGACCAGCGACACCAGCTTCTTGGCGAAGTCGACCTGGGCATCGGCCGACAGCGCCGTGATCGCGGGATCGACGACCTTCAGGCACACCGAGGTGTTGGAACGGATCGCAGGATCCTTGGCGAGGAAGTCGATCCACGGCGTGCGCGCCTTCCAGTCCGCCAGCACCTTGGTGTTGGCGTCGGCGCGCGCGATCAGCGCCTTGAGGCCGCCGATCGACTTGCCCCAATTCAGCGCGTCCAGATAGTCCTCGACGCACAGCATCGACGGGGTGTTGATGGTCTCGCCCTCGAAGATGCCGGCATTGAGCTTGCCGCCCTTGGTCATGCGGAAGATCTTCGGCAGCGGCCAGGCCGGCTTGTAGGTCTCGAGACGCTCCACCGCGCGCGGCGACAGGATGAGCATGCCATGTGCGGCTTCGCCGCCGAGCGCCTTCTGCCAGGAGAAGGTGACGACGTCGAGCTTCGGCCAGTCGAGCGGCTGCGCAAACGCGGCCGAGGTCGCGTCGCAGATCGTCAAGCCTTCGCGGCTCGCACTGATCCAGTCGGCATTCGGCACGCGCACGCCGGAGGTGGTGCCGTTCCAGGTGAAGACGACGTCGCTGGCCGGATCGACCTTCGACAGATCGGGGATCTCGCCATAGCCGGCATGCAGCTTGGTGACGTCCTTGAGCTTGAGCTCCTTGACGATGTCGCTGACCCAGCCTTCGCCGAAAGATTCCCAGGCGATGGTGGTGACGGGCCGCGCGCCGAGCAGCGACCACAGCGCCATCTCGACGGCGCCGGTGTCCGACGCCGGCACGATGCCGATCTTGTAGTCGGCCGGCACTTCGAGCACGTCGCGCGTCAGCTCGATCGCCTGCTTGAGCTTGGCTTTGCCGACCTTCCCGCGATGCGAACGGCCGAGAGGAGCGTCCTTGAGATTTTCGGCGGTCCATCCGGGGCGCTTGGCGCAGGGGCCGGAGGAAAAATGCGGCACGGCAGGCCGCTGCGAGGGCTTCGCTGCAGTCATCGTCTATCCTTCCAGATAGTAAGCCTCCCGTTGGGGGGAGGTGTCCCGCTGGCGTGATTATGCGAAGGGCCGTTCCTCGTCAAGGAACTTCGCGTGAGCTCATTGCTGTTCACGCAGAATTGGCTGGCATGCAAGCCACGCTCATTCCGGCGCAGCGCCGATCGGCGCCTGCCCGCGCGGCGGACGATGCAGAAAGGTCATCGATGCGTAGGCGCCGATCCAGGAGCCGACCGCCGCAAAGCCGACATAGATCCAATTCTCCGTGTAGCTGATCACCGCGAAGGACGACAGCGTGTACCAGATCGCGCTCCAGTTCGCGGCCGGCAGACGCCGCCGCGCGACGACAGCCGACGTGAACATGACATAGACCGCGTCGGTCAGCGCCGTTGCCAAGGTCACGCCGAGCGCCGTCAGCACGTTGATCTCCGACATCGTTCCGTTCCCTCCCCGTTGCCGTGCCGCACAACGTCGCAGCGTTGTGTCGTCGGATAGGCTCATGCACAATGAAGCGATCTGCACGCGCCGAACAACAAGGATAGAAGAATGCAACGCGTCCGTCTCGGGAGGAGCTCACTCGACGTCACCCGGCTCGGCCTCGGCACTGCGCCGCTCGGCGGCCTTTTCGAGCCGGTCAGTGATGGCGATGCGGAGGCAACCATCGCGGCCGCCTGGGCGCGCGGGGTGCGCTTCTACGACACCGCGCCGCTATACGGCTTCGGCCTGGCCGAGCAGCGGCTCGGCGCCTTCCTCAGCAAGCAGCCGCGCGACAGCTATGTGATCTCGACCAAGGTCGGACGCCTGCTGCGCCCTGATGCTGATGCGACCGAGGAGGACCCGCACTACAAGGGCGTGCCGGCCCTGCGGCCGCGCTTCGACTATTCCTATGATGGCGTGATGCGCTCGGTCGAGGAGAGCCTGGCGCGACTCGGTCTCGACCGCATCGACATCCTGCTCGTGCACGATCCGGATGATCATTATGATGAGGCGGTGTCCGGCGCCTTTCGCGCGCTGCAGCGCCTGCGCGACGATGGCAGCATCAAGGCGATCGGCGCCGGCATGAATCAGTCGGAGATGCTGATGCGGTTTGCCGAGGCCGTCCCGGTCGATTGTTTCCTGCTCGCCGGCCGCTACACCCTGCTCGACCAGGGCGCGCTGACGACGCTGCTGCCGCTCTGCCAGCGGCAGAACGTCGGCATCATGCTCGGCGGCATCTACAACAGCGGCATCCTGGCCAATCCCTACGGCAAGGCGAAGTTCAACTACGAAGACGCCGACGCCGCGCTGGTCGCCCGCGCCCGCGCGCTCGACGAATTGTGCAAGCAACACGGCACTGAGCTGAAGGCGGCGGCGATCCAGTTCTGCCTCGCGCATCCGGCCATCACCGTCGCGATGCAGGGCGCCCGGAACGCGGAAGAGGCCGCCGAGAACATCGCGATGGCGCAGGCGCCGATCCCCGCCGCGTTCTGGCAAGCGCTGCGTGCCAGCCATCTGGTCGACGCGCGCGCGCCGCTCCCGGGAGATGCGCCATGACACGCAGCATCGACGCGCATCAGCATTTCTGGGACCCCGGCCGTGCCGACTATCCCTGGATGGCCGGCGACGCGCTGGCGCCGATCCGCCGGCCCTATGGTCCCGGCGACCTCGCGCCGTTGCTCGCCGAGAACGGCCTCGATGCCAGCATCCTGGTGCAGACCCGGTCCTCGCTCGACGAAACCTCCGAATTCCTCGGCATAGCCGCGGCGACGCCGTTCATTGCCGGCGTGGTCGGCTGGGTCGACCTGACCGATCCCGACCTCGCATCGACCCTCGACCGGCTCCGGACGCTGCCGGGCGGCGGGAAACTCGTGGGCATTCGCCATCAGGTCCATGACGAGGACGACGCGGCCTGGCTCGATCGGAAGGACGTTCGGCGCGGTCTCGAGATTGTCTTCGCGCACGACCTGACCTACGACCTCCTGGTACGCACGCGCGAGCTGCCGGCGGCGATCGCCGCGGCGCGTGCGTGTCCGCAAGGACGTTTCGTGCTCGATCATTGCGCCAAGCCACCGATCGCCACCGGTTTCGATCAGGCCTGGGCCGACCGCATCGCCGAGCTCGCGGCCTGCGGCAATGTCTGGTGCAAGGTCTCGGGGCTGGCGACGGAAGCTGTCTGGACCGACTGGGATGCCGAGTGGCTGTTTCCGTATGTTCAGCACGTGGCTCGCTGCTACGGCGCCGACCGGCTGATCTTCGGCTCGGACTGGCCGGTGTGCCTGCTCGCCGGCCCCTATGGAGAGGTCAAGACGGCCTTGGAGCATTGCCTGACGCAGCTCGGCTCCGAGACGCGCGACAAGGCGTTCGGCCCGAACGCAGCCGCCGCCTACCGCCTGCGGATCTGATCAGAACCGCAACACCATGCCGAAATGACTCTTGGCAAACCCGAGCCGTTCGTAGAAGCGCTGCGCATCGACGCGGCTCTGATGCGTCATCAGCTCGACCAGCTTGCAACGACGGGCGCGCGCCTCCGCGATCGCCCATTGCAGCAGCTGCTCGCCGATCCCCAGGCTGCGCCGGTCGGTGGCCACGCGCACATCCTCCACCAGCGCCCGTGACGCCCCTTGGGAGCTGATCCCCGGCAGGACACACAATTGCAGACAGCCGACCACCCTGCCCGCGTCCTCGGCAACGACCAGCGTGATGTTCGCATCCCGCGAGATCGCCTCGAACGCATCGAAGTAGGATTGCGGTAGCGGATCCTCGATCCGCTCGCGCGCGCGGCCGAGATGATCGTCGGCGAGCATCGCTGCGATCGCGCCGACATCCTCGCGCCGCGCAGGCCGGATGATGATGGGCATCAGCTTTCGAACCGGCTCAGAACTTGTAGCCCAGGCCGGCGCGCACCGTGTTGACGCTGGTGTCGACCGTCGAGGTGAATCGGATGTATTCGTACTCCGCGCGGGCGAACAGGCCGCCCACCAGGTTGACGTCGACGCCGAGACCGGCGCTGTAGCCATAGATCAGATGGTTGTGCTGGATGTTGTTGGCGCTGAGCGGCTGTAGGGCCGTGTAGGTGCCGAGCTGGGTGGTGCTGACACTGTCCTGGACCGTCACGGTCTGGCCGATGTCGGCGTTGCCGAGGGCGAGGCCGAAGAACGCGTAAGGCAGGAAGCAGCCGAGCGCGTAGCCGGCGCGGCCGCGGATGGTCGCCATGTCCTTGATCGAGATCTGCGACGACTGCGTCGACGTCACCGCGTGGTAGTTGCCGTCCGACAACGCGCTGCCGCTCACCAGCGCCCGGGTGGACGAGGCCCTGCCGCCGAAGGTGCCGTGCAGGTAGCTGGCCTCGACGCCGAGCACCACGTCATCCCACTGGCTGTTGTAGCCGACGAAGCCGCCGAAGCCCGACGAACGCGAGGACTGCTTGCCGAGATTCATGTTCCAGGTCGACACCTGCATCTGGCTTTCGATCAGCGTATTGGCCAGAACCGCGGCCGTCATCGTGCTGGTCGAGCCGTTGAAGTTCTCGTCGGACGAACCGTAGCCGCCGTGGACACCGACGTAGTAGCCGTCCCAGTTGACCCGCGCGGTGCTGAGGCCCTCGGTCAGGCCGCCGCGCAGGATCGGAATGTCCGGCATATCGGCGGCCTGGGCAGCCGAGATCATGCCGCACATCGAAACCGCCACCACCAGGCTACGCATCGCAACGCTCCAATCAGAACTTGAACTCTCTGTTCCGATCATCGCGCGTTAACC
This sequence comes from Bradyrhizobium sp. HKCCYLRH3099, assembly GCF_051167855.1. Classification (NCBI taxonomy): domain Bacteria; kingdom Pseudomonadati; phylum Pseudomonadota; class Alphaproteobacteria; order Hyphomicrobiales; family Nitrobacteraceae; genus Bradyrhizobium; species Bradyrhizobium sp. HKCCYLRH3099. The sequence goes on from NZ_JBNPTW010000018.1 coordinate 65,587, forward strand.
TTAATCATCCGTTTCCGAAACGCCGTCACCGGCAATTCTTTCAAGCCATGCGCGAGATTCCGCGCGATGAGGCGACCGGCGAAAACGCAGAACGGCGCGGGACTGGCCCGCGCCGTTTGCTTCGTCAGAAGAGCTTAGTTCAGCTCAGCCCTTGCGGATCAGGGGCATCATCGGAGGCGGCGGAGGATTGTCGAAGTTCCAGCGCACGCCGAGCTTCAGGTCATGCGAGGTGATGTCCTTGAACTTGAAGAAGTTGCCGGTGGTGGTGCCGGTATAGGTCGACAGCACGCCGGTCTGCCCCTGTCCGAGATCGACATAGCTGTAGGCCAGTTCGAGCACGAGGTTCGGATTGACGTTGTAGGCCAGACCCGCATGCGCCGCCCAGGCGAAGTTCCATTTCGACGAGGTCGGCGCCGTGGCGAAGCTCGTGGTCGTGAACGGCAGGTTGTTGATGCCGGTGTCGGTGAAGTTCGAGATCGTGACCCGCGACCCGCCGACGCCCGCGCCGATGAACGGCGTCACGCACCACCAGGTGCCGAGATCGACATAGGCGTTGGCCATGACGACCCATTCCGACTTGCTGGCGGTGTAGTTGTCGATGCCGCTGTACGGCACGCCACCCGCCGTCGCGTTGAAGCGGTCGGTGCCCTTGAAGTTCGAATTGCCGCGATACTGGCCGGTGACGTCGGCGCGGAACCAGCTGTTGAAGCGGTAGCCGACGCCCACGCCGTAGATGCCGGCGGTGTCGAAGCCCGAGGTCTGCTCGAACGAGGTCATCGGCGTGTAGGCCGACTCGCGGGTGTAGTGGACGTCCTTGACCTTCTGATTGCTGAAGCCGATATCGCCGCGCAGATACCAGCCGCCGAAATCGGCTGCCGGCGGCGGTGCGTAGACCGGCGGGGGCGCGATCGGCATGTCGGCCGCAAAGGCCAGAGTTGAAAACAGAGAGGCCGCTCCGGCGGCGATCAAAGACATAACGCTACGCATTGGCTTCGTCCCTTTGGCCGGTGAGGCGTTCGGAAATGGGCCCCACATCACAACTGACGGCTGTACAATCGCACCAAATGCTTAAGCGGCGCTTAACCCTAATAATTAAGGTTGATTTTTCCTGAGGACGCAGGAACCGTTAACGACCACGCAACGAGTCCTAATGATTGGTTAGCGGCCGAGTCTCCGCTCCGTGGATCGCCAACTCATTAGTTGAGTTTAGACCGCCTCACTTATCAGTCCGCTCGGACAACCGAGAATTGCGACATGAAGTCGTCGCCGCGGCGGCGGTGCGCTCCCTCTCCCCGTCCTTCACGGGGAGAGGGTTGGGGTGAGGGGCAGCCGCACGGGCGGTGCAGCTATTATGCAGCGAACTAATTCTGGATGAGCTCAGAAGAAATGACGTGGGATGTGACATCAACATGCTCCATCGACGCGACATCCGTGCCCGTCCGACGGACCATGATCTTGGCCTCATATGTGCCATGCCCCTCACCCGGATTGCTGCGCAATCCGACCTCTCAGCGCGAGCGAAGCTCGTCGCGCCCCCGCAAAGGGCGGGGAGAGGTTGCACCGGCCGCGCCGACGCAGGTTGCCTCAACCGAGCGCAGAGAGCCGCTTGCTCGACGTGACCGGCGAACCAACAAACAAAAGGCCTACCATCGAAAGATGACAGGCCTTGCTGATGAATTGATCAGTCGATGATCAGGCCGCAGCAGCCGCGTTACCGACCGCCGCGACGATCTCGTCGACGACCTCCTCGACCAGGTTGCGATCGTCGCCCTCGCCCATCACGCGAATGACAGGCTCCGTGCCGGAGGAGCGCACCAGCAGCCGGCCATGCCCGTTCAGACGCCTCTCGCCGGTATCGATCGCCGACTTCACCGCATCGGCGTCGAGCGGCTTGCCGCTGCGATAGCGGACGTTCTTGAGGATCTGTGGCAGCGGATCGAACTTGTGGCAGACCTCGGAGACGGGACGGCGCAGCCGCTGCACCGTCGCCAGCACCTGCAGCGCCGCAACGAACCCGTCGCCCGTCGTCGCGTAGTCCGACAGGATGATGTGGCCGGATTGCTCGCCGCCGAGATTGTAGCCGTCGGCCAGCATGCGCTCGAGCACATAGCGGTCGCCGACCGGCGTGCGCACCAGCTCCATGCCCTGCCCCTGCAGGAAGCGCTCGAGGCCGAGATTGGACATCACGGTGGCGACGATGCCGGGTCGCGCCAGGCGGCCGTCTTCCTTCCAGCTCTGCGCGATCACAGCGAGCAGTTGGTCGCCGTCGACGATGTGGCCGCGCTCGTCGACCAGGATCACGCGGTCGGCGTCGCCGTCGAGCGCGATGCCGATGTCTGCGCGCATCTCGCGGACTTTCCGACAAAGAGCTTCCGGCGAGGTCGAGCCGCATTCCTTGTTGATGTTGAAGCCATCCGGCTCCACGCCGATCGAGATCACGTCGGCGCCGAGCTCCCACAACGCTTCGGGCACGACCTTGTAGGCCGCGCCATTGGCGCAATCGATCACGACGCGCAGGCCGTCGAGCGAAAGGTCGCGCGGCAGCGTGCGCTTGGCGAATTCGATGTAGCGGTCATGCACGCCGTCGATGCGGCGGGCGCGGCCGAGGCTCGCGCTCTGCGCCAGCTTCTTGTCGAGCGATTCATCGAGCAACTGCTCGATCTGCTTCTCGACGTCGTCGGACAGCTTGAAGCCCTGGGGTCCGAACAGCTTGATGCCGTTGTCCTCGAACAGATTGTGCGAGGCCGAGATCATGACGCCGAGATCGGCGCGCATCGACTTGGTCAGCATCGCGACCGCCGGCGTGGGCATCGGGCCGACCAGCAGCACGTCCATGCCGACCGAGGTGAAGCCCGCAACCATCGCGTATTCGATCATGTAGCCGGAGAGACGCGTATCCTTGCCGATCACCACGCGATGGCGATGCTCGCCGCGCTGGAACAGAAGGCCTGCGGCCTGCCCCACCTTGAGCGCGAGTTCCGGCGTGATCAGGCCGTTGGCACGGCCACGAATCCCATCGGTCCCGAAATAGTTACGGCTCATATGACCCCCAGCGACAGCATCTCGACTTCGTTGCCGGCGGGTGCGAATCACAATCCGAACCCATCCGGTCAGCCCGCGGGTTATAGTCGCCTTAAAGCTAAGGTGGCTTCAAAAAATGTGATGAATCATTACCACAAAACCACCGCCGTACCCGTAAGACATTGTTAACGCTAATTTTTTGGCAGACGATCAGACCACCCGCAAAGCGGGCATGACGCACCGCCACATACTCTGAGCGGGAAAAAAGGGGCCGTCATCAGAGCTCATCCCCTTCTGACCGCAACGTCCGAGATCAAGCGCGGCGAGTGGCGGCTCGACGCCGGCCCGGGGCGGCCGATGTCCGATTTGGCAGCCGCCGCAAAGATGCTAGAGGACAGGCAGCCCAAGAAGAGACCGTCGGTGGGGGAGCCGAAGCCTGCGATGAAACACGTCACCTGCATTGAAGACCTGCGCCTGCTCCACAAGCGACGCGTTCCCAAAGCCTTCTTCGACTATGCCGACCGCGGCTCCTACGCCGAAGAGACCTTGCGCGCCAACCGCGACGACCTGCAGAAGATCAAGTTCCGCCAGCGCATCCTGGTCGACGTCTCCAAGCGCGACCTCTCCACCACCATCCTCGGCGAGCCCTCGTCGATGCCGCTGATCCTGGCGCCGGTCGGTCTTCTCGGCATGCAGCATGGCGACGGCGAGATCCATGCCTGCCGCGCGGCGCAGGCCGCCGGCATTCCCTTCACCCAGAGCACGATGTCGATCTGCTCGATCGAGGACATCGCCGGCAGTGTCGAGAAGCCGTTCTGGTTCCAGCTCTACGTCATGAAGGACCGCGGCTTCATTAAGGCCCTGGTCGAGCGCGCCATCGCCGCGAAATGCACCGCGCTCTGCCTGACCGTCGACCTTCAGGTGATCGGCCAGCGCCACCAGGACATCAAGAACGGCATGAGCGTGCCGCCCGAATGGTCGCTGTCGAAACTGTTCGACTTCGCCACCAAGCCGGCCTGGGTGCAGGGCGTGCTGCAGGGCAAGCGCCGGACGTTCGGCAACATTGCCGGCCATGTGAAGAACACCGAGGATCTCACCAAGCTCTCGGCCTGGACGGCGGCGCAGTTCGACACCTCGCTGAACTGGAAGGACGTCGACTGGATTCGATCGATCTGGCCGGGCAAGCTGATCATCAAGGGCATCCACGACATCGAGGACGCCAAGCTCGCGGCCGAGACCGGCGCGCAGGCGCTGGTGGTGTCGAACCATGGCGGCCGCCAGCTCGACGGCGCGCCATCGTCGATCCACGTACTGCCGGGCATTGCGGAAGCTGTCGGCGACAAGATCGAGATCATGTTCGACGGCGGCATCCGCTCCGGCCAGGACGTCATGCGCGCGCTCGCGCTCGGCGCCAAGTCCTGCATGATCGGCCGCGCCTATGCCCACGGCCTCGGCGCCGGCGGGCAGGTCGGCGTCGCCAAGGCGATCGACATCATCCGCAACGAGCTGCTGACCACGATGGGCCTCTGCGGCGTCAACACGGTCGCGGAGATCGACCGCAAGGTGCTGGCTGATTAGTTCGGGAATAGTCGGCGAGCAAGGTTCGGACTAATCAGCTTATGTGATCCGGACTGCACCACATCAAGGCTGTCGTCCCGGACAAGCCGTGACGCGCGTCAGCGCGTCGCGGCGCCGATCCGGGACCCATACTCCGCAGCCGTCGTGTTGGGCAGGAAGCCAATCGCCAGCCTGCCTCAAACCACTCCCTGGGGGTATGGGTCCCGGCGTTCGCCGGGACGACACCATTTGTGAAGGCACGCCTGAGCGCGACGACTTAGGGCAAAGCTACATCGGCGGCGTCAGCCCGTCGCGGCCGACGCTGACGCGGCTGGTTTCGAGCGAGCCGTCCGGCAACTGCTTCACGGTGGCCATCACCTTTGCGCCGGCCTTCAGCTCGGATTTGTCCCCGGGCACGAAGGTGACGATCGGCGTATCCGGCGTGATGTCGACGCGCTTCTCGCCGCCCTTGTATTTGACCAGCAGCGTATGGCCATCGGTCGAGACCGAGCTGTCAGCGACGGTGGCGTTGGTCATGCTCGAGTTCGGCTTCAGATCCCACGGACGCGAGCCCTCGCCGGTGCCGCGCATCTCCTCGGGGAAGATGTGGATCTCGACCGCCTTGGGCGCGCCGTCCGGACCGGGCACCGTGGTGGCGCCGATGAACGATCCCGGCTTGATATCGGAGAGCTCCGCCTTGACGACGCCGGACACCTTGAGGTCGCCGGCCATGCGAAGCTTGAAGATTTCTCCGCTGCGGGCCTTCACCGTCATCACGTCGGCATCGACGCTCTCGATGGCTCCGCGCAAACGCGTCGGCACGGGAGCCTGCTGACACATGGCGAACGTCGACGTCATTGCAACCATGACGAGCGCGACGACAGGACGGATCAGGGTGAAACGGGATGACATGCAGGAGGCTCCGAATTTGCTGGCTTGGGCTCTCGATCAGGTCCGCAAGCGGTCCGGCGAGACTACGTGGATTGAGACGCCACATGGCGGCCCTTATTCCATTCTCAATCCATTGTGAGAACGCGTGTCCTGATGCTCCCGGAAAAATCCGGCGGATGACCTTGCCGGGGGCGCATCAACGCGACCCGACGGACAGCAACTCCGGCCGATACTCGAAATGCATCGTGTCGTAGTGATACCAGCGGCCGCCCCAGATGAAGCCGTGCCGCTCGAAGATCTCGACGATCTCTTGCGGAAGGCGGTTCTTGTAAGGAATGGACGCCGATTTCTTCGCGTTCCAGAGCCAGTAGTCGGAGTAATCCAGGTTCAGATCGATCGCCGCCGCGTAGCCGTGCATGCTCATCCGGCCGGTGTCGGCGACAGGCCGGCAGGACAGCACGCCGGCGATCGGAAAGGCGGCGCGCCTGATCTTCGGGTCGAGCTCATCGATCTCGGCGGAGATCTGCTTCAACCGTTCGGCCACGCCGTTGACGCTGGTCACGCGGACCGTCCTGCCCCAGCTCTTCGGCAGCCAGGTGATGGTCACCAGATGCCGGTTCACACCATCAGCGGTGCAGTCGCCATACATCTTCTTGAAGAAGGCCTCGTTGCGAAAGCGTCCGGGATCGGCATTGACCGCGGGCGGGGACGGCGCTCCCGACGGATAGGACAGGCTGAGCTGATCGAGAATGGTCGCATTGCGCAGTTTGTCGGCGAAGGGCCGTTGCGGATCGAGTTTGCCCACCGGCATGCGCGTGCCGTCGCGCCAGATGATCGCCTCATCATCATGTCCGGCCAGCGCGCGCGGATAGGCCTGCACGAGGCGATCGAGCAGCTCGGCCGCCGTCTCCGATCGGGCGGCCGAGGCCGACAGCAAGGGCAGACCGATGCAGATCCGTGTCAGCCAGCGGAGGGCGCGACGGGTCACGGCCGCTTGCTCATCTGGTCGATCAGCTTGACGTTGGCTTCCTCGACGCCGCTCAGGACCGGGTTCCAGGTCGAAGGGGCATACCAGGCGAACCGGCCGAAATACGCCCTGAGATCAGGCGCATCGAAGAAGCGTCCGCGCCGCGCAAAGATCTCGTTCCTGGCGAGCCGCAGCTCCGCCTTGGACAGCCGCGCCAGCTCGCCTGGCGTCAGCAGGCGACGATCGGAATCGGCGAAGATGAATCCGCTCGGCTGCGCCCCGCCATTCTCGGCGCGATCGAGAAAATCGACATTGGCCGATTCGACCGGGTTCAGGACCGGATCCCAGGTGCGCGGCACGTACCAGGCGAACTTGCTGAAATAGGTCGTGAGCTCGGGCGAGGAGAAATAGCGGCCGCGGCGGGCGAAGATCTCGTTGCGGGCGATGCGAAGCTCCTCCTTCGTCCGCCCCTGCAGGTCGGCCGCGGACAGCAGACGCTGATCGGAGTCGGCAAACACGAAATCTGGCGATCGCGACGCACTTGCCAGCGCGGGCGCCGGCCCGGACGGCGGCGGAACGGCCGCGACGACGGGAGCCGACGGCTGCCCGGTCCCCGGCCCCGCGAAGTAGAACGTGCCGTCAATCGGTGACGAGGCGACCCAGGGCTGCTGCGCGCTGGCGGTGGCCTTCTTCACCGTGAGGCCGACCTGGTTGAAGGCCTGGAGCACATCCAGCCCCGGCCGCTGCACGGCGTCGACCAGCGCGCGCGTATAGGGACTGTGCCCGTCATCGCCGTCCAGCGCGACATTGCCGGGCTGCGTCGCATAGGAGAGAATCGTCCCCTCAGGCGCGCGGATCTGCGCGAGGCCGCCATCGCTCGCTCTCAAGCCCCGTCCGCCGAATGGATTGTTGCGGCAGGCGTCCAGGATGACAATGTTCAGCTTGGTCCCGGCCGCTTCCATCTGGCGCAGCACGAGCCCGACATCGACCATCATGAAATCGACATCGGCCTCGCGGGCCGGGTTGGCGCTGATCGGAACGAGATAGTTGGTGCCGCGCACCTGAATGCCATGGCCCGCGTAGTAGAACACGGCCACATCGGCGCCCATGAGCTGCTTGCTGAAGGTCTGGATGACCTGATCGAACCGCGCCTTGTCGAGATCGAGCTGCGCGGCGCCGCCGATCAACGTGAAACCGAGACGCTGAAACGTTTCGGCCACCAGCCGCGCGTCATTGGCCGGATTGGCAAGCTTGCCGACGCTCTGATAGTCGGAGTTGCCGACCACGAGGGCGACCTGCGTCGCCGCCCGGCCCGGCAGGATGCCGAGCACCAGGAAGACCAAAATACCAAAAACCGATCGTCGCATCGTCCGTCCTCAAATCCGGACGATGTTCTACCGCGCCCGGCCGGCGATATCGACCGCGCCATTGCGGCCATATCGCGGACAGGATGGCGACAACAGCATTGCTGCTATCTGCTCCGGAGATCGGCCTCGACCAGCGCGCGCAACTCGGGCGTGACCTGAGGGCGTCGACCAAACCACAGTTCGAAACCGCGGACGGCCTGATGCAGCAGCATGCCGAGCCCGTCCGCCGTGCGCAGCCCCCGCGCCCGCGCGACGCCGAGCAGCGGCGTCTGCAGCGGCACATAGACGATGTCGGCGACGACGGCTTGCTGCGGGAGAAGATCGACCTCGAGCATGAGCGGCGGCTGGCCGTGCATGCCGAGCGAGGTGGTGTTCACGAATAGGCCCGCCCGCGGCAGCAGCGTATCGACGCGATCCCAGCCCTCGGCCACGACGCGATCACCGAACTGATCGGCCAGTGCCTGCGCACGCGACGCGGTGCGGTTGATGACATGGACGCGGCCGATGCCGCGTTCGAGCAGGCCGAACACGACGGCGCGCGCCGAGCCGCCGGAGCCCAGCACGAGGGCCTCGTCGGTGCGGTCCCAGCCCGGGGCGGACGCATCGAGGTTGCCGATGAAGCCTTCGACGTCTGTGTTGGTCGCGCGCAGAATGCCGTTCTCATACCACAGCGTGTTGGCGGCGCCGACCGCTCGGGCCCGCGCGTCCGGCTCGGTCAGTTCGAGCACCCGCTCCTTGTGCGGAATAGTGACGTTGGCGCCGACGAAGCCCCGGCTGTGGAGATGGGCGACGAAATCGGCCAGCTCTTCCGGGGGGACCGCCTCGATGGTGTAGCCGCCGGCGATGCCGAGTTCGTGCAGCCAATGGTGATGGATCAGCGGCGAGCGCGAATGCGCGGCAGGCCAGCCGATCAGGCACGCGGCGGGGGGTTTGGCAGCACGGGTCATGGCCGTGACATCGGACAAGCCCCGCTTGGAGTCAATGCTCTCGCCCCGGCAAGCACTACGGCCCGCCAAGGCCGGGCGGATCAGCTCGCCGCCAGCCCGTCGGCGATCTCCTCGCGCGGTGTCTCCTTGCCCTTGATGTCGGCCACCGCGCGCTCGATCGTCTCGCGATAGCGCACCAGCGGCGGCCGCACGCCATGGGTCAGCAAAGCCCGGCGCACCGTGGGCGAAGCGCCCGTGATGAACAGGCGGATGCCCTGGCGCTTCGCCTTCGCCGCGACCCGGCTCATGGCGTTGGCCGCGGTCGAATCCAGGAACGGCACGGCGGCGAAATCGACCACGAAGGCCTTGCGGCGGTCGGCGATGGAATCGAGCACGGTGCCGACGGTCGAGGCGGCGCCGAAGAAGAACGCGCCGGTGATGCGATAGACCAGCACGTCCTTATCGGCGCTGAGCTTGGAATTGTACGGCACCCGCGCGCCGTCCTCGAAGTCGGCGCGGTCCTCGGCCACGAGCGGCGAGCCGTCCTCGACGCCGGTCATCTGCGCCATGCGGTTGATGAACAGCACCGCGCCGAGCGCGAAGCCGACAAGGATGCCCTCGGTGAGGTCGCGGAAGATCGTGAGCCCGAAGGTCGCGAGCAGCACGGTGGCGTCGCCCCAGGACGAGCGGACCAGGGTGGCGAACTCGTGCTTCTCGGCCATGTTCCAGGCGACGACGACGAGCACAGCGGCCAGCGCAGACAGCGGGATGTAGCTCGCCAGCGGGGCTGCGATCAGCATGAACACCAGCAGGAACACCGAATGCAGCATGCCCGACACAGGCCCGCGAGCGCCGGCGCGAACGTTGGTGGCGGTACGGGCGATGGTGCCGGTAACGCAGATGCCGCCGAACAGCGCCGAGCCGACATTGGCGAAGCCCTGGGCCACCAGCTCGCAATTCGAGCGATGGCGGCGGCCGGTCATGCCGTCGGCGACCACCGCCGAGAGCAGCGATTCGATCGCCCCGAGCAGCGCGAAGGCAATGGCGTCGGGAAACACCGCCTGGATCTTGGCCAGCGAGAACGGCGGCAGCGAGGGCGCCGGCAGCTCGCGCGGAATGCCGCCGAACTTGGTGCCGATGGTCTCGACCGGCAGCTGCAGCGCGTAAGTGAAGGCTGCCGCAACCACGACCGCGATGAGGATGCCGGGCCAGGTCGGCCGCAGGCGCTTGAGCCCGACGATGATCACGATCGACAGCGCGGCCAGCGCGACCGCGGCCATGTTCGCCGTCGGCGCGCCATGCGCGAGCGCGACCAGCTTGGGGATCAGTTCGCCGGGCTCCTTGGCCGCCAGCGTAATGCCGAACAGATCCTTGAGCTGGCTCGCGAAGATGATGACGGCGATGCCGGCGGTGAAGCCCACCGTGACCGGATAGGGAATGAACTTGATGTAGGTGCCGAGCCGCAGATAGCCGGCGATCACCAGCATCACGCCGGACATCATCGTGGCCAGCAGCAGCCCGTCGAGGCCCTGCCGGTCGACTGTGGAAGCGACCAGCACGATGAAGGCGCCGGCCGGGCCGCCGATCTGGAAGCGGCTGCCGCCGAGCAGGGAGACAAGGAAACCGCCGACCACGGCGGTGTAGAGGCCGCGACCGGGCGACACGCCGGAAGCGATGGCGATCGCCATCGACAGCGGCAGCGCGACGATCGCAACCGTCAGACCTGAAAGCGCGTCGGCGCGGAAATCGGCGAGGCCGTAGCCCTCGCGCAGGACCGTCAGAAGTTTCGGGGAATACAGCTCGGCGAAAGTCGGCTCATGCTGTCCGACCCGCCCCCGCGTGCCGTGCTCGCTTGCGATGCTCATGCCCATCACGCTCCCGTCGCATCACCGGGGCTCCCGCCGCCGGGACACGTCTCACACGGAGCGTTCAGCAGCCCCGTGCCGCGCGATGAAGCTAGCTCGCGCCATCGCGCGTAGTCTCAGTTTGACGGCCCACGCGGTTGGGCGGCCCGGGGTCCTTCAGGCGAACGCCACGCCCGCCATCCTCGCTGCGGGCATGCTCGCCGATCAGATCCACGCCCGCACGATTGAGCGCATCGACGACCTTGGTCAGCGAGTCCACCACACCGCGGACGTTGCCCGTGGAGGCTTCCATCCGCTGGATCGTCGGCAACGACACGCCGGCCAGCTCGGCCAAGGTTTTCTGATCAATTCCGAGCAGCGCGCGGGCTGCCCGCATCTGGAACGACGTGATCACGATGGCCTCACGTAGCACACACCATAAGTGATGTCTGAGACAAAGACAATGATGTAAAATACATCACCTGAAGTCAATGGCAAGCGTTGCGACAGCGGCCGCCAGGGCTGCCTGCGGGCGCGGGATTGAGTCCGGCGTCAGGCCGGAACCTGTTTGGGAAATTCGAGCCGAACCGTCGTGCCGCGGTCGCTGCTGGTGGTGAGCTTGCCGTGCAGTTGCGCGGCGAGGCCCTCGCAGATCCGCAGGCCCAGGCTGTCGCCCTTGCTCGGATCGATGCCAGGAGCAAGGCCCTTGCCGTCATCGGCGATCGTGAGGACATAACGCGCGTCATCGAGCGGCTTGAGGCTCACCGTGATCGTGCCGGCCTCGTCCGCTCCAAAGGCATGCTTCAGCGCGTTGGTCACGAGTTCGACGACCAGCAGCGACAGCGCGGTCAGGCGTGTCAGATCGAGCTGCGCCGGCGCGAAATCGACGACGCAGGCAACGTCGCGCGCTCCGCTCGACGCCAGCACGTCGTTGCAGATGGTCTGCAGATAGGGACCGATGTCGAGATCCATCCGGCCGGGATCGTGCAGCATGCGGTGGACGCGCGAGATCGTCTCGAGCCTCGACTGGGCCTCGCTGAGGATGGCGCCGGCGCGGGACGGATCGGCGGCGGCCTGCCGCTTCTGCATCATCAACAGCCCGGCAATGAACTGGATGTTGTTGGCGACGCGGTGCTGCAACTCCTGGAACAGAACACGCTGGTTTTCGTAGAGCCGCTCGGACACGGCGCGCTCCTGGCGCAGATGCCGCGCCGCCTCGTGCATCAGATGAATCAGCGTGATGTCGACCGCAACGATGAGCGCGTAGAAGCCAAGCGCGAACGCATTCTGATAGCCCGACGCCGGCATGAAGAAGGTCCACGCCAGCGCGCCGCAGAGCGCCGCGCACACCGTGCCGGGCCCGACACCGCAGAAGAAGGTCGTGAGAATGACGGCCGGAAAGAACGTCAGATAGGGAAAGCCGTCCGGCAGCGTATCGACCAAAGCGAGGCGCAGCGCGAAGGCTGCGATCGCAGCGCCTATGGCGATCGCGTAGCCCAGCAGGGCATGCTGACGGAATCGTTCGGTGGCCTGGGAGGCGCGCAGATAAAAAGGGGCGGACGAGAGTTTCTGGATCACGGCAAACGGGCTGGGTACGGAGAAACTCTCAAACCCGCCATCGCCCCGTCCGGCTCGAACGGGCCGAAGGGCGCGGGCGGCAGCCGAGGATCATCGCTCGGCCAATGACGGCATATCAGGTCCGAACGTCGGATGGCGTTTTCATAGCACCATGCCGGGAACTCGGTAGGTGCACAAGTGCACATTGCGCCGCAATGCAGGGCGACGCACGCCGCCGGTCCGGAGAGCGCGTCCGTGGCTGCAACGGCAGGCCGGGCCATGAAAGCCCGGCCGCGTGTCATGGATGACGTCTCATGGATGACGTCGCTACGCCGCGTCGCGATGCGAGGCGATGATGTGGTCCGCAGCGCGGCCCGTGACCTCGGCCATATGATCGAAGGTCCGGGTGAAGCTGCCGGCCCCGGCGGTGGCGGAGCGCAGTTCGACGATCAGGTCGCCGATCTCCGCCTCCGGCATCATCGCGCGGACGCAGTCCCAGCCGGGCCAGCCGTCGCGGGTGTCGAACGACAGGATTTGGCCGCGCCGCGCCGACAGGATGGCGTTGATCTTGGCCGTCGCCTCGGTCGGACAGACGATCTCGACGGTGTGGATCGGCTCCAGCAGAACCGGCTGGCACTGCGGCAGCGCCTCGCCGACCCCGACCCGCGCCGCGGTCCGGAACGCGAGATCGGACGAGTCGACGCTGTGATAGGAGCCGTCCGTCAGCGTCACCGCGAGGTCGATCACGGGGAAGCCGAGCGGGCCGCGCGTCAATGCATCGACGACGCCCTCCTCCACCGCCGGGATGTAGTTGCGCGGCACCGCGCCGCCGACCACCTTCTCGGTGAACAGAAAACCCTCGCCGCGCGGCAGCGGCTTGATGTCGAGCACGACGTCGCCGAACTGGCCGTGGCCGCCCGACTGCTTCTTGTGGCGGCCGCGCTGGGTGATCGGCTTGCGGATGGTTTCCTGATAGCCGATCCCAGGCGCATGCGATTTCACATTGACGCCGAAGCGGTCGCGCAGTCGCTCCAAGGCCACGCGCAGATGCATCTCGCCCTGCCCCCACAGCACCGTGTCGTGGGTGCGCGGATTCTGCACCATGGTCAGCGACGGATCCTCCTCGTGCAGCCGCTGCAGGGCCTGGCCGAGCTTGACGTCGTCCTTGCGGTCGACGGCGGCGATCGAGAGCGCCAGAACGGGCGGGCACGGATCGACCTTCACCAGCGCTTGCGGCGCGGTCTTGCCGGTCGCGATGGTGTCGCCCGTCTTCACCGTGTCGAGCTTGCCGAGCGCGATCGTGTCGCCGGCCTCGGCCGACGCGCGCTTGCTGTCGTAGGCACCGGTCGCGGCGAGAATGCCGGAGACGCGCGCCGCCTCGCCCGCGGCCGCGTGCAGCGTGGCGCCGTCGTCGAGATGGCCGGACAACACGCGCGTCAACGAGAGCTTGCCGCCATGCTGCAGATGCAGCGTCTTGAAGACGTAGCCGAGCGCCTCCTTGGTCTCCTTGACCCCGAGCCGCTTCGCCGTGTCGGCCACGCCGGGCGCCTCGTGGCGCAGCGCCTTCATCAGCCGGAGCACACCGTTCTCGCGCAAGGCCGAGCCGAGCAGCACCGGGCAGATCAGCCCGTCGCGCAATTCACGTGCGAGGTCGTCGAACACGGCATCGCGCGGCGGCGGGATGTCCTCCAGCAACTGCTCCATCAGCGCATCGTCGTGATCGGCGAGCTTCTCCAGCATCGAGAAGCGCGCTTCCTTCTCGCGATCGAGATTGCCGCCCTCCAGCGCGATCACCTCGGACGCCTTGTGCTCGCGATAGATGAAGGCGCGCTCCAGCGCGAGATCAACGAAGCCCTCGACCAGCTCGCCGTTCCAGATCGGAATCTGGCGCAGCACCAGCGGCACGCGCGAGGCCGGCTGCAGGGTCGCGAGCGTCTCGCGGATGCGCGCATTGGCGCGGTCGATCTTGTTGAGGAAGATGAAGCGCGGAATGCGCAGCTCCTCGAGCTCGCGCAGGATGATCTGCAACTGCGGCAGCTTCTTCTCATCCGCCTCGCACACCACGATCGCGGCATCGACGGCCGGCAGAGCGGCGCGCATGTCGTGCGCGAACTCGATCGAGCCGGGACAGTCGAGGAAGGTGTAGCTGTCGCCCATGAAGCTCGTGGTCACAGCCGTCATCGCGACGCTCATCTTGTGATGACGCGCCTCGGCGCTGGCGTCGCCGACGGCGGTGCCGGCATCGACACTGCCGGCGCGCGGGATCGCTCCCGTCCGCGCCAGGATCGCCTCCAACAGGGTGGTTTTACCGCTTTGGAAAGGGCCCACCAGCGCGATGCACCGTGGACCTCGGGGACTTCTCAGGTCTTGTCCCATTTCGCCGCCTCCTGGTTGTGGAGCTCGGCCCGTGATTGGGTCGGCAAAGCCGAATGCTCTGCCTCGTCTGCCGCTTTGGCAAGCAGGGGTCGCGCGAAAAACGTCGCTGCAGTGCGGAGAACGCAGGGTTCTTCCCGCACAATTGCGGGAAGACCGCTGTTCACGGCAAAGGGAAGATCAACGTCGAATCAACGCCCAATTAACGCCCAGGGCGCAATTCGAGGCTTTGCAGTCCGGCCGAGACGGACAGGCCGACCTGGCCCTGCACGCTGAGCGGCTGCAGCGCGATCGAATTGGCGGAGCCGCCGACCAGCACGTTGCCGCCGACGCCGACGCCCACCGCCGCCGAGCCCTGCGCGCCGGCATAGTCGCCGGAGAGATCGCCCGGCCCGAGCCGCGCGACCGGGGCATAGACGACCCACGCCAGCAGCGATTCCTGCGTGATGCCGAGATCGAGGCCGACCTTGCGGATGGTCGCGACGTAGCGGTCTTCCGGAATGCCGTCGGCACGCAGCACGCAGCCGAGATGCGTCACCGACCCGACGATGAAGCCGACGCTGGCGCCGCCGCGGCATTCGAGCACGCCGACCCGCACGCGATCTTGCGCATGGGCAGCGCCGGCAAGGCAGAGACCCACGGCGGTGAGCCCCGCGAGGATGGTCGAGCGCATGAATAAACTCCGGCTGAAATGAACGACGTGATGCTGACCCGCCGATGATCGCGGGCGATCACATCTATGCCACAAGGCTTACAGCCGTACCAGAAGCACACGCGTTCATCTGCCTGAACGACTGAAGGCATGGACTCACGCAGCGCTGCTGCGAGGCATTGTCGTCGTGTTCAGCGGTAGTAGCGCGAGAAGTAGGACGAGGGCTGGCTCGGGCTCGGATGCATCGGCAGCAGCGGCACTAGCTCGACCTCGGTGACCCCCGCGGCGAGGTTGATGCCGGTCTGTCCCTGCAGGCTGATCGGCTGCAGCGCCGCGGCGCGGTCGGTGTCGCGCACCAGGAAGCTGCCGCCGAAGCCGACCAGCGCGGCGGCATTGGCGGACACTCCGCCGTAACGGCCGCGCAGCTCGCTGCGGCCGAAATCATTGACGGGCGCATTCACCGCCCACGCCATCCGGGTCTCATCCGTCAGCCCGAGGTCGAGCCCGTAGCGGCGGACTTTTGCGACATAGCGCTCCGGCTGGCGGCCCTGGCTGCGAAACACGCAGCGCAGGCGGGCCTGGGACATCACGAGCTTGCCGGCCGTCTTACGCCCTTCGCATTCGAGCACCCCGGCCCGCATCGGCCGGTTGGCGTGGGCCTGCGCCAACGGCGCAATCGACACAAGCAAAGGAATCGCCAGCACAAGCAGCCGCATCGAACTCGGACCTTACGCAACCAGAACTTACCTCCGGACAAAAGAAAGGCGCCATGTTCAAAACATGGCGCCTTTCGGCCTGGAACTTGGCTTCTGGTGTTTCGAGGCGGCTGTTGCCCGATTACCTCAGATTGCCGCAGAACCGCTGGATGCGCTTGCAGGCGTCCTCGAGGTCCGAGGTCTTGGTCGCGTAGGAGATGCGGAACGCCGGGCCGAGGCCGAAGGCCGAGCCGTGCACCACCGCGACGCCTTCGGTCTCCAGCAGCTCGGTGACGAAGCCTTCGTCGTTCTCGATCACCTTTCCGGACGGCGCGGTCTTGCCGATCGTGCCGGCGCAGGACGGATAGACATAGAACGCGCCCTCGGGCCGCGGGCACTCGATGCCGCTGGCCTGGTTCAGCATGGAGACCACGAGGTCACGGCGCTCCTTGAACACCTTGTTGTTCGCCGGAATGAAGTTCTGCGGACCGTTCAAGGCCTCCACCGCCGCCCATTGAGCGATCGAGCACGGGTTCGATGTCGACTGCGACTGGATCGTCGCCATCGCCTTGATCAGCTGCGCCGGACCGCCGGCATAGCCGATGCGCCAGCCGGTCATGCAATAGGCCTTGGAGACGCCGTTCACGGTCAGCGTACGGTCGTACAGCGACGGCTCGACCTGCGCCGGCGTGGTGAACACGAAGTCGTCATAGACCAGGTGCTCGTACATGTCGTCGGTCATGATCCAGACGTGCGGATGCTTGACCAGCACCTCGGTGAGCGCCTTCAGCTCAGCCTTGGTATAGGCCGCGCCCGTCGGGTTCGACGGCGAGCACAGGATCAGCCACTTGGTCTTCGGCGTGATCGCCTTTTCCAGCGCCTCCGGCTGCAGCTTGAATCCGTGCGCGGCGGTGCAGACCACCGGCACCGGCTCGCCGCCGGCGAGCGCCACCATCTCCGGATAGCTCACCCAATACGGCGCCGGGATGATCACCTGGTCGCCGGGATTGATGGTCGCCATCAGCGCATTGTACAGCACCTGCTTGCCGCCGACGCCGACGATCACCTGGTTCGGCTTGTAGGTGAGCCCGTTCTCGCGCTGGAACTTGCCGATGATGGCTTCCTTCAGCTCCGGGATGCCGTCGACCGCGGTATACTTGGTCTTGCCATCCTGGATCGCCTTGATCGCGGCCTGCTTGATGTTGTCGGGCGTGTCGAAATCCGGCTCGCCGGCACCCAGGCCGATCACGTTGCGGCCCGCCGCTTTGAGGACGCGCGCTTTGTCCGTGACCGCGATGGTCGCGGACGGCTTCACACGGTCGAGCGCAGCGGCGAGAAAGGACATCATCAGCTCCTATGCAGGCGTCTTGGATCACGCGTCGTGGATCACCCTTTTCGGGCCACGACCGGTCATGTCAGGGAAACGCCTGCTTTTAAGGCCCGCAGAGCCGCATCGCAAGAAGCTTGGGCACATGGCTCCCAAGAGTTTAGGGAACGTTAAAGCGGCCGGGCTAGCGTGGGCCAACGATTGTCCCATTTTTCAGGCCGAAATGACCACACTCGCGTGCGCCCTGCGATCCGGCGACTGGCTGACGGCCGCACGGATCAAATCCTACAGCTGGATCCTGCTCGCGGTCACGATGGCGGCGATCGCCGGCTGGATCGCGCTGTCCGATGGACTGATCGACCGCAACGGCAAGCCGATCGGCACCGATTTTTCCAATGTCTATGCGGCAGGCGTGCTGACCCTTCAGGGCCAGGCGCCCGATGCCTATGACCCGCCGCTGCAGCACGCGATGGAGAAGGCCGTGTTCGACGGCCGCGACGTGCCGTTCTTCGGCTGGCACTACCCGCCGTTCTTCTTCGCGATCGCTGCCATCACCGCGCTGCTGCCCTATGCCGGCGGGCTGGCGCTGTGGGTCGTCTCCAGCCTGATCGCCTATCTCACCGTGATGCGCGCGATCCTGCCGCGTCCCGAGACGCTCTTGGTCGCGGCCGCGTTTCCCGCGGTGTTCGTCAACATCG
Source organism: Bradyrhizobium sp. HKCCYLRH3099 (assembly GCF_051167855.1). NCBI lineage: Bacteria > Pseudomonadati > Pseudomonadota > Alphaproteobacteria > Hyphomicrobiales > Nitrobacteraceae > Bradyrhizobium > Bradyrhizobium sp. HKCCYLRH3099. The sequence continues at coordinate 83,462 of NZ_JBNPTW010000018.1, forward strand.
GTCATGGCCAGAATGCGTTCTTCACCGCAGCCCTGCTCGGCGGCGCGCTGCTTTCGATGGAACGCGGCCGGCCCTGGGTGGCCGGCGTGCTGATCGGCCTACTGGCCTACAAGCCGCAATTCGGTGTCCTCATTCCCGTCGCGCTGATCGCCGGCGCTCGCTGGCCCACCATCGCGGCGGCAGCCGCGACCGTGGCCGCGCTGGTCCTCATCAGCTTCGCCGCGCTCGGCCAGGACGTCTGGCATGCCTTCTTCCAATCGATGACGTTCACGCAGAACGTCGTGCTCGAGCAAGGCGGCACCGGCTGGGAGAAAATCCAGTCGGTGTTCTCGGCCGCGCGCCATTGGGGCGCCGATGTCAAATCCGCCTATGCGCTGCAGACGTTGCTGGCGCTGTCGCTCGCAGCCGGTCTCGCCTGGCTGTGGCACAGCGAGGCGGCGTTCGACCTCAAGGCCTCGGCGCTCGCCAGCGCGAGTCTGCTGGCCACGCCCTACGTTCTGGACTACGACCTCGTCGTGATCGCGGTCGCGATCATCTTCTTCGTCCGCCACGGCCTCGCCCATGGTTTCCGCGACTACGAGCTCAGCGTGCTCGCTTCTGCCTGGATCGTCCCGCTGCTGTCGCGAAGCGTGGCGGGCGCGACGACGATCCCACTTGGCCTGCTCGTGCTGATCGCGTTGTTCGCGCTGACGCTGCGCCGCGCGCTCACCGATCGCACCATCGAGATCGAGGCACACGCACGCATCGCACAAGCGTGATCTCTACAGTTTGATTCTCTTGAAAAGTTGTTACTCGCGCGTGCAGTGCAGTAGCGCTTTTCGACTTTTTCCATGTCTCGGGTCTTGCAGCCCGCGCCCATCGGCATCATTGTCTGGCCGCATTGCGGGACGATTGGGCGTCCGAATGCGTGATTCCACGACACGATGATTCCTCGAACTCGACAATGGCGGGATGTACAAGCTCTATTCGATGCAGCGGTCGGGCAACAGCTACAAGGTTCGCCTTGCGCTGGCGCTGCTGAACGCGCCCTATCAGGCAATCGAGATCGACATCCTCAGGGGTGAAAGCCGCACACCGGACTTCCTCGCCAAGAATCCGAGCGGCCAGGTCCCGCTCTTGGAAGTCGGTGAGGACCGTTATATCGCCGAGTCCAACGCGATCCTCTGGTATGTCGCCGGCGGCACGCCGCTGGTGCCGGAATCCCGCATCGAGCGCGCCGAGGCGCTGCAATGGATGTTCTTCGAGCAGCATGCGCTGGAGCCGAACATCGGCGCGGCCTATTTCTGGCTGCTGCTGGTGAAGGGTGGACGCGACCTGCAGACCCACGCGCTGGAGGACTGGATGGAGCGCGGCTACGCGGCGCTGCAGGTCATGGAGAATCACCTCAAGAGCAACGACTACTTCGCGGCAAAACAACTGACGGTCGCCGACATCGCGCTCTATGGCTACACGCATGTCGCCGACCGCTGCGACTTCGACCTGTCGACCTTTCCCAGGATTCGCAGCTGGCTCCGCCGCGTCGAGCAGGCGCCCGGCTTCGTCGCGATGGACTGGCAGCCGGCGCTGATCGATTCCGCCGGAATCGCCGCCGACTACGGCTGAACAGGTTCCGTAAGACTACCGACCGCCCGTAGAACAGCGGGGAAAATACGCGTTTTGGCGGGAACAAATACCGCCAGCGCCATCTTTTTGCCGCCTTTGGGCGTTGACCGCCGCATTCCTGCCCACCGTAACCTTAGAATTTACCTCTGCGAGTGATTCGCTCGCGGATGTAGGGGTAAGGGATTCGTCGTATGTCCCGGTGGCGTCGAGCTTCCGTTCCGAGGTTCAGTTGGGTCCGCGGCCAGGCATCGCCGCAGCGATCGGAACATCATCAAGACCTGAGCACCACGGTCAGTGGCTTCCACGACAACGCGACGCTGACCCTTTCACCCGGCCTCACCACCACCGTCGCCGTGGTCATCGCCGCCAGCACGATCTCACTGAGCTTCACACTCACCGTGCTGTCGGTTCGCGCCGTCTTGTCGTTGCTCGCTTAGCAGGAAGCCATTTTGACCACCCTTCGCGGTTTTCGCGACAACAGGCGATGATTGTCTCGCACTCCAAATGGCGATGAAATCAACGGTCGTAATCGTTGCCGTGACTCTGGCCCTCGCAATCCTGCTGGCGGCGTCACTGCTGATCATCATCGAACGGCGCGGCGAGCTTTCGCTGTCGCCGAGGACCGCAGAGGGTGAGGCGGCTCTGGTTGAATTGGCAAGGCCGCCGGCCTCAGACCCGTCGCTGCCAGTCCCCGATTGATCGAAGGCGCGGCTGCGCTTATCGAGAACCTGTCGGTCTCGAACAGCGGGCACTCCTTCATGCAAGACGCTCAGGAAAGAACTCTCACGGTCCGCGCGATCGAGCGCGACGACTATGAGCGCTGGCTGCCGCTATGGGACGGCTACAACGCATTCTACGGCCGGTCGGGTCCGACGGCGCTCCCGCTCGAGATCACCGCGACGACCTGGACCCGGTTTTTCGATCCCGCCGAGCCGGTGCATGCCCTGGTCGCCGAGAGCGACGGCGCGCTGATCGGCCTCGCGCATTATCTGTATCACCGCGTCACCACCTCGATCGTGCCGCTCTGCTATCTCAACGATCTCTTCACCAGCGAGGCCGCACGCGGCAAGGGCGTTGGCCGCGCCCTGATCGAAGCTGTCTATGCTGAGGCACGCCGGGCCGGCGCGACCCGGGTCTATTGGCAGACCCACGAAACCAATACGACAGCGCAGGCGCTGTACGACAAGATCGCCGAGCGCTCCGGGTTCATCGTCTACCGCAAGACGCTCTGACGCCAGCCCTCCTCACGCCACCGGACCTGTCACGTGACTGTCATGGCTCGGACCTAGGCTTTCGCCAACGCCTGATCATCCCCCGTCACCGGTCACGCGTTTCAGCGGTCCCCGTCAGTCGCCGTCTCTGACCGGGGCCGCTTTTTTTATCCCATCTTCTTCTCGCCGGTCTGGATCGTCGATGCGCGTCTCACGCCACGTTCGTCGTCGCATCCAACCGGGCTGACGGCACCGGCTCAGGCGGCTTGTTCTGCGCGGCTTCAACGCACATTCTGACGGCCTCGCCCATGCTGGTTGCCACCCGATCCGCCTTGGTCGCGTCCTGCAGCGCCTTCGCTGCTCCCTGGTCCAGATTCGCCGCACAGCACAGCAGCATCACGCTGGCCCGGGGCATACGCCGCTTCAAGCGGCGAACGCCGTAGCGCATATGGGCCACGCCGGGATGGCCGAGATAGACCAGGCACGCGATCGCAACGCCGGCCGGCTCCAGCTTGATGACGTTGACGGTCGAAAGCGCCTCCGCGCCTGAGACTTTCGCGCCCAATCCGTGCGCTGAGAACAGCTGCGCGAGAAGCACCGCGGCCGCTTCATCGATCGGCGTTCGACCGGCCATGCACAGGAGCGGCTGCTCGCTTCTCCACCCCTCCGCAAGCTCCTCCTTGCTGAGAACGGGGATGGTGTCGATCGCCTCGCTGCGCGCGGCGTCGTCGATGGCTGATGCCGCTTCCGGATCCGTGGTCGTCTCGCCTGCCGCGGCCGGGCCCTCATACTGATCGGACAGATCGTCCGTCAGCTCGGTGACGGCATCGCGGATCGTTGCAAGGCGATCGTAAGCGAGCGCCCCTCGCTCGGCGTCGGCCTGGGCCAGTTGAAGCCCTTTCACCGCGACCTCATCGCAATAGGCGATCAGCGAGCGCTCCTTGAGAAACTCTTCCGCCTTTTCGGCCGCCTCCGTCGGATCGCTCGCGAGCATGCGCTGGTAGAAGATCTCCGGAGGCGAGAGCGCAGGTCGATCGCCGAACATGACGTCGAGGAACTCGAGGCTTTCCACGTGACGCCCGATGACGACGAGACAGACCGTCAACGGTGTGGCGAGCACCAGTCCGATCGGCCCCCACAGCGCGGTCCAGAACGCCGCGGACACCACGACGGCCACGGGAGACAGGCCCGTGCTGCGCCCATAGACCATCGGCTCGATGACGTGGCCGAGCACCGGTTCGACCACGACAAACAGCGCCAGCGTCCAGATCAACATCGTCCAGCCAGGGTCCACCGCGGCGGCCAGGGCCAGCGGAAACGCCGCGCCGATGACGGCGCCGATATAGGGTACGAACCGTAGCGCCGCGGCGAGGATGCCCCAGAGAATGGCGCTGGGAATGCCGATGATCCACAAGCCGACGCCGATCACCACGCCGAAGCCGCCATTGAGGGCGAGTTGCGTGAGGAACAGCCGGCTCAGCCTGTAAGCCGCGTCATCGAGGGCCGCCGTGGTGCGTTGCAGGTCGGATGAGCCGGCGAGGCGAATGAGCCGATTTCTCAGGTCTTCTCGTTGCAGCAGAATGAAGATCACGAAGATGACGATGATGCCTGTCGTCGCCAGCGGATGAATCAGCGGCGAGATCAGCGTCCGAAGGCTGTCGAGCGCGCCGGGATCCGGCTGCCGGACCTCGACCGGAATGGGGGCCACGGGCCCTGACGGCGTCGTCCGACGACCACTCGGGACCGGAGTTGCCTCCGGCTCCTTCGGCCTGTCGAGCTCCTTGCCCAGATCCTTGAGCATGTCCGAGGCACGCTCCAGCGTCCCCCGCCCGGCTTTGGTGTCGCGGAACGACTGGATCTTCTCGCTCATCGTGGACTGATACTTCGGCAACTCGCTGGCGAGCTGCGCGAGCTGGGTGGCGAGCAGGCTGCCCAGCGCAAAGATCGCGACGAATGCAAAGAAGACCACGGTGACGACAGCCAGTCCGCGCGGAGCCCGAAGCCGCTGCAACTGTGTCACCACTGGCGCCAGGACGAAGCTGAGCAGGATGGCAAGCGCGATCGGGACCAGAATGTCCCGACCAAAGTACAGCAGCGCGATGATGATGACCGCGAAGATCGCGACCGCCAGGGCATTGATGAGCCCGAGAACATCCTCGGTGCTGCGGGCCTTGAGCGGCTGTCGGCTGATCATCAATCTCTCTTTCCGAGCGAGGAACCGCTGCGCGCACGACCGTCGGGGCCTTGGCTCGATGAACCCACGAACTTGAAAGCGCGGTCCCCAGCTTCGGTTCGCCCGCATCCCGACACGCAATAACGAGGCCGTGAGCGTCCAGTTCCCCGGCTGCGCCTTTCGTCGCATGGACGCGAGCAGCGGCGTCGAGGCCTCGCCTCAACAGCCTAGGTGTCTTTTGTGATTACAGACGCTTCGCTGACGAGATAGCCGCCCCGCACGCGCTGCGCCCCCTCTCCCCGTTCTTCACGGGGAGAGGGTTGGGGTGAGGGGCAGCCGCACGGGAAGTGTTGCCTTGATCAGGGTACAGGATGGCTTCGGCGGCAACTAAGATCAGCGCATAGTAACGCGCGAGGCCAATGGACCTACCAGCCGGCTCGAGATGTGTCGTTCGTCTCGAAGAACTTGCAACGCTGAACATCTCAACGCTGCAACCGATATCCGACGTGCCTAAATGATCACCGCCCGTGCGGCTGCCCCTCCCCCCAGCCCTCTCCCCGTAAGAACGGGGAGAGGGAGCACACCGCCTCTGGCGGCAGCAGCGTGGCTTAAGAAACGCGAACTACTTCTTCCCGCCCACCGTCTGCTTCACCTCGAAACCCTCGAACTGCGGCGGGCCGAGATAGAGCGGCTTGTTGTCGCCGGCGCCCTTGTGGGCCATGCGGAAGGCTTCGGACTTGGTCCAGTCCTCGAAAGCCGTCTTCGATGCCCAGATCGTGTGCGAGGCGTAGAGCGTGTGATCCTCGGCTTCGGGCCCCTTCAGCAGATGAAACTCGACGAAGCCGGGGACCTTGTCGAGATGGCTGTCGCGCGACAGCCAGACCTGCTCGAAGGCCGCTTCCGAGCCCTTGGCGACGCGAAACCGATTCATGGCGATGAACATGGTGATCTCCTGGATGATATGCCGCTGCATCCAGGCATAGCAGACTTCACGCCGCCATGCGCCTGCGGTCATCGCCGCCGCTGCGGCGATGTTTTGAGCAATCGAACGAAACGCCGCGCGATCCTCAGGCCAGGAGACCCTTGAGCGGCCTCACGGCCGCGCTCTCCGGAAACACGGTCTCGCCGAGCGCGCGCTCGCTCAATCCGAGGTGATCGGCCAGCACGCCCTTGAACACGCCGCGCAGATCCGTGGTCGGCGCGAGGTCACGCCCCTGATAGAGGCTCGCCATCTTCAACGTCGGCCAATCGGCGATGACGCGTCCGCCCTTCACCGCGCCGCCCGCAAGCAGGGCGATCGTGCCGGTGCCGTGATCGGTGCCTTGCGTGCCGTTGATCCTGGCCGTGCGACCGAACTCGGTCGCCACCACGACCACCGTGTCGCGCCAGCGCGGGCCGAATCCGCTCTCGAACTCCGCGAGCGCGCCGTCGAGCCCCGACAGCAATTGCGCGAGCCGCCCGACCGCGCCGCCCTCATTGGCATGCGTATCCCAGCCATCGAACGCCAGCGCCGCGACACGCGGGCCCTCGTCGGCGGCCATCAGCTTGGCTGCGCCGCGCGCGACCTGGCGCATGGCTGCAATCTGGTTGCCGCCGGCTTTCGGCTTCATGTCGTCGCCGAACGCGACCTTCTCCAGCTTCAGTCCTTGCGAAAGCGCCGCGGCCAAGGCGGGATCGCGTTGGCTGTAGAGATCGACGAGCCGCATCGCCGTGTCGTCATCCGCCTGCGGCAACGTCACCGGCGCCCAGCCGACGATCGCCGCGCCGCCGCGCAGCACCAGCGGCGCGGTCGGTCCGACGGCGAGCGCACCGGCAACACGGGACCCACGCGGCAGGATTTCGAGGGCGCGATTGAGCCAGCCGGATTGCACGCGGCCCGGCCCCGCAAAGCCGCTTTCAAGCACGTCCTGGCCGTCGAAATGCGAGCGCTCGCGATATGGCGTGGCGACCGCATGGATCACCGCGGCCTGCCTGGCGCGATACATGCGCGCGAATTCCGGCATCGACGGATGCAGCGCGAAGAACGAATCCAGCGGCAATGCCGGATGCGCGCCGTCCGTCGCGAGCGCAATCGCACCATGCAGGCCGGTGTAGTCGGGATCACCGATCGGCGCGACGGTGGCGAGCCCATCGAGCGCGCCGCGCAGGATGACGACGATCAGGCGCGGATCGCGCTGGTCGGCGGCACGGGCGAATTTCGGCAGGTAGCCCCAGGCGGCAAAGGATGCGCCCGCCAGCAGCAGATGGCGGCGCGACGGCAGCAGCGAGATCGTGGCCTGATCCATCGTCATCTCCTCTGGAATTCCGGCGACATCAACAGCAGCGCCAGCGCCTGCTGACGCGTCTCGGCGCGCTCGATCGTCTGCCGCGTCTCTGATGACGCGGCGCCGGCCGCCACGAGGTCGAGCAGATCGCGCGGATCGAGATTGTTGCCGAGGCGCGCGCCGAGTTGCGCAGAAATGTCGAGCCGCAGCTTCATGCCCTCCGGCGCCGCCCACATCGCATTGGTATCGGCAAATCCGTTCGGACCGGCCGGCGCCCAGAGCGGCTGGCCCAGCGTGTTCAGCGCATTGAGATAGAAGCCGGGGTCCTCCGGGACGCGCGCCAGCAGGCGGCCGCCGGCAACCAGGAACTCATACGGCGAGCGGATCTTGGTCAGCGGCGCCGACCAGGCCTCGTCCGAATCCAGCAGCGCCAGCGTCACCGCCCTGAGATCACCCTCGCTGGTCCTGAACGTTGTTTCGAGCTTGGCGACGAGCGCGGGCGGCGGATCGTCGGCGACGAAATGCCGGGCCAGCTTGGTGGCGATGAACTTCGCCGTCGACGGATGGCGCGCGATATCGGCGAGCGCCGCCTCGCCCTGCGCGAGACCGTTGTCCTGATAGACCTTGCCGAGCAGAGTCTGCGGTCCCGGCTGATGCGCGTTCGCATTGAACAAAAAGCTGCCGGGCGCGCCGTTGCGGGCATTGCGGCCGGCGAAGCTCCAGCCGGTGATGATGCGGGCCAGCGAGGTCACGTCGTCCTGCGTGTAGCCGCCGCCGACGCCGAGCGTATGCAGCTCCATGATCTCGCGCGCGAGATTCTCGTTGAGGCCGCGCTTGCGGTTCTGGCCGGCGCGCGAGTCCGGGCCGAGCGATTCCTGATTATCGAGGAAGAACAGCATCGCCGGGTGCTGCTCGACCGCCTTGAGCATGTCGGCGAAGCGCCCGAGCACATGCGGCCGGATCGCCTCGCGCTCGAACGCGCCGGCCCACATGCGCGCCAGTTCGCCCTTCGCGGCCGAGATGCAGAAATGGTTCGACCAGAACGCCACCAGGCGCTCGGTGATGCCGCAATCCGCAAGGATCGCACGCTGCAGCCGCGCCAGCGCCTCGGCGCGGAAGGTCTTCTGAACGACGTTGGGCGGTTGCTGCGGTTGCGCCGGCTTCGCCTGGGCCGGATCTGCCGCAGCGGGCGCCATGCTGGCGCCGCCCGTGGTCGGGGCAGCGGAGGCTGCGGCGGCCATCGGCGCGTCGGCGCGGTTCATGGACAGGCCCCGCGTCTGGCCGGGCTGATCCATCGACGGCGTTTCGGCGGCCGATTTCGCGGCTGCCTCGCGCGCCCGCTTGACCTCCTCCTGATAGGCGAAGACCGTGTCGGCGAGCGCCGGCGTCGGCTGCAGGCCGGGCACTTCGAGCAACGCGCCGGTGGGACGGCTGAGCTCGGCCTTGACATAGCCGCGCGGATCCGAGGCGGCACTGACGAGATCGCCCGAGGCGCCGCCGCGGGCGCCGAAACCGAAACGGTTCAACGCGACCAGGGCGGCCTTCGCATCACGCGCCATGTCTCATCCTCATCAGCAGACCGCTTCATCAGCAGGTCGCGCGAGCGCAGGAGCCCGCACAGCTTTGTTGCCGCGACCGTCGAGGGCGATGGCGCGGCCGATTGTCACGGACTATACTTGCCGCGACAGATGAACCGGACATGAAAAGGACGCGCCGCGCGTGGTTCCGAACGTGACAAATCGTTTAGCAAACGTTACCGCGCGAAAGCTCGTGTGCGAGTCCTGCGGCACGACATTCACCTGCGATCCCCACGGGTCCTGCTGGTGCTTCGACGAGAGCGTCCGCCTGCCGCTGCCGAAGGATGGGCAGAGCGCCTTCAAGGACTGCCTGTGCGCCGATTGCCTGAAGCGGCTGGCCAAGGCGGACCTGGGCTCATGACGCGCTGGAACGTCGATGCCGTCCTGCTCGACATGGACGGCACCCTGCTCGATACCGAGAAGGTGTATCTGGAAGCCTCGATCGCGGCCTTCAATTCGCTCGGCCATGTCGAGGGTGTGACCGAGCTCTGTCATGCCATGATCGGCATTCCTGGGCCCGACAATGAGCGCACCTTGCGCAACCATTTCGGCGACGATTTCCCCCTCGATGAGGTCAACCGGCTGTTCGCCGCCAAGACCGCCGAGATCCTGCAGGCGGGGATGCCGCTGAAGCCCGGCGTGATCGACCTGCTCGCCGCGATCGAGGCCGCCGGTCTGCCCAAGGCCATCGTCACCTCGTCCTCGCGCAGCACGGCAGCGGATCATCTTCGGCTCGCCGGAATCCATCATCGCTTCGACGCGATCCTGACGCGCGACGATGTCACCCGCGCCAAGCCGCATCCCGATCTCTATCTGTTGGCCGCAGAACGGTTGGGCACGCGTGCGCACGCCTGCATCGCGATCGAGGACTCCAATCCCGGCGTGGCCGCGGCGCATGCCGCCGGCGCGATCACGCTGATGGTGCCCGACATCGTGCCGCCGACCGAGCAGTCGCGCGCGAAATGCGCGGCCGTGCTGCCGGACCTCGACGCGACCATCGCACTGCTCGCCGAACGTTCGGTGCTGTCCGTCAGGACCTGAAGCGACGGCGTTCATCAGCCATTGTCTTCAAAAGCCGCCGAAGACGGTCACCTTCTCTTCACGTCGATGCACGCATCGCGCGGCGCTGGTGGATGCATTAACCCGCATGGACTACCTTAGCGGCGTTCGTGGATGGGTCGTTTCATGTTGCGATTTATTGGCGCCGTGGGCGCGGCATTCGTGTTGGCATTCGGTGGTGTGAGCTGGGCCGTCAGGGGCTTTCCGTTGCCGGGCGCCTCGACCTGGTCGGCCCCGATCGAAACCGTGTCGAACCTTGCCGGTGGCTCCCAGACAGTGGCCGTGGTGGCACCGCTGTCCGCGACGGTGGACATGCAGTTCGGCGATGCCAGGTCCAAGGAGAAGTTCGAGCGCAAGGCTTGGCTCGCCGAGCACACGTCGCAGAGCGACAAGAATCCCAAGCTCGACGCGTTGCGGATGGACGCGCTGCAGGCCGCGACCGCCTACAAGCTGTCGCCCTGCGACAAGACCCAGAAGCAGAATCTCGTCGACGCGGTCTCGGCCTATACGCGCGCCTACGTGGCCAAGCTGGATTGCAAGCGCAATTTCCTCGGCATGAAGGTCTGCTCCGAAAAATCCATGGAGGAAGCCGCAGCCAGCGTCAGCACGCCGCTGGACGAGCGTGTGAAGGAGGCACTGTTCGCGGCCTTCGACGAGAAGGGGGTCACCAAGGCGGACTTCCCGGCCGACATCCGCGAGGACGTCCCGATGTTTGCCGGGCCGGGTCTCTGGTCGGATGAATCATCGGTCTGCCGCATCCGGCAGGCGCAGCGCGACCGGCGCTAGCAAGCGGGCGCTGCCATGCAACGGCTCATCTTCATCATCGCCGCCATCGTCGTCTGGCAGGTCGCCGGACACATCTTCCTGAAGCCGGCGCCGCCGCAGGCGAAGGTGTTTCCGCCCGTGAGCGGCGCGGAATTCGAGGACCACGAGAAGTACACCAGGGATGCGCGTCAGTCGCAGCGCCAGGATGCGCTGAAGGCACTCGACCGTGCCTGGAGCGATCGCTGCGGCGACAAGCGCAAGGACTTCATCAGCGGCCTCGGCCACTACTACTATCACCGCCAGAACCAGAACGAGCGCTATCCCGAGATCTATGGCCCGGCCGGCGCGACCTACATCGCCGGCGTCTGGACCACGGCCGAGGATCGCCGCATCGAGCGCCTGACCCAGGAAGCCTACGCCGCCGGCTACATCAAGCCGTCCGATTTCGACTCCATGGCCAGCCAGGTGGTGGCGACGGTCGTGCGCGGCGAGCAGGTCAGGGGCCGCGGCTGCGGCGGCTGAGCGTCCTGCGCGGCAGCGCCGCCGCGACCAGCGCCCGCGCCGCCTCGCCCGCGGTTTCCATGTAGCCGGCATCACGGTGCAGCAGCACGACGGCAAACGCGCCGTCGAGCAGCAGCAGCATCTGCCGCGCCAATTCGCTCGCGCCCGCGATGCCCGCGTCGTCGAACGTGCCCTGCAGCCAGGCTTCGAACTTCTTCTTGTGCGCGGCGCCGATCCTGATCGCGGGATGGCCGGGCAGATTGGCCAGTTCGGCGGTGGTGCGCAGGAAGCCGCAGCCGCGCCATTTCGGATGCCGTGCGGAGTCCGCAAGACGGCGGAAGATCGCGGCGATCTTGTCTGGCAATGCGCCCTCCGCCTCGTCGAACCAGCGTTTGAACAGCGCGAGGTTCGGCTGGTCGCGCGCGGCGAGATAGGCGGCGACGAGGTCGTCCTTGCTGCGGAAGTGATAGTACAGCGTCTTCTTGGTGATCCCGGCCTTCTCCGCCACGGCATCGACGCTGACGGCGCGGATGCCCTCGGCATAGAACAGCTTGCTCGCCGCCGCGACAATGCGCGCCCGGGTCGGATCGGAGGAACGAGCCATGCAGCGCTCCGTCAATGTATACTGACCAGTGAATATATCTTGCGCGGCGCCACGCCTAGTCTCTGCGGCATTCTTACAGTCCGCGAGGCGCCGTCATGACCGAGCCTGTCCTGTTTCACGTTGCCGACCGTATCGCCCTGCTCACGCTCAACCGTCCGGGCAAGCTCAATGCGTTGAGCTACGCCTTGATCGACGCGCTGATGGCCGCTCTCGACCGGATCGAAACCGATCCCGCCGTCCGGGCCGTGATCCTCACCGGCGCGGGCGACCGCGCCTTCTCGGCCGGCGCCGATATCGACGAGTTCAGCAAAAGCGTCGCCGACGGGCGCGCCGCCGCGCTGCGCGACTTCGTGCGCCGCGGCCAGGCGATGACGGCGCGGCTGGAGGCCTTTCAAAAGCCGGTCATCGCCGCCGTCAACGGGCTCGCCTTCGGCGGCGGCTGCGAGATCACGGAAGCCGTGCATCTGGCGGTCGCCAGCGACCGCGCGAGCTTCGCCAAGCCGGAGATCCGGCTGGGCATGCCGCCGACCTTCGGCGGCTCGCAGCGGCTACCGCGGCTGGTCGGGCGCAAGCGCGGCCTCGAGCTGCTGCTCACCGGCGATCCCTTCCCCGCCGAACGCGCGCTCGAGATCGGCCTCGTCAACGCGGTCGTGCCGCATGCTGAGCTGCTGCCGGCGGCTCGCGCGCTCGCCCAACGCATCATCCGCCACGGCCCGGACGCCGTCGCGGCCGTGATCACGGCGGCGACGCGCAGCCTCAACATGGCGGTCGGCGAAGGCTTGCAGGTCGAAGCCGAGCAGTTCGCGGCGCTGGTCGGCAGCCGCGACCTCGACGCAGGCCTGGCGGCCTGGCGCGAACGCCGGCCGCCACGCGTCTCCGGCTAGACCGGAAATCCCGGCGACTTGCGCGCCAGTCCGTCGAAGGCATCGAGCAGCCGCTCGCGCCAGGCATAGACGCTGTCGGTCTCCTCCAGCAGCTTGAACGGGCTGACCACGCGCGCCCATTGGAAGCCGCCGAACACGATGTAGTCGGCATAATCAGGCGCATGGCCGCCGATGAAGGGCTGCGCCTTCAAGGTCTGGCGCAGCGGCTCCAGCGATTTGCGGAAGCCGATCACCGCCTGGTCGCGCGGCGCCATGACCTCTTCCAGCCGCTTGCCGAACCGCGCCTCGCGCGAGGTGCGGAAATAGGCGGCGTCCTCGGGCGCCAGGTTCTTCGGGATGTCGGCGATGATCAGCGGGAAAATGCCGCCGACGATTGCGATGTCGCCCCACGCATTCATGAAGCGCGCCATCGCGTGGCCGCCGGCGCCGCCGAACAGCGACGGACGATCGGGATAAGTGTCTTCGAGATAGCCGGCGATCACCCAGGAATCGACGATCGTGCGGTCGCCGTCGAGCAGCACCGGCACCTTCTCGGAGCCGTGCGGCGCAAGCGCGCTCTTCTCGGTGAAGCGCCACGGGATCGTCTCCGCGCTCAGCCCCTTGTGCGCCAGCGCCATGCGGGTCCGCCAGCAGAACGGGCTGAACGGGCGGCCGGCATCGGTGCCCACGAGTTCGAACAGCTTCAGTGACATGCTTCGATCCCCTCTTCCTGCGAGGAGATCGTTCTAGCTCACGACTCGGCCATTGTCGCGCAGCAGCTGCGCGCCGGCCTCGGTGACGGCGATGACGCCGCCGCCCGCGGCCGGCCTGCGCGCGACATAGCCGGCGTCAGCGGCATCCTCCCAGATCGTCAGCCGCGGACAGCTCGTCCGCCACGTCTCGACCACCTCCGCATGGCTGCGCGGCTTCAGCGCGATCCACTCGACGAAATCGAGCACCAGGGCATCGGCTGATCCGGTCATCGCTCACCTCATTCGGCTGCAACGGAGCTCTGCGCAACCAGCAGCAGCCAGCCGCCATAGAGGATGTAGTAGCTCGCCACCGCCGTGATGATGCGGTTGGCCCAGACCCGGAACTGCTGCTCGCTCATCGCCTCCAGGATGCGCCGCGCCAAGGTCGTGCCGAGCATCGACGCCGCGATCGCCACGACCGCGAGCACCGGATCGAGCTGCGCCGCCTGGTCGATGATCCCGCCGAAATAGATCAGCTTGGTGAGGTGGCTCGCGACCTGGCACGTCGCCTTGGTGGCGACGATCGATTTGCGATCGAAGCGCGCGCCGAGGAAGAACGTGTCGAGCAGCGGGCCGGAGACGCCGGTCATCAGCATCAGCCCCATGCAGATCATGCCGTAGACCGCGCCCTGCCAGACGCTCTCCGGATCGGGCTTGAGGCCCGACGGCATCAGCCGCGCCAGGAACGGCGTGACGCCGAGCAGCAGCAGCGCGACCGGCTTGTCCGGCACGTAGCGCACCAGCGCCCACAGCCCGAGCGCCAGCGCGCAGCCGATGAGATAGACCGCGACCGGCCGCCAGCGGATGTGCCGCCGCCACAGCACCGCGCGCCAGCCGTTGGAGGCCATCTGCGTCACCGCGTGCAGCACCATCGCCGCCGGCAGCGGCATGATCGCCAAGAGCACGCCGATCAGGATCAGTCCGCCGGCCATGCCGAACAGGCCCGACAGGAACGCGGTCGCCACCATCAGCAATCCGAGCGCTGCGATCAGGACGGGCGTCATGGCTGGTCTCCTTCGTCAGCAATGATCGCCTACTGGCGAGGCGAGCACAAACGGGGTTATCTTGCCCTCCATCAGTTTTCCTGAGGGCAACATGCGGCGGCTCCTGTTTCTCAACGGCATCAAGGCATTCGAGGCGGCGGCGCGGACCGGCAGCTTCGCCGCGGCCGGCAGCGAGCTCAACGTCTCGGCGGCCGCGATCAGCCGCATGGTCAACCTGCTGGAGCAGCGGCTCGGCGTGGTGCTGTTCGAGCGCAAGGCCAACCGTCTCGCGCTCACCGCGCCGGGGCGCGCCTATCAGAGCGGCCTGACGCCGATCTTCGATGCGCTGTCGAGTCTCACCGCGCAGATCATGGCGCCGTCGTCGATGCGGGTGCTGACGCTCGGCGTCGGCCCGACCTTCGCGATGAAATGGCTGATCCCGCGGCTGGCCGATTTCAGCACCGAGGAACCCGACATCGAGGTGCGCATCACCACCGGCGGCGCGGCGGTGCCGTTCGGCGACGATTGGAGCTGTGGCATCAAGCTCGGCGACGGCGCCTGGCCGGGCCTGGTCGCCGAGCCATTGTTCGCCGCCGATTTGGTGCCGGTGTGCACGCCGCGGCTCGCCGCGACGTTGAAACGGCCGAGCGATCTCAAGGGCCCGAGCCTGCTGCGGGTGTCGCATGCGGCGGAGGACTGGCCGCTATGGTTGAAGGCCGCTTGTGTCTCGCGCGTCAGCGCACGCGGCACCGAATTTCAATATTACGGCCACGCATTGCAGGCCGCGATCGACGGCCTCGGCGTCGCCATGGGCATCCGTCCCTATATCGACGACGACCTTGCCGCAGGACGTCTGGTTGCACCGTTCGCGCTGACCGTCCCGAAAGGCGAGCGCTGGTATCTCGTGTACCGGCATTTCCAGGCCGGACAACGCGATTTCGCGGCGTTCCGGCGCTGGATCATGCGCGCGGCCGGACAGCCCGCCGCACG
Organism: Bradyrhizobium sp. HKCCYLRH3099; assembly: GCF_051167855.1. Taxonomy (NCBI): domain Bacteria; kingdom Pseudomonadati; phylum Pseudomonadota; class Alphaproteobacteria; order Hyphomicrobiales; family Nitrobacteraceae; genus Bradyrhizobium; species Bradyrhizobium sp. HKCCYLRH3099. Next base: position 98,806 of record NZ_JBNPTW010000018.1, read on the forward strand.
GAATTCGCAACGAAAGGAGGCGATGAAAAAAGACGCCAGTGTGTGAACCTGTTCACATATGGCTGGACCAATTCATGCTGTCGTTGCCGTTCGGGACATCCAGGACTGCGCAATGACGTACTTGTATGAGGATTTCGCCATCGAGCCGTTCGAGGCGGGACGCGGCTTGTGGCACGCGCGGATTCGCCGCGCAGACATGACTCCGGTGGTGATCAATGGCGTGTCGTTCCCATCGCTCGAGGTCGGCTTCGCATGGTCGGATGCGGACATGGCCGTTGCCGATGCCAAGAGCCACATCGACCGTTTCCGCAAGCGTTGGGGCTGAGCTCCGCAAGCGCATGCGTCGTCATTCGAGGCACACGACGGAGGATATCGACCCACCCCCGGGAAAAGACGGATAGCGCGGCGTGAAACAATCTCAGAGAGTGAAGTCTCAATGAGTCCACCTCCGCTGCCAGTTGGCTCAAAGGCGACATTGAAACGCCAATTCGAAATGCCGAGTATATTCGTAATGCGGACTGCAATTCATGGCTGAGCCTGCCGTCAAACACCTCACTTATTCCGTGCGTACGCGATGTCCGGACTGCGATGCGGAGCTGAGCATCCTGAGCGTCATCAATGGCCGCGGCGGTTCCGAATATTGGGCGCTGCAATGCGTCGCCTGCCACGGCGTGCATCTCGATATCGTCGAGCAGCCGACCAAGCACTGATCGCCGACACGGTGATCACGGCCCCAGCGACCATCGACACACGTCACGCTGGCTGATCCGCTCGGCGCTTCATCGATTGGTTGCTGTGCCGGCGCGATCGACAGCGTGATTTGCTTTTGCGTCATCGCGGCGCGCTCGCCTTACGTACGTTTCCGATTCCATAGCGCGCGCAGTTTCAACGTCAGCCCCGCTTTCACCCTCCCCTCAAGGGGAGGTCGGCTCATGGGCGCGAGGCGCGCCTGAGCCGGGGTGGGGTAATCTCTCCACTCGCACCGGTTTCCACGGCTCACCCCACCCCGCTCGCCCGCTTCGCGCGCGATCGACCCTCCCCCTCCAGGGGAGGGTGAGACCGAGATCGCAGCGCCTGCCGTCGTGATGATCCGGGCGATGGGCGGCGATGAAAGCGTGATGCCATCCCATCATGCCAGGATCGTTCGGCCTGCTGCCACCATGCTGTCAGCAGGGCTGGTGACAAGGCCCGATCGCTCTTTCATGTCGCCCCCTTCGGTCCCATATTCGGGCCATGGCGAAGACCCCCGACACCCCCAAAAAGCCCGGCCGTACCCCGAAATCCAAAGCGCATCGCCCCGATGTGCAGCCGATCGCGCCCGCGCTCGCGGAACTGCTGAACCCCGCGATCAACCGCGGCGAGAGCGGCATCGGTTCCTCCACCGGATTGAAGCCGCCGCCGGACAATTCTTGGGACCGCCGCAGCGGCGGCGAAGCCGCCGCGCACCGCGCACGGGCATCGACCAAGGGCAAGAGCGCGGATGTGGCGACGGGCGATGCCGCTCGGGGCATGCCGCTGCGGCCGAATCCGCAGCCCGTCGGGGGGCGTTCGGCCGTCGGCAAGTCACCTGCATCAGCCCAGCCCGACGCTGCGCTCCCTCCCCCCTTGTGGGGGAGGGCTGGGGAGGGGGGTACCCCGAGCGACGCTGCTCACGGCCGCCCCCCAAATTCTTCCCCTCGAGGAGAGGTGGAGAAGAACGCCCCGGAAACAGCTCGTTCCGGAACACCCCCCTCCCCAGCCCTCCCCCACACAGGGGGAGGGAGCGCAGCTGTGCAAGGTGAGGCAGGTCCCGCTACGACAGACGAAAGCGAGCCGTATCCCGGCTTCGCCGAAGCCCCCCAGGCCAATTTCGGCACCTCCGCCACCATCCCCACCCTCGATCCGGAGCTGGCGCGCCAGCTCGGCCTGCCGACCGCCGAGGACGACGAGGAAGCCCTGGCCCGCCCGCCGCGCAGCAAGATGGAGGCGCTCGGCGTCAAGGCCACCGCGGAAGCCCTGGAATCCCTGATCCGCGAAGGGCGCCCCGAGTTCCGCAAGAACGACGGCTCGCTGAAGGTCTGGACCCCGCACCGCCCGCCGCGCCCGGAGAAGTCCGAAGGCGGCGTCCGCTTCGAGATCAAGTCGGCCTATGAGCCGAAGGGCGACCAGCCGCAGGCGATCAAGGAACTGGTCGAGGGCATCAACCGCAACGACCGCACGCAGGTGCTGCTCGGCGTCACCGGTTCCGGCAAGACCTACACCATGGCCAAGGTGATCGAGGCGACGCAGCGCCCGGCGATCATCCTGGCGCCGAACAAGACGCTCGCGGCGCAGCTCTACGGCGAGTTCAAGAGCTTCTTCCCCGACAACGCCGTCGAGTACTTCGTCTCCTATTACGACTACTACCAGCCCGAGGCCTACGTCCCGCGCACCGACACCTATATCGAGAAGGATTCCTCGATCAACGAGCAGATCGACCGCATGCGCCACGCCGCGACGCGCGCGCTGCTGGAGCGCGACGACGTCATCATCGTCGCCTCGGTGTCGTGCATCTACGGTATCGGCTCGGTCGAGACCTACACCGCGATGACCTTCGCGCTGAAGAAGGGCGAGCGCATCGACCAGCGGCAATTGATCGCCGACCTCGTCGCCCTGCAATACAAGCGCACGCAACACGATTTCACCCGCGGCACCTTCCGTGTCCGCGGCGACGTCATCGACATTTTCCCGGCGCACTACGAGGACCGCGCCTGGCGCGTGAACCTGTTCGGCGACACCGTCGAGAATATCGAGGAGTTCGATCCGCTCACCGGACACAAGCAGGACGAGTTGGAGTTCATCAAGGTCTACGCCAACTCGCACTACGTCACCCCGCGCCCGACCCTGGTGCAGGCGATCAAGTCGATCAAACATGAGCTGAAGATCCGGCTCGACCAGCTGCACGCGCAGGGCCGCCTGCTCGAGGCGCAGCGGCTGGAGCAGCGCACCACGTTCGACATCGAGATGATGGAGGCGACCGGCAGCTGCGCCGGCATCGAGAACTACTCGCGCTACCTCACCGGACGCCTGCCCGGCGAGCCGCCGCCGACCCTGTTCGAATACGTGCCGGACAATGCGCTGGTGTTCGCCGACGAGAGCCACGTCACGGTGCCGCAGATCGGCGGCATGTTCCGCGGCGACTTCCGCCGCAAGGCAACGCTCGCCGAATACGGCTTCCGCCTGCCCTCCTGCATGGACAACCGCCCGCTGCGCTTCGAGGAGTGGGACATGATGCGGCCGCAGACGGTCGCGGTGTCGGCCACGCCGGCGGCGTGGGAGATCAACGAGGCCGGCGGCGTGTTCGTCGAGCAGGTCATCCGTCCGACCGGCCTGATTGATCCTCCCGTGGATATCAGGCCCGCCCGCACCCAGGTTGACGATCTCCTCGGCGAGGTCCGCGCCACCGCGCAGAAGGGCTATCGCTCGCTGATCACGGTGCTCACCAAGCGCATGGCGGAGGATCTCACCGAATATCTGCACGAGCAGGGCATCCGCGTCCGCTACATGCACTCGGACATTGACACCATCGAGCGCATCGAGATCATCCGGGACCTCCGCCTCGGCGCGTTCGACGCGCTGGTCGGCATCAACCTGTTGCGCGAGGGCCTCGACATTCCCGAATGCGCGCTGGTCGCGATCCTCGACGCCGACAAGGAAGGTTTCCTGCGCAGCGAGACGTCACTGATCCAGACCATCGGCCGCGCCGCGCGCAACGTCGACGGCAAGGTCATCCTCTACGCCGACCAGGTGACCGGCTCGATGGAGCGCGCGATGGCCGAGACCACGCGCCGCCGCGAGAAGCAGATGGAGTACAACACGCTCAACGGCATCACGCCGGAGAGCGTGAAGAAGTCGATCGGCGACATCCTCAACTCGGTCTACGAGCGCGACCACGTGCTGATCGAAACCGGCGGCGGCACCACCACCGACGACGTCATCTCGATCGGCCACAATTTCGAGGCCGTGCTGGCCGATCTCGAAACCCGCATGCGCGAGGCCGCCGCCGATTTGAACTTCGAGGAAGCCGCCCGCCTCCGCGACGAGGTCAAACGCCTGCGCGCCACCGAGCTCGCGGTCGTCGACGACCCCACCGCCAAGCAGCGCACGGTTCAAGACAAGGCGGGGGCTTACGCGGGCGCCAAGAAATACGGCGACGCCGCCAATCTGCCGACCACGGCGCTGAAGGGCCGCGGCGCGTCCGCGCGCGGCGGCGCGAAGTCGCGCGAGCGCGACCCGCTGGCGCCCTCGATCGGCGATCTCATTGGCTCTTCCGACCGCGACGGCGGTGCCTCGGCTCCCTCTCCCCGTCCTTCACGGGGTCGGGACGAGCCAAGCTCGCCCTTGGAGGGTAGGGGTGAGGGGCGCCCCACGGGGACTCCGTCCGGCTCGAAGGTCCACAAACCCCATCTCGACGAGATGCACGGCCCGGAATCCCTCCCCTACCGCCCCAACGCCAAGCTGCCGCCCAAACCCTTCGGCAGCAGCAGCAAGATCATCCAGCCGACCAACTCTCGCGAGTCCGGCCCTGAGTTCGGCCCGGCGCCGCGCTCGACGGGTGGCGCCCCGGGGAAGCGGGGCGGGTGGAAGAAGCGATAGAACTGCCCATCGCACCGCCCGCAAGCTGGCAGCGACGAACTCACAACTCATACCGCCCGTGCGGCTGCCCCTCACCCCGACCCTCTCCCCGTGAAGAACGGGGAGAGGGAGCGCACTGTCAGCGCGGCCGACAACGATGGTCACAGGTCGGACGTTGCGCTCATCAAGTCGTTGGCGCATCCTCTCTCTCGACACGATCGGTGCAACCTCTCCCCGCCCTTTGCGGGGAGAGGTCGGATTGCATCAGAGATGCAATCCGGGTGAGGGGCATGGCAGATGCGTAGCCCGATCCGAGGTCCATCGGAGTCGCGTGCCAGTTCCCCAGCACCGCCGGCCGCCCTACTCCCTGAAAATAGTCGTCGCGATTGACGCCGTCATGGCGTCCGGACTTCATGCAGCAGACCTTGAAACCTGCGTCCGGAGCCGCATGGACAGAGATCGTTGCGTCCGAGCTTCTCGCTGAGCTCGACGTCGCCGTGAACGAACCGCCGGCCGCGCTTCACATGCGTCTCTGAGGGATAGGAATTCCGCCGCTTACGCGTGACGCTGAAAGCTGGGGAGGTTGTCGAGATCATGGATCTTGCGCATGATGGCCTCCATCGTTTGATGCGTGGCCTGATTGCCGCGCCGCTTTTTTGCTAGCAGCTTGGATGGATGCTGGAAAGCCACCCGGCCGCAGGCACGCCCATTGGGAGACTCGCCTGTGTCCTTCAGGTCACGAGGGCGAGACCGCAGCGCTCAGACCTGGACGATAAACACCAGGTAGATGATCAGGCCGATCGTCAGGAACAACACGGCGACTCGACGCCAATTGTAGGTGATGTCCTCCGATCGAGCTCGCCACGCGTGACGCAGGAAAGCAACGACGCCGATCAGATAGATCAGTGCAAAGACGAGACCCCAGCCGTACTTCCAATAATCGTAGAGCGGGTCCTGGCGCCAAAAACGCATGCAGCGTACCAACGAGGAAGATCGGTCGATCAGTACGGTTTATCCTAGATCAACCGGGCGGCCCAGAGAAGCGGCCGAGGCACGATCGCACGCTCGTCGGGCAAATCAGTCCGCGCTTCCGGAAACCTGTCCAGCCCTTCCAACGAAAATAAACCGCTTGGCGACTTCGCCAAATCAGCATTAATCTCCGCCCATTCCGTTGCGTCGGAGGGGACGTATCGCGGTCGTCACGGACGTCGGCAGCGGAAGGCGATGGGCGTAGCGGATCGCAGCGTGGCTTCGGCCGCGCCGACGAACGGTTCGTTGCGCACGGCGAAATCGTGCGGTCCTGACACCCCGATGCTGGTGTCCAGCGCAAGGCGCGCGAGCGCATTGTCGCCATGGTGGCCAACAAGCCCGGCGCACCAGGGAGACCACGTATAAGTCGTAAAGCCATCGCGCAGGGAGGGCCGGGTGTGTTCGGCCAGACCTGTGGTGACTGCCGCCTGCTTTCTTTTCTGCAGGCGGGCCACGGGCGCGGCCAGCGCCCGGCCTTCCCTGCGCCCTTCACGTGAAGGGTGGAGATCAGATCAAAGCTCGGACGCAAAACGCGCCGCGAGATCGCGGAGGTGTACCTGCAGATGCTGTCTGTAGTAACGACAGACACCCCGCGTCATTGCGAGCGCAGCGACGTGTCCGCCGTAGCTCGCAGAGCGAAGGCGGACGCAATCCAGGGCCGCGCAAGGATTCTGGATTGCTTCGCTACGCTCGCAATGACGGAGTGTGGAGCGGCCTGATTGCCACGCACGCCGCTGTCATCGCCCGGCTTGACCGGGCGATCCAGTATGCCGCGGCGGCTGTGATAGATCGATGGGCCGCGGCGTACTGGATTCCCCGCCTTCGCGGGGAATGACAATGGAGTTGGCTGCAAGGTCTGCGCTCCGCCTCGCGATCAAGTTGGATGGAGCGGGCTGTTTGACACGTTGAAGGGTATGGAAACTGACGCCGCCTCACCCCACCGCCAGCGCGGCCACCGCGAGCAGCGCCAGCATCACGGTCGAGGCCAGCAGTTGCAGCGAGCCTTCCGGCTGGGTGCGCCAGCGCAGCACCTTGTCGGCGAGGCCGAGCGTGGGGTCGTAGAACTCGGCCGCATAGGCCTGCTTGAGCACACGCGGATAGCGCGGGCCGAAAGCAGACGTCATCAGGACGTGGATGATGGTCGCGGTGGCAACGAAGCCGATAATGCCGGGACGCAGCGCAGTGCTGTGAGCGACCTTGAGGATGAGGGCCGCGCCGGCATAGGTCGGAATGGCCTGGAACAGCGCCGTCAGCAGCATGCCTTCGAGCAGATTCAGGGACGACGCCTTGGGCGAGACGGAGCTGGAGGACGAGACGGCGAGCATGGCTTGATCATCCGGTTGCGGCGGTCTTCCTCTGAAGACCAGACCGCTCCCGTGTAGCCGGAGCGCCTCGGCCGGACAGTGAGACTCGTCACGCAGCCGCGCCGCGCGCCTTGACGGATTGATCCGTCAAGTTAGCACAACGACCTCAACTACGTCCGACCCTGGCCGTTGACCTGGCCCTGCTGTTGCTGCTGACGCTCCTGCTCCTTGGCGCGATGACGGCCATAGAGACAGCCGGCGGCTGCGCCGAGCACGCCGTGATGGCCGGCATAATGGCCTGCGACGCCGCCGACGATCGCGCCCTTGATGCAGCCCTTGGCCTCGGCGGCCGGGGCGGAGAACAGCGCAAGCGCCGCGACGGACATGGCAACGGACTTGGCAAGAGAGTTGGCCAGCATGGTCTTCATGATCGAGCTCCCGAAATGATACCCGTCAACTTCGAAGCGGGCGCCGCGGTTCCCGTGCGCAACTGCCATGCGAGCCCGCAAGGACTCTCGCGCGAACCTTTTGATCGCGTCGCATGACCTACGGCTTGAAAACCGATCGCGTCGATCGGCTGGCGCCAAGCATCCGTTCACCCTGCCCGCGTATTCTGCCTGAGTCCGGCGACGCTGACGGTTGACGGCCAAGGGCCGATATCAGCAAGACGTCCGGCAGTGACGCACGCCTTCCCGTCGACGGAGACAGGATGATCGAGCACATCAACAAGCAGCGGGTCCGCAAGCTGCTCGAGGCTCACGCGGCCGGCGATTTCGACGCCGTTCTGGCGCATTGCAGCGACGACGTCGAACATTTCGCCTCGGCGCCGATCGACATCTTTCCGCATCTTGGCGGCCGCCGCGGCAAGGCCGAGGTACGGCAGATGTGGGAAGCCGCGCGCAACCGCTATTCCGAGGTCCGGCACGAGATCAAGACGCTGATCTGCGAGGGGGACCAGGTTGCCGCCGATCTCCGCATCTTCCTGCGCAAGCGCGACAACGACCGCATCGTGCAATACGACATCGCCGCCTTCTACACGCTGCGCGACGGCCGCATCACCCGCATCCGCGAGATCATGGATACCTACGATCTGGTGCAGCAGGTGCTGGAATGCGATCTCAGCCGCCTGGTGATCGCAGGTGCCTCGCGGCCCTGAAGCCGGAATCTCTGGCGTTCACGGAAACGTCACCGACGGCTGCGCCGTTGCGTTGAACCTGGTGCGCACGCCCCACACCCCATCAGCGGGTGCGGAGACGGGGGCGTTGACGACATGAAGATCGCATTTTTGGCCTTGGCAGGCCTGGTGATGGGCGTCGTGGGCGGCGCCACGATCGGAATCGGGCTTGGCCTGGCCTGGATCGAGATGTTCAACACCAGCGAGTTCGAAGGCTATGCGGGCATGCTGGTGTTCTTCACCTTCATGCCGCTTGGCGCGCTGGTCGGCGGCCTCGCCGGCGCCACGCTGTTCGGGATGGCCGCCTTCCGCGATCAGGAAGTGGCGGTGGCGCGGCAGCGGATGCCGCACGAGTACTGACGGACCGCTTCCTTCCTGCCAGCGATCGGGCAGTGGCGTGCATTTGTGCAATGCAAAAACGCCCCTTGCTCGCGGAGGTGGTTGGCTTATGTGGAGGGTCCAAGAGATAGACAAGAATAGATTCGGCGCCCCGGCGCGACGTCCGCTGTGACGTCGCCGAGAGAGGGGCCGCCCCCGCAAGCCAGTTCAGGATCTGAAGCCGATGACGGAGCACAGCCTCTGGCGTCTGTCGCGCGCTTTGCACGCCGCGATCAACGAACGCCGTTTCGACGATTTTGCCGAAGCGCTCGACGACGACATCGACTGGGCCATCTATGGACCGATCGACATGTTTCCGTTCCTCGGCGCGCGGCGCGGCAAGGAGGCCGTGATCGAGGCCGTCAGGCAGATCGCCGCCAATGTCAGCATTCGAAGGCTCGATCGCGAGACCCTGATGCTGGACGACAGCGGCGCGGCGACGATGGTCCGCTGCGCGATGACGACGCAGGATTCCGACAAGCCGATCACGGCGCGGCTGGCGCAATTCCTGCAATTCCGCGAGGGCAGGCTGTCGCGGGCCCGCATCCTGATCGACACCTTCGATCTGGTCGAGCAGACGCTCGGTCGTCCGATCGATCTGCCGCGGATCGGCAGCTTCGCCTGACCCCGCGCGACGGCTGTTGGATTGCAGTCACACTCACCGACAACCCAACACATCGTGACTGGCGCAGCCATAATTTTGCGCCAAGATTCCACCATATTCCGGCACACAGGTTCGGGCGGCGGGGGTTGCTCTCATGACATCTTACGGTTGCGCGCTGGCGGTTTTCACGGCCGGCTTCGGGCTACTTGCGTCGGCCGCGCAGGCGCAGTCGCTGATGCAGGCGCCGCAGCCGATGCAGATCGTGCCCTGGCAGCAGATCGCGCCGGCGGAGGACGAGGACAAGCCTGACGAGCAGGTCGCGGCAGCCGATCCGATGAAGGACATCGACGTCGACAAGCTCGACTGGAGTCAGCTGGCGATCGACGAGACCACTTTCCTCGACCGCCCGGAAGCCTCCGCTGCCGCGAAGCGCAAGGCGGCCGAGAAGGCCGCGGCGCTCGACTGGTCCAACCAGAACAAGGGCAATCTCGCCTCGGGTGTTTCGGTCAAGCAGTCGGTGTCGCCGTTCTGGGACGCGCGCGTCGGCGCCGATATGACGGTCGCGCGGCAGCCGACCACGATGTCGGAATTGCTAGCGGAGAAGGCCGAGAACGGCGGCAGCACGCCGCAATCCGGCGGCTCGGCCTGGGCCGCGGTCACCGCGCCGGGCGCGGGCTCGATCTGGGACAAGACCTCGATCGAAGCGCGGGTTGATCCCGGCTCGGATCAGGGCCGGCTCGGCACCACTATCACCAAGGCGGTGCCGATCGATCACTATAATCTGACCCTGCAGAATGGTTACAACGTCACTCAGCAGGGCGTGGTGGCGCTGCCGGGCGCGGCGACCAAGACCAGCCGCAGCTTCGACACCGAGCAGTCGGCCAAGCTGTCGATCGGCGAGACCGGCACCAGCGTCACGGCGGGTCAGACCCTGTCGTCGAATGACGACAAATGGCTGCGCAAGGTCGGCGCCGAGCAGAAGCTCACCGATGGCCTGACTGTCTCCGGCGCGATCGGCGAAACGCCGCAGGGCGGCACCAGCAAGAGCATTTCGGCGGGTTTCAAGCGGAGCTGGTAGCGTTTACGATTGCGGCAGCCCGCCACGAATGATCGAACGATCGCCGCAGCTTCGCCGCGGTGTGGCCCAATTTGGCCGCACTGATAGGCTTTGAGAATTTCGTCGTGCGGGGACACCGCGCTCGCTTGAACGCGAATTGAGGAAATAGCCGATGAATGTCAGTCGTCCGGACAAGATCGATGGAACCGAAACCGAGCTCGATACGGATCTGGCGGCGGTGTCCGAAGTCGAAGCCGGCATTCGTGATTTCGTTCGTAACGATATCGCCTATCTGCGCCGCCCCAATGCCGCGGCAGCAGCCGCCGAGCCGGCGATCGATGCGGATGCCGCAGTGAACAGCGTCACCTCGTTGATCCAGCGCGTTGCGGGCACCTCGCTGTCGGAGATCGAGAACCTGATCGGCGAGCTCGAGAGCCTGCGCGAGCTGCTGCATGCCGAGGGTCAGCGCGTTCAGCGCGAGATCGCGAGCTACGCCCAGCTCAGCCAGGCGGCGATGAAGTCGACCCGGGCGATCGCCGAGAACGTCACCCAGTGGAAGCGTGCCGCCGACGGGCTGCGCAGCAGCTGAGCGGCAGCGTATCGAAGTTGGACGAGAACCGCCGTGCGAGCCATCGCGCGGCGGTTTTCAGCTTTGAGCGGCCGTTCTTTGAACGTGGCCTGCCCGCCCCGCGACCAACCCCTGCCCTCCCCGGGGCGGACCAGGCGATGCAGGGCTGTCATTTTCATGGAAACGATCCGACCTGATAACACCGATCCCATCCCGCTGCGGCCACAGCCTCAGCGGATCGGGATCATCATGGTTCGGTTCGTCGGTTTGCTGGTGATTGCAATGGCGGTGCTTGTGCTCATCTGGAGCCGCTAGACCGCCGGCACGAAGACGGTTGTCGTCTTCGTCGTAGTTAACAACTACTTAAGGACGTCACTCTTCGATCGAGGCCGACGTCTCCAGCGAGTAAGAGCCATCGGCATAGCCCTTCACGACCATTCCCGTCGCGAGCATCACCGCGAGCGTCACGCTGGCAAAGATAAAGCCGAGGAGTTTCAGACCGCTGCGATCTGCCATACTCATCCCCCACATCCTGATCCCTGATTGGCTGTCTTATAGAGTCCGGGTTCAGAATGCGTTAGCGCGAAGTTCGTTCCGCCCCGACAATCCTATCGAGCGTGACCTTTTCGCCTCAACGGTTGTTCCGTCGCGAGACAAATGCCGATGCGAGTACCGAAAACACCAGCTCACCGCGCTGATTGATGCCGGTATTGCGCGCTTGCAGGATGCCCCATCGCGGGCGCGAGGCCGAGGCGCGCAGCGAATCAATCTCGCTGGAGAAGGTGATCGTATCGCCCGCGAGCACCGGCTTGAGCCAGCGCAGTTCGCGAAATCCGGGCGACGGTCCACCGACCGACACCGGCTCGCCGCGCGAGCGCGCGAGTTCGGCGAGCCGCTGATTGTCGGCGACGATCAGCTTCATGCAGACCGAGCCGATGTGCCATCCCGACGCCGCCAGCCCGCCGAACAACGAGTTGCGCCCTTCCTCCTCGTCGAGGTGGAAGCGCTGCGGATCGAATTGCCGCGCGAAACGGATGATGTCTTCGGCCGTGAACGTGTAGGAGCCGAGTTCGCGACGCTGGCCGACTTCAAGATCCTCGAAGAAGCGCATTACGCCACCTCCGCGCCGGCCGCTCGGCGCTCGACGATGATCGGCGAGACCATCTCGCAGAGCCGCTCACCGGCCTTGTTGCGCACGCTGCATTTGAAGGTGACGATGCCCGTCGACGGACGGCTGCGCGACAACCGCGCTTCCACGACCTCGACATCGAGCATCAACTCGTCGTCCGGCCGTAGCGGCGACATCCACCGGACCTCGTTGACGCCGGGCGAGCCGAGCGAGGCGGTGCGGCCGATGAAGCCGTCGAACATCATGCGCATCATCAGCGAGCAGAGATGCCATCCCGAGCCGGAAAGGCCGTTGAGCATCGACTGCTTGGCGGCCTCTTCATCGAGATGCATCGGCTGCGGATCGAACTCGGAGGCGAACGCGATGATCTCGTCACGCGTGACGTGTCGCGGGCCGAAGCTGCCGAAATGGCCTTGCGGAAAATCTTCGAAGGTGAGGGTCATGGGGGCGGGAATGGCTGAAAGAAGCCCGATTGTGGCCGCACTTTGCAGCAATCACAACCGGGCCGCTCGCATGGCTGACGCCCGGTCCGGTCGTAAGAGAGCGCCAGAAGGCGCCTGATACCGGGCTGAGTTCGGCCGCCGCTGATGTCGTCTGGCGCCGGATTCGAGCAGGACTTAAAGACAGACGCGCGTTGCGATTCGGAAGGTGCTGGGGGATCAGGATGTTGGAATTTCGCGACTTGTTCCAGTGGGACCGCTTCATCACGCCCACCATCATCAAGACGTTCTACTGGCTGGTGATCGTGCTGATCATCCTCTCCGGAATTCGCGGCGTCTTCACGGGCCTCTCCGAGATGGCGATCAGCCCGTTCGGCGGTTTCCTGATGCTGTTGTCCTCGCTCGCCGGCATCATCGTCGGCATGGTGTTCTCGCGCATCATCGCCGAGTTCGTGCTGATCGTCTTCCGCATCAACGAGCACCTCGGCGCGATCCGTGAGCAGGGGCGGATGTAGCCGCCCCCAAGCCCCCTTAATTGTTGAAGCGGAAGTGCATCACGTCGCCGTCGGCGACGACATACTCCTTGCCTTCGAGCCGCAGCTTGCCGCCCTCGCGCGCCCCCGCTTCGCCACCGAGCGCGACGTAGTCGGCATAGGCGATGGTCTCGGCGCGGATGAAGCCCTTCTCGAAATCGGTATGAATCACTCCGGCCGCCGCCGGCGCCTTGGTGCCGCGGTGGATGGTCCAGGCGCGCGCTTCCTTCGGGCCGACGGTGAAGTAGGTGATCAGGTCGAGCAGCTGGTAGCCGGCGCGGATCAGACGGTCGAGACCGGCCTCTTCGAGCCCGAGCGTCTCCAGAAAGTCCACGCGCTCCTCGCGCGACAGGGTCGCGATCTCCGACTCGATCTTGGCCGAGATCACGACGGCGATCGCGCCCTCTTCCTTGGCGCGGGCGAACACCGCCTGCGAGAAGCTGTTGCCGTCCTTGGCAGAGCCTTCCTCGACGTTGCAGACGTAGAGCACCGGCTTCGAGCTCAAAAGGCCGAGCATGCCGAAGGCGCGCTCCTCCTCCGGCTTGCGCTCCAACAGCCGCGCCGGCTTGCCGTCGCGCAGCAGCACCAGTGCGCGGGTCACGAGATCGTGCTGCTCCTTGGCGTCCTTGTCGCCGCCCTTGGCCTTCTTGGCGAGGTTGTCGACGCGCTTCTCGAGGCTGTCGAGGTCGGCGAGCATCAGCTCGGTCTCGATGGTCTCGATGTCGGCGAGCGGGGCGATCTTGCCCTCGACATGGGTGATGTCGGAGTCCTCGAAGCAGCGCACGACATGCGCGATCGCGTCGACCTCGCGGATGTTGGCGAGAAACTGGTTACCGAGGCCTTCGCCCTTGGAAGCGCCGCGCACGAGGCCGGCGATGTCGACAAAGGTCAGCCGCGTCGGAATGATCTGACCCGACTTGGCAATCGCGGCGAGCTTCTCAAGCCGCGGATCCGGCACGGCCACCTCGCCGACATTCGGCTCGATCGTGCAGAACGGATAGTTCGCCGCTTGCGCCGCCGCCGTCTCCGTCAGCGCATTGAACAGCGTCGACTTGCCGACGTTGGGCAGACCGACGATCCCGCATTTGAATCCCATGATCCGTCTCGCATCCTCTCACAGCGACAACCGCGCGCGCCTCACGCGGCGCCGGCGTCGCCCTTGTCCAGAAAACCTTTGGCCTGCAGCGCCAGATGCACCTTGTTGGCGAAGGTGGAGTCGCGCTTGCCCGTCAACAAACCTGCATTGTCGGCCACCGCCTCGCACAGCGCCTCGACCCATGACATCTCGGACTTGGCGAAGTCCGACAGCACGTGGCCATGCACCAGCTCCTTGACGCCGGGATGGCCAATGCCGAGCCGGACGCGGCGGTAGTCGTTGCCAAGATGCGCCGAGATCGAGCGCAAACCGTTATGTCCGGCAATGCCGCCGCCGACCTTCACGCGCAGCTTGCCCGGTGCCAACTCCAACTCGTCCTGAAACACCGTGACGTCGCCGACGCCGAGCTTGAAGAAGCTGGCCGCTTCCTGCACCGCGCGGCCGGACTCGTTCATATAGGTCGTCGGCTTCAGAAGAATGACGCGCTCGCTGTCGAGCGTGCCTTCCGAGGTTTCGCCTTGAAACCGGCGGCGCCAGGGCGAAAAGCGGTGGCGCCGGGAAATCTCGTCCACGGCCATGAAGCCGATATTGTGCCGGTTGCGCGCATATTTCGCGCCGGGATTGCCGAGACCGACGAACAGCAGCATGGCGCGGCACCGGGACCTGCCGTCGCTCCGGGACGCGCGGGATAAGCCCGCGCGCCCCGACAGCGGATCGGCTTACTTCTTCTTCTCGGGGGCCTTGGCCGCGGCAGCAGGAGCCTTCGCAGCGGCGGCAGGCGCCTTGCCACCGGCAGCCGGAGCGGCGGCAGCGGGAGCCGCGGCAGCGCCAGCGGCGGCCTTCTGCTCTTCGCCATAGCCCGACGGCGGCACGATGGTGACGAGGGTCGCGTCCTCGCTACGCGACAGCGTCTTCACGCCGGTCGGCAGCTTGACGTCGGAGACGTGCAGCGAGTGGTTGATTTCCAGCGCGCTGACATCGGCCTCGATGAACTGCGGAATGTTCTCCGCGAGGCACTCGAGCTCGAGCGTGTGGGTCACGATGTTGACCGTGCCGCCACGCTTCACGCCCGGCGAGCCTTCCGAGCCGACCACGTGCAGCGGCACGCTGACGCGGATGGTCGCGCCCTGGCCGAGCCGCATGAAGTCGACGTGGATCGGGAAGTCCTTGACCGGATCGAGATGGAAGTCGCGCGGGATCACCCGGTGCTTCTTGCCGTCGAGGCTGATGTCGAAGATCGTGGTCAGAAACCGGCCGGCGAGGATGCGCTGGCGCAGCTCGCGGTCTTCCACCGAGATCGGCAGCGGGGGCTGGTTGTCTCCATAAATCACTCCGGGCACTCTCCCGGCGCGACGCTCTGCCCGTGCGGCCCCCTTGCCGACTGACGGACGGGCGGTCGCCTTCAGTTCTCTGACGGTCGCCATCTTGCTCAAGTCCTTGTTTTAAAAAGTTAAAGGCCGCAATGCGGCCCGTTGCTGGACGTCCTTCGGCAAGCCTCCAGGGGTGCGGGGGCCGCGGACGTGGCGGCCTTCTAGCCGCAAACCCGGGAAATGACAAGGAAATGAAAGGGGCTCCGTCCCCCGTCCCGTCCCCGCGCAGCCGCCGCGGCGTCAGCCGTCGGCGCTGCCGGTCCCCGGCTGACCGCCGGACGCGCCGCCCAGCTTGGCCTCCAGGGCCGTGATGCGCGCCTTGAGCGCCTCGTTCTCCTCGCGGGCGAGCCGGGCCATGTCCTTGACCGCCTCGAACTCCTCGCGTTTCACGAGATCCAGGTCGTTCAGGATCTTTTCCGCCTGGTTGCGGATGACGGCATCGACCTCGCGCTTCATGCCCTGGGCCGCGCCGGCGGCGTCGTTCATCAGGCGGCCGATCTCGTCGAAAAACCGGTTGTTGGTCTGGGTCATGCTCAAGCTCCGCTGGCGCGACGCGCGCGATCACACAATGGCGATCCGGCCCGCCGGCTTCAAGATGCGCTCGTCTTGTCATGCCTCGGTTTCCTTGTCATCGTACTTGTGAGGCCGGCACGCCCTGCGGCATAAGCGGCCCGCGATCATGTCGCGCCAGGACCGTCTGTGATGGGGCGGGGCCTGTCCGACAGTTGCTCCCTCCGCGTGCGTGCTGAAGCGGGACGCCAGTCCACGAAGTCCTCGAACAAAGTCACGGAATGACGCCTCTCCTCATCGACTTCCCCGTGTTCGATCCCGTGGCGATCGCGATCGGCCCCCTGGCGATCCGCTGGTACGCACTGGCCTATATCTGCGGCATCGTGATCGGCTGGCTCTACGGACGGTCGCTGCTCAAGAAGGAGCGGCTGTGGGGCGGCCCGGCACCGGTGTCGCTGATCCAGCTCGACGACTTCATCCTGTGGGTCACGATCGGCATCATTCTCGGCGGCCGCACCGGCTATGTGCTGTTCTACAACCTGCCGCATTTCATCAAGCACCCGCTCGAGATCTTCCAGCTGTGGAACGGCGGCATGTCCTTCCATGGCGGCTTCATGGGCTGCGTGATCGCGGTGATGTGGTTCGCGCGCCGCAACGGCCTGCCGATTCTCTCTCTCGGCGACATCACCACCGCGGTCGCGCCGATCGGCCTGCTGCTCGGCCGCATCGCCAATTTCATCAATGGCGAATTGTGGGGCCGCCCGGCCGATTCCAGCGTGCCATGGGCGATGATCTTCCCGCGCGATCCGACCCATCTGCCGCGTCATCCGAGCCAGCTCTACGAAGCCGGCCTCGAGGGCATCATGCTGTTCATCGTGCTGGCGATCATGATCCGCTTCGGCGCGCTGAAACGGCCGGGGCTGATCCTCGGCAGTTTCATCGGCCTCTACGGCGTCGCGCGCATCGTCAGCGAATTCTTTCGCGAGCCGGACGAGCAGCTCGGCTTCTTCTGGAGCCACCTCACGATGGGCATGATCCTGTCGGTGCCGATGCTGATCGTCGGCGCGATCCTCGTTGCGCGGGCGCTGCGCAAGCCCAGCGGTCATCAAACCACTCCGTCGCTGCAGGCCAATCCGTGATCGAAACGTCTCCGCTCCACACCGAGATCAAGCGGCTGATCAAGGCATCGGGTCCGATGCCGGTCTGGCGCTACATGGAGCTGTGCCTGATGCATCCGGAGCACGGCTACTACATCTCGCGTGACCCGCTCGGACGCGAAGGCGACTTCACCACGGCGCCCGAGGTCAGCCAGATGTTCGGCGAACTGCTCGGGCTGTGGGCGGCCTCGATCTGGAAGGCGGCGGGATCGCCGCAAGAATTTCGGTTGATCGAGCTCGGGCCCGGTCGCGGCACCATGATGTCGGACGCGCTGCGGGCGTTGCGCGTGCTGCCGCCGCTGTACCAGACCATCTCGGTGCATCTGGTGGAGATCAACCCGGTCCTGCGCGAGAAGCAGAAGGCGACCTTGACGGGACTGCGCAACGTCAACTGGCACGAGAGCTTCGACGAGGTGCCGGACGGCCCGAGCGTCATCTTCGCCAACGAGTATTTCGACGTGCTGCCGGTGCACCAGATGGTCCGGCGCGAGACCGGCTGGCACGAGCGCGTGGTCGAGCTCGATGAGGAAGAGAACTTCGTCTACGGCACCGCCGCCGATCCGACGCCGGGCTTCGAGCTGCTGCTGTCGCCGCTGGTGCGCGCCGCGCCGGCCGGCGCGATCTTCGAATGGCGGCCGGATACCCAGATGATGGCGATCGCGCGCCGCCTCCGCGAGCAGCGGGGCGCTGCCGTGATCATCGACTACGGCCACGTCCGCAGCGACGTCGGCGATACGTTCCAGGCCATCGCACGGCACAGCTTCGCCGATCCCCTCAAGACGCCCGGGCTCGCCGACATCACCGCGCATGTCGATTTCGACGCGCTGTCGCGCACTGCGGAAGCGGTCGGCGCGCGCGTGCATGGGCCGATCACGCAAGGCGAGTTCCTGCAGCGGCTCGGCATCGAGACGCGGGCGCTGACCCTGATGCAGAAGGCGTCGCCCGAGGTCTCCGAAGATATCGCCGGCGGTCTCAAGCGGCTGATCGGCGGCGGCCGCGGCGGCATGGGATCGCTGTTCAAGGTGCTCGGCGTGTCCGATCGCTCGATCCCGGTGCTGGCCGGGATCAGCGACGAACACACCAACGACAAGACGGGAGGCGCGTGATGCTGGTGTCATCGGATGTGATGTCCGCGATTCCGGGCCTTCGCCACGCCTTCTTCACCCGCGAGGGCGGCGTCTCCGGCGGCATCTATGCCGGGCTGAATGGTGGCCTCGGATCGAATGACGTACCGGACGATGTCCGGGAAAACCGCCGCCGCATGGCCGCGCATCTCGGCGTCGCGCCCGAACACTTCCTCAGCCTGCACCAGATTCATTCGCCCGATGTCGTGGTCGCCACCGGGCCGTGGGACGGCGCCGTCAGGCCGAAGGCCGACGCGCTCGTGACCGCCACACCGAATCTCGCGATCGGCGTCACCACCGCCGACTGCGGTCCGATCCTGTTCGTCGATCCCGAAAGGCGCGTCATCGGCGCCGCGCATGCGGGCTGGAAAGGCGCGCTGACCGGCGTGCTCGAAGCCACGCTGCAGGCGATGGAGCAGCTCGGTGCCGAACGCGGGCAGATCATCGCGGCGATCGGTCCGCTGATCCGGCAGCCGAGCTACGAAGTGGGACCCGAATTCGTGACCCGCTTCGTCGATGACGATGGCGAGCATGCGCGCTTCTTCCTGCCCGCCGAGCGCGCGGGCCACGCGATGTTCGACCTCGGCGGCTTCATCCGGATGCGACTGGAAAAGGCCGGCGTGCTGCTGATCGACGATCTCGGCGTCGACACCTATGCCGATGAGCGCTTCTTCAGTTACCGCCGCTCGGTGCACCGTAAAGAACCGGACTACGGCCGGCACGTGCACGCGATCATGCTCGAAGGCTGAAGCTGGGCGCCATTGTGGCCGCATCTGGATTGCTTAACCCTTTCTCTACAACTGAGTGCGTTCTGTCCCATTCTGTGGCAGCGGCGACCTAGACGTTAATCGATTTTAACGATATCGCTCCCGATGATGACGGGAGCGCCGACACCACTTCGACTGATCAGCCGCGCGACGCAGCACGCCTGCGTTGCCGCCGTGCTGATCCTGTCCGCGGCCACGCTGGGCGGCTGCGCGAGCAGCGGCAGTGGGGGTCCTGCCAATGCCTATGCGATGGCGCCCGCCGCTGATGGCGCGACGATCGCGTTCGAACAGATCGACGGCCCGCCACCGCAGATCTTCGACCGCATGGTGAACGTGCTCGACAGCGAGTCCAAGCTGCGCAGCCTGGCCATCGTGTCGCGCGAGGCGCCGTCCGCCTATCGTGTCCGCACCTATCTTTCGGCGCAGGTCGTGAGCGGCAAGAGCGTGATCGCCTGGGTGTTCGACGTCTACGATCGCAATCAGCAGCGCGCGCTGCGCCTCTCCGGCGAAGAGCCGATCGGCCGCGGCGGCCGCGATCCGTGGGCAGCGGTCGATGACATGGTGCTGCGGAAGATCGCGCAGGCCGGCTTCAGCGGCCTCGCCAACATGCTCAATGGCAGCGCACCTGCCGCCACCACGCCGCCGGCAGCGCCTGCGCCCCGAGGTCCTGCGATTGCAGCGGTCGAGCCGGCCTCGCCCGCCTCCGACGGCACCAGCGTCGCCGCCCTCGGCTACACCGACCATTAGGCAAAGCGGCGCATTTTGCCCCGTTTTTTGACCGGGAAAACACCCGCGGCGGGTTGCCAGCGGCGCTATGTCCTTGATATCACCTCGCCCGTGCAAAACTGCCGGTTCCACGGATAGCCCGATATGCTGAACAAGGTCTCCAGCGAGCCGCGGGGAGAAATCGCGATGTCGGCCAAGAACGGCTCCATCAAACTCGTCGCCGGCAACTCCAATCCGCCTCTCGCCGCCGCCATCGCGACCGAGCTCGGTCTGCAGCTGACGAAGGCGGTGGTCCGGCGCTTCGCCGACATGGAGATCTTCGTCGAGATCCAGGAGAACGTCCGCGGCTCCGACGTCTTCATCATCCAGTCGACGTCCTATCCGGCGAACGACCTGCTGATGGAACTGCTGATCATCACCGATGCGCTGCGCCGCGCCTCCGCGCGCCGCATCACCGCCGTGGTTCCGTATTTCGGCTACGCGCGGCAGGATCGCAAGTCCGGCTCGCGCACGCCGATCTCCGCCAAGCTGGTCGCCAATCTGATCACCCATGCCGGCGTTGACCGCGTCATGACGCTCGACCTGCATGCCGGCCAGATCCAGGGCTTCTTCGACATCCCGACCGACAATCTGTTCGCCGCGCCGCTGATGGTGCGCGACATCAAGGAGCGGTTCGACCTCTCCAACGTCATGGTGGTGTCGCCCGACGTCGGCGGCGTGGCGCGCGCCCGCGGCCTCGCCAAGCGCATCAACGCGCCGCTCGCGATCGTCGACAAGCGTCGTGAGCGTCCCGGCGAGTCCGAGGTCATGAACGTGATCGGCGACGTCTCGGGTCACACCTGCATCCTGATCGACGACATCGTCGATTCCGGCGGCACGCTGGTGAACGCCGCCGATGCGCTGCTGAAATACGGCGCGAAGGACGTCTACGCCTACATCACCCATGGCGTGCTCTCCGGCGGCGCCGCGACCCGCATCAGCTCGTCGCGGCTGAAGGAGCTCGTCATCACCGACTCCATCCTGCCGACCGAAGCCGTCCGCAATGCGCCGAACATCCGCGCGCTGCCGATCGCCCCGCTGATCGCGGAAGCCATCGGCCGCACGGCGGCGGAAGAGTCGGTGTCGAGCCTGTTCGACTGAGATTGCCGGCTGCAAGGGGCTGGCCGAGGCATCGCGGCTGCGACTCTCGAAGGCTCTTGCACCAAGCTGATCGTCCCGCATCGGAAGCCTCGCTTTGGTCCCCATTGTCATTCCCTGCGAAAGCGGGGAATCCAGTACGCTGCGGCGCATCGGTTCAATCACAAGCGTCTCGGAGTACTGGATCGCCCGGTCAAGCCGGGCGATGACGGCAGAGTTTGTCGCAATCAGTTCGCTTGCACTCCGTCATTGCGAGCGAAGCGAAGCAATCCAGAGTCCCGCCCACGACTCTGGATTGCTTCGTCGCTGCGCTCCTCGCAATGACGCCTCGCCTGTGAGTTCTTCCACGACAGCAACTATCGACAGCATCGCAGGTACACCTTCGCGATCTCGCGGCACATGTTGCGTCCGAGCTTTGATCTCGCAATCGCCCTCATCCAAAAGAGGGCGCAGGGAAGGCCGGGCGCTGGCCGCGCCCGTGGCCCGCCTGCGGAAAAAAATGCAGGCGGCAGGTACCACAGGTCTGGCCTGATACACCCGGCCCTCCCTGCGCGATGGCTTTAACGGCTGCTTCGCAGTCTCCCCGGTGCGCCGGGCTTTCTGGCCACCGTTGCCTGCGCGGCGCGTGAGCGCCGGCACAAGCGTGACACCAGCATCGGGGTGCCAGGACCGTGCGACTTGACCGTGCGTGCCGGATCGTTCGTCGGCGCGACATCAGCCACGCTGCGACCCGACACACCCACCGCATTCCGCTGCCGACGTCCGTGACGACCGCGATACGTCCCCTCCGACGCAACGGAACGAGCGGCACCATACTGCTGATTTGGCGAAGTCGTCAAGTAATTTATCTTTATCCGAAGTCAGATATTCCCTGGAAGTAACCGACTGAGCTACTCCTTGGGCAGATGGCGGCGGATTACGGCTGCGCCTAATCCGCCCTACACTCCGCCGCGCGCGCG
The DNA here is from genome assembly GCF_051167855.1 of Bradyrhizobium sp. HKCCYLRH3099. Taxonomy (NCBI): domain Bacteria; kingdom Pseudomonadati; phylum Pseudomonadota; class Alphaproteobacteria; order Hyphomicrobiales; family Nitrobacteraceae; genus Bradyrhizobium; species Bradyrhizobium sp. HKCCYLRH3099. The sequence continues at coordinate 120,461 of NZ_JBNPTW010000018.1, forward strand.
GGACCGTAGGGCGGATTAGCGCAGCGTAATCCGCCGTCGCCCGCCAAATTCAAGGTGCGTCGTAATGATCATCGTTCCCCAAACTCACCGCTTGAATTGACATCCCCCGCCCAGTCGCTTGGAAACAGGCCAGCACGCACGTCGCGGTGAAATGACGAATGGGGCCAATCGACCACACGGCTGACCAGACGGTGCTTGACTGTATTGATGTAACAATACTCGACGTGCCGAGCATGGTCATCTTCGTCGCGGATCAGATGCTCCCAGAATCGGCGCTGCCAAATACCTCGCTCACGGTTCGCGATCCGAACCGCGCTCAGCTGCTCGGTCGGTGACAGCTCGCGGGCGAAACGACTCTTGATGAGCCGCCATCGGGTTGAGAAATCGGCATCGCCGGGCGGCAAGGTCCAGACCGCGTGGAGGTGCTCCGGCATGACGACAAAGGCATCGATCTCGAAGGGAAAGCGCACTCGGGTTGCAGCCACTGCCGACCGCAGGAGATCGATGTGCTCGATCAGCAGATCTCGATGCCGATCGAGGAGGTTGACGGTGAAGAACCAACAACCGCCTGGAACGAATGCGCGCCGGTAGTTGGGCATGGACCAACGCCAGTTGTGATTGATTGTGGCGAGGCTATCCGAAAGGAGGCGACCCAACAAGCTAGCCCCGGCCGAGCGCGCGGCCTGGCGGCGGATTACGGCTGCGCCTAATCCGCCCTACGCATTCCCGGCCTACATCGTCGGAAGCAGAGACTCTCACTCCGTCGTCATTCCGGGGCGCGCGGAGCGACGAAGTCGCGTGAGCGCGAGCCCGGAATCCATACCCACGATCACCTGCCGTGAATCGAAATGTTCGCTCGGGGCTCCTTTCACGTCACAAACGACTGCCTGTGGTTATGGATTCCGGGCTCATTCGCGTTCACGCAAGGGCTTCGCCATTTCGCGAACGCGAATGCCCCGGAATGACGTGTGGAAAGAGGGGGGCCGAACGAGCCACCGCCCGGCTGACCGGCAGTCGCCATTCCCCGCGCCTTGCACGGTTCGCCCCATTCAGTCAAAACATCTCCGACGACCCCAAGGACAACAACAAGAACACGCATCGAGCCCTGCCCCTCATGTTCAGCGCCATCGAACGGCCCGCAGGGCCGCCGCCAGGCCTCCGTCAGATCGCCCGTGATTTCGGACCGCTCCATGCCTCGCATGGCTTCATCGGCTGGCTGTTCGCGATCACCGGGCCCGTCGCGATCATCCTGTCGGTCGGCGCCAAGGACGGGCTGTCACAAGGCGAGCTCGCGTCGTGGATCTTCGGCGTGTTCTTCATCAACGGGCTGATCACGATCCTGTTGTCATGGCGCTATCGCGAGCCGCTGGTGCTGTTCTGGACCATTCCCGGCACCGTGCTGGTCGGACAGGCGCTGACGCATCTCAGCTTCGCGCAGGTCGTCGGCGCGTTCTACGGCACGGCGCTGCTGATGCTGGTCCTCGGCCTCTCCGGCTGGGTGAAGCGGGCGATGCTGCTGGTGCCGATGCCGATCGTGATGGGCATGGTCGCGGGCGTGTTCCTGCGCTTCGGGCTCGATCTCGTGCGCGCCGTGCTCGGCGAATTCAGCATCGCGGGCCCGATGGTCGCGATCTGGCTCGTGCTGACCGCCCTGCCCGCGCTCGGCCGGCGCTGCCCGCCGATCATCGGCGCGCTGGTGGTCGGCACGCTGGCCGCCATCGTGTTCGGTAATTTCGATCACGGCGCGTCGTTGCAGCTTGCGCTGATCACGCCGGTGATCCCGACACCGTCCTGGTCGCTGGCGGCGATGATCGAGCTGGTGGTGCCGCTCGCGGTCACCGTGCTGGTGGTGCAGAACAGCCAGGGTTTTGCCGTGCTCGCCGCCGCCGGGCACACCCCGCCGGTCAATCTCGTCACCGTCGCCTGCGGTCTCGGCTCGGCCTTGGCTGCGATCGTCGGCGGCGTCTCGACCTGCCTGACAGGACCGACCAATGCGATCGTCGTCTCCGGCGGCGAGCGCACGGGCCACTACACCGCGGCGATCGCGGTGGGCGTGCTCGCGCTCGGCTTCGGGCTGCTGGCGCCGACCTTCACCGCGCTGCTGCTGATCGCGCCGAAGGCGCTGATCACCACGCTCGCCGGGCTTGCCATGCTGCGCGTGCTGCAGACGGCGTTCGTGACCGCGTTCAAGACACGGTTCTCGCTCGGTGCTCTCATCGCCTTTCTCGTCACCGTCGCCGATGTGCCGCTGCTCAACATCGGCGCTGCGTTCTGGGGCCTGGTGGCGGGGTTCGCGCTGTCATGGCTGCTGGAGCGCGCTGATTTCAACGCGGAGGCAAGCGCCTGACGCGCCTGCCGCATCGCACCACGCTTTGATGTCGCTATCCCGGCCGAGCGGGCAACACGCTGTTGCAGCGCCGCTCAATCGCGCTACACTTCCCGACCAAACAAAAAGTCTTCGGGGAGGATACCAATGACCGCGATCACGCGCCGCAACATGCTTGCGGGCACGGCAGCAGCAGGCGCGCTGGCGCTCACCGGCCAGCCGGCCTGGTCGGAGCCGCAGTGGAAGAAGTATGCCGGCACCAAGCTGGAGGTGATCCTGGCCAAGGGGCCGCGCGGCGACAATCTGCAGAAGAACATCAAGGAATTCACCGCGCTGACCGGCATCGAGGTCGAATCCGAGCAGATCCCCGAGCAGCAGCAGCGCCAGAAGGTGGTGATCGAGCTGTCGTCGGGCAAGCCGAGCTTCGACGTCGTGCACCTGAGCTATCACGTGCAGAAGCGGCAGTTCGAGAAGGCCGGCTGGCTCACCGACGTCACCGACATGATGAAGGACCCGAACCTCACCGCGCCAGACCTCGTCCCCACCGATTTCTCCGCCGCGGGCCTCACTTACGCCAGCAACGACAAGGGCCGCATGTTCTCGCTGCCATGGTCGGTGGACTACTTCATCCTCTACTACAACAAGGAGCTGTTCGCGAAGAAGGGCGTCGAGGTGCCGAAGACGCTCGACGAAATGGTCACGGCCGCGCAGAAGCTGACCGATCCCAAGGACGGCACCTTCGGCTTCGTCGGCCGCGGCCTGCGCAACGCCAACATGACGTTGTGGACGAACTTCTTCCTCAATTACGGCGGCGAGTTCCTCGACGCCAAGGGCAACATCCAGACCGACGGCCCCGAGGCGGTCGAGGCGACCAAGCTGTATCAGAAGCTGCTGACGACCTGCGCGCCCCCCGGCGTCGCCGGCTTCAACTGGATGGAGTCGATGGCCTCGTTCACGCAAGGCCGCTCGGCGATGTGGATCGACGGCGTCGGCTGGGCGCCGCCGCTGGAGGATCCCAATGCCTCGCGCGTCGTCGGCAAAGTCGGCTACACCGTGGTGCCCGCCGGGCCGAAGGGGCAGTTCTCGGCGACCTATGGCGACGGCGTCGGCATTCCCGCGGCGTGCAAGAACAAGGAGGCCGCCTGGCTGCTGTGCCAATGGATGGTCTCGAAGGCGCAAGGCGCGCGCCTGGTGCAGGCCGGCGGCGGCGTGCCGTTCCGCAACTCCGTGCTCAACGATCCCGGCATTCAGAGCGGCGTGAAGATGCCGAAGGAGTGGCTGCAATCGGCGATCGACTCCGGCAAGATCTCGAAGCTCGGCCTGCCCGTGATCATTCCCGTCGCGGAATTCCGCGATCTCGTGGGCGCGGCGCTGACCGCCACGCTGTCGGGCGCCGATCCCGCGACCGAGTTGAGGAAGGCGCATGAGCAGTTCCGCCCGATCCTGGAGCGCAGCGAAAAAGCGTGAGCACGATCGTCGAACAGGCTGGCGCGGCGGCGGAAGCCGTTGCGCCGGAGCGCGCATTGCGGCCACCGTCCTACTGGCCGTTCGTGGTGCCGGCGCTGATCACCGTGCTGGCGGTGATCATCTTTCCCTGGCTGTTCACGATCTGGATGAGCTTTCAGGAATGGAAGGTCGGTTCGCCCACGACCTTCGTCGGACTGTCGAACTATCTGCGGCTGCCGGCTGATCCGCGCTTCGTCGAATCGGTCGGGCACACGCTGTCCTACACGGCGCTGTCCGTGCTGCTGCCGCTGGTACTCGGCACCTTCGCGGCGGTGATCTTCCACGCCCGCTTTCCGGGACGCGGGCTGCTGCGGGCGCTGTTCATCATGCCGATGATGGCGACGCCGGTGGCGATCGCGCTGGTGTGGACGATGATGTTCCACCCGCAGCTCGGCATCCTGAACTACCTGCTGTCCCTCGTCGGCCTGCCGCCGCAGCTCTGGGTGTTTCATCCGGGCACGGTGATCCCGTCGCTGGTGCTGGTCGAAACCTGGCAGTGGACCCCGCTGGTCATGCTGATCGTGCTCGGCGGCATCGCCTCGCTGCCGACCGAGCCCTATGAGAGCGCGCAGATCGACGGCGCCTCGACCTGGCAGATGTTCCGCTACATCACCCTGCCCCTGATCATGCCGTTTCTGTTCATCGCCGCGATGATCCGCGCGATCGACGCCATCAAGAGCTTCGACATCATCTTCGCGATCACGCAAGGTGGGCCCGGCTCGGCGTCCGAGACAATCAACCTCTATCTCTACAGCGTCGCCTTCGTCTATTACGACCTTGGCTATGCCTCGGCGATCGCGGTGGTGTTCTTCGCTTTGATCATCGCGCTGACCGCGCTGCTACTCCTGCTGCGCCGGCGCGCGCAGTGGAATGCGCTGGGGAGCGAGACATGAGCGTGAACACCCTGCTCGGCAGGATCGGCCTGGCGTTCGGCGTCTTCCTGATCGTCTCGCCGGCGATCCTGTTCTTCCTCTGGATGATCTCGCTGTCGGTGAAGTTCGAGGTCGACAACGCCGCCTATCCGCCGGTGTTCTGGCCGGAGCATTTCGCCTGGAAGAACTACGTCGACGTGCTGTCGTCGAACCGCTTCTTCACCTACTTCAAGAACAGCCTACTGGTGACCGGCGGCGCGACCGCGCTCGCGATGCTGGTCGGCGTGCCCGCCGGCTACGGCATCGCGCGCATGGCCGCGCATAAATCGGCGATCGTGATCCTGATCGCGCGCATCACGCCCGGCCTGTCCTATCTCATCCCGCTGTTTCTCTTGTTTCAGTGGCTCGGCCTGCTCGGCACGCTCTGGCCGCAGATCATCATCCATCTCGTGGTCACCGTGCCGATCGTGATCTGGATCATGATCGGCTATTTCGAGACCACGCCGATCGAGCTCGAGGAGGCCGCGCGCATCGACGGCGCCACGCGCTGGCAGGTTTTCCGCCACGTGGCATTGCCGGTGGCGAAGCCCGGATTGGCCGTCGCCTTCATCCTCGCGGTGATCTTCTCGTGGAATAATTTCGTGTTCGGGATCGTGCTGGCGGGACGCGAGACGCGGACGTTGCCGGTGGCGGTATATAATATGATTTCTTTCGATCAGCTGAGCTGGGGACCGCTCGCGGCAGCCGCGCTGATCGTGACGCTACCGGTGCTGCTGCTCACCGTCACGGCGCAACGCCAGATCGTCGCCGGGCTGACGGCGGGCGCCGTCAAGGGCGGCTGAGCGTCATACCAACGGCACCTCAACCGAACGCGCGTTCGGTATATCATATGCCATGCGACGGCTGCGGCAGAATGGCCTGGATGCCTTGGTCAGGCCATGATCTGCACCTTGGTTACCTCGATGGAACCAGGATTCGGCCCACGGCTTGACGCAAGCTCCGATCGTCTCCAAAGGTTTCCGACTGTGTCCGTGCCGGCTTCGTTTCAGCCGAATACCCCTCTCACCGGCTGAATGCCCGACCGACGAAAGCTGCATGACGTCCGATCGCGACGCCTCCGCGCCTGACCGATTGACTGCCCTGTTGCAGACCGAGCTCCTGGACTCGCCCCCCGAGCCCGGCTTCGATCGCGTCACGCGCCTCGCCACGCGGCTGTTGCAGGCGCCCGCCGCGATCATCGCGCTGGTCGACCGCGACCGGCAATTCTTCAAGAGCTCGGTCGGGCTGTGCGAGCCGTGGGCCTCGCTGCGCGAGACGCCGCTCAGCCATTCGTTCTGCCAGCATGTCGTGACTTCGTCCGGTCCGCTGGTCGTCAACGACGCCACCCGGCATCCCCTGGTGAAGGACAATCTCGCGATCCCGAGCCTCGGCGTCATTGCCTATCTCGGCGTGCCCCTGAAGCTGCCGAGCGGCGAGGTCATCGGCGCGCTCTGCGCCATCGATCACCAGCCGCGGCAGTGGAGCGACGACGACGTCGCGCAGCTGACAGAGCTCGGCGAGATCGTCATGGACGAGATCGCGCTGCGCGCCGAAAATGCGCGGCGACGGACGATCGAACAGCATCAGCGCGTGCTGGTCCATGAGCTCAATCATCGCGTCAAGAACACGCTGGCGCTGGTCGACAGCGTGATCGCGCTCAGCATCCGCGACGATTCCGCGCTCGCGGAGTTCGGCGAGACGCTGCGCGGCCGCATCTCGGCGCTGACCCGCAGCCACGCGCTGGCGCTCGACCGCGGCCGCGAGGCGATCGCGCTGAAGGAGCTGGTCTGCGCCGAGCTCGCGCCGCTGCAATCCGATCGGGTGGTCGTCGACGGTCCCGACGTGCAGCTATCACCGGGCATCGCGCTGTATCTGTCGATGGGCCTGCATGAGCTCGTCACCAATGCGGTGAAATATGGCGCGCTGTCGAACGAGGCGGGACGCGTGGCGCTGAGCTGGAGCCATGCCGACGACCGGCTGTGCCTGTCATGGCAGGAGAGCGACGGGCCGGCCGTCACGCCGCCTGCACGCACCGGCTTCGGCTCGCTGCTGTTCGAGCGCATCCTCGGCAGTGCGCTGAAGGGCCAGGTGACGCGCGACTTCGCAGCCGATGGTCTCAAGGTGACGTTCGATCTGCCGCTGACGGCCTGACACTCAATCGCGCTGGCCGCGCCGGCGCGTCAGCGTGATCTCGGCCAGGATCGACATCGCGATCTCCTCCGGCGTGATCGCGCCGAGATCGAGCCCGGCCGGCGCCTTCACTCTGTCCAGCAACGCCGCGTCGATGCCGTCCTTCAGCAGCTTGTCGCGCAAACTGTCCATCTTGCGCCGGCTGCCGACGAAGGCGTGATACGCCGCCTCGCAGGACAGCGCCCCCCGCAGTGCGGCCTCGTCGCCCTTGCCTTGGGTCGACACCACGATGAAGCGGCGGCCGCCGGCGAGGTTGTCCAGCGCGAAGCCGTCGACATGCGCATCAGCTTGCGGCATCTCGGTGAGATCGGCGGCAGGCGCGGCGAGCGTCACATGATAGCCCAGTGGCCGCGCCTGCGCGACGAGCGCCAGCGCCACCGGGCTGGCGCCGAGGATCACCAAGGACGGATGCGGCAGCACCGGCTCGACGAAGATGTCCATCGTGCCCTTGCTCGGGCACATGTTGGCGGCGAAGCGCACGCCCTCCTTGGTCTCTCCAGCCTTGACGCCGAGCTCGGCGAGCAGGTTCTCCGGCTGCACCGACACCATCCGCGGCACGCCGTCGGCCAGCGCCTCCCGCGCCGCCTTCAGCACCGCTCCCCGCGCGCAGCCGCCGCCGATCCACCCTGCGACGATGCTGCCGTCGGGACGGATGATCGCCTTGGCGCCGGCCTTGGCGGCCGTCACCGACACCGTGCGCACGACTGTGGCGAGCACGAAGCTTTCCTCGTTGGCTTTCAGCTGGGCAGCGAGATCGAGCAGTTCGGGCGAGGTGGTCATATGCTTCTCCTCACTAGGTGGAGGCGAACTGCATCTGCACAGACGGTCTGTTCCCTCCCCCCTTGTGGGGGAGGGTTAGGGAGGGGGGCGGCTGGCGCCGGTGTCCGCGGTACCCCCCTCCCCAGCCCTCCCCCACAAGGGGGGAGGGAGCGCACTGGCGATGCCGCAGCAGCGCGGTTCAAACTGTGCGTGGTCCGCTTCATCCGCATCCTCACAACCTCGCCAGATACGGCTCGAGCGCCGCGAGCGAATTCAGCGTGTGCGCGGGCGCGTAGAGATCGACATGGGGCAGCGCGGCCTTGATGCCGCGCGCTTCAGGCGCGTAGCCGTCCCAGCCGAGCATCGGATTGAGCCAGACGATGCGGCGGCAGCGGCGTCGCAGTTGCGCCATTTCGCGATCGAGCAAATCAGGATCGCCGGTGTCGTAGCCGTCGGAGACGATCATCACGCAGGTGCGCGAATGGATGACGCGTGCGGCGTGCCAGCGATTGAAGGTCTGCAGGCTTTCGCCGATGCGGGTGCCGCCGCCCGCGCCCTGCGCCATCATCGAGAGCCGGTCGAGCGCCCGCGCGGCGTCGCGCTCCTTCATCGCGTCGGAGACGTAGGCAAGCCGGGTGTGAAACAGGAACGCCTCGGCCTCGCGAAATGTATCGAGCACGCCGTGGATGAAGCGCAGGAACACCGCCGTGTACGCGCTCATCGATCCGGACGCGTCGAGCAGCACGACCAGCCGCAGCGGCTTCATCTTGCGGCGGCGATGCACCAGCGCAATCGGCACGCCGCCATGGCTGATGTTGCGATGGATGGTCCGGCGCAGATCGAGGCGCTCGCCCTTGCGGCGCAATTGATCGCGCCGCGTCAGCCGCGTGCGCATCGCCTGCGCGAGCCGCGCCGCGGCCTCATGCGCCAACGCGATTTGATCGGGATCGGCGAGCTTGCGGAAGTCCGTGTCGCTGATCGCTTCCACGCGCGAGGCGCCTTCGCGCTGGCCCTCACCGGACGCCTCACGCGGCGTGTCATCCGAGGGCACCTGATCCATCGCGCCTTGCGGACCACGCTCGCCCGCGCCGGCCTGCAGGCTCTTCAGCGACGGACTGTTCGCCGCCTGCGCCGATCCCGACGCGAGGACCCGCGAACGCGCGCGCTTGCCGAGCCAGAACGCATCGAACAGGCCGTCGAAGCGATCCCACTCGCTCTTGCGTGCCGCGAACAGATGCTTGAAGGCGGAGCGCAGCAGGCCGGGCCTGTCGGCATAGCCAGCTGCCATCACCGCAGCGGCGTCCTGCCCTTCGGGCATTCCGACCGCAAAGCCGTTGTCGCGCAGCGTCCGCAGGAACGCGCCGAGGCGGCCGGCGACCAGCCGCGCCACCGCGTGCAGGTCCTCATGATCGGGCGTGGCGCCACAGCAGCTCATGCGACCTTCCCCAGGAGCCGCGCTGTGACCTCGCGGGAGACCCGGGAACGATCCTCGTGGGTCTTCAGCAGGCAGATCAGCGTGTCATGCATGACCTCCGGCTGATCCTTGAGATCGCGGATATTCAGACCGACCAGCGCCGCGGCCCAGTCTAGCGTCTCGGCAACGCCAGGCACCTTGCGCAGCTCCTCCTTGCGCAGGCCCTCGACCATCCGCGCGATCTGCAGCGCAAGCGACGCCGAGGCGCCGTCGATCCGCGCCAGGATGATCCGCGCCTCGCGATCGACGTCGGGATAGTCGACATAGTGATACAGGCAGCGCCGGCGCAGCGCGTCGGACAGCTCGCGGGTGCCGTTCGAGGTCAGCACCACATGCGGGATGCTGGTCGCCGTGACGGTGCCGAGCTCGGGGATCGAGACCTGGAAGTCGGACAGCAGCTCCAGCAGGAACGCCTCGAACTCGTCGTCGGCGCGATCGATCTCGTCGATCAGCAGCACCGGCGGAGTGGCGCGGCGGATCGCGGCGAGCAAGGGACGCTCGAGCAGATATTTCTCCGAAAAGATCTGGTCCTCGATCGCGTCGGCATGCCCACGATGCGCCTCGATCGCGAGCAGCTGGCGCTGATAGTTCCACTCATAGAGCGCGGCGCTCTGGTCGAGCCCCTCATAGCATTGCAGCCGGATCAGCTCGGTGCCTTCAACCGCAGCCAGCGCCTTGGCCACCTCGGTCTTGCCGACACCGGCCTCGCCCTCCAGCAGCAGCGGCCGCTTCAGCAACTGCATCAGCGCAATCGCCGTCGCCAGCTCGCCATCGGCGATGTAGCCGCAGGCGGTGAGAGATTGCGCGATGTCGTCGCGGGTTTTCATGTTGGTTGGGTTCTCGATCTCGCCTCGAAGTCGGTGCGTTCCCTCCCCCCTTGTGGGGGAGGGCTAGGGAGGGGGGTGGCCCGAAGCGACACTGCCGCCGGAGACCCCCACCCCCGACCCCTCCCCGCAAGGGGGAGCGGAGCGCACTGCCGATGCCGCTATGTCTTTTCCAGCAATTTCGTTCGCTCTCTCGGCGTCATTGCGAGCGAAGCGAAGCAATCCAGGGGCTCGGGTGGGACTCTGGATTGCGTCGTCGCTTCGCTCCTCGCAATGACGGCAGTGCTCAAGGATCCAGTCTACGCCACTACCCCCAGGTTCTTCGCCGCCTGCCAGTTGCGCCAGAAATCGTGGGGCATCTGGATGTGGGTGGCGCCGAGGAACGAGAAGGCGTCGTTGACCGCGTTCGAGAACGCCGGGACGCCGCCGACATTCGGGCTTTCGCCGACGCCCTTGGCGCCGATCGGGTGGTGCGGCGACGGGGTCACCGTGTAGTCGGTCTCCCAATGCGGCGTCTCGACCGCGGTCGGCATGAAGAAGTCCATGAACGAGCCGGTCACGACGTTGCCCTCGGAATCGTAGCGGATCTCCTGGCCCATCGCGATGGCGAAGGCCTCGGTGAGGCCGCCATGCACCTGGCCCTCGATGATCATCGGGTTGATGCGGGTGCCGCAATCGTCGAGCGCGTAGAAGCGCCGGACCTTGTACACGCCGGTGTCGACGTCGATGTCCATCACGCAGAGATAGGCGCCGAACGGATAGGTCATGTTGGGCGGATCGTAGTAGCTGACCGCCTCCAGTCCCGGCTCCATGCCTGGCGGCACGGAATTATACGCCGCCCAGCAGATGTCCTTCATCGACATCGCCTTCTCCGGCAGGCCCTTGACGCGGAAGCCGTCGATGTCCCATTCGAGATCGTCCTCGTGGACCTCGAGCTTGTAGGCCGCGATCATCTGCGCCTTGGCCTTGATCTTGCGCGCCGCCATCGCGATCGCCGCGCCGGCGACCGGCGTCGAGCGCGAGCCGTAGGTGCCGAGGCCGTAGGGCGCCGTGTCGGTGTTGCCCTCCTCGACCATGATGTTGTCGGCGGGAATGCCGATCTCGCTGGCGATGATCTGCGCCCAGGTGGTCTCGTGCCCCTGGCCCTGGCTCTTGGTGCCCATCCGCGCGATGCCGGCGCCGGTCGGGTGCAGCCGGATCTCGCAGGAATCGAACATCGCGATCCCCAGGATGTCGCAGTTCTTGGACGGGCCGGCGCCGACGATCTCGGTGAAGAAGCCGATGCCGATGCCCATGATCTCGCGGGTCTCACCACGCTTGAACGCCGCGCGCTTCTCGGCCTGCTCCTTGCGCAGACCTGCGTAGTCGACGGTCTCCATCATCTTGCGCATGGCGGTGTGGTAGTCACCGGAATCATATTCCCAGCCCAAGGCCGAGTGATAGGGAAACTGCTCCGGTTTGACGAAGTTCTTCAGCCGCAACTCGGCGGGATCCATGCCGAGCTTCTGCGCCAGAATGTCCATCGCGCGCTCGATGCAATAGGCCGCCTCGGTGACGCGGAACGAGCAGCGATAGGCGACACCGCCCGGCGCCTTGTTGGTGTAGACGCCGTCGACCGCGAGATGCGCGACCGGGAAGTCGTAGGAGCCGGTAACGATATTGAAGAAGCCGGCCGGCCATTTCGACGGATCGGCGCAGGCATCGAAGCCGCCGTGGTCGGCCAGCACGTGCACGCGCAGGCCGGTGACCTTGCCGTCCCTGGTCGCAGCGATCTCGGTGGTCATGTGATAGTCGCGCGCGAACGCCGTCGCAGTGAGATTTTCGATGCGGTCCTCGACCCACTTCACCGGCTTGCCGGTGACGATCGAGGCGACCGCCGCGCAGATGTAACCCGGATAGGCGCCGACCTTGTTGCCGAAGCCACCGCCGATGTCCGGCGCGATGACGTGAATCTTCTGCTCCGGGATTTTCGCGATCAGCGACACCACGGTGCGGATCACGTGCGGCGCCTGGAACGTGCCCCAGATCGTCAGCTCGCCCTTGATCTTGTCGAACGAGCAGACGCACTGGCAGGTTTCGAGCGGCGACGGATGGGTGCGGTGATAGGAGATCATCTCCTTGATCGTCACATCCGCCTTCTTGAACGCCGCATCCGTCAGCTCCTTGTCGCCGACGCTCCATTCGAAGATGTGGTTGTGGTGCTTGCGCGGGCCGTGCGCGCCGACCGTCTTGCCGGCTAGATCCTCGCGCAGGACGGGCGCATCCGGGTCCATCGCCTTGAACGGATCGACCAGCACCGGCAGCGGCTCGTAGTCGACGACCACCTTGGAGACGCCGTCATCGGCGGCGTAGCGGTCGGTGGCGACGACGAAGGCGACCTCCTGGTTCTGGAACAGCACCTTGCCGTCGGCGAGCACCATCTGCACATCGCCGGCCAAGGTCGGCATCCAGGCGAGGTTGACGGTCTTCAAGGTCTCGGCGGTGATCACCGCGAGCACGCCAGGCACCTTCAGCGCCTCGTCGGCGTGGATCGCTTTCACTCGCGCATGGGCATGCGGCGAGCGCACGAAGTCGCCATGCAGCATGCCCGGCAGCTTGACGTCATCGACGTAGTTGCCCTTGCCTTGGGTGAAGCGGATGTCCTCGACGCGCTTGCGCCGGCAGCCCATGCCTTCGAGGGCGGCTTCGCGTTGTTCCCGCGTGGGAGTCATGTCGTTCATTCCGCGGCCTCCTGGAATTCAACGCCGTTGATCTTGGCGGCGGCGTATTGGATCGCCTTGACGATGTTCTGATAGCCGGTGCAGCGGCAGATGTTGCCGGAGATGCCTGCGCGGATCTCGGCTTCCGTCGGCTGTGGATTCTCCTTCAGCAGCCGATGGGCGCGCAGGATCATGCCGGGCGTGCAGAAGCCGCATTGCAGGCCGTGCATCATGCGAAAGCCTTCCTGCAGCGGCGACAAGGTGCCATCGGCATTGGCCATGCCTTCGATCGTGGTGATCTCAGCGCCATTGGCCTGCACCGCGAGCATGGTGCAGCTCTTCACGCTCATGCCGTCGATATCGATCGTGCAGGCGCCGCAATGGCTGGTCTCGCAGCCGATATGCGTGCCGGTGAGCTGTGCCTGCTCGCGCAGGAAGTGGACCAGAAGCGTGCGCGGCTCCGCGAGGCCTTCGACCTCGCTGCCGTTCACCTTCATCGTGACGTGGGTTTTGGGCATTCGGTGCTCCCTGAAGACGTCTTTGAACTTTGGGCCGAGCTATCAGCCGCGATCTCGGTGCGCTCCCCTCCCCCTTGCGGGGAGGGGTCGGGGGTGGGGGTCCACGGCGGCGGTCTCGCTTGGGGCTACCCCCCTCCCCGCCCCTCCCCCACAAGGGGGGAGGGAGAGGAGAAAGCGTGCCGTGAGGCGAGAAGGAACCGCCTGCGCGGCCACGGTTCTGGTAAAAGCTGCTACTTCGCCCTGCTCGCCGCGCGCTGCAGCGCGCGCATGACCATGATGCCGCCGACATGGATGCGGTACTCGGCCGGGCCGCGCGCGTCGGACGCCGGTTGCATGATCGCGCGTGCCGCCGTCGCGGCAGCCTTCAGCGCCGCATCGTCGAGCGTAGTGCCGATCACGGCATTCGCCGCATCGGTCGCCAGCAGCGGCGTCTCGTGCAGATTGGTCAGCGAAATGACGCAGTTCGCGACCTTACCGCCGGCCATGGTCAGCACGACGCCGGCGGCGGCGGTCGCATAATCACCGACCTTGCGCTTCAGCTTCTCATAGGCGTAGCCGTGCCCCGCCGGCGGCACGGGAATGCTCACCCCGGTCAGGATCTCCCCGGGCTCAAGCGCCGTGAAATACGCCCCCTGATAAAACTCCCGCGCGGCCACTTCGCGGGCGCCGTTCGGGCCTTCGAGCCGGTACGTCGCATCCAGCGCCAGCATCAGCGCCGGCATGTCATTGCCGGGATCGCCATTGGCGACATTGCCGCCGAGCGTGCCGCGATAGCGCACCTGCGGATCGGCGATCAGCAGCGCGGTCTCGTGCAGGATCGGCAACGCCTCACCGATCTCCGAGGACGCCAGCAGCTCGGCCTGCGTCGTCATGGCGCCGATCGCGATGCGGTCGCCGTCGCGACAGATGCCCTTGAGGCCGGCGATGCCGTGCAGGTCGATGAGATGCGCCGGGGTCGCCAGCCGCAGCTTCATCATCGGCAGCAGGCTGTGGCCGCCGGCGAGCGGACGCGCCTCGTCGCCGAGATCGGCGAGCAGCTTGATCGCATCGCCGACGCTCGCGGGCCGGTGGTAGTCGAACGGACCAGGAATCATCTCGTTTCCCTTCCCTCATGCTGGCCTGCCTTCCCGGCTTGGCCGTTTGCGTCGATGCGGCGAACGTTCGTGCTGCAGGAGCGAAGTGTGAACGCCAGCGGATCGCGAATTGGGCGGGAGAGTCGATCGGGATCGCCGGCCGCGCAACGAAGCGGGCACGGAGAGCGATGAATTCGCACGAACGGCGGATGATCGCGCACGAATTGCGTCAGTCGACACGACCTAATGATGCGAATGACGAACGCAGTTGGTTGCGCGACGCCGCATCGGCGTAAGACGCTCGCGGTGTCAGCCGATGTGCGTTGCGACGAAGCGCGCGCCCGATGCTGCGAGTGCGAAATGACTGTGTGAGATCATGCCGGCCGACGCAACCCGAGTCGCGCCTTGACCTCGGCGACTTTGGCGCGGCTCACCGGCACGCGCGGCTTGGACGGGCCGTCAAGCTCGATGATCGCGCCCTCGCCTTCCTTGCCGACGAAGGTCACATGCTCGATCGCGACGATGTGACTGCGGTGGACGCGGATGAAGCGGCCGGGATCGAGCTGCGCCTCGGCCTCGGAGATCGACCACGGGCACATCCGCTCGCGGGTGCCGTCATGCACCCTGGTGTAGTGCGCATCGGCGCGGACGCTGCGGACGTCGCCGGCATCGATGAAATGGGTGCCGTTTGCGCCTTCGAGCGGCAGCCGCGCTGCCGCGATGCGCGGCGGCTGGCCGATGCCCCCGAGCGGCGCGGCCTTGATGCGTGCGGGTGGAGCGCTTTCGAGCGCGTCGGGGGGAGCCACCGCAACGGGTTGCGCCGCAGGGGTGACCGGCTCCGGCGCGAGGTCAGGGGTAGTGATGGGGGGAGCCGTGGCCGGCTCCGCTGTACGGCGCGGGTCGGGCACCAGCGACAGCAGGAAGCCGGCGGCGACCACGAAGCACAGCACGGCCACGACGATCGCCAGCACCTGCGGCGACGCAGCAAGCCCCGCGGCGGCATGCTGATGGCCCTCGCCGGCCGGCACGACATGCATGCCCAGCATCGCCGTGTAGTGCATGCCGGAGACGGCGATGCCGAACGCCAGCGCACTGATGGCCAGCCGCAGGCCGTCCTGCCGAGCGAGAAAGATGCGCAGGCCGCCGTAAGCGGCGACGATCGCGATGGCGACCGACAGCGCCACAAGCAGCGGATCATGCGTCAGCCCGAAGCGGCCGGCGAGGCCGTGCATGCCGACATAGTGCATGCTGGCGATGCCGGCGCCGAGCAGCAGCGCCGAGGGCACGACGCGCTGCGGCGAAGCATCGCCGATGCTGACGAAGAACAGGGAGACGCCGACCACCAGCGCGCAGATCAGGAAGGAGATGATGGTCGGCAGCACCAGATAGACGGCATCCGCCGGCAGCGGCGCGGCCATCATGCCCACGAAATGCATGGTCCAGATGCCGACCGCGAGAATGCCCGCGGCCCCGGACAGCAGCACGCGCGGACTCGCCCCCGGCCCGCTGCGAATGCGCGCGGTGAGACTGAATCCGGTATAGCCACCCAGGCTCGCGATCACGACCGAGAGCGCGACGAGATAAGGATCGTATCCTTCGATCATCCTTGCCGGCCGCCCGTCGCCACGGGCCAGCCTCCTCCCGGAGGAGGTTTTACAGGGGGCGAGCGGGGGATGACAACACAAGGCGGGGACCGCGAGGGGGCGTGATGTCGCTGGGTGGCGAGGCGGATGCGCGCGGCGCATTTCGGTTCGCAGCAAAGTTGGGATTCGAGCTTCCGCCACGGCGGCAGTGCGCTCCCCTCCCCCTTGCGGGGAGGGGTCGGGGGTGGGGGTCCATGCATTCCGCTCGAAATGATGAGCTTCAACTCCGAGAACACATGTTGGCGGAAGTGAGTCTCATGGGCTTCGGAGTTCGGAGACCCCCACCCCCAACCCCTCCCCGCAAGGGGGAGGGGAGCCCACTGCCTGTGCCGCAAGGATCGAGAATCACAATTCGGCTGCGAGAAGCGCATATGGCTGGCCGCGGCCAGCCATATGCCCTCACCCGGTCAAATGATCCCCGCCGCCACCTGGCTGCGCAGGCGCTCGAGGCTGAGCAAGGTCTCCGCGCAGGCCGTGGCCACTTCGACGCCCTTGGTCGCGAAGTGCTTGCGGAAGAACTCGAAATGCGCCTGCGTCTCGTGGAATTGCTGCGGCGTCAGCACCGCGGAGAACACCGGCACCTCGGTGCGCAGTTGCACGTCCATCATCGCCTTGATGACGGTGTCGGCGACGAACTCGTGCCGATAGATGCCGCCGTCGACGACGAGGCCGGCCGCGACGATCGCGGTGTAGCGCCGCGTCTTGGCGAGCAGCTGCGCATGCAGCGGGATTTCGAACGAGCCCGGCACCTCGAAGATGTCGACGCGGTCGCGGGCGATGTGGCGTGCCTCGATCTCGTCGAGGAACGCTGTGCGGCATTCGGCGACGACGTCGCGGTGCCAGGCCGATTGCACGAAGGCCACCCGCTGCGGCTTGGCGAAGCGGGGATGCGAGGGGGCCGGAGGCTGGTCCTCAGGCGGAGATGCCACCGGCGTGTCCGCCGGCGAAGCGGCTTCAGTCGCGATATCGGTGGGAGTGTCGGTGGCGGTGGTGTCGATGGAGTCTTGCAACATCTGATTCATGGTTGTCCTCGTTGAGAGACCAGAATCAGGGCACACGGAACGACGACGCCCCCACGCGGAGTGCGCGGGGTGCCGGGACCCGTTCTCTTTCATCCGGACTGTGACCGTCGGCTTCGGAGTCGCACCGAATCTGCTGACCCTTCTCTGTTCGGCCCGATCCGGAGAACAGGATTCTCCAAACCTGACCTTGCCGAGAAGGCGCTCGCGGGCTCGCGCTCTCGACCGAGACCGCTTACCGCCGGTGGGGAATTTCGCCCCGCCCTGAGAACATGAGCCGCCCGGCTGGACGACCCGCAGGAACTATGCAGGCCCCCGGCAGCGGCGGCAAGGCCTCACGCCCGCGGCCGGCGAAGCCCCGCCATGCAGCGTCCTGCGGCCTTTTCCGCGGCCAAATCGGTTCGAATAGGCGGTTTGCGGTGAATCCGATTCCGTTTTGTTCTCAAAATCGCATGATTCCACAGGCTGGACAGGAGTTGTGGACGAAGCGGTGTTTCGCTGTGGACGGACTCGCCCCCCCGTTGCGCAGATTCCGCAAATCACATCAGTTTGTCCTCGCACGCCCGGGGTACCTCCGGGGCTGCAAGCCGGGTCGCGACGCGCCGTGAGGGCGCGGGCCGGGTCGCCGCGTAAGTACCAACGAGATCAAGAAGACGAGGTCGAGACGGCATGTCCCTGCTCGAAAGCACTATCGATTCCGGAAATCATCCGTTGAGCGTCGTCGAGAACATCGCCGCCGACAACAACTGGATGTTCGAGCGTTCCGGCGAGGACGAGATCACGATCGCCTCCAAGGGGCAGTGGACCGACTACCAGATCTCCTTCACCTGGATGGCCGAGATCGAGGCGCTGCATCTGGCCTGCGCCTTCGACATGAAGATTCCGGAAGCGCGCCGCGCCGAGGTGCAGCGGCTGATCGCCGCCATCAACGAGCAGCTCTGGCTCGGCCATTTCGACATCTGGACCCACACCGGCATGGTGATGCATCGCCAGGCGCTGGTGCTGCCCGGCGGCATCACGGCCTCGGGCCCGCAATGCGAAAGCATGCTGGCCGGCGCCATCCACGCCTGCGAGCGCTATTTCCCGGCGTTCCAGTTCGTCGTCTGGGCCGGCAAGTCGACCCAGGACGCCATGGCGGCCGCGCTATTCGATACCGAAGGCGAGGCGTAAGCCGCCGGCGCCTCGACATATTCGGTGTCGTCCCGGCCTTGAGCCGGGACCCCTGCGCGAGCGCCTTCGGCGTTCGTCGCAAGCCGCGTGATGCCCATGTCGCCCGCGATGCTTGTCGCTCTGCCCTCGCTCCACTAGAACCGCCTGTGGTTATGGATCCCGGCTCAAGGCCGGGACGACAGCTTTTGTGCGGTGACTCTCGTGGGCAACAACGAACTCCAACACACCACCGGCACGATCGTGCTGGCCGGCGCCGGCAAGATGGGCGGCGCGATGCTGACCGGCTGGCTGGCCGGCGGGCTCGATCCGAAGCGCGTCGTCGTCATCGAGCCGATGCCGTCGGCGGAGATCACCGCGCTCGTGGCCCGCGGCGTCCGGCTCAATCCGGCGACCAGCGCTCCGGCCGAAGTCGTCATCACAGCCGTCAAGCCGCAGATGTTCGCCGAGGCCGGGCCGGCGCTGAAGCCGTGGGTCGGCGCGTCCACGCTGGTGCTGTCGATCATGGCCGGCACCACGATCGCGAGCTTGCAACAAACGCTCGGCGGAGCCGTGGTGCGCGCGATGCCGAACACGCCGGCCGCGATCGGCCGCGGCATCACCGTGGCCGTGCCCGCCGCCAATGTCAGCGCCGCGCAGCGCGCGCTCACCGACGCGCTGCTGCGCGCCACCGGCGCGGTGGAATGGGTCGACGACGAAGGCCTGATGGATGCGGTAACCGCCGTGTCCGGCTCAGGCCCCGCCTATGTCTTCCTGCTGGCCGAGGAGCTCGCCCGCGCCGGCGTGGCCGCCGGCCTGCCCGAGGCGCTCGCCACGACCTTGGCGCGCGCCACCGTGTCGGGCGCCGGCGAGCTGCTGCGCCAGTCGGAGCTACCGTCCGCCACCCTGCGCCAGAACGTCACCTCGCCCGGCGGCACCACGGCAGCGGCCTTGTCAGTGCTAATGGCTGCGGACGGCTTTCAGCCGCTGCTGACCAAGGCGGTGGCCGCCGCGACCGCGCGCTCCAAGGAGCTCGCCAAGTAACTTTGACGATAACTGACAAGCTCAGCGCGACGGCGTCGGCGGGCCGCCATGCTGCTGCCGCCATTGCAGGAACTGCTTGAACAGCGCGCTGCGCTCGGCCGGATCGTTCGACACCTGTCCGCCGCTCTGGCGCACGAAGGTCTCGAACTGCTGCTGCTGGACATCGGCCACCTGCGGCCGCGGCACCATGTTGCGCGCCACCAGCCAATCGTCCGCCGCCTTGAAGCGCTTCCAGCCGGGGATGGTCGCGACGATGCTCGACTCCCGCCATTTCGGATGCCGCGGCGGCTTCATGAACTCATCGTAGTTGGCGAAGAACGCCTCGACGAAGCGCGCGACCTTGCGATAGCGCTCGGTATTCTCAGGCCAGTTGTAGCTGACCAGCAGCATGCCGATCGCCACCGTCTCGATGGTCTCGCCGGGATTGAGCAGATTCGGATACTCCTCGGATGACAACGTCGTCGGCAGATAGAGATCCTGCAATCGGCGGTCATAGGGGATCGTCACCAGATGCAGTGCGCGATTGTCGTTCCTGATGTTGCGGGCGAGCTGAAACACCTTGCCGGTCGAGACGATGTAGGCGTCGGCCTCGCCATCGATCAGCTTCTGGATCGATTTGGCATCGTCGGTTGCGTAGTCGAACGATGCGGTGAGGCCGAGCCGGTTGAAGATCACGCGCGCGGAATAGAAGCCGACATCGGTCGGCGCGATCACGCGCTTGCCGTTGAGATCGGCGATCGAACGGATCGAGGAGCGCGCGATGACGTGGATCTCGTTGTGATAGAGCCGCGCGATGTAGCGGAATTGCGAGGTGATGTCGGGGATGCCGTATTGCAGGCGATAGAACTCGGGCACATCGGCGGCGACCGCGCCCATGTCGATGCTCTTCAGGAAGAGGATGTCGGAGACGTTGCGCACCGGTCCCTTGCCGAGCACCGGCAGCACCCGGACATTGGTCTGGTCGTCGAGCACGCGCGCCATGTCCGAGCCGAACACCGAGGTCGCGCCGCCGGCCGGCGCGGTGATGATGGTGACGGTACCGTCATTGACGTCGTTCGGATTGGGCAGCCGCCAGACGTCCGGACCGCTGCCGGGCGCTGGCGACAGCGACGCCGGCAGGCCGGCGGGACGCGGCGGCGCCGGAGCGTTGGCCGCATTGGGCTTGGCCGGCGCCGGGGCGACCGGCACGATGACCGATCGGGTTGCGGCCGGGCGCTGCGGCTGCGCCTGGGCGGGCGGCGGCTGCTGTTGAAACTGCGGCCACACCTGCGCGGGCGCCTGGCTCATCAAGAGTCCGGATGCCAGCCCGGCGAGCGCGATGAGCGAAGCTGCCTTCGAGACGATGGACATAGCGCAACGGCCTCCTGCACCATCGCGATGCGCCGCAGCGTTCTCGACCGGTCCGGAGCTTTCACCGCGCGGCTTGCCCGGCCCTGGGCATGCGACGGGCGACCGCGGCCTCGGCTGAGACCTCGCGACAACCAACTTCGCGATGCGGAGCGCGCCGGGCCAAATTGCCACGATCGGCTCCGATCGAGTTCCCTAGTTGTCGAATCGGATTCGATGGATTTGCGGCGGGGAACGGGATTTTGTATGACGACGTGCATATAAGCCGGACCTCGCAGTCCGGCTGTGGCTTCAACGCAACGCCTTGACGTCAGGCCGCCAGCCGGTGTTGCCGCCGTGCCAGGATCAGCAGGGTCACCACGATCGCGAGGTTCAGGGCATTCCAGGCGATGCCGTTGGCGAACGCCGCCGCATAGGAGCCCGTGGCATCGAAGATCACGCCGGACACCCAGCCGCCGAACGACATGCCGAACACCGAGGCGAAGATGACGATGCCGACCCGGGTGGCCGCCTCGCGCGCCGGCATCGCCTCGCGCACGATGATCGCGTAGCTCGGCACGATGCCGCCCTGGAACAGGCCGAACATGCCGGAGATCAGGTAGAGCGACGTCAGACCGTCGAAGAACAGATAGAACAACAGGGCAAAACCCTGCGCCAGCGAGCCGATCAGGAGCGTGCGCATGCCGCCGACGCGATCGGCGAGGAAGCCCGAGCCGATCCGGCTGACGATGCCGAGCGCCATCATCAGGGACAGCATCTGCGCGCCGACGGCGACGCCATAGCCGAGGTCGCCGCAATAGGCGACGATGTGCACCTGCGGCATCGCCATCGCCACGCAACAGGCGATCGCGGCGACGCTGAGCAGCACGGTCAGCGCATTGGTGGAGATCGGCAGGCTCAATTGCGGCGGCGGCGCCTGGCTGTGGTCATGCGCGCCCGCGCCGCCCATCCGGGCGCGCAGCACCAGCAGCAGCGCCGACATCGTCACCGCGCAGAATATTCCGAGCGCGACATGGGTGGCGCGCCAGCCGATCTGCTGCACGCCGTAGTTCACCAGCGGCGGCCACACCGTGCCGGCGACATAATTGCCGGAGGCGACGATAGTAACGGCCAGCCCGCGATAGCGCTCGAACCAGTGCGACGCCTCGGCCATCAGCGGCGCGAAGGTCACGGAGGAGCCGAGCCCGATCAGGAAATACACCGCCTGGAACTGCCACAGGGTCACCGAGGCGCCGGCGAGCAGATAGGCCGCGGCGGTCGTGGCGATCGACAAGGCCATCGCGGTGACGATGCCGAAGCGATCGGTGATGCGGCCGACGATGACGCCGCCGAGACCGAAGCCGAACATTGTCAGCGTATAGGCCAGCGAGACCGCGCCGCGGCTCGCGGCATATTCGGCCTGCACCGTCGGCAGCACGACGACCACGGTCCACATGCCGGCGCCGCCGATGGAACCAATGACAAGCGCAAGCGCCAGCCGCGCCCAGGCCTGGCGCGAGTCCGGTGTGAAGTGAGGCGCTTCCTCGAATCTAGTCTGGGGTCCGTGCACGATGGCCGCAACTTCGTCGCCGCATGCCACGGGGTCAAGCCGCATTGCTGCGGGCCAGCCCATGCAGAAGCAGTGCAACAAAGGCGCTTTGGCCAATCGAGCGCACGTATTTACGCGAACTGCGTTGCCGCCCGACGGGTTGGGCAACGCGAGAGCGACCGTCGTGTATGTGGGGGCAAGCTTTCGCGCAGTGCACGGTGCGCTCCCTCTCCCCGTTCTTCACGGGGAGAGGGTTGGGGTGAGGGGCAGCCACACCCACCGACCGTGCGGAGAGCCCCCTCACCCGGATTGCATCTGGCGATGCAATCCGACCTCTCCCCGCCTTAGCGAAGCTTCGCTTCGCCCTGGCGGGGCGAGGTGAACAGTGAGCGCGCGGTACGACTGCCGCAGAACAAGCTCCCGGCGAAATTTGTTGCGGAACCACGGCGCGCAATAGCGTGTAGAGTGGACCGGGTGCCCTCCCCTCTTTGCCCCCCGGCACCTCCTGCGCTACAATGCACGCCTCACGGAGCGATTTGCGCGCGGATGTCGTTGGGGCTCACTCGGAACATGCTGATGGTGGCGGGGCGGCTGCTCGTGCTCGCCTACCTCGTCTGCGTGCTCAGCCCCGGCGTCACGCTGGCCTTCGCCCATGGCGCGGCGCCCTGCCTCGACGAAGCGTTCATTGCCGTCGCCGCCGCGCATCATCACGCCGCCCCGCATGAGAGCCACGACGGCGCGATGATGCCGCGACATGCGGCGCACGCGCATCATCACCAGAATGACCGGGTCGCGGAGGCCAGCCTGCAGACGCAGCCTGACCCCGCGCCCTTCCCGGCCCATCACGACCACGACAAGCTGCCCGGCCCCTGCTGCGCCATGATGTGCGCGGTCGGCCTCACCGCCGCCTTGCCGGCGGTCACCCTGCCCGCGCCGGTCGCCACCGCCAGCGAAGCCATCGGCGAAGCCGGCCTGCCTGGGCGCACGCCGCCGCTGCTGTACCGCCCCCCTATCGTCCTGGCCTGAGCGAACGACGCCGGCTCGTCGCGCCTCGCGCGCGCGGCCGTTTGCTTGTCATCGACAGACCTAAGGACACATCATGTTGTCGCATCCCAAGGCGACGCCCGCAGCCGCACGTCCGGCGCGGCGCAGCCTGCCGTTCCCATGTCTCCCGATCGCTGTGATACTTGTCGCCGCGACGGCACTCGCCGCCTGCCAGCCGCGCACAGTGGCGCTGTCGGGGGCCGACCCCGCCGATCCCTCAGCGCGCGTGGCGCCGGTGCGGACCTCGGCCGTGGTCGCGCCCTACACGCCGCTTCGGCCTGCTGCACCGACACGTTGGGGCCAGCGCGACCCGCGCTCCGAGCCGAGCCGTTAGGAGCGCCCGATGCAGTGGATCAAACGGCTCATGGCCCTGGGCCTGGCCGCGACGGCACTCGCCGGCTGCGCCTCGTTCTCGCCCGACGGCGGCATGGGCGTCGTCGCCGACATCACCGGGCGCACGACGGCCAAGGAGGTCGCCTCGGTGCGAACCGAGGACGACGCCGCGCGCGTCCGCGAGGCCACGCGGAAACTGCTGGCGCGGCCGCTGTCGGCCGATGCCGCGGTGCAGGTCGCGCTGTTCAACAACAAGGGCCTGCAGGCCGCCTTCCATCAACTCGCGCTGAGCGAGGCCGATGCGGTCGAGGCCAGCCTGCCGCCCAACCCGACGTTCTCGCTGATGCGCATCAGCGGCGACGGTGCGTTCGAGGCCGAGCGCCAGGTCGCCGGCGATATCCTGGCGCTCGCCACCCTGCCGCTGCGCTCGGAGATCGCGCGCGAGCGCTTCCATCAGGCGCAGCTCAGGGCGGCGCTGGCGACGCTGCGGCTCGCCGCCGAGGTCCGCCGCGCCTACGTGCGCGTCGTCGCCACCAACGAGCTGGTGGGACTTCTCGTCGAGGCACAATCCGCCGCGGAAGCCACCGCAAAGCTGGCCGCGAAGCTCGGCGAGACCGGCGCGCTGAACCGTCTCGACCAGGCCCGTGAGCAGGTGTTCTACGCCGAGACCACCGCCGAGCTCGCCACCGCACGCCGTGTCGCGGGCAGCGCGCGCGAGCGGTTGATCCGGCTGATGGGATTGTGGGGCGACGATCTCGACTTCCGCCTGCCCAACAAGCTGCCCGCGCTGCCGCGCAAGCCGCTGACAGAGCCGTTCGTCGAGCGCGACGCGGTGACGCATCGCATCGACCTGCAGATCGCGCGGCTCGAGCTCACGGCGCTCGCGACCTCGCTGCAGCTCAGCGACGCCACGCGCTTCGTGACGCTGCTCGACCTCGCCGGCCTCGAGCGCAAGACGGGAGAGCCGGACGGCCGCGTCATTCGCGAGCGCGGCTACGATGTGCAATTCCAGATCCCGATCTTCGACGGCGGCGAGGTGCGGGTACGGCAGGCGGCGGAGACCTACAACATCGCCTTCAACCGCCTGACCGAGCGCGCCGTCACGGTCCGCTCGGAAGCACGCGACGCCTATCGCAGCTATCGCGCCGCATTCGACATCGCCGGCCACTACGCCCGCGAAGTGCTGCCGCTGCGGAACATCATCAGCGAGGAGATGCAGCTGCGCTATTCGAGCATGCAGGTCGACATCTTCGCGCTGCTGCTCGAGGCGCGGCAGCGCCTGGCCTCACGCCGCGCCGCGATCGATGCGGTCAGAGACTTCTTCCTGGCCGAGGCCGAACTGTCAGCCGCCGTCAACGGCGGCGTGGCGGCGGCCGAGGATGGCACGCAACAGACCGCGAGCACGCTCGCGCCGAGCAACGACTGACAGGAGAGCCCACATGTTGTCACGCCGAACCCTGCTCGGCTCCGCGGCGCTGGCCGGCGCCTCCGCCGTGTCAGGCCGCGTCCAGGCCGCCGCGATCCCCGAAGCGCCGACCATGGAGAAGGCCGTGATGCAGCCGCCGCTGCGTCCCACGGCGGGACCGGACTATCAGCCCGTGGTCACGCTCAATGGCTGGTCGCTGCCGTTCCGCATGAACGGCGATTGGAAGGAATTCCATCTCGTTGCCGAACCGGTCACGCGCGAGTTCGCGCCGGGCATGACGACGCATCTCTGGGGCTATAACGGCCAGTCGCCAGGCCCCACCATCGAGGCCGTCGAGGGCGACAAGCTCCGGATCTTCGTCACCAACAAGCTGCCGGAATACACCACCGTGCATTGGCATGGCGTGATCCTGCCCTGCGGCATGGACGGCGTCGGCGGCCTGACCCAGCCGCACATCAAGCCCGGCAAGACCTTCGTCTACGAGTTCGAGATGAAGCATGCCGGCACCTTCATGTATCACCCGCACGCCGACGAGATGGTGCAGATGGCGATGGGCATGATGGGCATGATCGTCGTGCATCCGCGCGGAGCCCAGCCGCCGCCCGTCGACCGGGACTTCGTGTTCGTGATGTCGACCTATCGCATCGAGCCCGGCAGCTACATGCCGAAGGTCAACGAGATGACCGACTTCAACATGTGGACCTGGAACGCGCGGGTGTTTCCCGGCATCGACCCGCTGCCGGTGCGGCTCGGCGACAAGGTGCGCATCCGCATCGGCAACCTCACCATGACCAACCATCCGATCCATCTGCACGGCCACAAGTTCAAGGTGACCGGCACCGATGGCGGCTGGCTTCCGGAAGCGGCGCAATTTCCGGAGACCACCACCGACGTACCCGTCGGCGCGGTGCGCGTGCTCGACTTCGTCGCCGACAATCCCGGCGACTGGGCGTTCCACTGCCACAAGTCGCACCACACGATGAATGCGATGGGCCACGACATGCGCAACCTGATCGGCGTGTCGCGCAAGGAGCTGGCCGCCGCCGTCGGCAAGCTCGCACCGGAGGGCATGGTGATGGGCCACACCGGCATGGCGATGGGCACCATGGAGATGCCGGCGCCGGACAACACGCTGCCGATGATGACCGGCACCGGCCAGTTCGGCCCGATCGAAATGGGCGGCATGTTCACCACGGTGAAGGTGCGCGAGGGGCTGGCGCGCGACGACTATCGCGATCCCGGCCCTTATCAGTTTCCGCAAGGCACCGTCGCCTACGAAGTCGCGAGCGCGCCGGAGGCCGTGCGGCGGAGCGACAGTGCGAAAACACGGACGCGCGCGCAGCGCTGAGGCTGCGATCAACCGCGACACACAGACGACAATCAGGAGCTCTGGATGAAGATTGCGATTTCACTGGCCATGGCCGCCACCGCGCTGCTCGTCGTACCGGCGCATGGGCATGAGCAGCACGGCACGCCCGCCTACTCCGCAGGCGAGCCCGGCGATCCCAAGCAGCCGTCGCGCACCATCGAGGTGCTGCTCAGCGAGATGGAGTTCACGCCGGCGCGCATCGAGGTCAAGCGCGGCGAGCAGATCCGCTTCGTGCTGCGCAACACCGGCAAGGAGGATCACGAATTCCTGCTCGCCACGAGACGCGAGAACCTGAAGCATGCCGCCGTCATGAAGAAGCATCCGCACATGGAGCACGACGAGCCGAACGGCGCGCGTCTCGCCCCGGGCAAGGCCGCCGAACTGCTGTGGCGCTTCAGCAAACGCGGCACGTTCGAATACTCCTGCCTGATCCCCGACCATCGCGAATTCGGCATGACCGGCCATGTCACCGTCAAGTAACGCAGCCCGGATGAGCGCAGCGCTTCAACCAAGCCCACGAGCCCGTAGGGCGGATGAGCGTGAGCGTCATCCGCCCCGCCCCCCGCGCTTGGCGATATGGCGGATGACGCTGCGCTCATCCGCTTTACGCACCGTTTCAACCAACGAGAAGGAACCACATCATGAGAGCTTATCGTCACCTCACGACCGCTGCGCTGCTTGTTGCTCTCATCACTCCCGCCATTGCGGCCGACGCGATCAGCGGTGACGTCAAGAAGATCGACGAGGCGAATAGCAAGATCACGCTGCATCACGGCCCGGCCAAGAGCCTCGGCATGGACGAGGCCATGACCATGGTCTACCGCGTCAAGGACGCCGCCATGCTGAAAGGCTTGAAGACCGGCGACAAGGTGAAGTTCGAAGCGCAGGAGGACGCGTCGGGCTACACGGTGACGAAGATCGAGAAGGGGAAGTAGCACCTCGCCGCTACGTTCGCGGTCTCCGCGGGACCGCACACTCTCTCCACGTCATTCCGGGGCGCGCGGGAGCGCGAGCCCGGAATCCATACCCACGACCATCTGCCGTGGCACGAGATCCAGGCCACGCCTGATCTCCACGATCACGCCGGCCTGTGGCTATGGATTCCGGGCTCATTCACGCGCGCTGATGCGCGCGCGAATGCCCCGGAATGACGCAGGGCAATCGCATGTGGCGATCGCCGTTTTGTGCTCGTCTCTCTCCATCGTCATGGCCGGGCTTGTCCCGGCCATCCACGTCGGCCGGCATGCTGAGAACGATTTGGATGCCCGGGACAAGCCCGGGCATGACGGAGTAACTAACTTGCAGGATCGTTCGTCGCGACAGCCTGGAATTTCCACACGCGATTGCCCAGCGGAATGACGCGCGGATGGGTGGTGCAGGGTCGCAACCAGCTGGGTGAGGCGGCGAAACTGACTAGGCCGCCCGCACCGAGTTCAGGAAGCGCGCGACCTCCTGCTTGAGGCGGCTGCTTTGGCCGCCGAGCGACTTGGCGGCGGCGAGCACGTTCGAGGAGGCCGAGCCGGTCTCGTTGGCGCCCTGGCGCACGCTGGAGATGTTGGCGGAGACTTCCTCGGTGCCGTGCGCGGCCTGCTGCACGTTGCGGGAAATCTCCCGCGTCGCCGAGCTCTGCTCCTCGACCGCGGAGGCGATCGCGGCGGCGATCTCCGACATCCGCGCGATGGTCTCGCCGATGTCCTTGATCGCGCCGACCGACTCCTGGGTCGCGCCCTGGATGCTGCCGATCTGCTGGCCGATCTCGCCGGTCGCCTTCGCCGTCTGCTCCGCCAGCGCCTTGACCTCGGAGGCCACGACGGCGAAGCCGCGGCCGGCCTCGCCGGCGCGTGCCGCCTCGATCGTGGCGTTCAGCGCCAGCAGGTTGGTCTGGCCTGCGATCGCATTGATCAGCTCGACGACGTCGCCGATTCGCGCCGCCGCCTTGGCGAGTTCGCCGACGCGGTCGTTGGTCCGCCGCGCCTGCTCCATGGCGTCGCTCGCGATCTGCGCCGAGATCTTGACCTGGCGGCTGATCTCGTCGACCGAGGTCGTCATTTCCTCGGTCGCCGCCGCCACCGAATGCACGTTGGTCGAGGCCTCCTCGGAGGCGCTGGCAACCACCGTGGCAAGCTCCAGCGAGCGTCCGGCGGTCGTGGTCAGCGCGTCGGCCGCATGTTCGAGATCGGTCGTGGCCGAGGCGACCACCTCGATCACCTCGCCGATCGCAGCCTCGAACTCGCGGGTGAAGGTCTCGACACGCTGGCCGCGCTCGATCTTGGCCTGAGCTTCGGCATTGGCCGCGCGCTCGGCGGCCTTCTTCTCCAGCAGCGCCTCCTTGAAGGTCTGCAGCGAGGCGGCCATCGCGCTGATCTCGTCGTCGTGGCGGCTCGTGGGAATGGCGATGTCGTCATGGCCTGTCGCCATCTCGCCGATCACCCCGGTGAGCGCGATGACCGGCGCGATGACCCGGCGGCGCAGCAGCAGCGTGACGCCGACCAGCAGCGCCAGCAGCACGGCGACCACGACGCAGCCGATGATCAGCATCAGCCGCGCGCTGTCGCGCGCCGCGGTGGCGCGATCGCGCGCCTCGGCAATGGTCGCGTCGCGCAGCACGAAGAACTTCTCGATCGCCGGCACCACCGTCTCGGCGAGCTGGTCGGCATTGATCGTGTAGTTGGCATCGCCCAGGCCGGTGGCGATCTCGCGGTCGACGACCGGATTGGCTCGGCCGAAATAGGCGTCGTTGGCCTCCTTCAGCGCGGTCGCGAGCCGCGGCGGATTGCCGAGCTGCTGGACGCCGGATTGCAGGCGGTCGCGATTGCTCTCGATGCGGCCGAGGCCGCGATCCATCGTGGCCTTTTCAGGGAGCGTGACCTGCCGGCGCGCACTGATCGCGGGCGACAGCGCGGCCGCACGGCCGCCCGCGGCGATGCGCAGATCCTGCGCCGTCCGCGCAACGCTCAACAAGGGTGTCAACGAGGCGTCGTTGGCGGCGACGCGGTCGGCGAGACTGTCCAGGATCGGATCGATCATCGCGGCCACCTGGGTGACGCCCGGCAGGAATCCCTTCACCGCGTTCTGGTCGCGACCGCTCAGCTGGCGCGTCAGAATCGGATCGGTCGCGGCGCGGATGTCGTTGAGCTTGGATCCGGCCTGCGCGAAGCTGTCGGTGATGGATCTGGACTCGGCGAGCTCGCCGAGCGCTGCCTTCGCCTTCTGGAAGCTCGTATCCCCCAATTGCCTGATCTTCGCGATGGCGGCGAGCTGCGGCTCGGTGGCGGGCGCTTCCTGGAACAGCGGCGTGATGTAGGGCGCACGGTGCCCGACCACGTGCTGGCCGTAACTCAGCACGGCGCCGAACGCCTCGACCGACCGGATCGCCTCGTTGCGATCGACATAGGTCCGATATTGCCCGAACACGTTCTGCGCGGCCGGCACGAGCGCCAGGGCCGTCACCGACAGCATCGAGACCGCAAACAATCGACCGATCTTCATCGCAGAGGCGTCCATCCATGTTTTGATTTTGAGTGAATGTGCACGACGCACCCTAAGCGTTGCTTAAGTGGAACCGCCTCCGTAGTCTTACGGGGATCATGGCGCGCGCTGCCAACTGTCATCGCCGCGCAGCAACGACGCCTTGCGCCGTGGACGCCATCGTGGCTCGGCTGCCGCTCGACCTCGCGGCGAACATCCCCGCCGGCCTTGCATCGACACGCCACGGCCTCCGTACTCTGGCGGCTCTCAGCCGCGCCATTAACCATTTGCTAACCATGCGCGCGGCAAGATTTGCCGCGTCGCGCTGCGCGTGGCCGGTCGTCGGACAACCGATCCGAGGCGTCCTGGTCCGTGGGGCCACGGGCTCGACCGGCGGCCGCGGCGTGCTTTGCTCGTGCGTCGGCGGCACGCCGGAGCCAGCCGTCACTGTCAGCCCGGAGAATGAGCCCTTGAGCACCGTCGGTTCGCGCGCCTTCCAGAAGGCGCGGCAGGAAAAGAAGCAGAAGAAGCTCATCGAGACGCAGCTGACGGCCGCCTACACCGCCTATCGCGCCGGCCGCCATGCGGACACGCAGGCGGCGTGCGCCAAGCTGCTGCAGGAGGTGCCGGACTGCTTCGAAGGCATGCACCTGATGGGCATCTCGCTGGTGTCGGCCGCGCGCTTCGGCGAGGCGACCGTGTTCCTGAAGGAAGCCGTCAAGCTCGAGCCCAATTCGGCGGATGCGCAGTCCAATCTCGGCTGGGCCCTGATCAATTGCCAGCTTTTCGAGGAGGCGCTCGCCCCGATCGAGCGATCGCTGGCGCTGCGGCCGAACGCGCCGATCACCTTGCGCAACCACGCCATCGCGCTGCTGCGGCTGAAGCGGGGCGAGGCCTCGATCGCGGCGGCGACCCGCGCGCTCGAGCTCAATCCCAACGACGCCGACTGCTGGTGCAACCGCGCCGTCGCCGAGCTGATGCTGCGGCGCTGGGATGCGTCCGCCGCCAGCGCCGAGCGCGCGCTGGCGCTCAACCCGAACCATTTCGAGGCGACGGTCAACAAGGGCCTCGCCCATCTCGAGCTGCACCATTACGAGGTGGCGGAGGCGGCGTTCAATGCGGCGCTCGCAGCGCAGCCGCGGCATGCCGAGCTGCTCGCGCATCGCGGCCGGCTCTACATGGTCTCGGGCCGCACCGCGGAAGCCGAAGCCGATTTCGACCGTGCCGTCACGCTCGATCCGCAGCTGCAGGTCGGCTGGCAGGGCAAGGCGCAGATCTGCATGCTCAAGGGCAACGTCGCGCAGGCGATCGCCGCCTGCAAGCGCGTGCTCGACACCAACCCGACGGCGCAGGTCGCGCTGACCCTGCTCGGCGCCTGCCGCGGCCGGCTCGGCGATGTCGAAGGCGCGATCGCGCAATTCGACCAGGCGCTCGCGGTGCAGCCCGATTACGACGAGGCGATCACCAAGAAGATCTTCTATCTCGACTTCCTGCCCGGCGCCGATTTCGCGGTCCAGCAGATGGCGCGGCAATATTGGTGGATGGCGGTCGGCTCGAAATTCAAGCGCCGCACGCTTCCGCCGCGCGCGCTCGATCCCGACCGGCGCATCATCGTCGGCTACGTCTCGGCCGACTTCCGCACGCATTCGGCGGCGTTCGCCTTCCTGCCCGTGCTGCGCGGCCACGACAAGACGCAGGTCCAGGTCAACTGCTACTCGACCTCGCGGCAGCACGATGCCTATACCGCGACCTTCCAGTCGATCGCCGACGTCTGGGTGGACGCCGCGACCCTCTCCGACGACGAGCTCGCCGACCGCATCCAGGCCGACGGCGTCGACATCCTGGTCGATCTCTCCGGCTACACCACGGGCATGCGCATGCCGGTGTTCGCGCGCAAGCCGGCGCCGATCCAGGTCACCGCATGGGGCAGCGGCACCGGCACCGGCCTTGCCACGATGGACTACTTCTTTGCCGATCCGGTCACGGTGCCTGCGAATGTGCGGCCGCTGTTCGCCGAGCGCGTCTACGATCTGCCGTCGGTCATCACGATCGATCCGGTGCTGGACGTGCCGCCCGCGCCGCTGCCGATGCTGCAGAACGGCCATGTCACCTTCGGCGTCTACAATCGCATCGACAAGATCTCTGACGCGGCGATCGCGCTCTGGGCGCGGCTGCTGGCGGAGGTCGCGGACGCGAAACTCGTGATCAAGCATCTGGCGCTCAACGATCCCGCGGTGCGCGACGGCCTCATCGCCCGCTTCGTCGCCCACGGCGTGCCGGACGCGCGCCTGTTGTGCCTCGGGGCCAGCGAGCGCGTCGAGCATCTCAAATCCTACGGGCACATCGACATCTCGCTCGATCCGTTCCCGCAGAACGGCGGCATCTCGACCTTCGAGTCTCTCTACATGGGCGTACCGGTCGTTGCCAAGCTCGGCACCGCAGCGGCCTCGCGCGCGGCCGGCGGCATCCTGACCGCGGCCGGGCTGGCCGACTGGGTCGCCGAGGATGATGACGGCTACATCCGCATCGCCAAGACCTTCGCCGCCCAGCCCGAGCTGTTGTCGAAGCTGCGCGCCGAACTGCCCGGCATGGTCGCGCGCTCGCCGGCCGGCGACGTCGCCCACTACTCGCGCTGCGTCGAGGCCGGCTACCGACAGTTCTGGCGCGACTACTGCGCCGGCGCCGCCGCTCCGCGGCGCAGCTAGGCGCGTTGGCCTGCGGCAGCAGCGGGTCGCGCGTCAGCTCGAACCGTTCAGCCGCAGCACGCAAATACCCATGCACCACCGGGTTCCATCGATGGAACTCATAAGTTCCCAGCGCTCTCATCTCAGGCCGCTGCCGCGCCGTCCGCTCGGACGTGCGCCGCTGTCGAACTATCAGCGCCTCTCGCGACCACAACCCTAGGACGCGGTCATTTTGGCCGAGCGAGCTCCGACAGGCTCGTCATCGCTGCTCATCCACACGAAGACCTCGACGCAACTCCGCCGCAGCAAGGGCGAAAATACGGATGTGGCATTTTGGTGGCGAATTGGCGCGCGCTTCGCGGCGCCGGGTCAACCAACCGGAGAGTAGTAGACGGCCAGCGACAGGCGCGCGCATAATCGCGCAGCAAATGAGCCGCAAATGATGGGTCACCAAGCGGCCGTAGGCGGGGGACATCAAGGTATGCGGGTTGCGTTGTTGAGTTGCGTCGTTGCGGCCGGAATGAGTCTGGCCGCGGGGGTTATGCCGGCTGCCGCGCAGACGGCGCGAGCCGCCAAGCCTACGGCGGCGACGGCCACCGCCGTCGGCGAAGGCGGCAAGCTGCAGGAGTCCAATGAGTGGACGGTCGGCATCGCCGGCGGCCTGCTCGAAGGCACCAACATCCGCTTCGCCGCGGAGATGGCCAAGGTGCTCGACGACCGGCCGAACCTGCGCGTGCTGCCGATGGTGACCTATGGCGCGCTCGGCAATATCGAGGATTTGCTGTATCTGCGCGGCGTCGACGTCACCATCACCTCGGCCGACGTGCTCGACGAGTTCGTGCGCAACGGCACGCTCGCCAACATCAAGAACCGCATCCGCTACATCTGCTCGTTCTACATCAACGAGATGCACGTCTACGTCCGCCCCGAGATCAAATCGCTCGAGGATCTCGCCGGCAAGAAGGTGTCGTTCAACACCGTCGGCAGCGCGGCGAACCTGACCGGCGGCATCGTGTTCGACCGGCTCAAGATCAATGTCGAGAAGGTGTTCATCAACAATTCGGTGGCGATGGAGAAGATGCGCAACGGCGAGCTGGCCGGCGTCGTCCACGTCACCGGCAAGCCGACCGACCTGTTCGCCAAGTTCAAGCCCGAGCCGGGCTTCCATTTCCTCCCCGTGCCGTTCGCGCGCAGCCTGCAGGACTACTACGTGCCGACCAAGCTGACGTCGCAGGACTATCCCAATCTGCTCAAGCCCGGCGAGACGGTCGAGACCATTGGCGTGCCGCAGGTGCTCGCGGTCTACAACTGGCCGGCGGAGACCGAGCGCTATCGCCGCGTCGCGCGCTTCGTCGACTATCTGTTCAAGCGCTTCGACCAGTTCAAGCAGCCGCCGTTCCATCCCAAGTGGAACGAGATCAGCCTGTCGTCGTCGCTGCCCGGCTGGACCCGCTTCCGCGCCGCGGAGGAGCTGCTCGCCAGCACGCGTCCGCCGGAGGCCGGCAACGTCGCCGTGAAGCAGCAGTTCGACGAGTGGATGAGCACGCGGGCGCCGACCGGCGGCAAGCGGTTGAGCGAGGACGAGACGAGGGTGCTGTTCGAGCAGTTCCGCGACTGGATGAAGCGCGACGGCGCCCAGCCCACGCGGCAGTGACGGTGCGGGTTACGGCGTCGCAGGCTTGACGCGCGGCCCCTGCGGCGCACCCGGCTGCGCCAGAGGATGCGCGGCCGCAAAGGCCGGTATCGCCATCGCCGCCTCGAACACGCGCTGGACCGTCGGCGCCGACGCGAAATCGAGCCCCTGGTTGCGCGCGAACACGACGTGGCCGGCAAGGCAGATGTCGGCCACGGTCGGCGCGTCGCCATAGCAATAGCGGCCGGTCGCGGCGTGTCCAGCGAGCTGGGCCTCGAACGCCGCCAGCATCTCCGCCGCCCAGTGCCTGAGCCACGCCGCGCGGGCCGCATCGCCGACGTGCAGCACCTCGGTGAGATAGCGCTGCACCCGCGGCGTCGTCAGCGGATGCGCATCGCAGGCGATCATCGCCGCCAGCGCGCGGACGCGGGCGCGTCCCTTGGCATCGCCAGGCAGCAGCGCCGGGCCGGGACAGGCTTCGTCGAGATAGTCGAGGATCGCCAGCGATTGCGTGAGCACGGTGCCGTCGTCGAGCACCAGCGACGGCAGCGCCATCTGCGGATTGAGCGCCGCGTAGGCATCCTCGCGATGTTCCCGGCGGTCGATATCGACAGCAATCTGTTCGTAGACGACGCCCTTGATGTTGAGCGCGATGCGCACACGAAAACTCGCAAGCGACCGCCAGAACGAATAAAACTTCATGCCGCCCCCTCTCCGGCGTGATCATATCGCGGTGGTCAGGTCGATTTCCATGGTGAGCCGTGCCGCAGGCGCTTTATCGTGCGAAGCGCGGCGCTGCCGAGCCTACGGGTCACTCCGTGCCCGGCGAAAACTCCTGATCGGCAACGCTGGCGCCGTTCGGCACCTTGATGGCGACGACCGCGCGGTTGAGGGCCTGGTGGCAGGAATTGCAGCCTTCGGTTAGCGCCGCATAGGACTGCTCGAACCGACCGATGTCCTTCTGCTTGATCGCCTGCGCCAGCGCCTCGATCGGCTCCTGCGTCACCGCTGCGTTCATGTCGGCGAACGAGTTGCCGTCGACCAGCGGCTGCGCGCGACTGACGCGGTTGAACGCGCCCTTGAGATTACCGAGCTCATAGGCGCTGAACGCCCAGTTGCCGCTGTGCGCCGCGATCCACAGCCGGACGTGGCGCGGCTGGATGGTCGCGATCATCAGGTCGCTGACAGTCGGCACATAGGCTGGCGACGGCGGCGCCTCTGCGCTGAGCCCCGGCGCCATTGCAAGCGAGGCAAGCCCGGCAAGGCCTGCGGCCGTCGCTGTGAGCCGCACGCCTTGGCGAACCTTCCAGAAGGGCATCTTGCGTTCTCCGAATGAATTTAGAACGCTTCTAAAGAATGGCCTTGCCCATTGCCAGTCAGTTTGCCTGATTGCAGCGATCAGAAATTCTTGATGGCGCAGGCCGCCAGCCCGCAGTATCCCGAACGCAGTGACGGTGGCCGATCAGCTGCGGTGACAGTGGAGGATACGATCTTCCCCTCGCAGGCTGATGGTACGCCATCGGAGCTCAACGGTTCAGTTCAATCGCGATCCTCGAGCTCCGCATCCGGCGCATCGTCCGGCAACAGCAGCTCCGCGTCGCGATCAAGATCGCCGATCAAGACCGGCTTTCCATCGCGGCCGAATTGAAACACGCTGTCGCTATCATCGGCATTGATGTCGCCGAAGATCTTTTCCACCGTGGCGAAATCCCGGTGCGGGGCGAAGCCATGGGCCTTTGACAATGCGGAAAGATCGCGCAGCAACTTGCGCGCCTCGCTCGGAGCGATCGGGACCATCGTCCCGCCCGCATCCGCCATCCCCATATATTGATATACTCGCGCTCCATGGTCCTGAACATCACGTCCTTGACGCCCAGCGCGAAGCTGTCGAGCAGAAACACGGCCATCGTGTAGGGGGAGGTGTGGCCGCGCGCCAGGAGCAGCGTCCCCATGCCGACATCGAAAAGGCCTTCGTTGACGCAACAATGCTGGATCGGCGCCTGCGCCGCCTTTGCCACGCGGCCGGGCAAGCTGTTCTGAATCGCGTCCTCGCGTTTCGCCAGGGTTGCCAACTGCTTGCGCCGCTGCGCCTTCTTGGCCCGCTTTTGTGCCATGTTGACTGCCATGACCGTCCCTCCACTGCTCCGTCCGTCCGCGACAAGATAGCAGGAAAGGGGCGACGCCGTCTCCGGCGATCAGGTCACGCGCGAGATGAAGCCCGCGAGAATCGTCCGGCTCTGGCTCAGTGCCTCGATGCGTTGATCGAGAAGGCCGACCTGCTGCGCCAGTATCCTTCGCAAATTGTCGCAAGGTCTGAAGTCCGGACGGGTGTTGCGCACGCACGGAAGCAACTGCTTGATCGTCTCCAGCGTCATCCCGGCGGAGCCAAGCAGCTTGATCCGGCGCACGGCTTCCTCATCCTCCGGACCGTAGTCGCGATAACCGGACGACATTCGTTGCGGCGCAAGCAAGCCCTCGCCCTCATAGTAGCGCAGCATCCGAATGCTCACCCCCGTCCGTCGGGACAGTTCACCGATCTTCATCTGAAAACCTCTTGACCCTGACAGTGCTGTCAGACCTTACAGATCGTGCTCGCCCAAGTGGAGTCCCCCTTGTGCTGGGAGCAACGATGAAAGCCTATCATTTGAATGGCCACGCAGGTGCAGGGCGCCTGGTGCGCACCGACCTCGACAAACCCGAACCTGCCGGCGGCGAGGTTCGCATGCGGGTCGAGGCGGCAAGCCTCAACTACCGCGACCTGCTGATCCTCGACCGAGCGGGCCAAGGCGGGTTCGACGGCCGCGTTCCGCTGTCCGACGGCGCAGGAGTCGTCGATGCCGTCGGCCCCGACGTCGTTCGATGGCGCGGAGGTGACCGTGTCGCCGCATCGTTCTTTCGCGATTGGATCTCCGGACCGTTCAAGGCGAGCTACGTTCCGTCATCCCTCGGCGGCAGCACGACGGATGGCATGCTGGCAGAGTACGTGGTGCTGCCGGAGACGGCGCTGGTCGCCGTGCCGGCGCATCTCACGTCGATCGAAGCCGCGACCCTGCCCTGTGCCGGCGTGACGGCCTGGCACGGCCTGATCGCGCGCGGCGGAATGGGCAAAGCGGCCACACTGCTGGTCCAGGGAACCGGCGGCGTCGCTTTGTTCGGCCTGCAGTTCGCGATCGCACTCGGCGCCCGCGCCATCGTGATCTCGTCGTCGGACGAGAAGCTCGCCCGCGCCCGGGCGCTCGGCGCCTCGATCCTGATCAACTACCGCGACACGTCCGATTGGGATGCCGCCGTGATGAAAGCGACGGACGGCGAAGGCGCCAGTCATGTCCTCGAACTCGGCGGACCCGGCACCTACGACCGATCTCTGCGCTCGGTCGCATCCAGCGGCAAGATCGTTCAGATCGGCGTCTTGACGGGGTTCGGCCCGAAGCCCGACCTCGCCCGCCTGCAATGGGAGAATGCCGACATCATCGGCGTCACCGTGGGCTCGGTCGAACATTTCACGGCGATGAATCGCTTCCTGAGCGAACACGCGATCCATCCGATCGTCGATCGCGTCTACGACTTCGACGACGCTCCCGAGGCGTATGTCCATCTCCGGTCCGGATCGCATGTCGGCAAGATCGTTCTGAGGCTGTAGGCACGTGGGCGGATCGCCTGGATCATCATGGCGAGAACAGGTGTCCTTCTCCTCGCGGTGACGAAGCGCTCTTGCCGTTGGCAGAGCGCTTCGGTGCCAGCTTCATCCGCCTGTCAGGGCCACCACAGCAAGAGCGGCACGCCGCAACGATTCTGGGCCCATCGGGTGCGCAGTCTTGCCGTGCGGACGACGGCGGGTCGCTGATCGTCATTTGCCGATCGTCCTGCGCAGCCAGGTGTCGACGATCGCGGTCGCGGGATGGCTGGGATCGCCGAGTTCGCGGTTGATCTCCATGTGGCCGCGCAGGCCGGTGCCGCCGACGCCCGCAACTTCGGCTGGGGTCCCCGCCTGCGTCAGGGCCGCGCCGAGCGCCTCGGACTGCACCTTGCCGTCGGCGCGGTCGACGTGGAGGATCAGGAACGCGGGCGCATTCGGCTTGGCGGCCTGGAGCGTCGGCGACAGCGCGCGCTGACGCGCCGGGTCGGTGCCGAACGCCTGGATATAGGTGTCGAGCATGAAGCGGCCGCTGTCGGTGAGCTGGCGCGCCACGTCGTAGCAGGCGCCATCCAGCGCGATGATGCCGCTGACGTCGCGCAGCGACACCCCGGCTGCGGTGAAGTAGCGCGGATCGGTCCCGACCAGCGCGACGAGATGTGCACCGGCGCTGTGCCCCATCAGCACGATGCGCGACGGATCGATCCGAAGCCGCCCGGCATTGTTGCGCAGCCACGCGACGGCCGCGGCGACGTCCGCCGCCTGCTGCTCGACCGTCGCCGCCGGCACCAGCCGATAGTCGATCGAGGCAAACGCGTAGCCCTGCGCAAGCATGTGCTCGACCTTCGCCGCCCCCGTCGCGTTGCGCTTGTCGCCCCGCTTCCATCCGCCGCCATGCACGAACACGACCAGCGGCGCGGGCGCGCCTCCCCGCGCCTGCCAGAAGTCGAGCTTCTGCAGCGGATCAGCGCCGTAAGCATATTCGGCCGCCGGTGCGCCTTGGCGCTCGGCCTCGCGCGCCGCCATGCGTGCCTGCAGCCGCTCCAGAAAGGGACCCGCGAGTGCAGGTGAAAGGAGGAAGGGCTGCAGCAGCCACAGGCCGGCAGCTAACAAAACCGCAAAAGTCGAACGCAACATCGAGAGCTCCATCGTCGTCAGACGATAGCAGCACGCGTTGCTTAAAGAAGGCCGCACGCGGTGTTGTTACAAAATGTCACGAACGGTGACGCCCGCGAAATTACGGGCGGTCTTGCGCGCATAATCCCAGCCTACCGTACAGTGAATCCTTCGCTCCAGGCATCCCTGTCAACTTCGTATTCGCTGACGAAGAAGCCATCAGGATAATCGCGAAAGCCTGGCA
Source organism: Bradyrhizobium sp. HKCCYLRH3099 (assembly GCF_051167855.1). Lineage (NCBI taxonomy): Bacteria > Pseudomonadati > Pseudomonadota > Alphaproteobacteria > Hyphomicrobiales > Nitrobacteraceae > Bradyrhizobium > Bradyrhizobium sp. HKCCYLRH3099. Next base: position 159,419 of record NZ_JBNPTW010000018.1, read on the forward strand.
ACTGAAGCTTGCGCATCTTGCCGGCAATGGCTTCCGCGGCGCTGCTGTAGACGCCGACGAGCTTGTCTTCCGTCTCGTCATTATCGAGCGGGCGGGCGTGCCAAAGTAGAAAAACCGTACGCATTCGTGTATTCCTCGATTTCGATACGTCACAGCGAACGAGTCAGGTTGGTTGTCCCAGCCCTGAGCGACGGCTAAGCTTCGACCATGAAGATTGCATTCTCGATCGCAGTCAGCGCAAGACGTCGAATCGAGGCCCTGGTCGACGCGCTCAAGAGACAGAACGGACTTCCCGAGGTAATCCCGGCCGTGATGTGGCTCGACGCGACTTGAACCCGGATATCGCGACATCCCGGGTCGTCATTGGCTTCTATGACAGTCGGGCCGACATCATCGACGACATCACCGTGGAGGATGGCTTCGCGTTCGTGCTTGCCGTCACACGGGACGATGAGCGGCTGTTCGATGGACAAGAACTGCACTACATCGATGATGCCTTCGTCCTGAAGCAGCGCCGGACACACTGACACGCAGACATCCATAGCCCCGTCTAACGTCTGCGGACTGTAGCGAAAACTCTCCTCCCATTGGCTCGGCCAATCATCTCTCGACGCGCGCCTGGCGAACGCCGGACTTCGTCGCGCTCGGATGGGGCTCGTCGACCACAGGCCGGCTGACGTCAAGGCGTGCCGCAGCGCGCATCAAGCATTTTTTGTTTTGCCGAATTTTCTTCTTTCATTTTTTCCGAAACCATGTATATCTTTTCCCGTCCTGCTTCCGCCGGAGGGGCGTGTCGCGACCGTCACGAGACGTGGGAGGTGGGATGCGATGGGCGCAGCGAATCGCGGCGTGGCCTCGAGCTGCGCGGACGAACGGTTCGTTGCGCACGGCGAAGTCGTGCGGTCCTGATACCCCGATGCTGGTATCAAGCAGGTGGCGGTGCTCGCGCATCACGCCAGTGATGGTGGCCAACAAGCCCGGCGCACCAGGGAGACCACGTATAAGCCGTTCCAACCGTCGCGCAGGGAAGGCCGGGTGTTTCGGCCAGACCTGTGGTGACTGCCGCCTGCCTTTTTTGCTGCAGGCGGGCCACGGGCGCGGCCAGCGCCCGGCCTTCCCTGCGCCCTCCTTTGTTCGAGGGCGGACCTGATGCACGACTCGGGCGCGATGCGCCGCGGGAGATGATGGCGCATGTCTGCGAGAAAGGCGTTTGCGTTGGCCGGCAGGTTGCGGCGCCAGGGGCCTCGTGGTTCGAGACGCGTCGCAAGGGCGACGCTCCTCACCATGAGGAGACAGGTCCGAAGCCGAAGCTGCCCATTGATGATGCGCAGCGAGCTCGCCGGAAGGACCAAGGGCCGGCTGACGGTTTTCAATCGCTGCGACCCGGCATCTCCCCTCACCCTGAGAAGACCGCCGAAGCGGGGCGTCTCGAAGGGCGAGGCCCGGGTGTGGCGGCGTCTCCGAGCTGCGGCAGGAGCGCACATCCCGCCTCTCCGCAACCTTTCGTTAACCGCCGTTAACCGAACGCTAACCATACACCGGGCAAAAATTGCCGGGTGGGACGATGCGTGTCGTGATTGGGTGCAGTTGACGGGGGAGAGCTTCCGTGGACGCCAGCGCGGTACCTCAGTTTCGGAACGGTGGCCCTGTGGCCGCCGCGCAGTCGTTTGGGGCCGGCAGACGCGGCCCCCGGGAAGGGGCGAAAGCCATGGTCGACGTCACGGCGGGTCAGGGAGCCGGCTCTCCGGCCGGCGGGTTCTCATTCGGCGATCTCAAGACGCTGATCATGCGCGGCGACATCGCGCTGGCGCTCGGCATCCTCACCATCCTGGTGGTGCTGATCCTGCCGCTGCCCTCGCTGGTGCTCGACCTGTTCCTGGCGATCTCGATCACCCTGTCGATCCTGATCCTGATGACCGCTCTGTTCATCCAGGCACCGCTGGAATTCTCGTCGTTTCCGACCATCCTGCTGATCTCGACGATGCTGCGGCTGTCGCTGAACCTGGCCTCGACCCGGCTGATCCTGTCGCGCGGCCACGAGGGCACGGATGCGGCCGGCCACGTCATCGAGGCGTTCGGCAATTTCGTGATGGGGGGCAATTTCGTCATCGGCATCATCGTGTTCGCGATCCTGGTGACGGTGAACTTCGTCGTCATCACCAAGGGTTCGGGCCGCATCGCCGAGGTCGCGGCGCGCTTCCATTTGGACTCGATGCCCGGCAAGCAGATGGCCATCGACGCCGACCTCTCCGCCGGCCTGATCGACGAGAAGGTCGCAAAGGCCCGGCGCAAGGAACTGGAGGACGAAAGCGGCTTCTTCGGCGCGATGGACGGTGCCTCGAAGTTCGTCCGCGGCGATGCCGTCGCCGGCCTGCTCGTCGTCTTCATCAACATCATCGGCGGCATCATCATCGGCGTGGCCCAGCAGGGCCTGGGTTTTGCCGAGGCCGCCCGCACCTACACGACGCTGACCGTCGGCGACGGTCTCGTGACGCAAGTGCCGGCGCTGATCGTGTCCACCGCGGCCGGCCTGCTCGTCTCCAAGGCCGGCGTGACCGGCGCCGCCGACAAGGCGCTGATCAAGCAGTTCTCCGGCTATCCGCAGGCGCTCGGCATGTCCGCCGCGGTCATGCTGGTGCTGGCGCTGCTGCCGGGCATTCCGACCATCCCGTTCCTTGCGCTCGGCGGCGGCGCCGCCGCGCTGGCGCTGAAGGCGCGTCGCCACAAGGAAGTGGCGAAGGCCGAGGAGATCGCCGCGGCCGCCGCCGCGCCCGCCGCAGCCGCAGCTTCTGCGGCGGCCGCCGAGGAACCGATCTCCGCCGCGCTCAAGATCGACGATCTCAAGATCGAGCTCGGCTATGCGCTGCTGCCGCTGGTCAACGCGCCCGATGGCACCGACCGGCTGACCGACCAGATCAAGGCGCTCCGGCGGTCGCTGGCGATCGAGATGGGTTTTGTCATGCCCTCGGTGCGCATCCTCGACAACGTCCAGCTCGAGGCCAACACCTACATCATCAAGATCAAGGAGGTCGACGCCGGCTCCGGCAAGATCTGGCCGAGCCAGTTCATGGTCATGGACCCCGGCGGCAACCAGGTGGCGGTGCCCGGCATCCACACGACGGAGCCGACCTTCGGCCTGCCCGCCACCTGGGTCGATGCCGGGCTGAAGGAGGAGGCGACGCTGAAGGGCTACACGGTGGTGGACGCGGCGACCGTGCTGTCGACCCATCTGACCGAGCTGCTCAAGGCCAATATGAGCGACCTGTTGTCCTACGGCGAGGTGCAGAAGCTCCTGAAGGAGCTGCCGAAGGAGCAGAGCGAACTGGTCAAGGACATCGTGCCGACACAGATCACGATCTCCGGCCTGCAGCGCGTGCTGCAACTGCTGCTGTCGGAGCGGATCTCGATCCGCGATCTCTCGACCATCCTGGAAGGCGTCGCCGACGCGCTGGCCTTCTCGCGCAACCCGGCGACGATCGTCGAGCACGTCCGCGCCCGCCTCGCCCGCCAGATCTGCGCCCAGAACACCTCGCCGATGGGCTATTTGCCGCTGATCGCGCTGTCGGCGAAGTGGGAGCAGGCGTTCGCGGAGTCGCTGATCGGCCAGGGCGAGGAGCGCAGCCTCGCGATGCAGCCGTCGCGGCTGTCGGAGTTCATGACCGCGACCCGCGACGCGTTCGAGCGCGCCGCCCGCGAAGGCGAGTCGCCGGTTCTGGTGACGTCGGCGGCGATCCGGCCCTTCGTCCGCTCGCTGGTGGAGCGCTTCCGCGCCCAGACCACGGTGCTGTCGCAGGCCGAGATTCATCCCCGGGCGCGGCTGAAGACGGTGGGGAGCGTGTGAGGGAAACGCGTGCGGAACCTGCGAGTCAGTCTGAAGTTGATGAAAGCAGGACCGGTGCGGAGCGCCGGTCTTGCCGCTTTTCCAAGCAAACCAACCCTTGCTTCGCCGCAACAGGCAAACGATTTCTTAATTTTGCGTTAGGTGGCTGATATGGCAGCCACAGTCGGAACCATCATTTAAGTATTTGATCTTGAATGACTAAGATCGATTTTCGAGGATTGCAATCGCGAAGCATCACACGTATTCACACGCTTGTGATGGCCCCTGCGAAACAGAATCGCGGTTTCCTACGTTACTGTTCGCGAGACGATGAACCGGAACGTCGCCGGCTCACACGAATCAGCGAAGGACGGAAGACGGCAGGAGGCTTCCATGAACCACTCGATTTACAGCGCGGATCGGACGACCCACCTCAAGATCGTGGTGGTTGCGCTCGTAGCTGGCATCGCGGTGGCCGGCCTTGGCATCTCCGCCCGTTTGAACGCGGAGCCGAACTACACGCAGACGGCAAAGGTCCTCAAGGCCGGCAAGCCGGTCGCGGTGACGAGCTCGCAGACGTCGCTGGTTCGCTAGTACGAATTCCCGGAATTCACGCGGTTCTCACAGCCCCCCAACTGGCCGCGTGGATATGTAGTAGACCCAACCCCAAGTCGACTACCGAAAACGCCCGCTCCCCACGGGCGTTTTCTTTTTTGCGTTTTGGCTCACTTGCCCGGCGGCACCGTCTCGATCAGCTTGCCGGTAAAGACGATTGGTCCCGTTGCCTGCCCCGTCGGCGAGCCGCCTTCCGGCTCGACGGTCACGGCATAGGTGGCCCGGCTGACGATGTCGGGGTCGTAGGAGGACAGCACCGGGCGGCTGGTGAAATCACTGCCGCCGATGACGCCGAGCGAGCGCGGCTTCTGCAGCTTGTCGGAGACGATCCACAGCTCGAAGCTCTTGCCGGGCTCCGGCGCCGCACCGACACGGCGCACCGTGTAGCTCCGGGTGGCGGAATCCACGGTGAGGATGAACGCCGGCGAGGCGGCGTCCTTTTGCAGCAAGGCCACGAACTGGGCGGCGGGCTCCGGCGCGGCCGGCACCTTGACCTCGACGGTCTGGATGCGCGGCTTCGGCTGCAACGGCTGCGGCAGCAGATCAGGGCGATAGACCTGCACGCCGACCAGCGCCAGCAGCACCGCGGCCAGCGCGGTCATGACGTTGGCGACCGCGCGCCACTGCCGGACCCTGGAGGAGAGCTGCACCACATTGGCGCGCTCGTCTGCACGCTCCTGGGCGGCAGCGAACGTGCGCCGCGGCGCGACCACCGCAGGCGCCTCAGCAGCGGTTGCAGGCTCGGGCTTGGCAATCTCGATCGGCGGAGCTTCGGGCTTCCGGGGATTAGCCTCGGACGGCTTGATCTGAGTGGGCTCGACGACCGGCTGCTGCTCAACCGCCGGCGCTTCGAGCTTGGCCGCTTCGTCCTGTCGCGCTTCCGCGATGATGGGTGGGGCACCAGGCGCCGGCAACTCCGGCGGCACGACGACAACCGGAGCGGCAAAGTCCGGCGCCGGCGGCTCGGCCGCCGGGGGCTCAGCCGCCGGTGTCTCGACCGCCGGTGCCTCAGGTGCCGGCGCCTCAGTTGCCGGCGTCGCAGCGACCGCCGCCGGCCGCGACTGCGCGATCGCGGCCTTGATACGGTCCCACAGCTCCGGCCGCGGCTCGACCAGGCCGACCATCTGATTGAGCGCGCCAAGCCGCAATTCCCACGCCTGAACCAGCGCAGCGAAATCGCGGTCGACGGCCATCATGGTCTCGACCTGCGCGCGTTCGGCGGCGTCGAGCGTGCCCAACGCATATTCCGCGGCAAGCGCGATATGGTCTTCGCTATACGCCATCACAGGTCCAGGTCACGTCACCACCAAGATCTCTTGCGCTTACGCTCTCAGTCCAACCACACCTCATCCGAGACCGAGGCATTGGCGGATGTCCATCATGCTCCGCCGGAGCCAGGTCTTCACCGTGTTCACCGGCGCGTCGAACTTGGTCGCCAATTGCTCCCGGCTCCAGCCGTTATAGTAGGCAAGCAGCACCAGCTTCTGCCGGTCCGGCTCGAGCTGGCCGACACATTCCAACAGCCGCTTCAACTCCTCCGACATTTCCCGCCGCGCCAGCGGGTCCGGCGTCTCGGCCGCCACCTCCAGCGCGGAGGGCTCATCCTCCAACGACAGCTCGCCGCGCTTGCGCACCAGGTCGATGGCCCGGTTGCGGGCGATGGCGGCCATCCAGGTAATCGGGGAAGACACGGCCGGATTGAATTGCGCGGCGTTGTTCCAGACCTTGACGTAGGTCTCCTGGACGACCTCCTCGGCGAGGTCCTGTCGATGCAAGATACGGAGCACGACGCCATAGAGTTTCGCGCGCGTCGCCGCGTAAAGGCGCTCGAACGCGGCCTCGTCACCCTTGGCGACGGCGGCAAGCAACAAGACCAGCTCTGCCGGCGTCAGCATTCAGCGTCCCCGAAAATCGCCCCACTCCCTCGCTCGAACCTGCCCTCCCGTAGCACACATCGCGCGCGGCGCTCCAGCCGGGCGGACATGACGAAAAACCCGGACCTCGCGGCCCGGGTTTTCGAGGCAACAGACCCGTGGCGGGCCGGCTCAGGCGATGACGCCGAGCCGGGCGCGCATCAGGCCGATACTGTCCATGTCCGCCTGCTCGCGGGCGCTTTCCTCGGCCTTTTCGCGGGCCTGGTCGCGCTCGTCGAGCAGCTCAACTTTCTTCATCTCCTCGAATGCCTCGGACAGCGCCGCCTTGGCGTCCTCGAGCTGGGCGCGCAGCTCATCGGCCGAGCGCGTCAGGTTCTCGCGGCGCTGGATCGCGGCCTTGGCGTAGGTCGGATAAGCAAAATGGGTCGGGTCGTTGATGCCGGCCCGCTCCTGTTCGGTCTGGATTTCCCGCTCGAGCTCGGCCGACATGCGCTGGAAGTCAGCGATCATGCCCTCGATCTGCGTCACCCGGCGGCGTTTCTCATCCACCTGAAATTTCTTCAGACGGATCAGCGTTTCGCGCGACTTCATCGACTCATACTCCCCAGAAGTCCCGTAGACGGCGCGGGACAGGGCCGGCCGCCCTTACTGGGCTCGCCGACTAGGCTCGTGACATGGAGGGGATGATGTCCCGACAAAGTTAGCTTTCCGTTTCCAAGCGCCCCAGGATCTGTTCCAGCTCCCGATACCCCTGCGCCAGCCCGCACACCTCATCCTTGCGCTGGCGCAGGAACGCCTCCAGCGGCTCGTGCAGCTTGATCGCCTCGTCGACCTCCGGACTGGAACCCGCGCGATAGGCGCCGAGCCGGATCAGCTCTTCCATGTCGGCGTAGGTCGCCATCACCTGGCGCGCGCGCATGATGGTCGGCAGGAAGACGGGGTCGGCCGATTTCGGCATCGTCCGCGACACCGATTTGAGGATGTTGATGGCCGGATAACGGCCGCGTTCGGCGATCGAACGCTGCATCACGACGTGGCCGTCGAGGATGCCGCGCACCGCGTCCGCCACCGGCTCATTATGATCGTCGCCGTCGACCAGCACCGTGAAGATCCCGGTGATGGTGCCGTCGCCGCTGCCGGGACCGGCCCGCTCGAGCAATTTCGGCAGTTCTGTAAAGACGGTCGGCGTGTAGCCTTTCGCGGTCGGCGGCTCGCCGGCCGACAGCCCGATCTCACGCTGCGCCATCGCGAAGCGTGTCACCGAGTCCATCAGGCAGAGAACATCCTTACCTTCGTCGCGAAAATATTCGGAGATTGCGAGCGTCAGATACGCCGCCTGCCGCCGCATCAGCGCCGGCTCGTCGGAGGTCGCGACAACCACGACCGAGCGGGCAAGGCCCTCCTCGCCGAGATCGTCCTGCAGGAACTCCTGCACCTCGCGGCCGCGTTCGCCGATCAGGCCGATGACCGACACTGCCGCATCGACGTTGCGCGCCAGCATCGACAGCAGCACCGATTTGCCGACGCCGGAGCCGGCGAAGATGCCGAGCCGCTGGCCGCGGCAGCAGGTGAGAAAGGTGTTCAGCGCGCGCACGCCGAGATCGAGCGGAGACCCGACGCGCTTGCGCGAATGCGCCGGCGGCGGATTGTTGCGGTAGGGAACCGGCGCCGCGCCTTGGGGCAGCGGCCCCTTGCCGTCGATCGGCTCGCCCATGGCGTTGACGACGCGGCCGAGCCAAGCCTGCGACGGCCGCACCTGATTGGCGGAATTGGCGATCACGGCGCGGCAGCCGCGCCGCACGCCTTCGAGCCCGGCGAACGGCATCACCACCGCATTCTTGCCGGAGAAGCCGATCACCTCGGCAGGAATGACATTGCTGCCGGTCTCGATCATCAGCCGCGCGCCGACCGACATCGCGTGGATCGGCCCGGCGATCTCCACCATCAGCCCCTTCACGCCGACGACGCGCCCATAGGTGTTCACGGCGTCGATGTCGCTGATCTGCTCGGCCAGCGCTTTCATCACGGAACCACCTTCATCGCGGAACCGCCGCCATCACAAAACAGCCTTCATTGCGAAAACCTTAAGTAAGGGCAGATTCGCTGCGCCGGTTTAACTCTGTGTTTACTCGCATCATTAATCATTGCGTCATGGTCTGGAGTGACTGACGTAGTGCGCTTTGCCGCCCCCCAAAAGCGGTGAGGAACGAGAGTCGGTTAGTTCCATCTCTTCACATGGAGCTTGAACGAGGTCGGCTGAGAAAACCTGCTTCTTCGCAACACCTTACGGCGATTCGACAAAAATTGCACGGATTGAGCTTGCGCAGCGGAATCAGGATTTGTTAACCATCTCTCGTCAGGATCCGAATCAGTTGTTCAAAGGCGTTTTGAGTGCCGCGGTGGCGGCCGACCTGACGCCCGGAGCGGCGACTATGGGGAACTGGCATGCGCGTTTTGCTGATTGAGGATGACAGCGCCGTCGCGCAGTCGATCGAGCTGATGTTGAAGTCCGAAAGCTTCAACGTCTACACGACTGACCTCGGCGAAGAAGGCGTCGACCTCGGCAAGTTGTACGATTACGACATCATCCTTCTCGACCTCAATCTGCCCGACATGTCCGGTTACGACGTGCTCAAGCAGCTGCGTGTCTCGAAGATCAAGACCCCGATCCTGATCCTGTCCGGCCTCGCCGGCATCGAGGACAAGGTCAAGGGCCTCGGCTTCGGCGCCGACGACTACATGACCAAGCCGTTCCACAAGGACGAGCTGATCGCGCGCATCCACGCGATCGTCCGCCGTTCCAAGGGCCACGCCCAGTCGGTCATCCAGACCGGCGACCTCGTCGTCAACCTCGACACCAAGACGGTCGAAGTCGGCGGCCAGCGCGTGCACCTGACCGGCAAGGAATACCAGATGCTGGAGCTGCTCTCGCTCCGCAAGGGCACCACCCTCACCAAGGAGATGTTCCTCAACCATCTCTACGGCGGCATGGACGAGCCCGAGCTCAAGATCATCGACGTCTTCATCTGCAAGCTGCGCAAGAAGCTCGCCAACGCGTCCGAAGGCCGCAACTTCATCGAGACCGTCTGGGGCCGCGGCTACGTGCTGCGCGAGCCGCACGACCTCGACGAGCGCATCCCCGCCTGATCTTTCACTGGGCAACTCGGCAGGCCTCACGGCTTGCTCCTCCCAGACTGAGCCCCGCCGCAAATGGCGGGGTTTTTGTTTGTGGGAGGATGGTGATTGGCAATGGAGCGGCCGCTTTGCACCAGGCGAGTTCGCGTTGGAGCCAAGCTCTCGCCACGCGACAGGTGCGCTCCCCTCCCCCTTGCGGGGAGGGGTCGGGGGTGGGGGTCCCCGGAAATGGTCTGCATTGTGGGCCCCTTCGGCCGAAGCCGATCAGCAAGCGATCTCACCACCAACACGCCGCTTGTCAGTCCCTGCCCCAAGCTCGGTCCTGAGCAAGAAGCCCCCACCCCCAACCCCTCCCCGCAAGGGGGAGGGGAGCTTACCGCCGTTGCCGCACGGGCGTGGCTCAAACTGACAAGTACTCCCTCACCTTCCACCGCGCATGGCGCAGCCGCATCTCACACATGAGCGCAATCGCCGCCATCGAGCTCTCCAAGACACCATCGACGAAATCATCGAAGAAACCCATCGTCGCACGTCATCGCGTTCTCGCCGCGCCCATGCGCCCGAGTTGTCCGCCATTCTCGCCGCCCTCTCTCAACTGAGGGCGCAGGGAAGGCCGGGCGCTGGCCGCGCCCGTGGCCCGCCTGCAGCAAAAAAAGCAGGCGGCAGTCACCACAGGTCTGGCCGAAACACCCGGCCCTCCCCGCGCGATGGCTTTACGATTTATAGGCGATCTCCTTGTGGACCGGCTTTTTGCCCCCATCGCCCACCGGCAGCGTCCTCCGCAACGCCAGCAGGCTTGACCTCAGCACCGGGAGGCCAGGACCACGCCACTTCACCGTGCGCCCGGGATCGTTCGTCGGCACGGACAAGCCATGCTGCGACCCCAAGCGCCCATCGCATCCCACACCCGACGTCCGTGACGACCGCGAAGCGTCCCCTCGTTGGGGCGGAACGCAGACAGTAAAGCACATTTTCCGGAAAAACGAAATCGAAATCTTTCGCGCCCGGTCCTGCCCCATGTCTTGACGCGCGCTGCTTCGGCTGCTTGCTGAGCACCGCCCGCGTGGCAGCAAGGGCGGCGCCTTGTCATCGTCTCGTTTGGCAGATGTTCGCAAAGCGGATGGCCACGCCGTCCGGACGATGAGGCTCGCCGATGACCCACCCGACCGCCCACGACGCATCCGACGCCGGCATCGACACCCCGGCCAGGACAACCAACCCGCTGCCCGCCTTTGCCGGCGGCGCCGTGATCGGCGCGCTCGGCGGACTGATCGGGCTGGGCGGCGCCGAATTCAGGTTGCCGCTGCTGATCGGCCCGTTCCGCTTCCAGGCGCTGCAGGCCGTGATCCTGAACAAGGCCATGAGCCTGATCGTGGTCGCAACCGCACTGCCGTTTCGCGCCGCCACGGTGCCGTTCGGCACCATCGCCGCGCATTGGCCGGTCGTAATCAACCTGCTGGCCGGCAGCCTCGCCGGCGCCTGGCTCGGCGCCGGCTGGGCGACGCGGCTCAGCTCGCGCAATCTCTATCAGGTGCTGGCGGTGCTGCTCGTGCTGATCGCGGGCGCACTGCTGCTCGGGCACGGCCCGTCAAGTCACGCGGCGCTGCTGACCGGCCCGGCGCAGATCGTCGCAGGCGTCGTCGCCGGGTTCGGCATCGGCATCGTCGCCGCGCTGATGGGCGTGGCCGGCGGCGAGCTGCTGATCCCGACGCTGGTGCTGCTGTTCGGCGCCGACATCAAGCTGGCCGGCAGCCTGTCGCTGGCGGTCAGCCTGCCGACGATGATCGTCGGCTTCACCCGCTACAGCCAGTCCAGCGCCTTCTCCGTGGTCGCCGACAACCGGCGGTTCGTGCTGGTGATGGCGCTCGGTTCGATCCTCGGCACCTTCATCGGCGGCCGCCTGCTCGGCCTCGTACCGGATCAGGTCCTGCTGCCGATCCTTGCCGTGATCCTGCTGGTGTCCTCGGTGAAGGTGTGGCGGCACAAGTGATCCAGTGCCGACGCGGAGGCGGCTCGTTCGCGTGCTACGCCGCCCCGCCCGGCTTGCCGCGGGTCACGTAACGGCCATTGCCCTTCGCACCGACCAGCTCGCCGTTTCGTATGACGAACTTGCCGCGCAGCATCGTGGCGACCGGCCAGCCGGTGATCTCGATGCCCTCGTAGGGCGTGTAGTCGGAGCCGTGGTGCAGGCCGGACTGACTGATCTTCGCCGTCTTGTTCGGATCCCACAACGCGATGTCGGCGTCGTAGCCGATCGCGATCGAGCCCTTGCCTGTCAGACCGTAGGCCTTGGCGTGGTTGGTGGCGGTGAAGGCGACGAACTGGTTGAGGGTGATGCGGCCCTTGGTGACGCCTTCGGAGAACAGGATCGGCAGCCGGGTCTCGACGCCGGGGATGCCGTTCGGCACCCAGCGAAAGCTGGTGCGGCCCTTCGGGGTCAGCTTGCCGGCCTCGTCGTCGTAGCGGAACGGGCAGTGGTCTGACGAGAACAGCGAGAACACGCCCCTTTGCAGGCCTTCCCAGCACGCCTCCTGGCTGGCCTTGTCGCGCGGCGGCGGCGAGCAGACGTACTTCGCGCCTTCCATGTTGAGGCACTGCATGTCCTCCTCGGTCAGCACCAGATATTGCGGGCAGGTCTCGCCATGGATCTTGAGGCCGCGAGCTTGCGCGCGGCGGATCTCCTCCATCGCCTCGCGGTTGGAGACGTGGACGATGACGATGGGCACGTCGATCAGTTCGGCCAGCGAGATCGCGCGATGGGTGGCCTCACGCTCGACCGGGATCGGGCGCGACTTGCCGTGATAGTACGGCGCGATCTTGCCTTCGCGCTCGAGCCGGTCGGTGAGGAAGCGGATGGCATCGTAGTTCTCGGCATGGATCTGCACCAGCGCGCCGGTCTCGCGCGCGACCTGCAGCACGCCCAGAATCTCGTAGTCGTTCAGCGCGAGACCCTCATAGGTCATGAAGATCTTCAGCGATGAATAGCCGTCGGCGACCAGCGCCGGCAGCTCCTGGCCGAGCACGGAGTCGGAGGGGTCGGCGATGATGAGGTGGAAGGAGTGGTCGACGTAGCAGGCCTTGTCGGCCAGCGCGTGGTAGTCCTTCAGCGCGGCGCGCAGCGGCTGGCCCTTCTCCTGCAGGCAGTAGGGCATCACGAAGGTGTTGCCGCCGAACGCCGCGGCCCGCGTCGCGCTCTCGAAATCGTCGGCCATGACGATGCCGGGGCCGGAGGGCTGGCTGATGTGGACGTGGCTGTCGATGCCGCCCGGCAGCACGAGCAGGCCCGAGGCATCGACGACCTCGTCGGCATCGGTGATGGCCTCGCCGATCGCGGCAATGCGGCCCTGTTTGATGGCGACATCGGCTTTGAACGTGTCGCTCGCGGTGGCGACCGTGCCGTTGCGGATGACGGTGTCGAAGGCAGCCATGTGACGCGCTCTCCCAGTCTCGATCTCAAGCGAATTTCTGAAACAGCGATCCCCAGCCGCTGACGCCGCCGACATCGACCCCTGCCAGTTTCAGCGACTTCCATACCACGGTGGCGATGGTGTCGAGAATGGGAATGCCGGTCTCGAGCTCCAGCCGCGCGGCCAGCGGGGCGGCGCGCATGTTGGTGCAGACCACCGCGATCGCATCCGGCTTCTCGCGCGCGACCTCGCGGATCATGGCCTCGATCTCGGAAGGCGTCACCCCGGCGAAGGAGAAATTGTCCTGCAAATTGAGGTGGCGGTCGCCGCGGCAGGCGATGCCGAGCCTGGCGTAATTGGCGATGATGCGCGCCTGCACGTCGTCGCGATAGGGCGTGACCAGGCCGAGCGAGGTGGCCTTCATCGCCGCCAGGATCTCGTTGAGCGCCAGCATCGAGGTGGTCGCGGGGATGCCGGTGGCGGCGGTGATCTGCTCGCAAAGGCGAACATCGGCCTCGAAGCCGAGCCAGCCGGAGGAGGTGCCGTTCCAGCCGATGACATCGACCTTGGCATGGGCGAGCAGCTCGGCGGCGCGCAGGATGTTGCTGGTGTCGAACTGCGCCAGCGCGTCGGTGGACAGCGCGATCTCGGTGACCTTGAATCGGGAGAAGTGCGCGGAGACGTTGGGCAGCTCCGCCACCATCGCCGAGGTGATCGGCTCCAGCGCCGTGTTGGACGACGGCGTCAGCATGCCGAGAAGGGTACGTTTGGTCATGGGTGAGCGGCTTTCTCATGCGAGTGCGATCGGAAATGTGCGCCCCGATGGCAGTGTGCTCCCTCTCCCCGTTCTTCACGGGGCCGCGACGAGCTTCGCTCGCGCTGAGAGGATTGGGGTGAGGGGCCACCCCACCCACCGACCGCGCGGAGAGCCCCCCTCACCCGGATCGCATCTTGCGATGCGATCCGACCTCTCCCCGCACACGGGGAGAGGTACAGACCGAGCTCGCCGGATGAGTTGTACACCAAACTGAAGTTGTTCATGCCAGCGCCCTCTGCTCCGCTCTCTCCCCGCGCAGCAGCGCGAGGATATGCCGCTTCAACGCGTTGAACTGCGGTGAGGTGATATCCCGCGGACGCGGCAGGTCGATCGGAATGATCTCCACGATCCGGCCCGGGCGCGCGCTCATCACGGCGACATGCGTGCCGAGGGTCAGTGCCTCGTCGATGCCATGCGTCACGAACACGATCGTGCCCTGGTGCTGCTGCCAGATGCGCACCAGCTCGGTCTGCATGTCCATGCGGGTCTGCTCGTCGAGCGCGCCGAATGGCTCGTCCATCAGGATCACCTGAGGATTCATCAGCAGCGCGCGGGCGATACCGACGCGCTGGTTCATGCCGCCGGACAGCTCGGACGGATAGTGGTTCTCGAAGCCGGTGAGTCCGACCATGTCGATATAGACCTGCGCGCGGGCACGGCGCTCGGCCTTCTGGCCGCCGGCGAGCAGCAAATGAAACGCGACGTTCTCCCACACCGGCAGCCACGGCATCAGATTGGCGTGCTGGAACACGACGCCGCGATCGGCGCCGGGCGCGGTGACGGGCCGGCCGTCGACGCTGACCGTTCCCGCGCTCGGCTGCTCGAAACCGGCGATCATGTTGAGCAAGGTGGACTTGCCGCAGCCGGACGGGCCGAGCAGGCAGACGAACTCGTTGCGCGCGATGGACAGGTTGATATCGCCAAGCGCGGTGACGTCGGCGTTGCGCTTCTTGTCGGTGAAAATCTTGGAGACGCCGGAGATGTCGATGGTCGCCATTGTCATTCTCCGCCGCGAAGCGTCGTATTGCGCTGCCAATGCAGCACGCGCGCCATCACCATGCGGATGGCGAGGTCGCTGCAGAAACCGAGCAGGCCGATGCTCGCCATTGCCGCCAGCACCAGATCGTAGCGCAGGAAGTAGTAGCTGTCCCACAGCACGTAGCCGAGGCCGCTCTTCACCGCCACCATCTCGGCGGTGACGGTGAGCATCCAGGCCGAGCCGATGCCGATGCGCAGGCCGGCGAAGATGCTCGGCATCGCCGCGGGCACGACGATGTAGCGCAGCAACTTGCGCTCGCTGCCGCCGACCATGGCGCCGGCGCGGATGAGGTTGCGGTCGCAGGTCTTCACGCCATGGATGGTGTTGAGCAGGATCGGGAAGAACGCGCCGAGGAACACCAGGAAGATCGCCGGCTTGTTGGCGATGCCGAACCAGATGATGGCGAGCGGGATCCACGACACCGGCGGGATCGGGCGCAGCATCTGCAAGGTCGGCTCGATCACGATCTCGATCTTGCGCGACCAGCCGATGGCGACGCCGAGCGCCACGCCGAGAATGGTCGCGATGGCGAAGCCCGCCGCGACGCGCGACAGGCTCGCCAGCATGTCGGCGAGCCAATGGCCGCTATAGGTCTGGGTGTTGCCGTCGGTGCCGATCAGCCAGTCGGCCCACGCCCACACCACCGTGGACGGCGCAGGGAGCAGCGCCGCCGGCAATGCGCCGGAGCGCGAGAAGGCCTCCCAGCCGGCGAGCACCAGCACGGGGACGATGGCGCGATCGAGCTTGCGCAAATGCGCGAGTGCAGAGGTCATTGGAGGATCATGGGGTTTTGATAAATCATCTGCTCGACCGCTGGCGTGTCGGAGTTGGATTCAGGCTCTTCACGGCAAGAGCGGTGCGCCCCCTCGCCCCGCTTGCGGGGAGAGTGTTGGGGTGAGGGGGACTCTCCGCGAGCACGGTGCGTGGAGAGTCCCCCTCACCCGGATTGCATCTTTCGATGCAATCCGACCTCTCCCCGCACGCGGGGAGAGGTGACATCCCGCCGCGGCGCAATTAGCGCTTCATCAATACCCGAGCTCGGTCTTCGGCTTGCCCGTCGCCGCTTCCAGGAAGCGGTAGTCGAGGTTCTTCTCGACGGCGGCCGTGACGTCCGAATTGATGTACTTCAGGTCGCGCATCATCGTGGCGATGGCGAGCGCGGAGGAGCGGTACATCTTCGGATCGGGATCGAGGTTCTCGACCGCGCCGGTCGCGATGGCCTTGTCCAAGCCGGTGATCTTGGAGATCACCTCGATCAGCGCCGGCTTGTCGGCGGCGATGTGGGCGTCGACCTTCACCACCGCGCGGACCACGCCCTCCAGCGCCTTCGGGTTCGAGGCGATGACGTCGGAGCGCGTGAGGATCAGGTTGGTCAGCTTGCCGGCGGCCTGATCGTAGGGAAAGCCGAAGAATTTTGCCGCCTTGGCCTGCATGATCTGGGTGGCGAACGGCTCGACGGTGCAGATCAGCTCGACCTCGCCGCGGCGCAGCGCCTGCAGATGGTCGGACGGATTGGGGATGTTGACGAACTGCACGTCCTTGTTGATGTCGATGCCCTGCTTGGCGAAGGCGCCGCGCATGTGGATGTCCTGCGCATTGCCGCGCGAGGCGGCGACGCGGAACGGCTTGCCGTCGGCCTTGTACTTCGCGATCAGCGCCTTCAGCGCGCTCCAGTCGCCTTGCGGAAGCTCGATGTCGTTGGCGAGCAGCATCGCCGAGCCGCCATTGACCTGGCCGGAGATGGCGACGACGTCAAAACCTTTGTCGAGCGCGATGGCGTAATGCAAATAGGTCACCTGCGCGACGTCGATGTTCTTCGACACCAGCGCGGTCAGCGCATCGGTGCCGGTGTTGAAGCCGACCGCATCGATTGCGACCCCTTCCGCAAATTGCGGCGTGAGCGACATCGGCGTGCAATGCGCGCATTTGGCATAGCCGAGTTTGATCTTGGGCATGTCGTCAGCGAAGCTGACGGCCGGCAGCGCCAGCGCGAGCAAGGCAAGAATGGGCAGCACGAAACGGTTCACGGTCATCTCCACGGCAGGCGATCGGCAGGCTCTTGCTGCCCTTGGACATGCCTTTCAGCAAACCCCATGCCACTTGGATGCGATATGCAATCTTGATTTTTTATCGTTATTTCAATAGCTTTTATGATATCGATTACGCCTGATTTGCCTGATCCGCGGGCGCTTCGCCCGAAATTCAGGCAGTCACAGGGGAGCCACCGCAGCAGCCATGACCACCCCGGCATCCCGGCCCAGGCTGAAAACGCGCTTCAAGCCCGCGCGCCTGAAGCTCTCCTCCGACCAGCCGACGCGGCCGCTGGCGCGGCTGTCTCTGCACGACCAGCTCGTCGCCAAAGTTCGCGAGATGATCATCGACGGCGAGCTCGCGGCCGGCGCAGCCTTGCCCGAGCGCATGCTGTGCGAGACCTTCGGCGTGTCGCGCACGCCGCTGCGCGAGGCGTTCAAGATCCTCGCCGCCGAGGGGCTGATCGAGCTGCGCCCGCACCGCACGCCGGTGGTGACGCCGATCGATGCGCGCGAGATCGCGGAGATCTTCGACGTGATGGTCGCGCTCGACGCCGCCGCCGGCCAGGCCGCTTCCATCAGGGCCACGGTCAATGACATTGCGAAGCTCGACGCGATGCATGCGGAGCTGGTGGCGCTGCACGGCGCGTCCGAGCGCGCCGCCTATTTCCGCCTCAACCAGCAGATCCACCTGGAGATCACCAGGCTTGCCGGCAACGCCGTGCTGCTCAACATGTGGAGCACCTTGCACGCCAGCGTCTTCCGGGCCCGCGCGGTCGCCAATTACGATGCCAGCCGCTGGGACGAGTCGCTGCGGGAGCACGAGGCCTTCATGGCGCTGCTGCGCGCCCGCGACGCCCAGGGGTTCGCGCGGGCGCTCAGCGCCCATACCCGCAAGACCGGCGATTCCGTGCTGCAGATGCTGGCGCAGGCCAAGCCCGAGGCCGGCGGATAGACTTTCTTCACGTCGAACCGGTCAGGCTGGCGGCGCGACAGAAGAGAGCTTCCCGCGTCGGGCCTGATCATGATCCTGCAATCCCTCGCCGGCCTGCCGGCCTTCCTTGTCTATTTCTGCACCGCGCTGGTCGCGGTGACGGCGTACCTGTTCATCTACACCCACGTGACGCCCTACAACGAGTTCCAGCTGATCCGGGACAATCACCCGTCGGCGGCGATCGCGCTCGGCCTCAGCCTGCTCGGCTTCACGCTGCCGCTGGTCAGCGCCATCGCCCATTCGGCCAACGTGCTGGACTGCCTGATCTGGGCGCTGGTGGCGCTGATCGTGCAGGTGATCGTCTATTATCTCGTCCGCATCCCCGTGCCGGACCTCGCCAACCGCATCGTCGCCGGTGAATTGGCCTCGGCAATCTGGCTTGGACTCGCCTCGCTCTCGGCCGGCGCGCTCAACGCCGCCTCGATGATCTACTGACCATGGCTGGGAAACACATCGACTTCGGCAAGCGCAGGCCGCGGCCCCCGCCGCCGACGACGCCGCCGGTGAAGCGCTCCGGCCAGGTCGCGCTGCTGCTGATGGGCACGCTCGCCGTCGGCGGCACCGCCTATGCGCTGATGCCGCGCCAGCAGAGCTGTCCGCAGCCGGGCGCGGAGACGCCGACGATGGCCGGCCAGCCGCAGCCGAGCGAGTGCAGCACGCGCCGTTCGAGCAGCAGCAGCGGTGGCGGCAGCGGCTCCGGGCGGTGGGGATTTTCGAGCGGCACGTCGGACTCACACAGTTCGAGCAGTTCGAGCAGTTCGAGCCATGTCGCGGACGCTTCCTCCGCCCATGTCTCGCGTGGCGGCTTCGGCGGCTTTGGACATGGCTTCGGCTTCGGCTTCGGAGGCGGCGGCTGATTTCCGTCGCGCCCGCGCCGTGAAAACACCGCGTTTGCGATGTCTCCTGGATTCGGATCTTTGACACAGACCAACAATCATAAAAAACGCGCCTGCCGACTGATCGGAATGGCTCCGATGCAACGTCGGCACCCGATGGTGCCGGCGGCCAGATATGCTGCGCGCAGTGTCCACTGGCGCAGCGCGCTTCATGACGTCCGAAGGTAGGCCAGATGCAGCGCATCCCCTGCCCCGAGCGGCACGACTGGCGCGAGACGGCGGCGCGATGCGGGTTCGACTTCTACGAACTCGACGGCGAGCGCTATTGGGATGAGCGCGCCTACTATGCGTTCACGATCGCCGAGATCGAGCTCGGCATCGAGGAGCCGACTGCCGAGATCGAGCAGATGTGCCTCGACCTGGTCGGCCGCGTCGTCACGGACGAAACACTGCTGCGCCGGCTGCAGATTCCCGACGCGGTCTGGCCGCTGCTGGCGGAGAGCTGGCGGCGCCGCGACGGCAGCCTGTACGGCCGGCTCGACCTGAGCTTCCAGGGATTCCGCGATGGCGGCCGCGCGACGGCAAAACTGCTCGAATACAATGCGGATACGCCGACCTCGATCTTCGAGGCCGCGGTGTTCCAATGGACCTGGCTGGAGCAGGCGATCGAGCGCCGCATCCTGCCGGGACGCGCCGATCAGTACAACTCCATCCACGAGCGGCTGATCGAGCGCTGGCGCGTGCTCGGGAAGGGACGCCGCGTGCATCTGGCGGGACTGACGGCCGAAGCCGAAGATGCCGCCACGCTGGCCTATCTCGCCGACACCGCCGCGCAAGCCGGCCTGTCGACAACCGTGCTTGACATTGCCGACATCGGCTGGCGCGACACCGGTGGCGGCTTCGTCGATCTCGCCAACGCGGACATCGCGCTCGCTTTCAAGCTCTATCCCTGGGAATGGATGTTCCGCGACACGTTCGGCGCCAAGCTCGAGAGCGCCGCCACGCAATGGCTCGAGCCGCCATGGAAGGCGATCCTGTCGAACAAGGGCATCCTGCCGCTGCTGTGGCAGATGAACGAAGGCCATCCGAACCTGCTGCCGGCCTATTTCGAGGACGATCCGAGAGCGGCCAGCCTCGGCCCGAGCTTCGTGCGCAAGCCGATCTATTCGCGCGAGGGCGCCAATGTCAGCCTGGTGGCCGGCGGCGTCGCGCTGTCGGCGCAGGACGGCCCCTACGGCGCGGAGGGCTTCATCCGCCAGGCCCTGGCGCCGCTGCCGGATTTCGGCGGCGTCTACCCGGTGATCGGCAGCTGGCTGGTCGATCACCAGCCGTGCGGGCTGTCGATCCGCGAGGACGAAAGCCCGATCACCGGCAACCGCTCGCGCTTTATGCCGCATGCGATCGTGTAGGTTATTAACGCCGCTGCGCGAAAACGCCTCGACAGGCCGGTCGAGATGATTAGATAGAGCCAGGACGGGAATTGCCAGCGCACGCAAGGCGTGCATCGTCGGGATGAGGCATGACGGCTGAGGACACCGCTCTCGAAGGCTTGCGCATCCTGGTCGCCGAGGACGAGGGCCTGATCGCGCTCGAGCTCGAAACGGTGCTGCAGGGCTTCGGCTGCGAGGTCGTGGGCCCGGTCTCGCGCGTGGGCGACGTATTGCGCGAAGCCGAGCGCGGCGGCCTCGACGGCGCGCTGCTCGACGTCAATCTGCGCGGCGAGCAGATCTTCGCGGTGCTGCCGCAACTGATCGCGCGCGAGCTGAAGATCGTCATCACCTCCGGTTATGACGACGCGACGCTGTTCCCACCGGAATTCCGCGCCCTGCCGCGGCTCGCCAAGCCGTTCGACGAACGCGCGCTACGCGCGATGTGCACAACGACCTTTCTGTCGCGGTGATCAGTCCGGCTGCACGGCCGACGCCGGCACATGCTCGGGCGTCGTCTCGGCGCTGAGCGCAAAGGCCAGGACGCAACGGATGCCCTGAGGCTCGAAGTTCAGCTCCGCCTCGCCGTCGAGATCGAAGCGCACGACACGATCGATCAGCGTGGTGCCGAAGCCGCGTGCGCCGCCGCCCTCGATCGGCGGGCCGCCGCGCTCCAGCCAGACGAGCTCGAGACGGCGGTCGCCGTCGCACAGGCGCCAGGAGATCGCGACGCGGCCGAGCGGCGCTGACAACGCGCCGTATTTGGAGGCATTGGTCGCGAGCTCGTGCAGCACCATCGAGAGCGGCAGCACCAGCCGCGCTTCCAGCAGAACCGGCGGGCCGTCGCCGGCGATACGCCCCTCGCCGACGCCATAGGGCGCGAGCACGGTCGTCAGCAGTTCGTTGAGGCCGATGCCGATCCAGCGCGTCTGGGTCAGGATGTCGTGGGCGATCGACACCGCCTGGATGCGGCCGGAGAAGGCCTTGTTGAAGGCCGGCAGCGACGGCGAGGTCCGCAGGGTCTGGCCGGCCACCGACTGCACGATCGCCAGGATGTTCTTCACCCGGTGGTTCAGCTCGGCCACCAGTATGGTCTGCTGCTCTTCGGCGCGCTTGCGCTCGGTGATGTCGGTCAGGGTGACGATCGAGCCGACAGCCTCCTTGGCGTCGTTGACCAGCGGCCCGCCCGACAGCAGGAACGACCGTCCCGCAACGCGGTCGTTGCGCAACACCACCTCGACGCCGTGAAACGGCCTGGTCGCCAGGGCCTGGTCGAGACTTTCGCGCGAGAAGCGCGTCAGCGTGCCCTCCTGATTGGCGCTCTGCGCGTCGAGCGGAAACGCCTCCGAGAACAATTGCCCGACCGGCGCGCGCTCGGCCAGCTGTTCGGCCACCCAGCTCGCATGCGTGATCCGGCCATCGAGCGCCAAGACCACGATCGCGTCGGTTGCCTGCTCCAGGATCGACCGCGCGAAGCGCTCGGCCGTGGCAACCTCCTCGGCGCGACGCTGCATCGACATGTCGGTGAGCGTGACCAGGGTCGCGACCACGCCGCCCATCGCCATCTGCCGCATCCACACCGACACCGGCAGATGACCGCCGTCGGCGCGGCAGAGCTGCGCGTCGGTCGAGGCATCGTCGGTGCGCTGCTGCGGCACCGATCCGGCAAACAGGGTGTCGAAGCGGCGCCCAACGAGCTCGTTCGCGCCGAGGCCGGTCAGCGCGCACAGCCGCGAATTGACGTAGACGATGACGCCGTCTTCATCGAGCGTCAGCGCGCCGTCGCTCATGCGCTCGACCAGCACGTGATAGGGCGCATCGGCGCCCTGCAGCATGATGACCTGGGGTCCCGACGGGCCCTGCACCACCACGGCATCGACACTGCCGCGATGAATGGCTTCGACCGTCTCCTCGGCTTCGTTGCGAGGCCGTTCCGCCTGCATCGCGTCTGTTGATGCCACGCATCCTCCGTTCAGCTCGGTGCGATATCCAGACCAACCAGCACCTTCTCCGCATTGGAAAGATCGCCGATGATTCGCTTGAGGGGTTCGGGTAGTTGCCTGATCAGCGTCGGGATCGCGACGATCTGATCACGCTGGGCGAGGGCCGGATCCTTCATGAGGTCGATGACCTCGATGGTGTAGCGGCCCGGGAGATGCGTCTCGCAGAGCTTCTTGAGGTTCGCGAGCGCCGCGACTGATTTCGGCGTCTGGCCGGCGACGTAGAGCCGGAGATTGTAGCCATCCTGTTCCATTGCAGCGGCCGTCACTTGCTCGGGCCCGCGGCAGCGGAGGGTCTCGACGAACGGCTCTGCACGAGCGCGATGCGATCGGCGGAACGCTGATCCTCGACGGCACTGCCTTCCAGCTTCAGACGCTCCATCTCCCCCTCCTCGCTCGCAAGCTGAGCCTTCAGCGTCTCGATCTGCACCGTGATCTCGCGGCGGCGCCGCTCGAGGTCGCGCGCGCGCCGCTCCATCTCCTGACTGCGCAGCATCTGATCGGCACGATCCCTGGCCTCCTGGGCAAGCCGGGCCGAACCGGTGAGAACGCCGTCCGGACCGACATAGACCTCGCGCAGGAAGATGCCATCGGCGCGCATGACGAATTCGCGTACCTGGTTCGAATGGGCCATGCCGCGCGACTTCAACAGATAGAGCTGCCGGTTGTGCTCGCCATTAGTTTCCCGGTTGTAGAGCAGCAGCCAGGTGTCGGTGAGCGAGGAGATCTGCATCTCCGTCGTCGCCGTATCGGCCGCTCCCGCGCCGAGATTGGTGAACAGCGCAGTGACGCCGCGGGACTTCAGGAAGTCGATCAGGCGCAAGGTCATCGAATGCACGTCGCCCGCGATGCCGGCCCCCATCAGCGCGGAGATCGGATCGACCACGACCGCGGCGGGATCGAACTCCTTGACCTCGCGATGCATCGACGCGAGATGCGTCTCCAGACCGTACAGATTGGGCCGTCGCGCGGAGAACCGCAGCAGGCCGCGATCGACCCATTGCTGCAGGTCGAGGCCGACCGACTTCATGTTGCGGACGATCTGCTGCGGCGATTCCTCCATCGCGAAGTAGATGCAGCGCTGTCCCGCACGGCAGATCGAATCGGCGAAATGCGCCGAGACCGTCGACTTGCCCGCGCCGGCCATGCCGGACACCAGAATGCTCGATCCCTTGTAGTAGCCCTGGCCTTCCAGCATGTCGTCGAGATCGGGAATGCCCGTCGACACCCGCTCGGTGAATGCGTCATGCGCGAGGCCCGACGAGGTGATCGGCATCACGGTGATGCCTTCCTGGTCGATGATGAAGGGATATTCGTTGGTGCCGTGCGCCGTGCCGCGATACTTCACGACACGCAGCCGCCGCGTCGAGAGCTGGTCATGCACGCGGTTGTCGAGCAGGATCACGCAATCGGCGACATATTCCTCGAGGCCGTAGCGGGTCAGCGTGCCGTCGCCGCGCTCGCCGGTGATGATCGCGGTGACGCCCTTGCTCTTCAGCCACTCGAACAGCCGACGCAGCTCCGAGCGCAGCACCGCCTGGTTGTCGAGGCCACCGAACAGGGTCTCGATCGTATCGATGACGACGCGCTTGGCGCCGATGGAATCGATGGCGAAGCCGATACGGATGAACAGGCCATCCAGATCGTAGTCACCGGCCTCCTCGATCTCGTTGCGATCGAGATGGATGTGGTCGACGACGATCTTCTTCTGCTCGATCAGGCGCTCGATGTCATAGCGCAGCGAGCCGACATTCTTGATCAGGTCCTCGGGCTGCTCCTCGAACGCGATGAAGACGCCGGGCTCGTTGAAGTCGACCGCGCCGTTGTAGAGAAACGTCATGGCAAACAAGGTCTTGCCGCAGCCGGCGGCGCCGCACAGCAGCGTTGGCCGCCCCTGCGGCAAGCCGCCGAAGGTGACCTCGTCGAGTCCATCGATCCCGGTCGGAGATTTCGCAATGACAGGGAGGTCCCGCGTCACAATCCGAGGACGCATACTCGTTTTCATCAATTTTCCCCCGCCGTCGAGCGAACACGCTCAGGCCACACCAAGGCGTGAATCGACGCCTGGGAAGGAAAAAGGTTCCATCCTCGGAAAAAGATTTTGCACTGCGTACTGATCCAGCCATTCCCGGCCGGCGTTTGCGCCGGTCGTTCAATGGCTTGCCGCCCGACCTGCGGTCAGCGCGCCGCGACCACCTTGAGGCCGGGCAGCAGCGCGGCGCCGCCGCGCGGGCTGCGGACCGGATTGATCTGGTACAGGCCTCGCCGGTCCTGGTTGGGCCGGAAGGCGTCGGTGATGCCGACAACCGATTCAGCGGCGCCCAGCAGCAGCGTGCCGTCCGGCTCCATCAGCTTGGCCATGCGTTCGAAGATCGTCGCCTTGGTGTCCTGATCGAAATAGATCAGCACGTTGCGGCAGAAGATCACGTCGAACTTGCCGAGATGCGAGAAGTCCTGCAGCAGATTGAGCTGGCGGTGCTGCACCATGCCGCGAATGTCGGCGCTGAGCTGCCACATCTCGCCGAGCTGGGTGAAGTACTTCACCAGGAGCTGGATCGGCAGTCCGCGCTGCACCTCGAACTGGCTGTAGAGACCCGCCTTGGATTTCTCCAGCACCTCCTGCGACAGGTCGGTGGCGACGATCTCGATGCGCCAGCCGGCCAGCGCCGGGCCGAATTCCCGCAGGCACATCGCGATCGAATACGGCTCCTGCCCGGTCGAGCAGGCGGCGGACCAGATGCGCAGGGTCCGGCGGCTGGCGCGCGATTTGATCAGCTCCGGCAGGATGCCCTCGCGCAGATGATCGAACGGAATCTTGTCGCGGAAGAAGAACGTCTCGTTGGTGGTCATCGCCTCGACCACCTGCGTCGTGAGCTGCTCACCGCCGCTCTTCATCTTCTGCACCAGCTCCGGAATGCCCGGGAGATTGGCGCGGCGCGCGAGCGGCAGCAGCCGGCTCTCGACCAGATATTGCTTGTCGGCAGAGAGGTCGAGACCGGACCGCTCCTTGAGGAGCTTACGCAAGAACTCATAGTCCAGGGGTGTCACGAACGGTCTCCAGCAAACAGACGCACCACTTTCGACGCGATCTGGTTCAAGGGAAGAATCGCCGCGCAGATGCCGGCATTGGCGGCGGCGCCCGGCATGCCCCAGACCACGCTGGTCGCTTCGTCCTGCGCGATCACGCTGCCTCCGGCGGCGACGACGTCCTTGCCGCCGCGCATGCCGTCCGAGCCCATGCCGGTCAGGATCACGGCCAGGGTCGATCCCTGCCAGACCTCGACGGCCGACGTGAACAGCGGATCGACCGCCGGCTTGCAGAAGTTGATGGGGGGCCCGTTGTCGAGCGCGATCGCGACATCGGCCCCATGGCGCACCACCCGCATGTGGCGTCCGCCCGGCGCAAGATAGATCGTCCCGGCCTTCACGATCTCGCCATCGACCGCCTCATGGGCAGGACGGCGGCTCGAACGCGCCAGATGCTCGGCCAGAATCGTCGTGAAGGTCGGCGGCATGTGCTGCGTAATCAGCACCGGGAAGCGGTCGATGACCGGGCCGAGCTCGGTGACCACCGACATCAACGCCTGCGGACCGCCGGTCGAGGAACCGATCAGAAGCACCTTCGGCATCTGCGTGCTGAAGGGACGGCGCGCCAGAGCGGCCGCGGGCGCGGCGGGTGCCGGCATCGGCGCCGCGGCGGGACGCGGCACCACGGCGGGCCGCAATCCCTGCACCTGCGGCGCGGGCGACGGCGCATAGGCGACGGGCGCAGCCGCGCGACGCGCCTTGGCGCCGAGATTGCGGATCTTCTGGATCAGATCGTAGTGGAAATTGTCGGCGGCCGAGGCCTCGCGCGTGCTCTCCGGCTTCGGAATGTAGTCGGCCGCGCCGAGCGACAGCGCCTTGAAGCTGATCTCCGCGTTGCGGCGGGTCAGCGTCGAGGCCATGATGACGG
This sequence comes from Bradyrhizobium sp. HKCCYLRH3099, assembly GCF_051167855.1. NCBI lineage: Bacteria > Pseudomonadati > Pseudomonadota > Alphaproteobacteria > Hyphomicrobiales > Nitrobacteraceae > Bradyrhizobium > Bradyrhizobium sp. HKCCYLRH3099. Next base: position 185,368 of record NZ_JBNPTW010000018.1, read on the forward strand.
CGAGGTTCTTCTTCTTGGCAAGCAGCTTCGGCAGCGCGGCGATACCGTCGAGTTCGGGCATCTCGATGTCGAGCACGGCGACATCGGGATTGACCCGATCGATCTGATTGACGGCCTCCAGGCCGGTGCGCAACGAGGCGGCCACGACCATGTCGGGCTCAGAGCTGATCCACCGCGAGATCATGCCGCGGATGACGACGGAGTCGTCCACGACCATCACCCGGAGAGGCTCCTGTCTGGTCGAACTTGGGATCGAAGAACTGGCCAACGCGACGCTCATAGTTCACCAACAGGACAGAGGCAAAGGGCGACGGCAACCCCGGATGACCACGGGCCGTCGCTCGCAGCGGAAGTCAGATCAGCCCGACTTCCTGGAATTTTGCAGTCACGATGTCCTTGTCGAAGGGCTTCATGATGTACTCGTTGGCCCCCGCGTGAAGCGCGCGCGCGATGTGGGCGACGTCGTTCTCGGTCGTGCAGAACACCACCTTCGGCGCGTCGCCGCCGGGCATGCGGCGGAGGTTTCCGAGGAACTCGTAGCCGTCCATCACGGGCATGTTCCAGTCGAGCAGAACCGCGTCGGGGAGCCCGCGCTTGCAGATCTCAAGCGCCTGCTCGCCGTCCTCGGCTTCGACGATCTGGAAATCCAGACCTTCGAGAATGCGGCGCGCCACCTTCCGGATGACGCTCGAATCGTCAACTACCAGACAAGTTCTCATTTCAGCCTCACCAGCTCAGGGTCCAAAACAGCGACGCCCGCTGCGTCGCTGAACTCATTTCGCGGTCTTCAGGCCGCCATCTTGTCGGCTGCGAGTTCGAGCACGCGATCGACATCGAGGATGACCATCAGTTGGCCATCGAGGCGATGCACGCCGCCGGCGAGCTTCGCCATGCGCGGGTCGAGGTTGACGGGATTTTCCTCCCGGCTCTCCTCGGGCAACCGCAGCACCTCGCCGATCTGATCGATCAGCAGGCCGTAGGACTCGCCGCGCAGATCGACGCCGACCGCCATCGGCGGCTTGCCGTCATCGGCCTTGGCGAGGCCGAGCCGCGCCCGCATGTCGATCACGGTGACGATGCGGCCGCGCAGGTTCAGTACGCCGGCGATCTCCGCCGACGACAGCGGCACCCGCGTCACCCGCTCGGGCATGAACACGTCCTGCACCCGCGAGATCGGCAGGCCGAACAG
>NZ_JBNPTW010000019.1:0-175406 GCF_051167855.1 Bradyrhizobium sp. HKCCYLRH3099
AACCCCAGCAGAGGCGCTTGACGAGCTGCTGTCACGGGTGAAAACACTTGATGTTGCGACGACCGCTTGAGCCCGCCGGGTCGTCCGGCTGGACTCGTGGTACCTGCCGCCTGCATTTTTTTCCGCAGGCGGGCCACGGGCCTCAGTCGAGGTCCGGTCTTCCCCGCGCCCTCTCAGTTTTCGAGGGCGATGTCGGCAGCATGACCCGGGCGCGGATGCGCCGCGGGGCTGCGGTGGGCTGTTTGCAAAATCGTGCAGTTGGATGGCGGCGGAGGTGCACGAGCTATGCGCATCGCGCCTGTGAGTTGGAACGGCGCTACCACAAACTCAGTGTCGTCCCGGCCTTGAGCCGGGACCCATAATCACCGGCGGGTGTGTGAGGCAGGCAAGTGACTCAAGTCGTGCCCAACAAAACTGCCGGTGGTTATGGGTCCCGGGTCAAGCCCGGGACGACAGCGGAGAACGAGGCGCGTGCGGGCCCGAGCCCAAGCTCTATGTACGCGCTCTACCAACTACTTCCTGATCTTCACGCCCTTGGTCGTGAACCGCTGCGGCCGCTGCTCGGGCCGCACCGGCCGCCGCGTCACGGCGGCCTTGCCCGTGCCCGGCGGCTGATGCGCGGGCACCAGCTGGTCCGGACGCGAGCCGATCAAATCGGCGCGGCCCATGGCGCGGAGTGCGTCGCGCAGCACCGGCCAGTTGTCGGGGTCGTGATAGCGCAGGAAGGCCTTGTGCAGCCGGCGCTGCTTGAGACCCTTGATCGCCTCGACCTTGTCGCTGGCGCCATGACGGACGCCGCGCAAGGGATTGACGCCGGTGTGGTACATCGCGGTCGCCGTCGCCATCGGCGAGGGCAGGAAGGTCTGGACCTGGTCGGCGCGGTAGCGGTTCTTCTTCAGCCACAGCGCGAGGTTCATCATGTCCTCGTCGGACGTGCCGGGATGCGCCGCGATGAAATACGGGATCAGATAGTACTTCTTGCCGGCCTGCGCGGCGGCGGCATCGAACATCTGCTTGAAGCGGTGATAGGTGCCGATGCCCGGCTTCATCATCTTGTCGAGCGGGCCACGCTCGGTATGCTCCGGCGCGATCTTCAGATAGCCGCCGACGTGATGCGTGACGAGCTCCTTGATGTAGGCCGGGCTCTCGACCGCGAGGTCGTAGCGCACGCCGGAGGCGACCATCACGCGCTTGACGCCCTGGACCTCGCGCACTTTGCGATAGAGACGGATGAGATCGTCATGCGAGGTGTTGAGGTTCGGGCAGATCTCCGGAAAGACGCAGCTTGGCCTGCGGCAGGCGGCCTCCACCTTCGGGTCCTTGCACGCCATGCGGTACATGTTGGCGGTGGGGCCGCCGATGTCGGAGATCACGCCGGTGAAGCCCGGCGTCTTGTCGCGGATGCGCTCGATTTCCTGCAGGATCGAGCCTTCCGAGCGGCTCTGGATGATGCGGCCCTCATGCTCGGTGATCGAGCAGAAGGTGCAGCCGCCGAAGCAGCCGCGCATGATCGTGACCGAGAACTTGATCATGTCCCACGCCGGGATCTTGGCATCGCCATAGGACGGATGCGGCGCGCGGGCGTAGGGCAGGTCGTAGACGCTGTCCATCTCCGCCATGGTCAGCGGGATCGGCGGCGGGTTGAGCCAGAGGTCGCGGTCGCCATGGCGCTGCACCAGCGGCCGCGCATTGCCGGGATTGCTCTCGCGATGGAGCACGCGCGAGGCCCGCGCATAGGCTTCCTTGTCGGCCTCGACCTGCTCGCAGGACGGCAGCCGGATGACGACGTCGCCCTTCTCGCGCGCGGCGCCTTCGTCGGCGGAATCGAGATCGTCGGCGTGCAGCTCGACATAGCCCTCCGGCACTTTCCGGAACAGCGCGGTGCCACGGACGGACTGGATGTCCTTCGGCGCTTCGCCGCCGGCGATGCGGTGCGCGACCTCGATCACGGCGCGCTCGGCATTGCCGTAGATCAGGATGTCGGCCTTGGCGTCGGCCAGCACCGAGCGCCGCACCTTGTCGGACCAGTAGTCGTAATGCGCGATCCGGCGCAGCGAGGCCTCGATGCCGCCGAGCACGACCGGCACGTCCTTGAACGCCTCGCGGCAGCGCTGCGCATAGACCAGCGTGCAGCGGTCCGGGCGCTTGCCGCCCTCGCCGTTCGGCGTGTAGGCGTCGTCGCTGCGGATGCGGCGATCCGCGGTGTAGCGGTTGACCATGGAGTCCATGTTGCCGCCGGTGACGCCGAAGAACACGCGCGGACGGCCGAGCGCCTTGAACGGCTCGGCGGAGTGCCAGTCGGGCTGCGAGATGATGCCGACGCGAAAGCCCTGCGCCTCGAGCAGCCGGCCGATGATCGCCATGCCGAACGAGGGGTGGTCGACATAGGCGTCGCCGGTGACCAGCACGATGTCGCAGACGTCCCAGCCGAGCGCGTCCATTTCCTTCCGGCTCATCGGCAGGAACGGCGCGGGCTTGAGGTCGGCGCGGTGGCGCGGCCAGGAACTCAAGGAGGGAGCGCTCAGGGGCGGGGTGGTGAGGGCGATGTTCATCGCCCACGCATAGAGAAACGGGGCTGTCAGTTCAACCGAGCGGCCTGTCGCAGCCTCCGGCGGATGATCAAATTGTCCGGAATGGTTCCCGCGGCGTTGCGCCGGCGGCCTTGTGGCTCAGTCGATCGGCCCGGCGAGGGCGTTCCGGCGCTTCAGCCAGCCATGGCCGAAATAGGCGATCAGCGCGCCGACCGCGAGCAGGATCCAGAGCGAGGGCATCCGGGAGCGCTGGCTCCCGCCGGCCTCGCCGACCGTCGTCGGCCCGGCGCCGGGATCGGTCATCGAGACCATCCGCAGGCCGGCGGCATCGGTCGCGCGGCGCATGTCGGCGATTGCCGAATGCGGCAGCGGGTCTGCTGCGAACGGACGTTCCATCGCGGTGCCGGCGGGCTCGTCCGCCGCGGCGAGGTCGCTTGGCGGCGGCTCCATGGCCGATTGCGCGGCATGGCTGCCGGCGGGCAGCTGGGCGAAGGAGTTGAGGTTGGCCGGCCGGTGCGGCTTCGGCGCCGCGCGCTCCGGCTTGTCGAGCTTCTCGGCCCGCTCCATCTTCTTCGGCGTCGTGGACTGCGGTACTGCGACCCGCACCTGCGGCCGCGCATAGAGCGGCTGGGTGGTGGCGAGCACGCGATTGGACCAGGACATGTAGGCCTTGCAGAGATCGTTGCAGTACTGGCCGTTGACCATGTCCGTGCTGGCCTCCGCGGCGCCGGACGTCGTAAGCGACAGCAGCGAGATCAGCGCTGCAGCACCAAGGCTGGCTCTAAGGCTGGTCGACGTCGAGGCAGGCACTGCTTTCAACTGGCCGATCATCGCAATTTCCCCCGTCGCGGTTTCACGCCGTTTAGGGAATAACGACAGCCGCTCTGGTCGAGAGTTGGATCAGATCGCGACAATATCCGGATGAGTTGAGGTCAATTTGCTGATGCGAGGCGTTATCAAGAGACGGCAACAGGCGTTGCTGTTCGACATCGACGGCACGCTTGCCGACACCGATGCGTTGCATATCGAGGCGTTCAACGCGGTGTTCGGGCCGCGCGGCCACGTGTTCGACCGTCCACGGGCGGCACGCGAACTCCTCGGACGCTCCAACGCGTCGATCGGGGCGGAGTTTCTTCCCGGTGAGCCGCCGGAGCGGCGCGTCGAAATCATGGCGGAAAAGGAGGCGGTGTTTCGTCGTCTCGCCGCCGGCGAGGTGCAGCCGCTGCCGGGACTGATGGCGCTGCTCGACTTGGCGGACGCGGAAGGGATTCCCGTCGCAGCGGTGACCAACGCACCGCGCGCCAATGCCGAGATGATCCTTGCCGGGCTCGGCATCGCGAAGCGCTTTCGCGCCGTCATCATTGGCGACGAGCTGCCCCACGGCAAGCCGCACCCGCTGCCCTACCTCGAGGGCCTGCGCGCGGTCGATGCCGCGCCGGAAGATGCAATCGCGTTCGAGGATTCGCGCGCCGGCATCACAGCGGCGACGGCGGCGGGCATCGTCACCGTGGGCATGCGCACCAATCTTCCGCACCACGATCTGATGGCGGCGGGCGCGGCGATGACCGCCGCGGGGTTCGACGATCCCAAGCTGATCGCCTTGGTGCGAGGGCGAATGCAAGGCGACTAAGTCGCCGGATCGGGATGCAGGTTCAACGTTGGGAGACGAAATATTTCGGCGACGGTGGTCTTTGAAAAATTCGCAGGAGGTCTAGCTTCTCGCGCGCCGACATCGATCGGCATGATCGCGCGCGGTGACAGCGCGGCGGCAGCAGCCGCCCCGGCCATGCGCGACTTGGAGACCCCTCATGGACATCACCACTCTCGTCCAGCCGGCCCTCGCGGCCGGGGCGATCATTGCGTTGCTTGCACTGCTGAAGCTTTCCAACGTCATCCGCTACATCCCGAACAACCAGGTCGGCATCGTCGAGAAACTGTGGAGCATCCGCGGCTCCGTCGCCGACGGTTTCATTGCGCTGAACGGCGAGGCCGGCTTCGAGCCGGAGGTGCTGCGCGGCGGCCTGCACCTGTTCTTTCCCTTCATGTACCGCATCCACACCTCCGATCTCGTGACGGTCGGCCAGGGCAAGATCGCCTATGTGTTTGCTCGCGACGGCGCGCCGCTCGGCGCCTCGCAGGTGCTGGGTGCCAACGACAGCGAGGACAACAGCGACTTCCAAGACGCGCGCCGCTTTCTTTTGGCCGGCGGCCAGAAGGGCCCCCAGCGCAAGATTTTGCGCGAAGGCACCTACGCGATCAACACGACGCAGTTTGCGATCATCACCGACGAACGCGTCTATGGCCACGCGCTGAGCGACCAGGAGCGCGTGGTGCTCGACGCCATGCAGCTGACGATCGCCGAGCGCTGGGGCTTTACGCCTGTGATCCTGGCGGCCGATCATGACCTGGTCGGCATCGTCACCGTGCATGACGGCCCCTCGCTGCCTCCCGGCGAGATCATCGCGCCGGAGGTCGGCACCGAGCTGCACGATGCTCCGACCTTTCACAACAATTTCCAGGAGCCCGAGAAATTCCTCGCCGCCGGCGGCCATCGCGGCCGTCAGCTGCAGGTCATCGTCGAGGGCACCTGGTACATCAACCGTCTGTTCGCCACCGTGGAGAACGTGCCGAAGACCATCATCCCGGTCGGCAATGTCGGCGTCGTCATCTTCTACACCGGCCCGCGCATGGCCGACGTCTCCGGCGAGACCTATCGTCATGGCGAACTCGTCTCGAATGGCGGCCGCGGCGTCTGGAAGGATCCGCTGCTGCCCGGCAAATACGCGTTCAACACCTATGCCGGCAAGATCGAGATCATCCCGACCGTCAACTTCATCCTCAAATGGGTGCGCGGTGAGGTCGGCGCGATGAAGCTCGACGAGAACCTGTCGGAGATCTCGCTGATCACCAAGGACGCGTTCGAGCCGACCCTGCCGCTCTCGGTCGTGATGCACATCGACTACAAGAAGGCGCCGATGATCATCCAGCGCTTCGGCGACGTGAAGAAGCTGGTCGAGCAGACGCTCGACCCGATGGTCTCGGCGTTCTTCAAGAACGTCGCGCAGAAGATGACCCTGATCGAGCTGTTGCAGAACCGCGCCGCGATTCAGGAGGAATCCGCGGCCGAGATGAAGGTGAAGTTCGAGGGCTATTCGCTCGAGCTGCAGGAGGTCTTGATCGGCACGCCGCGCGCGGCGCCCGGCGACCAGACCATCGAGAACATCCTGATCCAGCTGCGCATGCGCCAGGTCGCGCGCGAGCAGGTCGAGACCTTCCAGGAACAGGAGAAGGCCGCGATCCAGGAGCGCACGCTCAACGAGGCCAAGGCGACGGCCGCGGCACAGGCGGCGCTGACGCAGTCGCTGATCCAGATCCGCGTCAACGAGAACGAAGGCGCGGCCGCGCTCGCCCGTGCGCAGAAGGATGCCGAGACCCGCAAGGTGACGGCGGCCGCGGTCGGCGAGCAGTCGCGGCTCGAAGGCCAGGGCGAGGCCGATCGTGCGCTGGCGGTCGGCGCGGCCAACGCGCAGGCCACCAAGCTAGCCGTCGATGCCTATGGCGGGCCGGAGTTCAGGCTGGCCGAGCAGAACTTCGCGAAATTCGCGGAGGCGCTGACGCGGATCAACCAGCCGCTGGTGCCGCAATTCCTGATGTCTGGCGGGCCGGGCCAGGAGAGTGGCAATTCGGGACTGATCCCGACGGCGATGCTGAGCTCGATGTTCGGCCGCATGATGCCGGAGGCGCTGGAGCAGCTGAAGCGCGAGGCGCCGCGCGCGACGCGGCAGTAGGAGCGGGGCAAGTGAGGCGGCGAGCTGACATCTGGCTGACATCCGGCAACAGCTCGCCGTCACCGCGCTCGGCGCAATGGTCGATCGAACGCGGTCGATGCTTCGGCCGCCCTGACACGAAGGTGAGACGCATGTGCAAGATGTTGATTGCAACCGGTCCCTCGGAACAGCCGCTCCGCGTGATGCTGCCGTTCGGCGACACCGCATCGGCGATCGAACCGCGCGGGCACCACGCGCGCGAGTTGAGCCGGCATCGCTCGGCACGGCCGTCTCGCGCCATGAAGGCCATCCTGAGAGGTCTCAGAGCCGTGCTGATGGTGCTGACGCCGCGGGATCCTTACAATCCTGTGGACGAAACCCGCCGGGAGATGCTGCAGTCGTCCTCGACCCGGCCGCGGCTGCATCTCGTTCCCGATTGCGGCAGCGCGCTGGAAGGGGCGAGTCCAGCGCATCGCGTGCCGAGCCGCTTCCTGCACGGGTCAATGACCCCGCGTCATCACTTGCGTCACCTGCGTGGCAGGCACCGGCGTCCATGACATTTGAAGCGTGCGCGCTCACTAATCACGATGGATTCTCGCGTCCGTCGCACCTATGTTGCAGCAGGTCTCACGAGGGCTCGCGCGCCATGTCGCGGTTCGGGTTGAGCGTCGCACTTCTGATCGCTCTGGTTTGGCTGCCGCAGCGTGCCGCAGCGCAGACCTTCGACGCGCCGGTCACGTTCAACTCCGCGCCCTATATCATCGGCCAGCTTCAACAGCGGATGGCCCTGGAGCGTGGCGAGATGGTGGGGGCTTCTGCTCAGGCCATCGGCGGCTATCTGTCGAAACCTTCCGGCGATGGTCCGTTCGCGGCGATCGTGTACCTGCACGGATGTGGCGGGCTCAGCGAGCCGACGCGTCAGCGTTTCGCCCGGATGCTGACCGGATGGGGCTATGTCGCGCTCGCTGTCGACAGTTTCGGCGCCCGCGGGCTCGCGCATGCATGCACGCGTCCGGCGCCTGATCGGCAGGCCGATGCCTGGGGAGCAATCGCCTATCTCGCCTCGCTTCCCTTCGTGGACCGCGCGCGGATCGGCGTCGTCGGATCCTCGCAAGGCGGCATCGCGGCGATGCGACTCGCCTCGACGCATGATGTGAAGATCTATGACATGCCCGAGAACCTGACATTCAAGGTCGCGGTCGCCTACTATCCCCGCTGCGGTAGCGCGTCGAAATGGCTGGCGGTGCCGACGCTGATCCTGATCGGTGACAAGGACGATTGGACGCCGGCGCAGGACTGCCAGCAATGGATGTCGCTGCGCCCCGACAAAGGCGCCCCCGTGAAGCTCGAGGTCTATCCTGGCGCCTATCATGCCTTCGATACACCCCGGCCAGGCCGGTCCTACTTCGGCCACTGGCTGCAATACGATCCGGATGCGACGGCGCGCTCGACCGCGGAGATGCACGATTTTCTGGCAGCTCATCTTGGCAAGCCGTGATCCCACCATCGATCACCGAATGATGCCGCGACGTCTGGCGGACACCGGATCCGCGGCGCGACTGCATGGGCGCCCCGCGGGGTTCGGGCGACCATCCGCTTGTGCCGGTCTCGATGTCGTGAGATCACGCTGCGAGCGTGCTGCGTTTGCGCCCCTGCGAGAGGTTCTGTTGGCGATGATCCTGTTCCGTTGTCTGTCGGCCGCTTCGGCGCTGCTGTTCGCCACGGTCGTCCTCGCCGCCGACAAGCCCGGGGAGACCAAGGGCGCGGTGCTGGAGCCATCGTCCGAGAACCTCGCGCTGACCTGGGCGAAGGCCAATCTCGTTCTGCCGGCGGCGCTGGCGGGCGGGCGGCGCTGGGAAGGGCATGCCGAGGATGCGCCGGACGTGATCGGGATCGCGCCGCTCGTTGTCGTGATGCACGGCTCGAGCGGGGTGGCGCCGGCGATCAAGGAGTTTCAGGTCTGGCTGGCCGACGAGCTCGGCGCGGCTTCCGTTGCGCCCGACAGTCTCGCGATCCCCGACCGGTTGACCTACACGTCCCCTATCGATGTCGCGACCTATGAGCGCGTCCACGCCTTGCGGCTGGCCGAGTTGGATAATGCGCTGAAGTCCGCGCGCGACTGGAGCTGGGTCGACCGTCAGCGCGTCGTGATCGGCGGCACCAGCGAGGGCTCGGTGGCGGTCGGCCGCTACGCCGGCAAGGATGTCGCGGCGCGGCTGATCTATTCCTGGTCCTGCGAGGACAACTACTTCGTCACCGCGCCGCGGCTCGGCATCGGGCCGAAGGAGCCGGTGCTGAATGCGATTTCGGCGCGCGATCCGTACTTTTCGGCGGCCAATCCCTGGAACAAGGATCGCGCCGTGACCGGCTCGTGCGCGTCGGCGCTCAAGGATGATCCGAAAGCGGAGGTGATGGTGATCGATGCCGACGTCCATACCATCCTGAACCGTCCCGAGGTCCGGGAGCGGAGCGCGCAGTTCTTGCGCGGGGTCCTGGATCAGCAGTAAGGCGACGCGAGCGATGAGAACTCGGAGATTGATGGCGTGCTGAGACTGCTCGTTCTCGAAGGCAACTCGCTGGCCGGCCGTCGCCGCTGGGCGGAGGTCGCCGGACATACGCCATCCGAGAGCTATGCCGACGTGCTGCGCGCGCTGGCGCCGGACGCTCAGGTCGACATCGCGACCCCGGCTGATGCCGATGCGACATTGCCGCAGCCGATCGACGCCTATCAGGGCATTGTCATCACCGGCTCGGCGCTCAACATCTATCAGCGTGAGCCGGAGGCCCTGCGCCAGATCGAGCTGGTGCGAACGATCTTCGCGCAGGGCGTGCCGATGTTCGGCTCATGCTGGGGGCTGCAGCTCGCGACGGTTGCGGCCGGTGGGCAAGTCTCGCTCAATCCGGCCGGCCGCGAGGTGGCCTTTGCCCGCAAGATCATGCTGACCGAGGCGGGCCGCGGTCATCCGTTGCACGCGGCGCGCAACGAAGTGTTCGATGCGCCGGCGATCCATAGCGACATCGTGACGACGCTGCCGCCGGATGCGACGGTGACGGCGCGCAATGCCTTCAGCGAGGTGCAGGCTGCGGAGATCCGCAACGGCCGCGGCCGGTTCTGGGGCGTACAGTATCACCCGGAATTCAGCCTGCAGGACGTCGCCTGGGTCATCAGACGCATCGGCCAGCCGCTGGTCGACGAGGGCTTCTTCGCCGACATGGCCGAACTCGAACGCTATGCCGCCGATCTCGCGGCCTTGCATCACGACCGGGCGCGGCGCGATCTGCTCTGGCGACTCGGGCTCGACCAGGACGTCGCAAACGATGGGCTGCGCCAGACCGAGATCAGCAACTGGATCGGCTCGCTGGCGCGGCGCTGAAATCGCTACTTCATGAGCTGAATGATCAGCGGCGCCAGCGCCACGTTCATCAGCCCGACCAGCACCATCACGAGGCCGGCGATCGCGCCTTCCTCGCGGCCGATCTGATGCGCCCGCGCCGTGCCGGCGCCGTGTGCGCCGACGCCGAACAGCGCGCCCTTGGCGAGCGTCGAGCGCAGCGGCAGCCGTGCCAGCACGATGTCGCCGACGGCGGCGCCGATGATGCCGGTGAGCACGACGAACACGGCGGTGAGGTCGGGACTGCCGCCGATCTCGCCGGAGACCTCCATCGCGAACGGCGTGCTCATCGAACGCGGCAAGAGGCTCAGCCGCAACTCGCCGTCGATACCGAGCAGATAGGCCAGCGCCCAGCTGGTGGCGACCGCGGTGAGGCTGCCCGCGATCATCCCGGCGAGCAGCAGCGGCCAGCGGCGCCGGATCAGCGCGCGCTGCTCATAGATCGGCACGGCGAAGGCGACGGTGGCAGGCCCGAGCAGCGCCACCAGCCAATGCGTGCCGCGGATGTAGTCGCGGTAGGAGACCTTGAGCGACAGTGCCGCGATCATCAGGAGCGCCGGCGCGACCGCGAGCGGCATCAGCCACCAGCGCGGCCAGCGCCGGTGCACGCGCTTCGCCAGCAGATAGAGCAGGATCGTCGCCAGTGACCAGACCGCGGCCTGGACCAGCGGCTCACGCCACAGCGCGGGCAGCGTCATGACGTTCGGTCCAGCGGTAGCAGAGGTCGACGGTCAGCGCCGTCACGCACATCACGGCCGTGGTGCTCACGATGATCACGGCAAAGATCTTCAGGCCGAGCAGGCCGAACAGCTCGCGATGGTCGAGCAGCGCCAGCACGGCCGGCACGAAGAACAGCAGCATCTCGGCCAGCATCCAATTGGCGCCGCGCTTTATGTTCGCGACCTTCAGCCCCCCCGCCAAGAACAGCACGAGCGCCAGCGCCATTCCGATGATACCGCCGGGCAGCGGCAGGCCGGTGGCCCGTGCCAGCGCCTCGCCCGCGGCCCAGAACAATCCGAGGAGACCGATCTGCACCAGCCGGTTACGGCGGAGCAAACGTCGAAGGGGAAGGGCGATGTTGCGGTGCGTCATTGTAGGGGTCCGGGTGGCCTTGCTGCAGCAAAAGATATGTCGCAATGCAACATGTATAAAATGAATTGAATGAATGAATTTAAGTCAGAAATGGAATACTCTGTCCCATTATGGAACTGAAAGCGCTCCGAACCTTCGTCGAGGTCGTCCGCCAGGGCGGATTTTCGCAAGCCGCCAAGGTGGTGTTTGCCACGCAGTCGACCGTCAGTAAGGCAATCAAGCAGTTGGAGGACGAACTCGGCTTGCCGTTGCTGGACCGGCTTGGCCACAAGAGCCGCATGACCGCCGCCGGCGAGATCGTCTACCGTCGCGCGATCCGGCTGTTGGCTGAGCGTGACGACCTGCAGGCGGAGCTTGCAGAGCTCCGAGGATTGAAGCGCGGCGTGCTGCGCCTCGGCCTGCCGCCGATCGGTTCGAGCACGCTGTTTGCGCCGCTGTTTGCGCTCTACCGCCAGCTCTATCCCGACATCGAGATCCGGCTTGTCGAGCACGGCAGCGACCGGCTCAGCGAACTGCTCGCCGCCGGCGACATCGATTTTGCCGGTCTGCTGCCGCCGATCGCGGATGAGTTCGCCGCCCAGATCGTGCGCCGTGAGCCGTTGATGGCGCTGATTGCCGTGAATCATCCGCTGGCTCAGCGTGAGACCATTGCGCTGGCTGAGCTGCGCGAGACCCCCTTCGTTCTGTTCGAGACGGGCTTCGCGCTGAACCGCATCCTCCGCGAGGCGTGCCGCCGCAACGGCTTCGAGCCGATCGTGGCGGCGCGCAGCACACAGATCGACTTCATAGCGGAGCTCGCCGGCGCGGGCCTCGGAGTCGCGTTCCTGCCGCGCATGATCGCAACCCAGCGCACGCAGGTGCCGATCAGCCTCGTACTGCTCGATGAGCCCGAGACGGAATGGACGTTGGCGATGGCCTGGCGGCGCGGCGCCTATCTGTCGCCAGCCGCCGCGGCCTGGCTGAAGCTGGTGCGCGAGCGCGGCGAGGGGTGAGCCGCGCCGCGACGATGTCGCTCATCCAATGGAGGAACGTGCGGTGAGGCGGGCGGTTGGTCGCGATCCAATGACCGCGGAGGCTCATGATGGCCGACTTCAGGCTCCCCAGGAACTCCGCGATGATCGAGGGCAAATCCTGGCCGAAGCCGAAGAGCGTCACGCTGCGCGAATTTCGCGTCTATCGCTGGAATCCAGACGTTGGCGGCAATCCGCAGATCGACAGCTATCATGTCGACACCTCGGATTGCGGGCCGATGGTGCTCGACGGCCTGATCTGGATCAAGAACAACATCGATCCGACGATCGCTTTCCGCCGCTCCTGCCGCGAGGGCATCTGCGGCTCGTGCTCGATGAACATCAACGGTCAGAATACGCTCGCCTGCACGAAGTCGATGAGCGACCATGACGGCGCCGTGCAGTTGCTGCCGTTGCCGCATCAGCCGGTCGTGAAGGACTTGGTTCCGGACCTCACCAATTTCTACGCGCAGCTTTCGATCATCGAGCCCTGGCTTCAGACGAAAACGCCGACGCCGCAGAAGGAGTGGCGGCAGAGCGAGGAAGACCGCGACAAGCTGAACGGCCTGTACGAGTGCATCCTCTGTGCCTGCTGCTCCACCTCGTGCCCGAGCTACTGGTGGAATTCGCAGCGCTTCCTGGGACCCGCCGCGCTGATCCAGGCCGCGCGCTGGATCAACGACAGCCGCGATGAAGCCACCGGTGAGCGGCTCGACATCCTCGAAGACCCGTTCCGGCTCTATCGCTGCCACACCATCCTCAACTGCGCGAAGGCATGCCCGAAGGGGCTCAATCCCGGCGAGGCGATCTCCGAGCTGCGCATGAAGCTGGTCGCGCGCAAGATGTGAGCAGGAACCGCGCTTGCGTTCGCCCGTTGGTCGTTGCGTCCAACATTGCCGTTGATGACTTTCAACCGACAGGACATTCGATGAGCGACGATGATCGCGAGACGACCGATCGTCAGTCCGGCAATCGGTCAAAGCCGGCCGGTGGCAGTCGGGCAAAGCAGTCAGCAGACGAGACGCTTCCGCCCGCAGGCCCACACGCACGGCCCGATCTGACCGATGAGGAGAAAACGCCCGGCACCGGCATGCTTCCGGAGCCGGACGACGCCAACCCCAGCCCGACGGGTTGAACGCGGTCTCGACGTTTTCGAGGATGCGCGCGCGGGAACTCGCGCGCGCCCTCGCGCGTTTCCGCCTCCCTCGCCAAGTGCGCCCCGTCAGACGCGCATCTTGAAGTCCATTCATCCATCTGGAGGGGCAGGATGTGTCGTTGGATCGCCTACCGCGGAGAGCGGACCTCGTTCGAGCACTACGTCACCGAGCCAGAGCATTCGCTGGTGACGCAGAGCATTCGTGCGCTCGAATCGACGGCAGGCACCAATGGCGACGGCTTCGGTCTCGGTTGGTACGGCGATCATCCGGAGCCCGGGCTTTATCGCGAGACACGACCGGCGTGGTCGGATGAAAATCTGCGCTATCTTTGCCGCCACCTGCACTCGCATCTGTTCTTCGCGCATGTGCGCGCGGCGACGGGCACGGCGGTGACGCGGCAGAATTGCCATCCGTTCGCCTGCGGTCGCTGGATGTTCATGCACAACGGATTCGTTGGAAGTTGGAACAGGCTGCGCCGCAAGGTCGAGGCGATGATCCCGGATGCGCTCTATCCGTCGCGGCTCGGCACGACGGATTCGGAGGCTGTCTTCCTGGCGATCGTCGGCGCCGGCATCGATCAGGATCCGATCGGCGCGACGCGCAAGGTGCTCCGCGCGCTCTGCCAGCTCGTCAACGAGGACGGCCTGCGCGAGCATCTGCGCTTCACGTCTGCGCTGTCGAACGGCCATGACCTCTACGCCTTCCGCTTCGCCGCCAACGATCGCGCCAACTCGCTGTACTACCGCAAGGACGGCGATCAGGTGATCGCCGTGTCGGAGCCCTATGACAAGGAGCCGGACTGGATCGAGGTGCCGCCAGACCACGTGCTGGTCGCGCGCGCGTCCCGGCCGGCGGAAATCGTTCCGCTCTTTGTCGCAGGTGCCGTCGGTTTTGACCAGGAACACAAGCGATCACAGAGGGTTGTCGGAGGTACATAGAACAACGGAGTTGGGTGGCCCGCGATGTGCGGCATTTGTGGTGAAATCAGGTTTTCAGGCCAGCCGTCGCTCGCGGCGCTGAGCCGCGTGAACGATGCCATGCAGGCGCGTGGACCTGACGCGGCGGGACTGTTCGTGCAGGGCGGCGTCGCGCTCGGCCACCGGCGCCTGAGCATCCTCGATCTCTCCGCTGCCGCGCAGCAGCCGATGATCGATGCGGCGCTGGGACTCGGCATCGCCTTCAACGGCTGCATCTACAATTTTCGCGAGCTGCGCGCCGAGCTGCAGGCCAAAGGCTATCGCTTCTTCTCGGATGGGGATACCGAGGTCATCCTCAAGGCCTATCACGCCTGGGGCAAGACCTGCGTGCAGCGCTTCAAGGGCATGTTCGCCTTCGCGCTCTGGGAGCGCGACAGCGGCCGCGTGCTGATCGCGCGTGATCGCCTCGGCATCAAGCCGCTGTACTACACCGAAGGACCGGGTTTCTTCCGCTTCGCCTCGTCGCTCACGGCGCTGATCGCGGGCGGTGACGTCGATACGTCGTTGGATCGCAGGGCGCTGCATCACTATTTCAGCTTCCACGCCGCGGTCCCCGCGCCGCGGACGATTCTCAACGGCGTCAAGAAGCTCGCGCCGGCCACGCTTTTGACGATCGAACCCGATGGCACGAAGCGTTCGGAGCGGTACTGGGAATTCCAGGTCGGCGAGCAGCGTCCGGCCGACCGGGCGATGAGCCACGAGGAATGGTCGGACGCGGTCTTGGACGCCATGACCGCTGCCGTCGATCGCCGGCGCGTGGCCGACGTGCCGGTCGGCGTTCTGCTGTCCGGTGGTCTCGATTCATCCTTGCTGGTCGCGCTGCTGTCGAAGCTCGGGCATGACGACATCCGGACGTTCTCGATCGGCTTCGAGTCTGTCGATCAGCATAGCGGCGACGAGTTTCGCTATTCCGACGTGATCGCGCGGACCTTCGGCACCAATCACGAGCAGATCAGGATCGGCGGCGATCGCGCGCTCGAAGCCTTGCCGCACGCCATTGCGGCGATGTCGGAGCCGATGGTCAGCCATGATGCCGTAGCGTTTCATCTGCTGTCGTCGGAGGTCGCCAAGCGCGTCAAGGTCGTGCAGAGCGGGCAGGGCGCCGACGAGGTGTTCGGCGGCTACAGCTGGTATCCCGGCTTCCTCTCGGCGAACGACCCCGTCGAGCAGTATCAGAACGCCTATTTCGACTGGAAGCATGCGGATCTCGAGCGGCTGCTCGCGCCGGATCTCGTCGGCGACGATGTGAGCCTTGCTTTCGTCGAGCGATTCTTTGCCGATCACAGCAATGCGTCCGCCGTCGACAAGGTGCTGCAGATCGATACCGAGATCATGATGGTGGACGATCCCGTGAAGCGGGTCGACAACATGACGATGGCCTTCGGACTCGAAGCCAGGGTGCCGTTCCTCGATCACGAGGTGGTCGAGCTCGCTGCGCGCATCCCGGCCGAGCTGAAGGTCAGGAATGGCGGCAAGCACATCCTGAAGGAAGCCGCGCGCCGCTGCGTTCCGGCGGAGGTGATCGATCGTCCGAAGGGATATTTTCCCGTGCCGTCGCTGCGGTACCTGCGCGGACCGTTCCTCGACTACGTCCGTGACGTGCTCACGAGCGAGAAGGCGCGAACACGCGGAATCTACCAGCGCGATTTCATTGACCACATGCTGCAGAACCCCGAAGCCGAGATGAGCCCTAAGGGACATTCACGGCTGTGGCAGGCCGCCTTGCTGGAGGCCTGGCTGCAGACCCACAGCATTTGAAACGGCATTTGAGTCTGACAGGATTGATCGCATGGGATTGGATCCGAAAATTCTCGAACGGCTCAGGCTGGGTCTGAGCGACGACGAGCGCCGGCTGGTCATCCGCTCTGCCACCGGCGGCGAGGACATCACCGAATATTCCTTCGGCATCGAGGAGGAATATTTCCTGGTCGATGCACGGACATTGGATGTCACGATCCGCACGCCCGATGATCTGTTCGAGGCGGCGAACTGGTCGACCGGCGGACAGGCGATGCGCGAGATGCTGCAGTCGCAGCTCGAGGTCGCGAGCAATGTCCATGTCGACGTCGGCGACGCGCGGGAGGAGCTCAAATTTCTCAGGCGCGAGGTCGCCAATGTGGCCGCTCAGTACGGCCTGACGATTTTGGCGTGCTCGACGCATCCGACCGCGACGTGGCGCAGCTCGCAGCCGAGTCCCAAGCCGCGCTACGCTGAGATGATGGAGGACCTGCGCATCGTCGGCCAGCGCAACATGCTCTGCGGCATGCACGTGCACGTCCAATTGCCGGAGCCTGAGCGCCGCTTCGCGGTGATGCGCGCAATGATTCCCTATATCCCCGTGTTCATCGCGCTGTCGGCGTCGTCGCCGTTCTGGAATTCGCGCGAGACCGGGCTGAAGGGCTATCGTCTCGCGGCCTATGACGAGCTGCCGCGCACCGGCTTGCCGGAGCTGTTCACCAGCAAGCGCGACTATGATCGCTACGTTGCGGCGCTGACGAAATCGGGCGTGATGCCCGACGAGAGCCACGTCTGGTGGGCGATGCGGCCGTCGTTGCGTCATCCGACCTTGGAGCTGCGCGCGCCCGACGTCTGCACGTCGGTGGATGACGCCGTCGCGGTCGCCTCCCTCTATCGCTCGCTGGCGCGCTATCTCGACCTCCATCCGGAACGCGCAGACGATGTCGGCAATGTCGAGCGCGCGATCGCCGTCGAGAACAAATGGCGCGCGCAACGCTATGGCACCGACTGCCTGTTCGTCACCGAGGACGGTCCGGTGACCGGCCAGGAGATCCTGAATCGGATGATCGTCGATGTCGCCGAGCATGCAGAGGCGCTTGGCTGCCTGGCTGAGGTGGAGCGCTGCCGCACCATCATGCAGTTCGGCAGCTCGGCCGACTATCAGCTGCAGGCCTATCGCGAGTCCGGTGGGCAATTGTCGGCCGTGACGCAGTGGATCGCTGCCGCGACGGTCTCGCGTGCCGAACCGCCGCGCTCGCAGGCGCCGGTGGAGCCGGCGCAGTAAGCGCCGGTCTAGCTCGGCCTGACGACACGGCCGTCGCGCGCGACGAGGCGGCCGCTCTTGTATACGGAGCGCCCCTTGGGAACGGCAACGACCGCTTCCGGGACGTGCTCCGCCTGCAAGGTCACGAAGTCGGCGCGTGCCCCGACCTGCAGGCCGTAGTCCGCCAGCCGCAGGGCCTTGGCGCCGGCCGCGGTGACGAGATCGAAGGCGACCCGCAGCTCGTCGTCGACATAGAAGCCGGAGCGATAGCCGACCATCATGGCGCGGTTCAACAGATCGCCGTCGCCATAGGGCCACCAGCTATCGCGGATGTTGTCGTTGCCGCTGAACACGGTGACGCCGGCCGCGCGCAGCAGCGCCACTGGCGGGAAGGGCCGCGCCCCCGGCGCATTGGTCATGATGGCAACGCCCGATGTGGCCAGCACCTCGGCAATCTTTTTCAGTGGTTCCGCCGTGATGTCGCCGAGCCCATAGGCATGGCTGACCGCGACATGTCCCTGCATGCCGAGTGCGCGGGCGCGCGCCGCGATCTGCTCCAGTTCGAACAGGCCGAGCATGCCTGGATCATGAAGGTGAATGTCGACATCGACGCCGTGCTTCTGCGCCACGCCGAACACGACGTCGAGATGCTTCTCGACGTCGCGATCGAAGCTCGCCGGATCGAGCCCGCCGACGACGTTCGCGCCGAGCCTGATCGCCTCGTCGAGCAGCTCCGGCGTACCCGGGCTCTTGATGATGCCGCTCTGGGGGAAGGCGACGAGCTGGATCTCGATCAGGTCGCGATACTCCTCACGCACGCGCAGGATGGTCTCGAGCGACTTGAGACCGACCGAGCCGTCCACCATGACATGGCTGCGCATCCGCGTGGTGCCGTGGCCGATGCAGAGATCGAGCTGGTTGCGGGCGCGTACGTCCATCGCCGCGGCAGCGGCCATGTTCTGCGCCTGGAACGTCACCCGCTCATGCACGTCGAAGCCGTTGGTGCACGACTTGTGCGGTTTCCAGGCATCGCCATAGAAGCTGGTGTCGAGATGGATGTGGCCCTCGACGAAGCCGGGAACGACCAGTGCGCCGCCGAGATCGATCACCTCGCGCGCCTGCGGCCGCTCGGCCTCCGCGAGCAGGCCGGAAATGCGGCCGTCATCGACCGTGATCGCATGGCGTGCGCCGCGGTCGAGCCGCGCGTTGATGAACAGCTTGTCGACGGCCATGCCGAGATCCTCCATTCAATCCAGCATCGGGCCGCGGGGGCGGTCCGATGCCGATGACGGCATTCTCGATCAGGATGCACGCGGGCCGCAAGCGCGGATGAGCGTCATGCCGCCTTTGCCTGCGGCAGTCCCGCGATCCAGTCTCGCGCCAGCACGACGTCCGCCTGCGAGAGCTGATGCCCCGCCGGCAGGATCGTATGGGTCACGTCGGCACCGGCTTCGATCAACTGAGTGCAGAGCTTGGCCGAGTTGCTGGCCGGCACGATCGGATCGGCCTTTCCCGACAGAATCAGCACCGGCGTGCGGGCGAGCTTTGCCGCCGGCGGCTGCGCCAGCGGCACCATCGCGCGGAACAGCACGGCGCCGGCCAGCGCCTCCGGCTGCAGCAGAAGCAGCGCGGCGGCAATGTTCGCGCCGTTGGAGTAGCCGACGGCGAGTGGCGCGCCGATGCCGTAACGCTCGCGAGCTTCGCCGATGAAGGCGCCGAGCTCCAGCGCGCGCCGGCGGACGTCGTCCTCGTCGAACACGCCTTCCGCCAGGCGGCGGAAGAAGCGCGGCATGCCGTGCTCGAGCACCTGCCCGCGCGGCGACAGCAGCGCGGCGCCGGGCGAGAGGGTGGCGCCGAGGGCTAAGAGATCGTTCTCGTCGCCGCCGGTGCCGTGCAGGAGCAGCAGCGGCGCTGCTCCCGCGGTGCTTCCGGGCTGGAAGCGGTGGGTGAAGGACAATGCCTGGGTCATGATGCAGCCTCCTCGAGGTTGGGCAGCACGCCCTCAATCTGCTTGCGGTGCGTCTCGAGGAAGGCGGGCAGCTTCAGGTTTCGTCCGAGCTCGGCGACCGGCTCGTCGACCGCGAAGCCCGGGATGTCGGTCGCGATCTCGAACAGCACGCCGCCGGGCTCGCGGAAGTAGATTGAGCGGAAGTAGTTGCGGTCCTTCTGCTCGGTCGGATGCAGGCCGTGGCGATCGACCAGCTTCTGCGCCATCACGCCCTGCTCGGCATCGTCGGCCGCGCGGAAGGCGATGTGGTGCACCGATCCGGCGCCTTGCGCGCCGCGGAGGAAGCCCTTGGCCTCGTAGATGTCGACCACGCTGCCTTGCGCATCGCCCGGTGCCTTGAAGCGGATCACCGAGCCTTCGCGACCGGCTTCCGCGAAGCCGAACACGTCGGTGAGCACGGCCGCGGTCTTCTCGGCGGAGTCGAGCAGCAGGGTGACGCCATGGAAGCCGCGGATGGCATGCTCGGCCGGGATGTCGCCATTGCTGTAGCCGGGCTCGTTCTCGGCGCCGGGGACGCCGACCAGCGCCAGGGCCATGCCGTCGGGATCGGTGAACGGCAGTACGGATTCGCCGAAGCGCTTCTCCAGCGCCTCATAGGCGATGCCCTTTTCGGTCAGGCGCTGCGTCCAGTAGCCGAGGGAGCGCTGCGGCACCCGGAACGCGGTCTGGTGCGTCTCACCGACGCCGCGACGGCCGGGCCGCACACCGGCCCAGGGGAAAAAGGTCAGGATGGTGCCGGGGCGGCCGGTCTCGTCGCCATAATAGAAATGATAGGTGCCGGGATCGTCGAAATTGACGGTCTTCTTGACGAAGCGCAGGCCGAGGTCGCGGGTGTAGAAGCCGAAATTGCGGATCGGGTCGCCAGCGATCGCGGTCACGTGGTGCAGTCCGGGCATGTGGGTCTCCTATTGATGGGCCCCGTCAGGGCCGTTGAATTCTTGGACGCCATATTGGTCGGCTTTGATTTGGAGACAATCCGTGCTCTTGTGACGTCTCTGTCTACGATTTGGCGACAATCCTGGCCTGGAGACGATGGACAAGCTCGGCAGCCTCAGAGCGTTCGTGAAGGTGGTCGAAAGCGGCAGTTTCGCCGAGGCTGGCCGGCAGTTGCGGCTGTCGCGCTCGGCGATCTCGAAATATATCGGCGAGCTCGAGCAGAGCCTCGGCGTGCAGCTGATCGTCCGCACCACACGCCATGCCAGCCCGACCGAGACTGGCCAGAGGTATTTCGAACGTGCGGTTTCCATTCTGGCCGAGCTCGACGCGGCCGATCAGGCCGTGAGCCAGTTGCAGGCGGCACCGCGCGGGCTGCTGCGCGTCAATGCGCCGATGTCGTTCGGCACGATGCGGCTCGGGCCTGTCGTGGCCGATTTCATGGTCCGCTATCCCGAATTACAGTTGCAGATCGTGCTGAGCGACGACCTGCTCGATCCCGTTCAGGACGGCTTCGACGTCACGTTGCGCATCGCCGAGCTGGAATCGTCGAGCCTGGTGGCGCGGCGGATCATGCCGGTGGGCCGCGTCATCTGCGCCGCGCCCGCCTATCTCGCTCGGCACGGCACGCCGGAGAGTCCGGAGGATCTGCGCCGCCATCATTCGCTGACCTATGGCTTCCTGCTGACCGGCAACCAATGGAAGCTCACCGGCCGCGACGGCGATCACTGGATCCAGCCGGCCTGGAGCCTGTGCGTTAACAATGCCGAGGTATTGCGCGACGTCGCGGTGAAAGGGCAGGGGATTGCGCTGATCCCGCATTTCATCGCCGCGGAGGCGCTGGCCAGCGGCGCGCTGACCGCGATCCTGTCCGACTATACGGCGCCGCCATTGGCGCTCTATGCGATCTATCCGCCGACGCGGCATCTCTCCGTCAAGGTGCGGCTGTTCATCGACTTCCTCGTCGAGCGCTTCGGCCGGAGCGAGGCATGACCACGCATTGGGCTGGTGGTGACCGGCAAAACGCCTCGAAGCTTTAACCGGCCGCTGCTAGGCTTGGGCCACAGCAGCAGGGGAGCACGGATGGGCCGTCTCAGCACGCATATCCTGGACACGGTGAGGGGCAAGCCCGCCGCCGATGTCGCGATCGATCTCGATGTTCTCGGGCCCGGTGGCGCATGGCGCCGGATCAAGCAGGTCCGCTCCAATGCCGACGGGCGCACCGATGAACCGGTGCTGGCGGGTGACGAGTTCGGCGCCGGGACCTATCTGTTGACGTTTCACATGGGCGACTATTTCAAGGCCCATGGCCTCGCGTCCGGCGAGCCGCCGTTCCTCGACCTGATTCCGCTCCGCTTCACGGTCGCAGACGCCGCCGCGCACTACCATGTGCCGCTGCTCGCGACGCCCTGGAGCTACCAGACCTATCGCGGGAGCTGAAACGAATGAGTGCCGAATATCCGCGCGACATGGTCGGCTATGGCCGCACGCCGCCGCATCCGCGCTGGCCGGGCGATGCCCGCATCGCCGTGCAGTTCGTGATCAACTACGAGGAGGGCGGCGAGAACAACATCCTGCACGGCGACGCCGCCTCGGAAGCATTCCTGTCCGAGATCGTCGGCGCGGCACCGTGGCCGGGCCAGCGCCACATGAACATGGAGTCGATCTACGAGTTCGGCTCGCGCGCCGGCTTCTGGCGGCTGTGGCGGATGTTCACCGCGCGCAAGCTGCCGGTGACGGTGTTCGCGATCGCGACAGCGATGGCGCGCAATCCGGAGGCCGTGGCGGCGATGAAGGAGGCGAATTGGGAGATCGCCTCGCACGGCCTGAAATGGATCGACTATCGTGATTTTTCGAAAGCCGATGAGCGCGCCCATATCGAGCAGGCGATCCGGCTGCACACCGAACTCACCGGCGAGCGGCCGCTCGGCTTCTATCAGGGCCGAACCTCGGAGCACACATTCGACATCGTTCTGGACGAGCAGGGCTTCGTCTACAGCGCCGATTCCTATGCCGACGAGCTGCCCTACTGGATCCAGGGGCCGCACGGCCCGCAGCTGATCGTGCCGTATACGCTCGATGCCAACGACATGCGGTTCGCCACGCCGCAGGGATTCAACGCCGGCGACCAGTTCTTCGCCTATCTCAAGGACAGTTTTGACACGCTCTATGCCGAAGGCGCCGAGGCGCCGCGGATGATGTCGGTCGGCCTGCATTGCCGCCTCGTCGGCCGTCCCGGCCGCGCCGCGGCGCTGGCGCGGTTTCTCGACTACATTATGGGCCACGAGAAAGTCTGGGTCGCGACCCGGCTCGACATCGCCCGGCACTGGATCCGGACGCATCCGCCGACGGGCGTGTGGCGGCCGTCGCAGATGTCGCGCGTGCTGTTCGTCGAGCGCTATGGCGACATCTTCGAGCATTCGCCTGACATCGCCGACCGCGCCTACCGCGCCGGCCTCTCGGCGTTCGATGACTCCGCGGATGCGCTGCATACGACACTCATGAACGTGGTGCGCGCGATGAGCCGCGACGAGAAGCTGAAGCTGATCCGCGCCCATCCCGAGCTCGCCGGCCGCGAAGCGCTGGCGGGAGATATGACGACCGACTCGATCGGCGAGCAGGGCCGGCTCGGCTTCACCGCGCTGTCGCGCGCCGAGTTCGAGCGCGTCGCCGACATCAACCGCCGCTACCGCGAGAAATTCAGCATGCCGCTGATCGTCGCGCTGGCGCTACATGCCGACCGCGCCTCTGTCATCGCCGAGATGGAGCGCCGCATCGGCAACGACATGGATACCGAGATCGTCAACGCCATCGACCAGATCGGCCACATCACGCGGGCGAGGCTAGCGAAGAAGTTCGAGCAGGGGTGAGCACGGGAGACGCAGCTCCTGTGAGTCGGACCCGAGCTTGTTATTCACGGGCAGCGCGCTCCCTCTCCCCGTTCTTACGGGGAGAGGGTTGGGGTGAGGGGCTCTTTCCACAGGCACTGACCGCGCGGAGAGCTCCCTCACCCGGATTGCATCTTTCGATGCATTCCGATCGCTCCCCGGACGCGGGACCAGGTGAGCACCGAGCGAGGCGCATAGATCGCCTAGATCCTATCAGTCAACACGTGCTCCGCGTTTGCAGCCACGTCCAGCAGCATGCGATCGTGCCCCCGCGCTGCGATCAGTTGCAGACCGAACGGCAGTCTCCGCGCATTCGCGCCGGACGGAATCGAGATCGCCGGCACGCCCGCATGGTTGGCGAACGGCGTGAACACCGCATGCGCACGCGGAGTCGCGGGCTTGCCGCCGATCTCTGACGGGCCGAGCTGCGTGAACGGCCACGCGACGCACGGCACGGTCGGCGCGAGCAGCACGTCGATTTCCGTGAAGAACGCCGCGAAAGCGCGCGCGATCTGCGTGCTCGCCTCCAGCGCGCGGCCAACATCGGAGCCGCTTAGTCCAAGGCCGCGCTCGATCTGCTTGGCGATGTCGGGATCGAATTGCGCGGGATCGCTGCGGAACGCTTCGCCATAGAGCGCAGCCAGCCCGGCGTGCTGCAGCGGCATCACCGCGTCCTCCGCGAGGTCCGCCGGCCAGATCGGATCCTTGTCCTCGATCGCCAAGCCGCTGGCCCGGAGCCGATCGACCGCCTGCTGCAAGCCGGCCCTCACCTCGTCGTCGACAGCGACGTCGAGCCCAAGGCGCGGTGAGAACGCCAGCCGGAACGGTGTCCGTGCAGCGGTCGATGGCAAATTAAGCGAGTCCGGGTCGCGTGGATCGGCCCCCGCCATGACTTCGAACGCGAGCCTTGCATCGGCGACATCGGCCGCGATCGGTGCGATCACCGAGATGCGCCAGAACGGCTCGGCAAATCCCGGCCCATACGGGATCGCGCCATAAGACGGCTTGAAGCCGACCACGCCGACATGCGCCGGTGGTCTCCGGCTCGAGCCCCCGGCATCGGTGCCGATCGCGAGCGGCACGAGCCCCGCGGCAACGGCCGTCGCCGGTCCGCCCGACGAGCCGCCGGGCGTAAGCCGTGGATCGAGCGGGTGGCGCGTTGGTCCATACAGCAGGGACGTCGTCACGCCCTTGCAGGCGAACTCCGATGTCGCGCCGATCCCGACGATCACGGCCCCGGCACGTCGCAGCCGCGCGATCGCGATCGCATCCTCGGGCGCAACGAAGTCAGCGAACAGTCGTGAGCCCTGCGTGATGCGCCAGCCCGCGGCCCAGATGTTGTCCTTGACCACGACCGGCACGCCGGCGAACGGCAACGTCTCGCCGGATGCCACACGGCGGTCGACAGCTTCGGCGTCCGCGCGCGTTCGCTCCGGATCAGTCGTCACGACAGCGTTGAGGTTACTCGCGGCGATACGCGCCAGCGCCTGCTCGGCCATCTCCATCGCCGTCGTCTGCCGCGCCGTCACGGCGCTTGCGATCTCAGTTGCGCGCATGGGATCGCTCCATCAGCAGCACGGCGGCGCCTGCGGCCGCGGTCAGTCCCAGAATGACGAAGCTGCCGCCGAGGCCGATGCGCGGCGTCAGCACCGCCACCAGCAGCGGCGCCGCGACCAGGCCAAGAAACGACGTGGTGAGCACCGCGCCGGTGGCCTCCGCCACGCGCCCTGGCTTGGCGAGATTGGCGATCTCGGCGATGAACACGCCATTCCAACCGCTGGCCGTCAGTCCGAACACGAAGGTGAGCAGCACCAGGATCGATCCGCTCAGCAACGGTCCCCACAGGCCTAGCAGCAGCGCGCACACCGCCATGCCCGCGCCCGCCATCACCAGCACGGCGCGCGCCGAGCGCAGCCGCGTCGCGACCGCGCCCCATCCGAGCCGTCCGATCAGGCCCGCGCCTTGCGCCGAGGCCAGCAGCCAGCCGGCCTCGACATGAGAGAGTGCGAGCTCCGAGGTGCCGAAGGAGATGTAACAGGTGTTGAGGATCACCTGCATGCCGCTGAATGGGATCGAGGCGACCGCGAGCGCGGCCATGCGCCGGTCGGAACTGACGAGTTGCAGCCGCTGCCGCAGGCCGAGATACGGCATCGGCGGCAGCTTGACCGCGTAGGCCGGCCGCAGCCGCTCGAAACTGATGAAGCCAATCACGGCGCAGATGATCACCGCGGCATAGGCGGAACTCGGCGCCAGCCCAACCGCGAGCGGCGGCAGCAGCAGCGAGCCGACGACCGCGCCGATCTGGCTGCCGGTCTGCCGGATCGAGAACACCATCGCGCGCTGCTCCGGCGGCACGAGGCGTCCGAGCAGGGCCGCACTCGCCGGCGTTTCCGGCCCGGCGGCTAATCCGAGCACGAGGCCGGCGCCGAGCAAGGCCCAGCCTTGGCCGAGTGTCGCCATCGACATCCCGACGCAGACGACGACCGCGCACAGCGCCGCGACGCGCAGCGAGCCGATCTTCTGCACCAGCGTGCCGCCCCAGAACGAGGACACCAGGCTGATCGCGAACGCCGCGGTCGAGAACAGCGACAATTCCTCGATGCTGAGCCCGGCACGTGGCGCCACCGTGCCCGGTGCGAACAGCGCCAGCGACACCAGCGCCTGGAGCGCGGTCATCGCGACCAGTGCAGGCCACAGCGGCGGCGCTGGCGCCGCCTCGGGTTTCGCGTCTATCATGCGGCGACAACCTGATGGCGGAGCACGATATGGCCGGCGGTATCTCGGTTCATGCAGTCGATGTGGCGAACGGGCGCCCGGCGCTCGGCCTTGGTGTCGCGATCTGGCGCGTGGCGCCGGACCGCAAGCTGCTCGCCGAAGGAGCGCTCGGCGCCGACGGCACCTTGCAGGCGCCGATCGTCAAGGGCGACGGCGTCACCGCCGGCGAGTATGAGGTGCTGTTCCATATCGGTGAGTTCTTCGGGGCAAACGCTCAAACGAAATTCCTCACCACAGTGCCGTTTCGCTTCGCCATCGACAAGGTCGAGGAGCACTTTCATCTGCCGCTGAAATTCACGCCGTGGGGATATTCGATCTTCCGCGGGGCTTGAGGGCGATATGCCTCCCTCCGTCCTACGCTGATTGAACGAGGTCGCTACCAAGGAGATGCTCGTCATGCCCGGGCTTGACCCGGGCATCCACGCCTGTCCGCAGTCGCCGATCGACGTGGATGGCCGGGACAAGCCCGGCCATGACGGCGCTATGGAGACGGGCACTAGCCGGCACTGATGAGAGCCAAGCAGCCTTAGCCCGTCAGCCGCTTTGACAGCCCCGTCGTCCGCTCCATGATCGCCATCAGCGCCACCGTGGCGATGATCAGGACGCTCGACAGCGCGGCGATGGTGACGTCGAGCTTGCCTTCGAGGTCCTGCCACATCCGGATCGGCAGCATGTCGGTGGCGGCGTCGCGCAGGAACAGCGACACCGGGACGTTGTCGAACGACGACATGAAGGCGATGAACGCGCCAGAGATGATGCCGGGGCGGATCAGCGGCAGCACGATGCGGCGGAAGGTGTAGAGCCGGGAGGCGCCGAGAATGGCTGAGCTCTCCAGCAAGGTCGGTTCGAGCTGCGCCAGCGCGGCCACGGTGTTGCGCACGACATAGGGCACGCACACGATGGTGTGACCGATCACCAGTGTGAGCAGCGACACCGGCAGGCCGATCAGCGAGAAGAACATCAGCGCCGCTAATCCAAAGGCGAGGGCGGGCAGCACCAGCGGCGACATGAACAGCGAGTCCAGGAGCTTCGCCGTCAAAGTTTTCGAGCGAGAGATCGCCAGCGCTGCGGCGACGCCGAGCACGATCGACAGCCCGGTCGACCACAGCGCGACGACGACGCTGTTGCGCGCGGCGAATTGCAGCTGCCAGGCATTCCACAATTCGACGTACCAGCGCGTCGAATAGCCCGGCGGCGGGAATTTCAGCGAGAAGCCTGAGGTGAACGAGACGATGACCACGACCAGCGACGGCGAGACGATCAGGATCAGCGCGAGCACCGCGATCACCGTCATCACGATCTGGAAGCTCAGCGCCTCCCAGTTGCGTTGCCGCCCGCTCATCGCGCATCTCCGTAGCCGCGGGCGCGCCGGCCGAGTGTTGAGAACAGCGCGACGATGGCGAGCACGGCGAACAGGAAGATGATCGAGATCGCCGCTGCGAACGGCCAGTTCTGCAAGGTCGAAGCCTGCTGATACAGATACATCGGCATGAACAGCATCTGCCCGCCGCCGACCAGCGACTGCGTGATGAAGGCGGTGATCGCCGCGGCGTAAGTCAGCGTGCAGCCGGCAGTGATGCCGGGCATCGACAGCGGCAGCATCACCTTGACGAAGGTGCGCCAGCTGCCGGCGCCGAGCGAGGCCGAGGCGTCGGAGAGGTTGGGATCGATGCGGCTGATGGCGGTGATCAAGGGCAGCACCATCAGCGGCATCTGCACCTGCGCCAGCGCCGCCACCAGTCCGCCTTGGGTATAGATCATGCGCAGCGGCGTGCCGATCAGGCCGAGCGATTGCAGCACGGAGTTGATGATGCCCTGCCGCCCGAGGATCACGATCCAGGCGAAGGTGCGGACGACGACGCTTGTGAGCAACGGCAGCAGCACGATCATGATGATCAGGGTCTGCACCCGGCTGCCGGAGCGCTGGTACAGCCAGGCGATGGGATAGCCGAGCACGAGACAGGCGAGCGTCACCTCGGCGCCGAGCAGAAGCGTCGAGCCGAGTACGGCGAGGCTGAAAGGGTCGGTCAGGAACTTGATGTACTGGCCGAGCCCCCACACCGTCGCCGCGGTGTCGTTGTGGAGCGAGAGATAGAGCAGCTGCGCCAGCGGAGCCACGAAGAAGATCGCGAACACCAGGCCTAAGGGCAGTGCAAGCCCCAGGCTGAAGCTGGTCACGTCTCCAGGCGCCGTACTCCGTGCTGTCGTGGCGCTCTTCATCGCGTCAGATCTTGATGTCGCGGTTGAACTTCTCGATCCAGGAGGCGCGCTGCTCGTTGATCTTCTTCCAGTCCTGGAACACGAACTTCTTCTTCAGCTCCGCGGTGTCCTTGGCCAGCACCTTGGCGATCTCGCCGGACATCGCGACCTTGGTGTTGGTCGGCACGATCAGGTAGGGCGGGTTCATCAGGGTCGTCTGCACCTCCGGCGACAGCGCCGCCTCGATCAGCTTGAAGGCGAGCTCCTTGTTCGGCGAGTTCTTGACGATATGGATCGTGGTCTTGAAGGCGATGGCGCCTTCCTTCGGCGCCACGAACTCGACCGGCACGCCGCGCGCTTTCAGGATCTGGATGGCATTGAAATTCCCGGGCGAGATGTCGATCTGGCCCTGCTGGAACAGGGTTGCCAGCGCGCCGGGGTTGGCGGCGACGGCGGCGAGGTTCGGCTTGAGTTCTTCCAGCGCCTTGAAGCCCTCATCGACATTGGCTTCCGAGCCGCCGCGCATGCGCGCGATCTCGACCAGCCAGCCGGTGCCGAGCGTGGAGTTGAGATTGGTGATGCCGACCTTGCCCTTGAACTCCGGCTTCCAGAGATCGGCCCATGACGTCGGCGGCGTCTTCACCGTCTCCGGATTGTAGGTGAGGCCGACGACCTGGAAGAATGGCGCCGGACCCATCGCGTCCTGCGCTTCCGGAATCAGGTCCTTGAAATAGGCGCTCTTGTCGGCCGGGTAGGGCTCGACGAGATCCTGGCCGATCGCGACCAGCGCCGGACCGGGATCGTGCAGCATGACGTCGATCGGCGGATTGGCTTTCGCGGCATTGACCTTGGCGATCTGGTCGACCGACAGCATCGGGTCGAGCACGATGGGCGCATCGCCATTGGCCTTGCGGAAGGCGGGCACCAGCACCGCCTTGTGCGCCTCCTCCCAGCTGCCGGTAAAGGTCGCAAACACCA
This sequence comes from Bradyrhizobium sp. HKCCYLRH3099, assembly GCF_051167855.1. Classification (NCBI taxonomy): domain Bacteria; kingdom Pseudomonadati; phylum Pseudomonadota; class Alphaproteobacteria; order Hyphomicrobiales; family Nitrobacteraceae; genus Bradyrhizobium; species Bradyrhizobium sp. HKCCYLRH3099. The sequence goes on from NZ_JBNPTW010000019.1 coordinate 28,709, forward strand.
GCGGCCGCGCCTGCGCGAGGCTAAGGCCCGGAAAGGCGTGCATGGCCCCCAGCGTCAAGGCGCTGGTGAGGAGCCGGCGGCGATCAAGCATCATGTTTCACTCCGATATGTTGGTTGTCTATTGCGGGAACACGGTCGCGAGCCCCGGCGCGAGCGGCGCGACGCGCACTGGCGTGCCTGCTTCGCGCAGCGGGGTGCCGCCGGTGCGGGCCTGCGAGATCTTGATGCTCGATCCGTCCTTGGCCTTGATCTCGTGAACCACGGTGGCGCCGAGCGGCAGCGCCATGCCGATCTCGCCGGCAAAGCCGGAGTCGTCGCTGACGAAGGCGAGGTGCTCGGGACGCAGGCAGACAGTGACCTTGTCTGAGGCACGAACCGGATTTGGCGCACGCGCGATGATCTCGCCGCCCGCCTCCAGGGCGACTTTGACATTGCCCGCGTCGGTCGCGATCACGGTGCCCCTCATCTTGTTCGCGGTGCCGACAAAGGTATTCACGAACAGCGTCTGCGGCTGGTCGTAAATCTCGCTGGGCGTGCCGAACTGCTCCAGATGACCATGGCTGAGGACGGCGACACGATCGGCCATCGACAGCGCCTCCTCCTGGTCGTGCGTCACGATCAAGGTCGTGGTTCCGGCCATGCGCTGCAGCCGCTTGACCTCGATCTGCATGTCCAGCCGCAGATTCTTGTCGAGCGCGGCGAACGGCTCGTCGAGCAGCAGGATCGACGGCTTGATCGCGAGCGCGCGCGCCAGCGCGACGCGCTGCTGCTGGCCGCCGGACAATTGCCGCGGCAGCCGTTCGCCGAACGGCCCAAGCTGCACCATGTCGAGCAGCCGCTGCGCTTCCTTGATGCGCGTCGCCTTGTCGACGCCGCGCGCAGCGAGGCCGTAGCCGACATTCTCGGAGATCGAGAGATGCGGGAACAGCGCGTAGTTCTGGAACACGATGCCGACAGCGCGTCGGTTCGGCGGCAGCGCATCGACCACGTCATTGCCGATGATCACGCGCCCTTCGCTCTGGCCGATGAAGCCGGCGATGATGCGCAGCAGAGTGGTCTTGCCGCAGCCGGACGGGCCGAGCAGGGCGATGATCTCGCCGCCTTTCACATCGAGATTGATGTCGGAGACGGCCATCGTGCCGCTGGCGAAGCGGTGCGTGATCCGATCGAGAACGAGCGACTTGGCTTCCGATACGCTGGCCATTGGGCTTCCTGCTCAACTGAGTTGAAAAAGCAAGAAGCGTGCCGCCTTTTGAGGCAGCGAGTGCCATTTGTGTACAAGCGAGCGGGTGGGCGGTATGGAAGTGTGTGGCGAGGTCCGACGCTCGATCTAAGTGCACGCAGTCAGCTCATGCCCGCCTCTCTCCGTGTCATTCCGGGGCGCCCGAGGGGCGAGCCCGGAATCCATACCCACAGGCAGTTGTTGGAGAGCGAGATGCTCGTGGGTACATCTCGTATCGTCACAGACAGTCGTGGTTATGGATTCCGGGCTCGCGCTGACGCGCGCCCCGGAATGACGGTGTGGAGAGAGACGGGACTCTTCGTCATTCGCCGAACTACAAATCGCGATGCTCCAGCCGGGCAGCCAGCGCCTCCGGTAATCCCGTCGTCGGCTTCGCCGCCGGCCGCCGGAACGTCCCGGCCGTCGCCTTGCGCATCTTCAGCGCCAGCAGCGCCTCGGCCTGCTTCACCGCCGCGATCACCTGATCGACCACCGGCACGGGGATGCGATGCGCAACGCGGGCCGCAAGCCCCGACAGCGGCGCGCCGGCGAAGATCAGCACGTCGGCGTCGTTCTCCTCGACCGCGCGCAGCGCCAGCTCGACCAGCAGCTCTTCCTTCTCGTGCTGCACGTCCGAAATCTGCTTGAAGCTGCCATCGAGCATGCGGATGCCCGCGCAGCGCTCCATCAGCCCGTGCATGCGCACGCACTCCTCGTACCAGGGCCCGAGCGCCTGCGCGAAGGTGACGATGGCGAAGCGTCGCCCGGCCATGCACGCCGTCAGCATCGCCGCTTCCGCAAGTCCGATCACCGGCACGTCGAACAGTTCGCGCGCCGCGAACAGGCCGGGATCGCCGAACGCGGCGATGATCGCGGCATCGAACGTGCCGTTGCGTTCTGCCAGCATTTCCAGCGCCACCGCACCGCCGATCTGCGCCTCGGCGCGGGTGGCGATATAGGGCACGCCGCGCGGCGCGGTGCAGGGGATCAAGCTGGTGCCGGGCGCCGCGGCGTCGCGGCCGACCTGCAGCATGAGGTCGGTGATGTCGGAGCGGATGTTGGGATTGAGCAGCAGGATGTTCATGGCGCCTCGCGAAAGTTACGCGAGCTTGCCAGGGGAAACGCCGCATTGTCCAGGACGGCGGCTGTTAGCGCGCCGTCTTGACCAGGATGGTGATGAGCGAGGCGAGCAGCGATAACGTCGCGCCAGCCGTCAACACCCGCCGCAGCTTCAGCAGCCAGGCCTGCGACGCATCAGCGCTGAAGCTGAACTCATCGAATACCAGCGCTGCCAACAGCGAAGCCGTGAGCAGCACCAGGGCCGGCAGTGGCGGCAGCAGCAGTGCGACCCAGCCGAGCAATGACGGCGTCACGCCCCAGGCCATGCGCGGCCAGTTCGCCAGCGCCGGCGTCTGCACGGCTGCGCCCCAATGCAGCGCGCCCAGGAAGCTCACGATGACCGCGCCGTAGCCGATCTGCGCGCGCAGGGCCGAAGCGCGGATCGTCTCATCGCCGGTGATGACGATGATGGCGAGGCCGACGAACGGGATCAGTCCGGCCAGGCCGAGGCTTCGCATTGGTGCCGGAATGTCAGACAGCATGCGAGCGTCCCCTGGTCGCGGTCGATGCAGCGGCAGCCACTCGACCACGATCCGACCGGCAGCGATCCGAGCAGTACTTCACCTCGTCCCAGTCGCGAGTCCATTTGCGCCGCCACGCGAAGGGGCGGCCGCAGCAGGCGCAGATCTTGGTCGGAAGGTCGGCCTTGCGCCGCATCTTAGGCATGACGCATCACCACGGCACCGGCATGCCGCGCCAATCGTGGAAGCTGCCTGAGTCCTTTGCCGCGAGCCGGTCGATCACGCCGAGCAGATGCCGCGCGGCCTCGGCCGGGGCGAGGCCGGCGGCCGGGGCGAACGGCGCCGAGAGCCGCGTCGCCACGGTGCCGGGATGCAGCGCGATGCAGACGGCCTCGGGCGCGCGGCGCGCCAGCTCAATGGACGCGCAATGCACCAGCTGGTTCAGCGCCGCCTTGGACGCGCGATAGCCGTACCAGCCACCGAGCCGGTTGTCGCCGATCGAGCCGACCCGCGCCGACAGCGCCGCGAGCGTCGCCTTGCCGCTGCGCGGCAGGCAAGGCAGCAGATGCTTCATCAGCAGCGCCGGACCGATGGCATTGATGGCGAAGGCGCGGGCGAGGCGCTGGGCATCGAGCTCGCGCCAGCTCTTCTCCGGCAGCACGTCGCCGTCGTGCAGCATGCCCGTCGCAATGATCACGAGCCGGAGTTCGCCGGCGGCCGCGAGCGCTTCGGCTGCGCGTGCGACGCTCGCCTCGTCGGTCAGGTCGAAACGGGGATCGCCGGCCCGGCTGAAGCCGAGCACGCTGTTGAAATGACCGCTCTCGGTCAGGGCCGCGCTGAGGGCTCCGCCGATGCCGCCGCTCGCGCCGAATACCGCGGCGACGCCGCCGCGCGGAAACGAGTCCAGCCGGACCGTGTGCCGGCGCGCCTCGGTCTCCGCAGCGCCGTCACGTGTCGCGGTCGCGATCAACTGATCGGTCACGTCCATCCTCGCCGGTCACGTGCGGCGCCGAGCCTTGGCCTCAGCGCCGCTCACCGTCACCAACGTTTCACCGGCGATGTCGGATCATCGCCGGGCCGGAAACATGGGGGCGCGCCATCACCCCTTGGTGACGTGCACCGCCGGCGTCGCGCCGGCGTTCCACTGGCCGCCGATCGCGCGTTCGATCTGGGCCGCCAGTTGCAGCAGCAGGCCGTCATCGGCCTGCTTGCCGATCGCCTGGATGCCGAGCGGCAGGCCGTGCTCATTGGTCGCGAGCGGCAGCGAGATCGCCGGAATGCCGCAGAGATTGGCGAGCGGCGTGAAGGCGAAGTTGCGCCAGAGATTCTCGAACCAGTCGAGCACGGACGGATTGTCGCTGATTGTGAGATATTCCGTGGTGCCGATCTTCGGCGTCGGCAGCGCCGTGATCGGGGTCAGGATGATGTCCCAATCCTCGAAGAACGCGCCGAAGGCGCGCGAGGTGGTGTTGAACACCGCCTGCATCGCCGCGCGCTCGGCGAAGCTGGTGCCCTTGCCGGCTTCCCAGATCCGGATGTTGATCGGCTCGATCAGCTCGGCCGGCGGCCGGTCGAGCTTGCGCGATGCGAGCAGGTTGTTGATGACGATCGCGAAGTTCGAGATGTAGCAGGTGGTCTGCGCCGCGAAAGCCGCGCGATAGTCGACATCCGGCAGCGCATAGGCGACGTGATGGCCAAGGCCTTCGAGAAACTTGCCGACGCGCTCGAGCTCGGCCGCGATGTGCGGCGTGGCGCGGTAGTCGCCCCATTGGTGCGACAGCGCGATCTTGAGCTTGCCGGGATCGCGCTTGATCAGCTCGGTGTACGGCTCCGGCGTCGTCCAATACGGCATGAACTCGCCCGGCGCGCCGCCGCGGCAATGATCGACGAAGGCGGCGGTGTCGCGCACGCTGCGCGACTGGCAGCCCTGGATCGAGACGAGGCCGGTGAGATCCGACAGATGCGGCGCGATCGAGAACACGCCGCGCGAGACCTTCAGACCGATATTGCCGTTGACGCCAGCGGGAATACGGATCGAGCCGCCGCCATCGGTGGCATGCGCGATCGGTACCACGCCGGCGGCAACCATCGCCGCGCTGCCGGCTGAGGAGCCGCATGTCGTGTAGTCGGTATTCCAGGGATTGCGGGTGACGTAGACGGCGGGGTTTTCTGCCGAACTGCAGACGCCGAATTCCGGCGTCGTGGTGCGGCCCATCAGATTGAGGCCGGCCTTGCGCATCTTCGCGGTGAGATGCGTGTCGGCGGTCGGGCGGTTGCCGCGCATGAACAGCGAGCCCTGCTCCTGCAGCCGGCCGGCCATGGTCGGCCCGAGATCCTTCATCAGGAACGGCAGGCCCGCGAACGGACCGTCAGCATTGGCGCCGGCCTTGATCGGATCGTCGACCGCGTCGGCGAACACCTCGACCACGCCCGACAGCGCCGGATCGACCTTGGCGATGCCTTCCGCGGCCTGCTTCGCCAGTTCGGCCGGCGTCAGCTCGCCCTTCCGCACACGCTCCGCCAGCGCCACGCCATCATGCCGGGTCCACTCGTCCCAGCTCATCGCCAAAGTCATTCTGATCCGATCCTTCGCGCCGCGATCATCGGCCCTCAAGGGCCTGATCCGTCGCAGTTGATTGTTCCCGGCGGCGCGAACCTTAGTGGGCGGGGGTCCCAAGTCAATCAAACGCACTGCATGCCGCCAATACGGGATGCTCATGCGGCATCGCCTACCGCTGGCGCGTCGAGGAGTTAACGAATGATGTACGGACGCGCAGTGCCGGAAAGCGGGACTTAAGCTTTCGCAGCTAATGAGGCATGCGACGACGAGCTTCGGATTCTTCATGACCATCGATACCTTCGCAACGGCGGACGCGCGCACCGGATCGGGCTCACGCCCGTGGCCGGCCTTGTCGCATCGCACTGTCGTGGCGTTGTCGGTCTGGGGCGTGCTGTTCGCCGCCGAGCTCATCGTCAGCCTCTATCTTGCCGGCGGCCGGCTCGTGTTCACGCTGGACGACGGCTACATCCATCTCGCGGTTGCCGATCAGATCCTGGCCGGCGGCTACGGCGTCAATGCGGGCGAGGTCTCCTCGCCGAGCTCGTCCATCATCTGGCCCTATCTGATCGCGCTCACCGAGGCGCTGCATCTCGGCCCCTGGGGACCGCTGCTGATCGGCGCCGCCGCAGCCGCCGCCACCCTCGTCACGATCGTCCGCCTGCTGGAGAGCTCCGGCCTGTTCGACGGCGAGCGCGCCTGGTTCACGAACGTGATCGCGCTGCTGATGATCTTCATCGTCAGCGCGGTGGCACTGCCGATGACCGGACTGGAGCACAGCCTGCATGTCTGGGCGACGGTGACGACGTTCGCCGGGCTCGTCGAGGCCGCGCGCGGACGTTCACCGTCCCGGCTGCAGATCGCCGCGCTGGTGCTGCTTCCGCTGATCCGGTTCGAGGGCGCGGCCCTGGCGTGCGCGGCGCTCGCCGGCCTCGTGCTGCTGCGGCAGCGCCGGGCCGCAGCGCTCGCCGCAGGTCTGATCGCGGTGGCGCTGCTCGCTTACGGCGCGCGGATGCACGCGCTCGGCCTGCCGCTGCTGCCGAGCTCGGTGCTCTTGAAAGCGCGCATCGCCGAGGCGGCCTATGAGCACACCAGCGCGCTGGGCGCCATCGTCGACAATCTGATCCTCAGCCTGATCAATCCCTACGGCCAGCGGCTGCTGCTGCTTGCCATGGCCGTGGCGGTCAACGCGTGGTGGCTGCGCTCCGACCGGCGCGCGCTGGTCGTGGCCGGCGCGGTGCTTGCCGCCATCGGCGGCCACGTCGCGTTCGGGCAGTATGACTGGTTTCATCGCTACGAGGTTTATGTCATTGCGCTCGGTGCCGTGACCTGGCTTTGGCTGATCGCGCAGCTGAAACCGCAGCTCGACGCTCGTGTCGCGCATGCGCTGAAGGTGCCGCTCCTGTTGCTATTGGGCTACGCGTCCTGGCCCTATGCGTCCGCCGCCTGGGTGTCGCCGATGGCCTCGCGCAACATCTCACAGCAGCAATATCAGATGGGCCGCTTCGTCCACGAGTTCTATCCTCATCCCGTCGCCGTCAACGATCTCGGCCTCGTCGCCTACCGCAATCCGAACTACGTGCTCGACCTCTGGGGGCTCGGCTCCGAGCCGGTGCGCAAGGCCAAGCTCGCCGGCCGTTATGGTCCCGACGAGATGGCCGCGCTTGCGGCCGAACGCGGCGTCGGCCTGGTCATGATTTATGATCGCTGGTTCACCAGGGGCGTGCCGGCGAGCTGGACGAAAGTCGCGGTGCTGCACAGCCCGTTCGTCACCGTGGCCGTCGGCGACGTCTCGTTCTACCGCACGCCCGCGGCTGACGCGGCCGAGGTGAACCGGGCGCTGGCGGCCTTCGCGCCGACGCTGCCGCCGGATGTGAGCCTCGAGATCCTCGCGCCCTGAACACCGAGCTGGGCAGGATTGACCCTGGTCAAGGCGGGGACGTGGCCCGCGTGGTCAGTCGGCGCATGGAATTGCTGACCTTCGCTCTCGCCGCTGCTGCGCTGCTCGCGACACCCGGCCCGACCAACACCCTGCTCGCCACGTCAGGCGCGAGCCGCGGCGCGCGCGGCTCCGTTCACCTGCTGCTGGCGGAGATCGCCGGCTATCTGCTCGCGATCCTGGTCCTGCGCGGCCTGCTCGGTCCCGTTCTCGCCCTTCACCCGCTCGTGGGCGATGCCCTGCGCGTCGTGGTCGTGCTCTATCTGCTGCACCTCGCCGCGGCGCTCTGGCGCCATGGCGGCGTGGCCGCCCGCCATGCCCCGCCGGTCACAGCCGGTCGCGTCTTCATCACCACGCTGTTCAATCCCAAGGCGATCATTTTCGCCTTCACGCTGCTGCCGGCGCAGGGCGATGCCGCAACCCTGCTGCCCTTCATCGTTGCGCTCGGCCTTTCGACGATGCTGATCGGGGCAGGCTGGATCCTGCTCGGCGCGACGCTCCGCCGCGGCCTGGGAGGTCTCTTGCCGGCTGCGGTCGGCTATCGCTGCAGCGCCGCCGCGCTGATGCTGCTCGCCTGCGTGATCCTCGCGCCGGCGATCGCCTAGCGCCAACCACGCGGTTCCGTTTGTTACATTGTTGCTGATCGACAACATCCCGGCTGCGTGCTATCCGCGCCCGATACAGGGGGTGATTTTTGCAGTTGGTCGGCCCGCGATATGTCACGACGCGCCCGCGCTTCTTGCGCCGGATCGCATCGCTGTGCGTGCTGCTGGCCTATCTCCTGGCGGGCGCGCTGCATGGCGCCTGCGACATCGACGTCGCGCATCCCTCCGCCGGCAAGCCGGAGATCGCATCGCTGCTCGACAAGGCCGGTCATTCCGATCAGCGCGGTATTGCCGATCACCATTGCCATGGCTGCTTCTCTGTCGCCATGCCGCAGCTCCAACTCGCGGCCGTTCCGGCCGATATCGTCGCGGCCACCGACTGGGCTAGTCCGCTGCTTCGCGCCGGCGTCCTCTCCGAGCGCGATTCTCCGCCGCCAAGACACCTGATCTGACGCCGCGTGCCGGACGGCTGACGCCGTCCATCCTTGCTCGTCCAGACAGGTTGCTTTGATGCCATTCCCCGGGATGGTTGCGCGCGCGCTCTGCGCCGCGACCCTGCTCGCCGTCTCAGCGCAGGCGACAGCCGCGCAGACGCTGACCTTGCGCGAGGCGTTGTCGCGCGCGCTTGCCGCCAATCCACGGCTGTCTGCGGCCGATCGCGACATCGGCATCGCCTCCGGCCAGCGGCTGCAGGCGGGTGCGTTGATCAATCCCGAACTGTCCTACGAGCAGGACAATTCGCTTGGCTCGGGCTCATATCGCGGCACGCGCTCGGCCGAGACGACCTTGCAGATCAGCCAGGCGTTCGAGTGGTTCGGCAAGCGCGATGCGCGTATCGCCGCAGGCCAGGCGGGTGTCCGCGTCGCCGAGATCCAGCGCCAGGCGGTGCGGCTCGAAGTGCTGTCCGAGACGGCGATCGCCTTCGTCACCGTGCTCGCCACGCAGCGTCGCATCCAAATCCTCGACGATCAGGTCGCGGCGCTCGACCGCCTGACGCCGCTGCTGCGCCGTCGGGTCGAGGCCGGCGCGTCGTCACCGGCGGAGACCGGCCGCGCCGAAGTCGCCTCCGCGCTGGTGCGCGCCGACCGTGAGCGCGTCAAGGCGACATTGGCGAGCGCGCGCCGCGAACTCGCCGTGCTCATCGGCGACAGCCTGGCCAAGCTCCCCACCGTCACCGGCCGGTTCGAGACGACCGGCCAGCCGCCTGCATTCCAGACCGTCGTCGCCGCGATCGATGCCAATCCGCAGCTGACGCGATGGACGGCCGTCTACGCGCAGCGCAATGCCGAGCTGCTGCTCGCCCGGCTCAAGCCCTATCCCGACGTCCGCGTCGGCGCCGGCTGGCGCCACTTCAACGACACGAAGGACGATGCGGTCAGGCTCAGCGTCAGCGTGCCGATCCCGGTGTTCGACCAGAACCAGGGCAACATCCTCTCGGCGCAGGAAAGCCTCGCCAAGACGGAGGCCGAGCGCAAGGCCAACCGCAATGCGCTGCTGGTGATCGCCGGCCGCGCCTATGACTCGCTGCAAGGCTCGCTGCGCGAGCTCGCCGTACTGCGTGAGATCGCGATCCCGAAGGCGCAGGAGGCGGCGGACGAGATCGCGCAGGGCTACAGCGCCGGGCGCTTCTCGCTGCTCGAAGTGCTGGACGCGCAAGGCAGCGTCGCCCAGGCCCGGCTGCGCGAGCAGGAGGCGCTGCAGAACATCCACGTCGCGGTGGCGACCATCGAGGGCCTGGTCGGCCGCCCCTTCACTCTGGTCCGGGAGTCTGCGCGATGAAGACGTCGACCGCCATATTGATCGCGATCCTCGCGGCCGCCAGCGGCGCCGGCGCTGCGCGCTTCCTGGGCGACGCATCGCCGCACACTGACGCGACGGTCGGCCATGCCGATCACGCGGAGAAGCCCAAGGACCATGTCGAACAGGACGAGCACGGCGCCGACCGCATCCGCATCAGCGACGTCAAGCTCGCCGCCGCCGGCGTCACGCTTGCCGAAGCGGGACCCGCGACGCTGTCGGATACCCTCTCGTTCAACGGCGTACTCCGCGCCAACCAGGAAGCGCTGGTGCAGGTGACGCCGCGCTTTCCCGGCATCGTCCGCGCGATCAGGAAGCGCATCGGCGACACCGTCGCCAAGGACGAACTGCTCGCCGCGATCGAAAGCAACCAGAGCCTGACCGCCTATGACCTGAAGGCGCCGATCGGAGGCACCATCATCGATCGCCAGATCTCGCTCGGCGAATACGCCTCCGAGCAGAAGCCGGCCTTCGTGGTCGCGGACCTCTCGACCATCTGGGTGGACCTCTCGATCTATCGCCAGGATCTGCGACGCGTCCGTCTCGACGACGAGGTGCTGATCGATCCCGATGACGGCCGCGGCGCCATCAAGGGCAACATCTCCTACATCGCCCCGGTCGGTGCCAGCGAGACCCAGACCGCGCTGGCGCGCGTCGTGCTGCCGAATGCCGATGGTCGCTTGCGCCCCGGCCTGTTCGTCGCCGCACGGCTGGTGCTCGCCAAGCGCAGCGTCGCGGTCGCGGTGCGCGCCAGTGCGATCCAGACCCTGGAGAACAAGACCGTCGTGTTCGTCCGCGAGGAGGGCGACAAGATCGAGGCGCGGCCCGTCGCGCTTGGCGAATCCGATCCCACCCATGTCGAGATCCGCGACGGCCTCTCCCCAGGCGAGCACTACGTCGCCGAGAACAGCTTCGTCGTGAAGGCCGAGATGGGCAAGGGGGAGGCCGAGCATGATTGACGCCATCCTCGCCTTTGCCGTGCGCCAGCGCTGGCTGGTGCTGCTCGTATCACTCGGCGCGGCCGGTTTCGGCGCCTGGAATTTCACCCGGCTGCCGATCGACGCCGTGCCCGATATCACCAACGTCCAGGTGCAGATCAACACCAAGGCGCCGGGCTATTCGCCGCTCGAGACCGAGCAGCGCATCACCTTCCCGGTCGAGACCGCGATGGGCGGCCTGCCGAAGCTCGACTACACCCGCTCGCTGTCACGCTACGGGCTGAGCCAGGTCACCGTCGTGTTCCAGGACGGCACCGACATCTACTTCGCCCGCCAGCTCGTCAACGAGCGCATTCAGCAGGTCAAGGATCAGCTGCCGCCCGGCGTCGAGGTGGCGATGGGGCCGCTATCGACCGGGCTCGGCGAGATCTTCATGTATGCGGTCGAGGCCAAACCAGGCGCCAAGAACGCGGATGGTGCCGACTACTCGCCGACCGATCTGCGCACCATCCAGGACTGGATCATCCGGCCGCAATTGCGCGGCGTCGCCGGCGTCATCGAGGTCAACACCATCGGCGGCTTCGAGCGCCAGTTCCACGTGCTGCCGGATCCCGGCCGGCTCATGGCTTACAAGATCAGTTTTCGCGACGTCATCGCGGCGCTGGCATCGAACAACGCCAATGTTGGCGCCGGCTACATCGAGCGCAATGGCGAGCAGTATCTGGTCCGCGCGCCCGGCCAGGTCGGCAGCGCCGCCGAGCTGAAGGACATCGTGATCGGCGCCCGCGGCGGCACGCCGGTGCGCATCGGCGACGTTGCCGAGGTGATGGAGGGCCGCGACCTGCGCACGGGCGCGGCGACGCTCAACGGCGAGGAGACCATCCTCGGCACCGCGATGCTGCTGATCGGCGAGAACAGCCGTAGCGTCGCGCGCCGCGTCGCCGCACGGCTCGATGAGATCGCGAGGTCGCTGCCCGAGGGCGTGATCACGCGCACGCTCTATGATCGCACTCATCTCGTCGAGGCGACGATCCGGACCGTCGAGACAAACCTGCTCGAAGGTGCCGCACTCGTCGTCGTCGTGCTGTTCCTGCTGCTCGGCAACATCCGCGCCGCGCTGGTCACCGCCTGCATCATCCCGCTGTCGATGGCGATGACCATCACCGGCATGGTGGAGAGCAGGGTCAGTGCCAATCTGATGAGCCTGGGCGCGATCGATTTCGGCATCATCGTCGACGGCGCCGTCATCATCGTCGAGAACTGTCTGCGGTTGCTCGCCCAGGCGCAGCACCGCAAGGGCGGCCTGCTCACGACCTCCGAGCGGCTGCAGACCATCGTCAGCGGCGCCCGCGAGGTGATCGGCCCGAGCCTGTTCGGCACGCTGATCATTGCGGTCGTCTATCTGCCCGTGCTCACGCTGACGGGCGTCGAAGGCAAGATGTTCACGCCGATGGCGCTGACGGTGCTGATGGCGCTCGGCGCTGCCGTGCTGTTCTCCGTCACCTTCGTGCCGGCCGCGGTCGCCATCTTCGTCACCGGCAAGGTGTCGGAGCAGGAGAACCTGGTGATGCGCGGCGCCCGGCGCGTCTATGCGCCGCTGCTGCGCGCCGTCATCGTCCATCGCGCCGCCGTCGCCATCGCAGCCGTGGTGATCGTCGCGGCCAGCGGCGTCGCGGCGACACGCATGGGCGGCGAGTTCATCCCGAGCCTCGACGAAGGCGACGTGGCGCTGGCGGCGCTGCGCATTCCCGGCACCAGCCTCACGCTGTCGGTCGATCTGCAGAAGGCGCTCGATGCGAGGCTGAAGCGAATCCCGGAGGTGAAGGACGTCTTCACCCGCATCGGCACCGCGGAGGTCGCCACCGATCCGATGGCGCCGTCGCAGGGCGACGGCTACGTCATGCTGAAGCCGCGCGCGGAGTGGCCCGATCCGGCCAAGGACAAGGCGACACTGGTGGCGGAGATCGAAGCCGCCGCGGACGAGATCCCCGGCAGCAACTACGAGATCTCGCAGCCGATCCAGCTGCGCTTCAACGAGCTGATCTCCGGCGTCCGCAGCGATGTCGGCGTGAAGATCTTCGGCGACGATCTCGACATCCTGCAGGGCGCGGCGCGCCAGGTCGAAGCCGTCATTCGCGATATCAATGGCGCGACCGACGTCAAGACCGAGCAGGTTGCGGGCCTGCCGATCCTGACCGTCAAGATCGACCGCCAGGCGCTGTCGCGCTACGGTCTCAGCGTCGCCGAGGTGCAGAACGTGGTCGAGATCGCCATCGGCGGCAAGGCCACCGGGCAATTGTTCGAGGGTGACCGCCGCTTCGACATCGTCGTTCGCCTGCCGGAACGCCTGCGCGGCAATCTCGATGCCATCAGAGCCATCCCAATTCCCTTGCCCGCAGGCGAGGACGCGGGGGCCGCGCCGCTGCGCACCGCCTTCAGCGCCGCGGCCCAGCCGCGCTATGTGCCGCTGTCCTCGGTGGCAAACGTGGCATCGGCGCCGGGCCCGAACCAGGTCAGCCGCGAGAACGGCAAGCGCCGCATCGTCGTCTCGGCCAACGTCCGCGCGCGCGATCTCGGCTCGTTCGTGACCGAGGCTCAGGCGGCCGTTGCCGAGAACGTGAAGCTGCCGCCGGGCTATTGGATCGGCTGGGGCGGCCAGTTCGAGCAGCTGGTGTCGGCGACCAAGCGGCTGACCATCGTCGTGCCGATCGCGCTCGCGCTGGTCCTGCTGCTGCTGTTCATGAGCATGGGTTCGCTGGCCGATGCCGCCCTGGTGTTCTCCGGCGTGCCGCTGGCGCTGACCGGCGGCATCGCCGCGCTGCTGTTGCGCGGACTGCCCTTGTCGATCTCCGCAGGCGTCGGTTTCATCGCGCTGTCCGGCGTCGCCGTGCTCAACGGCCTCGTCATCATCGCCTTCATCGAGCGGCTGCGCCAGGAGGGCCGCAGCGTGCTCGCGGCCGTGGAGGAGGGCGCGCTGGCGCGGCTGCGCCCGGTACTGATGACGGCCTTGGTCGCCTCGCTGGGCTTCGTCCCCATGGCGCTCGCTACCGGCGCCGGCGCCGAGGTGCAGCGCCCGCTCGCCACCGTCGTCATCGGCGGCATCATCTCGTCGACGGTCCTGACCTTGTTGGTGCTGCCGGCGTTGTATGTGCTGTTCAGAAGGGAGGAGCGGCAGGGACATCGCATAGGAGGCTATGGATCTGAGCCGGCGAGCGATGCTGCCGAATAGTCACTCCGTCATGCCCGGGCATCCACGTGGTTCTCAGCATGCCGGACGACGTGGATGGCCGGGACAAGCCCGGCCATGACGACGAGGAGAGAAACAAACACAAACTGCGATCGTCATCTGCGATTGCCATGGGAAAGGGGGATGACGTCGCCCTAGCTCTCAAATCATGCGCTCAGCGAATAGCCCAACTCACAGCAACGTTCCTCGATAGTGTCCGCTGTATGGGCCCCGGCGTTCGCCGGGACGACGGCGGAGTATGGAGGGCGAGCCTCGCGCCCCGCCCACGATGTCGTCCCGGCCTTGAGCCGGGACCCATACGCCGCGGCGGACATGAGGCGGACGGACAGGAGTCGCCTTCGGCCGCGAAGGCTAAAGCTTCAGCCGCTTGAACACCGCCTCCGGAATCAGCTTGATGATCGTCATCACCAGCCAGAACCTGCGTCCGACATAGATCACGTCGCGCGGGCTCTCCTCTGCGGCCGCGTAGATGTCGGCCGCGACGCGCGCCGGTGTCACCGTCAGCGGCGCCGGAAGCTTGAGATGCGCGGTCATTCGCGTGCGCACGAAGCCGGGCTTCACCGTGACGACGCGCACCTTGCCGGCGAGCGCCATGCGGTTGCGCAGGCCCGACAGGAATTGCGAGAAGCCGGCCTTGGCGGCGCCGTAGACGTAGTTCGAGCCGCGACCGCGATCGCCGGCCACCGAGCTGATGCCGACGATCGTGCCGGAGCCGCGCGCCGCGAAGGCATTGGCGAACAGGCCGAGCAGCAGCGCCGGCGCTTCGAAATTGGTGCGCATGATCATCGCGGCGTGCTCGGTCTCGCGTTCCGCGCGCGCCTGGTCGCCGAGTTCGCCGATCATCGAGACGACGGTGTCCGGCAGCGCCGGCAGATCGTCGACGAAACCCGTGAGCCGCGCGCTGTCAAGGACGTCGAGCGCATGCACAACAACATCATTGCCCGTGCGCGCCTTGATGTCGTCGGCATTGCGCTGAGCAGTGGATGTGTCGCGGGCGGCGAGCGCCACCTGCCAGCCGCGCTCCGCGTAGCGCAGCGCGGTGGCATGGCCGATATCGGAGCTGCCGCCGATCACGAGTACGGATTTCGCGTTGGTCATGACTCAGATTCCCAATCGGGCGGAGAGGTGAGAGACGAGCTTGTCGGTGGCGCCGATCTGGCGGCGGATGTCGCGCAGGCGATCGAGCCCGGCATAGCCGGCCATGAACGTTGCGCGCGACTGGCGCGCGTCCTTGGCGAGGTAGATGCGGCCGCCGGCTGCGCTGACGAGCGCATCGAGCTCATCGAGAAAGTCGAACAGCGAGTCCTGGATCGGAAAGTCCATCGCCAGCGTGTAGCCGCGCAGCGGGAATGACATCAGGCCGTGGCTGTCGCCGAGCTGCTTGAGCACGGCGAGCACCGAGGCGCTGCCGCGTCGCGCGACCCGGTCGAGGATCTCAGCGAGCACGCTGCGGGCGTTGTGCGCCGGGATCACGCATTGATGCTGCAGGAAGCCGCGGACGCCATAAATGCGATTCCAATGGCCGATCGCATCGAGCGGGAAGAAATAGGGATCCCAGTGCACCAGCCGTGGCGTCGCTGCATGCCTGGCGCCGTGCTTGAAGTACAGGGCATTGAAGGCGCGCACCGACAGCGGGTTGAGCGCGAAGCCCGGCGTGAAGGACGGCATCGACGGACCGGGGCGTCGTTGCGGCGGGAACGGATCGCGGGCCGGCGCGAAGCGATCCTTGTCGGCGAGACCGGCATGATCGGCGGCGTAGATCAGCGAGCGCCCGAGCGCGGCGCCGCGCGCCAGGCAGTCGATCCACGCCACCGAATAGGTGTGCGACGCCGTCGCCTCGAGCGCCGCCATGGCGGCCTCGAGATCATCAGCGACATGCGTCTCCTGCACCAGCCAGCCGGTCTCGATCGGCATCAGGGTCAGCGTCGCCTCGGTGATGATCCCGGTGAGACCCATGCCGCCGACCGTGGCGTGGAACAGCTCGGCGTTGAGGTGCCGCGAGCAGGTGACGCTCTCTCCGCTCGGCAACATTAGCCGGAGAGCGACGACATGGTCGCCGAAGCCGCCGTCGCGATGATGGTTCTTGCCGTGCACGTCGGCCGCGATGGCGCCGCCGACGCTGACGAATTTCGTGCCGGGCACGACCTTCAGAAAGAAGCCGCGCGGCACGAAGGTCGTGAGAACGTCGGCAATGGTCACGCCGGCTTCGACCGTCAGTTCGCCGCTGTCGGGATCGAACCGGCGCATCCGGCTCAGGCCGCCCGTTGAGAGCGTCGCGGCCATGCCGATCGCGGCATCGCCATAGGCGCGCCCCTGGCCGCGAGCGATCAGCCCGGTGCGGCTTGCGAGCAATGGCGGAATGGTGCCGGAGCGCAGCGGCGTGAGCTGCTCGCTCGGCAGCCGCGGATAATTGCCCCAGCCGGCGAGATCGCTCATGACCGCGTGTTACATCGCCGCCAGCATGATCGCGCCGATCGTGCCGAGCGCGAGCCAGCTGACGCGGTCCTTCAGCGCGAAGATCACGGGATCGTCGTCGATCAGCCCGCGCTGGGCGAACAGCATCACCCGCGCCATCCAATACATCAGCACCGGGCAACCGGCCCACATGATCTGTGGGTGGCTGTAGAGCGCGCGAACCGTATCGGAGGAGATGTAGAGCGTGAAGATCACGACGGCATTGAAGCCTGCGGCGGCCGCCAGCACGGCGATCATCGACAGATCGTTGGGCTGATAGTCGCGCGACATCGGCTTGTCGCCGCCGCTGCGGCGATCGAGTTCGACATAGCGTTTCACCAGCGCCAGCGCCATGAACATGAACAGCGAGAACGCGAACAGCCATTCCGACATCGCCACGCCGATCGCGACGGCGCCGGCGATGACGCGAAGCGTGTACAGCACGGCAAGCGTCACGACGTCGACCAGCGCGATGCGCTTCAGACGGAACGAATAGGCGGTCGTGAGCGCAAGATAGAAGACGAGCATGCCGAGAAACGGCAGGGAGATGGCTGTCGCGAGCGCCAGCGCGGTGACGAGCAGCAGCGCCATCGCGGCAATGGCCTGCGCCGGGGCGATGGCGCCGCTTGCGATCGGCCGGTTGCGCTTGGTCGCATGCGCGCGGTCGGCGGTGACGTCGACGAGATCGTTGAGGATGTAGGCCGCTGACGCGCCGAGCGAGAAGGCGACGGCTGCCAGGAGCGCGGTCGCGACCGGCCAGAATCCGAACTGATGCGCCGTCAGCAATGGCACCAGCACCAGCGCGTTCTTGGCCCATTGGTGCACGCGCAGCAGCTTCGCCCAGACGCGCCAGCCCGCGGGCTGCGTCGCCGCGACGGTCGATGCGTCCGCTGTGCGGCGCGGAAGCCGTGTCGCGCCGGCCGGCAACGCCTCGCTGTCATGGCCGAGATAGTCGAAGCCCTGGCTCCAGGATTGCAGCAGGCCGAGCACCTCCGGATCGAGCCGCACGCCGGTCTCGGAGGCCGACCACGCGGTGAACACGCCGAGGTGTTGCGCGATCGCGCTGACCAGCGCACCGTCATAGTGATCCGAGGCGAGATAGACCGGTCGTCCCTCGCCGAGAACCTGCAGCATCATGCCGACCGTGTCGGTGTTGTAGGCGAGGCGGGCAGGATCGAAATGCGCCGAGGTCGACAGGCGTCGCTTCAGCTCGGCAGGGCCGCGCAGCAGCGCGGCGGCGAGCGTGATGATGGCGGCGGGACGGTGCGCGATCTCGGACCAGACGGCCTCGCTCGACAGGCTTGTCTGCAGCAGCACATCGTCGACATCGACGACCAGCGGCCGGCCTGCGCGCGGGCGCGGTTCGCGTTGAGTGCCGGCGTGACCCGGATCGCTCGCGTCTGGGAAGGGAAGGGACATGTCTCACCGCTGCTGGCCGCGTGCATTGTGCAGCGCGCTTCCCTAAGATCGTGTGAACCGGTGCGGGGCGACCGCTGGTGGAAAGCCCGCGCCGAAAGCCGGTGCTAAGGAATTTGGGTCATGGATGCCGCAGCAGCAGCGTCATTCATGACATCGACCGCCCCTCCAGCTTCCAAATTCCTGAACGGCGCCGGCGTGCTGCTGGGCCTCGGCATTTTCGCGGCGTTTGCGTTCCGTTCGGTTAACGATCCCTTGTGGGCCGACGAGCTGCTGACGATGCATCTTTTGCAGGCCGACAGCCTGCGCAAGCTGTGGGCCGGCATAGCGCTCGGCATCGACGGCAACCCGCCGCTCTATCTCACCGGCGCGTGGCTGCTGGCGCGGCTGCTTCCTGGCTCCATCTCGGCCGTCGCTGTCCTGAAGCTGCTCAACCTCGCGCTGGTGGCGGCAGGTCTTGCCGCGCTGTGGCATCTCGGCAGGCGCGTGGCGTCGGCGGCCGCGTGCTGGGCCGGTCTGTTCGTTCTCCTCACCTTGAACGAGAACCTACTGTTCGCGGCGTTCGAGTTCCGGACCTATGCGACCTACTTCGCCGCGGCGGCGGTTGCCGCGCTGGCGCAGCAGGGCGCCATCGAGCGCGGCCGGCCGCGCGAGACAGGGCTGCTCGCACTGGCGTTCCTGGCCCTGACGTCGTCACACACCTTCGGCATCGCCTATGTCGGCTGCATCGCATTGGCCGGCTGGCTCAGTGCTCTCTGCGAGAAGGGCGTGCTGCGCCGGATCCTGATCGCGACTGCGCCTTCCGTGTTGGCGGTGCTCGCATGGCTCCCGGTCCTGCGCGAGCAGCTCAAGGTCGCGAGCCCCTATGGCTGGATGACACAGCCGGGCTGGTCCGAGCTCGCCGAGACGCTGTTCTCCTCGCAACTAATGTTGTGGATCTGTGTCGCCGCGTTGCTGTGGCTGCTGCTGACGAGCGTGGCCGACTGGAGCCAGCAGCCGCGATGGCGCGGCGAGATGATCTCCGGCGACGATCGGCAATCCACGCGCTACATGTTGCTCCTGGCGACCGGGTTCACCGCATTCGCCCTCGCAGCCTGGATCGTCTCGCTGATCGCATTCCCGATCTTCGTGCCGCGCTTCTTCATTCCGCAGCTGATCGCCACCTCCATCCTGATGACCGTATTTGCACAGGGGCTGCTCGCGGTCGCGGAGCGCCGTCGCGCGCTCGTCGTGGTCGGCGGGCTGATCATCTCGGCGCTGGTGCTGCGCAACGTTGCCGCTCACGTCGCGCATCCGGCTCACGGCGACCCCGTCTGTACGGATGCGGCCGGCACCCCCTTCGAAGCCGCCTATGTCACAGGCGAGTGGCCGGTCATCACCGACTCGCCGCATGTCTTCCTGCCGCGCGCCGCCTATGCCGCGCAACGCGAGGCCTATCGCTTTCCGCTGGATTGGGACGTGGTCACCAACTATCCGACGCGCTCGCGCGGCAACGCCGTCGACTATCACATTCTGCAGGCGCTACAGACCTGGCTGCCGATGCCGCAGGTCGTCACCACTGACGAGGTGGTGCGCGGCGGCCGACCGTTCCTCGTGATCGAGACGCCGGGCCGGGCCTGGTTCGCGCATCTGCGCGCGACCCGCGGCGTCCAGGCGGAGCAGGTTGCGCAAAGCGCGCAACGCGCTGGGAATGACGTGGTCTGCATCTTGTGGAAGGTGACGGACGTCAAGCCGCGCTAGCACGCCTCACGACTGGTGCCGCTTGGTGATCGCGACCCGCGTCGCCTGGCCGTAGAGCCCGGCCATCTGGTCGAGCTGCGCCGTGGTGGCTGCACAGCTGTCGATCCAGCCGGGCACGCCGTCGAACATCGGCGGCAAGGTCGCGGCGCGCAGCGCTGCATAATCCTCGGTGACCTCGCGTCCCCGCGCCGTCGCGCGATAGCGCGTCTCCTTGCGCGATGAGCGTCCCTCCGTCTCGATCAGGCCGGCACGCACCAGCTTGCGCGTCGCATATTGCAGGTTGGGCACGTCGACGCGGTTGAGCAATTGCCCGACTTCGGCGAGCCGCTTCGGCTCGTCGCCCATGCGCACGACGTTGAGCACGGCGACGTCGTCGCCGGTCAGCGGCACCTCGCAGACGGCGGCAAGGCACGACGCCTTCCAGCGATAATAGGACTGCGCGAGCCGCTCCAGCGCGAACTCGAAGTCCGACAGCCGCCGCTCGGCGTCGCTGCGGGCGAGGTGCCAGGAGGCTTTGCTGTCGCGACTGTCGCTTCTCTCAGCAACTCTGTCGGCCCGTGATCCAGCATTGCTGATCGCCGATTTTGCCTTGACCGTCACGACCTTGCGCTTGGCTGCGGCGTTCGTCGCCCGTTTCAAATTCCCATCTCCCGATGCCGCTCCGCACAACGCTTGTGCAGCGCATGCTCAATCTCTGCTGTTTACATCCGACATTTTTACATTAAAAATTCAATGAAGAAAACACATGAGGCCCGGCGTCACTGTGGACGCTGGCAGGACCGGGGAGCATGACGATGGCTGGCACGAACGCTGGACAGTGGATCGACATCGCCGCCGCCGATGGCGGCACGTTCAAGGGCTATCTGGCGGTGCCCGCGTCAGGCTCCGGTCCCGGCATCGTGCTCCTGCAGGAGATTTTCGGCGTCAACGCCTCGATGCGCGCCGTCGCCGATTACTACGCCGAGGAAGGCTATGTCGTGCTGGCGCCGGACCTGTTCTGGCGCTTCGAGCCGGGCATCGAGCTCGGCTATGGCGAGGCGGATTTCGGCAAGGCGTTCGGCTACTACCAGCGCTTCGACGTCAATCTCGCGATCAAGGACACGGCCGATGCGCTGAAGGTGCTGCGCGCGCGTCCCGAGTGCAAGGGCAAGGTCGGCGCACTCGGCTTCTGCCTCGGCGGCAAGCTGGCCTATCTCACGGCCGCCCGCACCGATGTCGATTGTGCCGTCTCCTATTATGGCGTCGGCATCGAGGCCGATATCGCCGAGGCCAAGAACATCAAGGGCCCGATCGTCTTCCACTTCGCCGAGCTCGACAAGTTCGCGCCCGCCGAGGCGCGCGAGGCGATCAAGGCCGGCTTTGCCGGCCGCGATGACGCCGAGTTCTATCTCTATCCCTGCTGCGATCACGCCTTCGCCGCGCCGGAGCGCACGAGCTTCGACAAGCCCGCGACCTTGATGGCGCATTCGCGCTCGATCGCGCTGTTCAGGAAAGTACTCGGCCCGCATTACGATCTGTCGTCGTTGTGGGATAAGCACACCGAGCTCGAATTCGCCACCCGCTCGGCGGAGGCGACGATGGGCACCATGGTCGCCGAGCCCTATGTCAACCATATCCCGACCATGACCGGCGGCGTCGGCTACAAGGACCTGCTGCGCTTCTACGCCAACCACTTCATTCCGAAGACGCCAAAGGACACCAAGCTGGTGCCGATCTCGCGCACCATCGGCGCCGACCGCGTCGTCGACGAGATGCTGTTCTGCTTCACCCACGACATCGAGATCGACTGGATGCTGCCCGGCATCCCGCCGACCGGCAAATATGTCGAGATCCCGCTGGTCGCGATCGTCCGCTTCCGCGGCGACAAGCTCTACAACGAGCACATCTACTGGGATCAGGCCTCGGTGCTGGTGCAGATCGGCCTGCTCGATCCGTCGAAGCTGCCGGTCGCGGGTGTCGAGACCGCCAAGAAGCTGGTCGATGAGTCTCTGCCCTCGAACACGCTGATGAAGCGCTGGGCCGAGAGCGCGCCGCACTGATCATCAAGTGAGGAATGGCGCCGGCAGGGGCGCCATTTCCTGATCTGCCTTTCGCTCACTCATCGTTCGCACATTTCGGAGTTGCATCACCATGCGTGACCATCAGATCTCTCGCCGTACGATGTTGCAGCTCGCGGGCGCGGCTGCGTTGCCGCTCGCCACCGGCCTGCCGCTATCCTCCGCGCGCGCCGCGGCGGGCACGCTGACCATCGCCTACAACGTCAATCTGCCGTCATTCGATCCGACCGTCGGCGTCTCCGCGGTCAATCCCACCATCCAGTCGATCTACCAGGCGATCTTCGATCCCTATATCGGCCAGGCCGCCGATCTCTCGTTCAACCCCGGTCTTCTGACGAAGTGGGGCTGGAACGAGGACCGCACCAAGGTCACCATGGAGCTGCGCTCCGACGCGACCTGGCACGACGGCTCCAAGGTCACGCCGGAGGACGTTGTGTGGTCGCTGACGCGCGCCGCCGACCCGAAGGGCGGCAATCCGATCCAGTTCGTCTGGTCGAAGATCAACAATTTCAAGATCGACGGCCAGACCATCACGGCCGATGTCGTCGAGTTCGAGCCGGTGCTGTTCAAATGGATGGCGTTCCTGACCGGCTACGTGCTGCCGAAGGCCTATTACGAGAAGGTCGGCGCCGAGGGTTTCGAGAAGGCGCCGATCGGCTCGGGTCCGTACAAGGTCGATACGTTCGAGCGCAACGCCTTCCTGCGGCTCAAGGCGCATCCCGGCTATTGGGGGCCGAAGCCGGCGTTCGAGACCGTCGTGTTCAAGTTCGTCACCGATCCGACCAGCCGCGTCGCCGAGATCGAGTCGGGCGGCTCCGACATCACCTTCGAGATTCCCTACGAGGAGTTCGACCGCCTCAAGGCCAAGCCGAACCTCGCCGGCGTGACACAGCCGATCTCCGACATCGGCATGATCTTCCTGACCGACATCGATCCGATGCTGGATCGCAACGTCCGCCTCGCCGCCAATCACGCCATCGACAAGAAGGCGATCGTCGAGAAGCTCTTGCGCGGCTATGGCGTGCCGATCGACACGCTGGAAGCGCCGGGCTACGCCGCGTTCGATCCGTCGATCAAGGTCGCCTACGATCCGGAGCTCGCCAAGAGCCTGCTCGCCAAGAGCGGCTATTCGACCACGAAGCCGGTCAGGTTCACCATCCAGACCACGCGCGGCTTCAAGCCGAAGGACTACGAGATGGTCCAGGCCATCGCCGGCATGTGGCGCAAGGTCGGCATCGAGGCCAATATCGAGGTCTACGAGATCGCGCAGCATTTCGAGCTGCGCGCGCGCCACGCGCTGGCGCCGGCCGCGTTCTACAATTGGGGCAACGCGATCGGCGATCCCACGACGTCGACAGGCTTCGCAATGTTCGGCCCGTCGCCGCATTCGGCGTGGAAGGGCAAGGATCTGATCGAGCGCATCGGCCCGCTGTGGGGTGAGAAGGACGAGGCCAAGCGCATCGCCGGCTGGAAGGCGGTCGACAAATACATCGCCGAAGAGGGCGAAGTGATTCCGCTGCTGCAATACGTCCAGCCGATCGTGCACAAGAAGGGGCTGAAGGTGGTGCCGCAGGCCAACGGCATGATCCTGCCGCAGCTCGTGACCCAAGGTTGAAACAAGGCTGAGACGGAGACCGAGCGATGCGCTGGAGCGCCATTCTCAAGCGCCTCGCTCTGATCCCGCCGACTCTGCTCGGCGTCGGCGCCATCGTGTTCGTGCTGTTGCGCGTCGTGCCCGGCGATCCCATCGCCATGATGATCCCGCCCGGCGCCTCGCCTGCCGATATCGCGCGGCTACGCGCGCTCTACGGCCTCGACCAGCCGCTGCTGTCGCAGTTCATCACCTGGCTCGGCCAGGTCGTATCAGGCGATTTCGGCCGCTCGATCAGCCTGCGCCAGCAGGTGTTCGAGCTGGTCGGCGCACGGCTGCCGGCGACGCTCGAACTCGCCGCGCTCTCGGTCGTCATGGCGCTGCTGATGGGCGGAGCGGTCGCGCTGGTCGGCAGCCTCATGCGCGGCACCCGCGCCGAATGGCTGCTCGACACCGTCAACGGCGTCTTCCTCGCGATTCCCGATTTCCTCTGGGCGCTGATCCTGCTGCTCGGCTTCGGCGTTCTGCTGCCGCTGTTGCCGATCTCCGGCCGGCTCGATCCGCAGCTCGCCGTGGCCTTCCGCACCCACTTCTATATGATCGAGAGCCTGCTCACCTTGCGCCTCGACGTCGCCGCCGATCTGTTGCGCCACATGTTGCTGCCGTCGATCGCCCTGGCGCTGCCCTTCGCCGCGCTGGTCGCGCGCCTCCTCAAGGCGCAGCTCGCAGAGGCCGAGGACCAGGACTACGCCCAGATCGCCCGCACCCGCGGCTTCTCGCGCACCACGATCCTGCAACGCGAGGTGTTTCCCAACGCGCTGATCCCCACGGTGGCGCTCTCAGGCGTGCAGGTCACCCTGCTGCTCGGCGGCACCGTGCTGGTCGAGCGCATCTTCTCCTATGAGGGCATCGGCAACATGGCGATCGATGCCGTCATCAACCGCGACTTCCCGCTGATCCAGGGGCTGATCCTGACCTTCGCCGTGCTGTTCATCGCCCTCAACCTCGCCGTCGATCTTCTCGTCGCGCTGCTCGATCCGAGGCTGCGTCATGGCTGATCTCGTTCTCTCAGGGCCCATCATGGCAACGCCCTCGCGCTGGCGCAGCGCGCTCGCGCGCGGCGGAGCGCGGCTGTGGATCGGCGGCGGCCTCGTTGCTCTCTTGCTGCTGATCGCGCTGTTCGCCCCAGCCATCGCCCCGCACGACCCGGCCGAGCAGGACCTGATGTCGGCGCAACTGCCGCCAGCCTTCATGCGCGGCGGCGAAGCGGCGTTTCCGCTGGGCACCGACAGCCTGGGCCGCTGCGTACTCTCCCGGCTGATGTATTCCGCGCGGACCGCCGTGGCGGTGGCGCTGGTCGCTTCGGCGCTCGCCGCGCTCATCGGCGTCGCGCTCGGCCTGATCGCCGGCGCGTTCGGCGGCGTGCCCGATCAGCTGGTGTCGCGCATGATCGACGTCTGGATGGCCTTTCCGCCGGTGCTGCTGTCGATCGTGCTCGCCGCCGTGATCGGCGCCGGCCTGACCTCCGTCATTGCCGCGATCGTCGTGGTCGACTGGACGCGCTTTGCGCGCATCACCCGCGCCGAGACCCAGGCCCAGCTCGCCCGCGACTACGCAGCCGCGTCGCGCGTGCTTGGCCTCACCCGCATGCAGGCGCTGCGGCTCGAGATCCTGCCCAATCTGATCCCGCTGATCGTGACCCTGCTCGCCGTCGAGATGGGCATCGCGATCCTGGTCGAGGTCATCCTCTCCTTCGTCGGCATCTCCGTCACCGGCGATACCGCGAGCTGGGGCGGCATGATCACCGAGGGACGGCAGATCGTCTATCAGGCACCGTGGATCATGGCGCTGCCGATCGCCGCCGTCATCGTCAGCGTCATCGGCTTCAATCTGTTCGGCGACGGTCTGCGCGCCGCGCTCGACCCGGTGCAGCGCCGATGACCGCCGTGCTGGAGATCGAAAACCTGCACGTCGCGATCGGGGCCGCAAAGGTGCTGCGCGGCGTCTCCTTGCGCGTCGAGGCCGGCGAGGTGCGCGGACTGGTCGGCGAGTCCGGCGCCGGCAAGTCGATGGTCGGCCGCACCATCTTCGGTCTGCTGCCGGCGAAGGCGAACATCACGGCGGGCCATGTGAGCTTCGAAGGCCGCGATCTCCTGGCGATGCCCGACAAGCAGCGCCGCGATCTGCTCGGGCGCCGCATCGCGCTGATCCCGCAGGACCCGATGACCTCGCTCAATCCCGTCCGGCGCATCGGCGCGCAGATGGCGGCGGTGCTGCAGCTGCATTTGAAGCTCTCCAAGCGCGCCGCGCTCGACCGCGCCGCCGAGCTGCTCGCCGAGGTCGCGATCCGCGATTCCGGCCGCGTGCTCGCGTCATACCCGCACGAGCTCTCCGGCGGCATGCGCCAGCGTGTGCTGATCGCGATGGCCTTCGCCTGCGATCCGTCGCTGGTGATCGCCGACGAGCCGACCACCGCGCTCGACGTCACCGTGCAGCGCCAGGTGCTGCAGCTGGTCGAGCGGATGCGCCAGCGCCATGGCGCCGCGATCCTGTTCGTCACCCACGATCTCGGTGTCGTCGCAAAAGTATGTCGCAGCATGACCGTGCTGCATGCCGGCCGCGTGCTCGAGGACGGCTTGACGGCCGACGTGCTGGTGAAGCCGCATCATGCCTATACCCGCGCGCTGCTGGCGGCGACACCGCGCGCGGATCGCCCTGCGGATGCGCTGAAGCCGGTGCCGCCGGCGCTGATCGAGAGCCTGTGGGCCGAGGCGCGCCGGCTCGATCAACTCGGCGCCGGGAGGCCGGCATGAGCGACATCCTGCTGCGCACCGGCCAGCTCGGCTTCGCCTATCCGGCGCGCTCGACCTCGCTGTTCGGCAAGCCTGTGATGCGCGAAATCATCAAGTCCGTCGATCTCGCCGTGCCGCGCGGCGCGGTGCTCGGCCTGGTCGGCGAATCCGGCTCGGGCAAGACCACGCTCGGCCGGCTGCTGGTGCGGCTGCTGGAGCCGACCTCGGGTGGCATCCAGTTCGATGGCGTCGAAATCAGCCATCTCTCGGAAGCCGCGTTGCGACCCTTGCGCGCGCGCATCCAGATGATCTTCCAGGATCCGCAATCCTCGCTCAATCCGAGGCTGCCGCTCGCGGTGACCTTGACGCGCCAGCTCGAAGTCTACGGCCGCCTCAGCGGCCGGCGCGACCGCCGCGACAAGGCCGCCGCGCTGCTCGATCTGGTCGGCCTGCCGACGTCGTTCGTCGATCGTTATCCGCACGAACTCTCCGGCGGCCAGCGGCAGCGCGCCGGCATCGCGCGGGCGCTCGCGCTGCAGCCGGACTTCATCGTCGCCGACGAGATCGTCTCCGGCCTCGACGTCTCGACCCAGGCGCACATCCTGATGCTGCTGAAGGAACTGCGCGCCAAGCTCGGCCTCACCGTCGTCTTCATCAGCCATGACCTGTCGGTGATTCGCGTGCTCTGCGACGAGGTCGCCATTCTCAAGGGCGGCGAGGTGGTCGAGCACGGACCGGTCGGCCGCATCTTCTCCCATCCGCAACACGCCTACACGCGCCAGCTCCTCGCAGCCATTCCGCTCCCCGATGTCGAGCCGGGCTGGCTCGACGACTCCCCGTCCCGTCAGCAACCACAGCAGCAGGGATCAGCCGCATGAGCACTTCGGTCAAGGACTCCGTCGTCGTCATCACCGGCGCCACCGGTGCCATCGCCACCGCGCTGATCGCCGAGTTGCTGGCGCGCGGCGCCGCCAAGGTCTACGCCGCCGCGCGCGATATCTCCGGGCTTGCGGCCACCGACAAGGTCGTGCCGCTCAAGCTCGACGTCACCAGCGATGCCGACGCGGCGGCCGCCGCAGCGCAGGCCTCCGACGCGACGCTGCTGATCAACAATGCCGGCGTCAACCACAACACCGCCTTCCTGCTCGCCCCCGATCTCGCCATCGCCACCGAGGAGATCGCGATCAACTATCTCGCGCCGCTGCGGCTCACCCGCGCCTTCGCGCCGGTGCTGATCAAGAACCACGGGGCGGTGCTCAACATCCTCACCATCCTCGCGCGCGTGAACCTGCCGCTGATGGGCTCCTATTGCGCCTCCAAGGCCGCGGCGCTGAGCCTCACGCAGGGCCTACGCGGCGAGCTCGAGCCGAAAGGCGTCCGTGTCGCGGGCGCGCTGCCCGGCGCAGTCGATACGCGGATGACGGCCGGGCTGCCGATTCCAAAGATGACGCCGGCAGACGCCGCGAAGGAGATCCTCGACGGCTATGAGGCGGGCGAGGAGGACATCTATGTCGGCGACATGGCCCGCGGCCTCGCCGCCGGCCTCGCGCAGGATCACAAGGCGGTGGAGAAGCAGCTGGCGGCGGGGTGAGCGTAACGACGGCAGCGTGCGTGTGCGCGCGCTGCGAGATTTCGATCTCAATCCTCATGGTGAGGAGGCGCCCCATGGCGCCGTCTCGAACCATGAGGCCCCAGCAGCGGCCTCGCCCTTCGAGACGCCCGCCTATGGCGGGCTCCTCAGGGTGAGGGGAGGGGGCGGTTCGAGCAGCCCGGGCGCGCGGGGCGGTGCGAAGCTCCGGGCTCATCTCCCGAGCTCTCAGCCGATAGCTGATGTGCGCGCCGCATTCGGAACTCAAACCCTCATGCTGAGGAGCGCCGCCTTGGCGGCGCGTCTCGAAGCACGAGGCCCCAATCGTTCGATGTCAATCCTAGGTCGGAGTCTTCAATGAAAATCACCAAACTCATCAGCACCGCTCTCGCCGCCCTCGCTCTCTCCTCCACCCTCGCCGCCGCCGACTCCATCCCCGGCCTGCGCGGCCACGACCACACCGGCATCACCGTGCCGGATGTCAAAGCCGCCATCGCCTTCTTCACCGACGTGATCGGCTGCAAGCAGGCGATGTCGTTCGGGCCGTTCTCCGACGAGAAGGGCACCTTCATGCAGGACGTTGTCAACGTGCATCCGCGCGCCGTCATCCACGAGATCAGCATGGTCCGCTGCGGCTATGGCTCCAACATCGAGCTGTTCCAGTACGAGTCGCCGGACCAGGCCAAGACGCAGCCGAAGAACAGCGATTTCGGCGGCCACCACATCGCGCTCTATGTCGACGACATCGACAAGGCCGCCGCGTATCTGAAGTCGAAGGGCGTGCGCACCATGCAGGGCCCGATCCCGATCAATGAAGGCCCGGCGGCCGGCCAGTCGATCCTGTACTTCCTGACGCCCTGGGACCTGCAGATGGAGCTGATCAGCTACCCCAAGGGCATGGCCTACGAGAAGAACGCGACGACCCTGCTGTGGTCGACGACGGAGCCGCAGAAGTAATAAGGCGACGAGAAGCCTCTGGCTCCACGCCGGCGGTGCCTCGACTCCCTCTCCCCGTTCTTAGGGGGAGAGGGTTGGGGTGAGGGGCTGCCGCACGGGACGTGCGAGCGGAACGACTTGTCCCTCTCCCACCCGGCTTGCATCCGATGATGCAATCCTCTCGCGTTTGAAGATCGTCGTTTCGCGCTGATCTCTCTCCGTCATGGTGGCCGGGCTTTTCCCGGCCATCCACGTCGTTCGGCACCCGTGGATGGACGTGGATGCCCGAGCCTCCGCCGCGCCGAAGCGGCTTCGGCCGCGCAGGAGGGACAGGCCCGGGCATGACGGAGTCACTCACTTGCAGGATCGTACGTCGCGACAGCCTCACTTCAAGAGAGGAGGGAGCGACCTCGTCCTAATTGAATGCCATCGGCGCCGCGCTGGCCATCCACCCATCCGAGCGCGTGTTGCGCGCCACCCGCTGATAGCGCGACGCACGGGCTTCGCGCGTGGCTCCGGCTGCCGCGCCGAACATCGTCGAACCACCCCGCGGATTCACGATCGTATATCCGGCGATGGAGCGCGGATGCTCGCGGGTGACGTGGCCGCCGGAATTGCCGTCATGCACCAGCCACACATTGCCGGCGACCTGCTGCTGCAGGATCATGACGTGGCCGGAGCGGACGGCCGCCATGCCCGGCGCCGGCATGGCGCGCGGAAAGCGGCGCCAGTTGGACGCGAGGTTCAACTCGGGAATGATCCGGCCAAACGTATAGAGCGACGCTTCGCAGCCGCAGAAGGCATGGGGACATCCCGACGGTCGACCGGCCACGACACGGGCTTCGCCCGGAATCGAAGCCATCGCGTTCATGAAGGAGTGCTGGCGATAGGCGTAGCGGTGATGGGAGGAGTGATGATGATAGGAATAGTGATGATGATGATGACGAGGACGTGCCTCGGCTTGAACGGAGAGAGCCAGCAATGCGGCGACGACAAGAACAACGCGGTACATTCGGAGGACTCCTGTACACTGTGAAATCCCCCTGCCGCGCGCCAATCAACCGGCAAACGTGTCCTCAACGTGACGGAATCGCTCGTGAGCCATGCATTTCTGGGATGCGACTGCCCGCTGCGGCAGTTCCGAATTGATCAATTTGCTTGACTCGGTCTAGCCGCGCGTCGCCGGCGGCCGCTTGTCAGCTCGATGGCAAAAGGAGGAAGAAATGACCGCGTTTCGTGGCAGCTGTTTGTGCGGCCAGGTTGCGTTCGAGGTCGATGCTCCGTTCGATCGATTTCTCAACTGTCATTGCTCGCGCTGTCGCAAGGCCAGCGGCGCGGCACATTCGTGCGAAGTCATCGTCAAAGCGCCGGCTCTCCGCTGGCTGCGTGGTGAGGAGAGCGTCTCGCGCTTCGACCTGCCGCAGGCGCGAAGCTTCGCCACGGCGTTCTGCTCGCGATGCGGCAGCCCGATGCCGCATCTCACGCGCAGCGGCAGGGAGGCGATCATTCCCGCCGGCAGTTTCGATCAGCCGCTCGGCGCTGTGCCGGATCGCCACGTCCACTGGGCGTCGCGCGCGGACTGGTACGTCCATGGTGAGGATCTCCGCGTAGAGGACTGACAGATTGCGGCGCGATGCATGACGGAAAGGGATTCCGCGTCGGCAACCTTTGCCATTCGTGACCGCGCGCGACCTCGTGCAGATGGCCGCTGCGTCACGCGTTGTCCTTTCAAGGTTGTCATCGTGAGGACGGCAAGCTCTCCACGCTCCCTCCCCCCTTGTGGGGCAGGGGGGTAGCCGAGAGGGTGGTGGGTGTGGCCACCCCCCTCCCTAGCCCTGCCCCACAAGGGGGGAGGGAACGAACTCGGGCGAGGAGAGGGCACGGCTCATTGAGCCGGCAGGCATCTGAGCTACGAGCTCATCCGCCTGCCAGTTCGTCCTCGTTAGGAGTGCAAGATCTCCACGCTCCCTCCCCCCTTGTGGGGGAGGGTTGGGGAGGGGGTAGCCGAGAGGACGGTGGGCGTGGCGCCCCCCTCCCTAGCCCTCCCCCACAAGGGGGAGGGAACGACCTCACGCGAGGAGAGTGCACGGCTCATCGAGTCAGCAGCAGGGAGGCCCGCTGTCGGCAGGCCCAGAGCAACGCGCCATCGGCCAGCGCGCAGAATCTGATTTCACCTTTGCGTTCAAGCTGATTTGGGCTGTCCAGTCCTGTTAGTAAAAATATTCCGCTTCGCGATTTCGGAAAATCATGATCTTATCTCCCTCGTCCCGCCTCATCGACGAGGGGCGCTGCGCGGTCGTCACGAAGCGTGGGGTGCGGGATGTGGTGGGCGGGCCGGTTTGCAGCGTGATCACATCGCGCCGACGAACAGATTGGTCCGCACGGTCAAGTCGCGTGGTCCTGACACCCCGATGCTGGTGTCCCGCGCAAGGCGCGAGAAGCGCATTGTCGCGACAAGGTGGCCAGAAAGCCCGGTGCACCTGGGAGAGCGCGAAGCAGCCGTAAAGCCATCGCGCAGGGAGGGCCGGGTCGTTCCGGCTGGACCTGTGGTACCTGCCGCCTGCATTTTTTCCGCAGGCGGGCCACGGGCCTCAGTCGAGGCCCGGCTCTCCCTGCACCCTCGGTGGAGAGGGTGACTGAACGAGCAACACTCGGACGCGAAAGCGGGCGCGAGGATGAATGTCTGTGCCACAATCCGTTGTCGTCCCGGACAAGCCGTGACGCGCAAGGCGCGTCGCGGCGCTGATCCGGGACCCATACTCCGCAGCGTTCGTATGAGGCACGCTGGAGCGGCCAGCTCGCGCAACGACTCCCCCGGTGGCTATGGGTCCCGGGTCGGCGCCACATCGCGCTGGCGCGCGCCGTGGCTTGCCCGGGACGACGGTGGAGAATGCGGCGCGGCCTTCGCCATTGACCGCTCCATCCATTGGCCTATCTCTTCAACATCCCAAGCAACGGAACTGGATACAAGATGACCGCACACCCCCGAAGCTTCGATACCGCTATCGATCCCGTGAAGCTTGACCGCCTTGCCGAGGTGGCGGTGAAGGTCGGGCTGCAACTGCGGCCGGGGCAGGATTTGCTGCTGACGGCGCCGTCGGTGGCGCTGCCGCTGGTGCGCAAGGTGGCCGAGCACGCCTACAAGGCCGGCGCCGGCATCGTGACCTCGTTCTTTTCCGACGAGGAGCTGACGCTCGCTCGCTATCGCTATGGTCACGACACCAGCTTCGACCGCGCCGCGGACTGGCTCTACCAGGGCATGGCCAAGGCGTTCACCGAGAACACCGCGCGGCTCGCGATCGTCGGCGACAATCCGATGCTGCTGTCGGGCCAGGATCCGGCCAAGGTCGCGCGCGCCAGCAAGGCCAACTCCAAGGCCTATCAGCCGGCGCTGGAGAAGATCACCAATTTCGAGACCAACTGGAACATCATCGCCTATCCGAGCCCGGCCTGGGCCAAGCTGGTTTTCCCTGATGTGCCGGAGGAGGTCGCTGTGGCGAAGCTTGCCGACGCGATCTTCGCCGCGTCGCGAGTCGATCGCGAGGATGCGGTGTCCGCCTGGGAGCGCCACAACGCGGTGCTGCGCGAGCGCACCGAATGGCTCAACGGCCAGCGCTTCCATGCGCTGCATTACACCGGCCCCGGCATGGATCTCACGATCGGCCTGGCCGACGGGCACGAATGGGAAGGCGGCGCCTCGACCGCGAAGAACGGCATCACCTGCAACGCCAACATCCCGACCGAGGAGGTGTTCACAACGCCGCATTGCCGTCGCGTGTCCGGCCACGTTCGAAGCTCCAAGCCGCTGTCCTATCAGGGCACGCTGATCGACGACATCCAGGTCAAGTTCGAGGAAGGCCGCATCGTCGAGGCCAAGGCGTCGAAGGGCGAGCAGGTGCTGAACAAGGTGCTCGACACCGACGAGGGCGCGCGCCGGCTCGGCGAGGTCGCGCTGGTGCCGCATTCCTCGCCGATCTCCAAGAGCGGCCTGTTGTTCTACAACACGCTATTCGACGAGAACGCCGCCTCGCACATCGCGCTCGGCCAGTGCTACTCGAAGTGCTTCGTCAACGGCACCTCGCTGTCGCCGCAGCAGATCGCCGCGCAAGGCGGCAACCAGAGCCTGATCCATATCGACTGGATGATCGGCGCCGCCGAGACCAACATCGATGGCGTTCATGCCGATGGCCGCCGCGTGCCGGTGTTCCGCAACGGCGAGTGGGCGTAATCCGATTCGCGTGTTGGCGGTCCGTCGCATGACGGGCCGCCGACTGCACGAGAGCGTGAGTAGAGCTGTTGGGCAGCGCGTAGGTCGACGGGAAATCCCGTAAATCTACTGCATCCATGGGTTGAATTGTTTCGTCGTGCCTATCGTAATTAGTTCGTCATTAAGCAAAACGCATAAAACTCGCCGCTGTTACTTCATAGACGCATAGGGAACAGCGATGGTCGTTTCGGATGTGAGTCCGGCGCGCGGCGGAATTCGATTTGGGCTGAGAGGCCAAATTCTTTGTCTTGGAGTGGCCGGTGTTGCGGTCATCGGCTGCCTGTATTTGGCAGGCCTTTCGATCGAGCGGCGCAGCCAGCGGATCGCCGATCGTGTCGCGACGCTCGCCGGCCTGAGCGGCGGCATCTGGGAGGGGCTGTTGCAGGCCCGGGGGACGGCGAGCGAATTCCTGCAGAAGCCGTCGGACGCGAAGGTCGCAACGCACGACCAGACCGTGGCGTCGATTGCGTCGCGGCTCGACCAGGTCGACCAGATCCTCGCGGCGAACCCGGATGACGAGACCGCGCGGCAGGCCGCTGCGTCGCGCGAGGCCGTCAACGGCTATGCGAGCCGGTTCGCCAACCTCGTCGCCGCGCAGAAGCTCATCGGCTTCAACGAGAACGACGGCCTCCAGGGCAAGCTGCGCGGCGCCGTCCGCTCGATCGAGAGCCAGCTGACGAAATACGACCAGCCGCGCCTCGCCGTGCTGATGCTGATGATGCGCCGGCACGAGAAGGATTTCATGCTGCGCGGCGATCCCAAATACGGCGACGATCTGCGCAAGCGCGTCGACGAGTTCGGCCCCGAGCTCGCCAAGGCCGATCTGCCGGAGGCGGTCAAGGCCGAGATCGTCAAGCTGATGACCATCTATCGCGAGAGCTTCCTCGCCTACATGGCTGGACAAACCAAGCTGATGGCTGAAGCGGCCGAGCTGACGCGGCACTATGACAGCATCAGCCCGACCTTGCAGGCGATCAGGTCCGCGGCCGACCAGCGGCTCGGGGTGGTCAAGGCCGAGCTTGCCGCGGTCAAGGACTACGTGTTCTGGTCGATCTGCATCACGCTGCTGGTCACCGCCGCAGGCGCGTTCCTGTTCGGCCGCTGGCTCGCTTCGCCGCTGCTGCAGATGGCCCGCGCGATGGAGCGGCTGGCGCAGAACGATCTCGACGTCCGCCTCGAGAAGGTCAAGCGCCGCGACGAGGTCGGCCAGATCTCGCACGCGCTCGGCATCTTCCACGGCAAGCTGTTGGAGAACCGCCGCCTCACCGAGGAGCAGGCCAGGGCCAAGGAGGTTGCCGAGCGCGAGCGCAAACGGATGTTCGCCGAGATGTGGGAGCTGCTCGAGACGGATCTCGATTGCGCCGTCGCCGAGGTGATGACGATCAGCAGCGACGCCTCGACGCGCAGCGCGCAGGCCGTGTCGGAGGCGAAGACGATCGCGAGCGAGGCCGGCATGGTCGCGCAGGCCTCCGCCAGCGCGAGCAGCAACGTCACCACGGTGTCGAGCTCGGCGGAAGAGCTGTCGGCGACGGGACGGGAGATCGCGCAGCGCGCGGCCGAGACGGCAGAGCTCGCCAGCCGCGCGGCGCGCGAAGCGCAGCAGGCGGGATCGACGGTCGCTGCCTTGAGCGATGCCGCCGAGCAGATCTCCTCGGTGGTCAGCACGATCGCGGAGGTGGCGGCGCAGACCAATCTGCTGGCGCTCAACGCCACCATCGAGGCGGCGCGCGCCGGCGAGGCCGGCGCCGGGTTCGCGATCGTCGCGCATGAGGTCAAGGCGCTGGCGCGCAAGACGTCCGAGGCTGCCGACGACATCGCTCAGCGCATCGACCGCATCTCGAGCGCCACCTCGGACTCGACCGCCGTGATCAGCAAGATCAGCGCGGCGATCGGCAGCATCGATGGCGCGAGCGCCGCGATGGCCGCGGCGGCCGAGGAGCAGGAGGCGACCTTGCGCGAGGTCGCGCGCAGTCTCGCCGAGGCCTCGTCCGGCGTGGCCCTGGTCGCGGAGAATGTCACCCGGATCTCCAGCCGCTCGTCGCAGATCGAGCAGCAGACCCAGGCCGTGTCGGAGCTCGTGACCGGCACCAATGGCCGGGTCTCGGAGTTGCGCGCCAACCTCATGGTGTCGCTGCGCAGCTCGAGCGTCGGCGACCGCCGGACGTCCGACATGCGCCGGCCCGTGAGCATTGCCGCGCGCCTCCATGGCCGCGGAGGACATATCGACGGGACCGTGCTCGATCTCTCCGCGGGCGGCCTGCGCTTCCGCGCCGCGATGGATGTCGTCGGTCTTGCCGAGCAGCAGCCTGTGAAGGTGGACTGCGCGGCGTTCGGCGCGGTCGAAGGCGAGATCGTTGCGATCGGCAATCGCGACGTTCACGTCAGCTTTCGCGATGCCGGCGAGAGCGAGCATCGCGGTGTCACGGCCCTCCTCGCCAAGATCGACGGCGCCGACCAGGCTCAGGTCGATGCGGCAATGGCGGTGGCCGACAGGATCACGGCCGCGATCGAGCAGTCGATCGCGTCAGGCGAGAGCACCATCGCGACCTGGTTCGATTTCGACTACCGGCGGATTGCGGGCACCGATCCCGAGCAGTTCGAAGCTCCGTTCACGACCCTCTGCGACCGCTTGTTGGCGCCGCTCCAGGAGGCGGCCTTGGCCGCCGATCCGAACGTCGTGTTTTGCGTCGCGATCGACAGGAATGCCTACATCCCGACCCACAACCGCAAGGTCTCGCAGCCGCAACGGCCGGGCGACCAGGCCTGGAACGTCGCAAACAGCCGCAACCGCCGCTTCTATAAGGACCGCGCCGGCATGGCGGCTGCGCGAACGCTCCGCGGGCATCTCGCGCAACGCTACGAGCGCGACATGGGCGGCGGAGTCACGATGATCGTGAAGGAGATCGATGTGCCGATCAGGATCAGGGATCGCCACTGGGGCGGCCTGCGGCTGGCGTTCAAGACGTAGATGAGCGCGAGGTGTCAGAAATGCAGCAACGGGAGGCGGCGCAGCTCGCGGGATCACAAGCTGCGCCGGTCCGGACTTATGGAGACTTCGGACTTATGGAGACTTGGCCTGGGTGCTGGGCTCGACGGTGATGGTGATGCGCTCCGACATGACCGGCTTGTTGTGCGGGATGTGGCTCCAGTCGCCGAGCACGAGCTGCAGCGTGTGCTGGCCGGGCGTCAGGTTGACCGAGGCCTCGGTCTGGCCCTTGCCGAAATGCACGTGGCCGGCGTCCACGGGAATGGCCTCGTTCAGCGCGTCGCCCTCGAGCGCGGGCGCGTCGATCAGGAGGTGATGGTGGCCGGTGTTCGGGGCCTCGGTGCCGGACGGCGCGACGCCCATGCCGGACAGGCCGAAGCGGATCAGGACCGGCGAGGCCACCTTGTCGCCGTCCTTCAGGTTGATGAAGTAGGCCTTGGCGTTGTCGGGAGCCGGCGTCTCGCCGGCCATGACGAGGCTGGCGGCTGCAAGCGTGGTTGCGAGCGTGGCGGCGGACAGCGTGAGGGCGAGTCTCAGTCGGCGCATCCTGGAAATCCTTATCTCTGCGACGTCGGCAAATCTCTAAAGGTGAAGGCACGGCGCAAGGCGGCGGACGGCTACCGGAGGTGGCGCGACCGCATCTTGCAGTGCGGGCAAACAGTAGATCATCAGGTTTGGCGAGGCCGCGAACAAATTGCGGCGCCCGCGTGACGTTTATAGCGCTGGCGTGGTTGTGATGCGACCGCAGGTCGCGGCGATTGGATCAAATCTTAACGACCGCGGAAAGCACCGGTTAGGTGCAACCCGCTACGGTCGCGGGCTCATGCCGGCGCCCGCCGGAACATTTCAGCCCGATGCATTTGAGGTCCATGATGTCGCCGTCCCTGATCGAAACCGCCAATCTCACCGTCGACCTGTCGCCCGCGCCGATCGAGCCGTCCTGGATCATCGAGGGCAATCCGACCGCGACCTCCTGCACCATCGCGCGCAGCAGCGACGGCCTCGGGTCGACCATCGTCTGGCATTGCACCGAGGGCAAGTTCAACTGGTACTACGATTTCGACGAGACAATCCTGATCCTCGAAGGCGCGATCGTGCTGGAGAGCGAGGGGATGCCGGCGAAGCGTTACGGGCCGGGCGACGTGGTCTTCTTCCGCGACGGCGCGCATGCGAAGTGGCATGTCGAGGGCCACGTCAAGAAGCTCGCCTTCTGCCTGAAGACGCAGCCTTACGTGCTCGGGCTGGCGGTGCGCGTGATCAACAAGCTCAAGCGCATGTTCCTGACTCCGGAAGGCCGCCGCGGCACCAGCCTCGCGGGCGCCTAGACCCCGTCCAGGATAATAACGGTCGGGCTCGACGGCAAAAGCTCGCGCGACATCTTCAAGGACCGCTCGGTGCGGCGGTCGATCTCGAACTGCTGGCCGATCTTGCGCATGAACTCATCGAGCGGCGTCGCGAAGCGGTGCATCGGCAGCACCACCGAGGCGCGCAACCGCTTGGTGATCTCCGAGATGCCGTCCAGCGACATCGTGTAGGTGCCGTCGATCGGCACCATCACCACGTCGAGCCGGCCGATCGCGGCGAAATGCGTCTCGTCGAGCTTGACGTGCAGATGGCCGAGATGGCCGATGCAAAGGCCGGCGACCTCGAAGATGAAGATCGAGTTGCCGTCCTTGATCATGTCGGCGCCGAGCGAGTCGCTAAAATAGCGGCGGATGTCGGTGGTGATGTTGCGGACCAGCACGTCGCCGATGCGCTCGAAGATCTGCGCCGGCTTGCCGTCGTCGCCCCAGCCGCGCAGCACGTGCGGAATGCGCGGATCGGGCGCCAGCGTGTAGTGCGTCGAATGCGCCCGGTTCATGGTGATGACGTCCGGCAGCCGCCCGACCTGATAGGCGCCGCTGTAGTCGGTGGCGATGCGGATGCCCATCGGCGTGTCGATGAAGTAGGTCGAATGACCGGCATAGGTGATCGTCACTTCGTTGGCGGCGGCTGTCCGGCGCAGGCTGACAGGCATCGCGCGCGGCGTGTTGCCGGCCATCGCGAGACACTCGCTGGTGCGCGGTCCCGATTGCGCCAGCGCAGGCGTTGCGAACGAGATCAGGACGGCGAGCAGCGAGACCAGCGAGCGCAGCATGTCGGTTCCCCTTCAACGGCAGCTGCGAGTGTAGCGCCTAAACCGCATCTTCACTATCCTCACCACAACGCACCGATCGATGAGGGCGGGTGGACGACGTGGGAGGATGTCATGACTGCTCGACTACAGCCGCTGCGCGAGATTGATGCAGGCGTGCTGCGCATTGCCTATTTCGAAAGCGGACCGGCCGATGGTCCGGCCGTCATCCTGCTGCACGGCTATCCCTACGACATCCACTCCTATGTCGACGTCGCGCCGCGCCTCGCTGCCCAGGGCTGCCGGGTGATCGTGCCCTACGTCCGCGGCTACGGGTCGACGCGCTTCCTTGATCCGTCGATACCGAGATCGGGTCAGCAGGCGGCGATCGGCGCCGACCTCATCGCGCTGATCGATGCGCTGGCGATCCCGCGTGCCGTGTTCGCCGGCTATGATTGGGGCGGACGGGCGGCCTGCGTCGGCGCGGCGCTGTGGCCGGAACGCTGCGTCGGTCTCGTCTCGGTGGGGGGCTATGCCATCCAGGATATCGCGAAGGCGCTCAAGCCTGCTTCGGTCCCGCAGGAATTTGCCTATTGGTATCAATGGTACTTCCAGACCGAACGCGGCCGCGCCGGGCTCGCCGCCCACCGCGCCGAAATCGCGCGGCTGCTGTGGCAGCAATGGTCACCGAACTGGCGCTTCGACGATGCGACCTTCGCGCGCTCGGCCGAGGCCTTCGACAATCCGGATCACGTCGATGTCGTGATCCATAGCTATCGCCACCGCTACGGCCTGGCCGAGGGGGACCCGCGCTATCAGGAGCTCGAACAGCGGTTGGCGGCGCAGCCCGTCATCACCGCGCCCACGATCACGCTCGATGGCGATGCCGATGGCGTCACCCCGGCGACCGACGGCCGTGCGCACGCTGGAAAATTCAGCAACCGGATCGCGCATCGCGTGATCCCGCGCGCCGGCCACAATCTGCCGCAGGAGGCGCCCGAGGCGTTCACGGCTGCCGTCATGGAGGTGCTGCGCTGAAACTGTCAGGCCCGAGCCGGGCTCAGCTTCCAGGCGAAGAACAGCAGCGCTGCGGTCATCAGCCCGCAGATCACGGCCCCTTCGG
This sequence comes from Bradyrhizobium sp. HKCCYLRH3099, assembly GCF_051167855.1. Classification (NCBI taxonomy): domain Bacteria; kingdom Pseudomonadati; phylum Pseudomonadota; class Alphaproteobacteria; order Hyphomicrobiales; family Nitrobacteraceae; genus Bradyrhizobium; species Bradyrhizobium sp. HKCCYLRH3099. Next base: position 67,657 of record NZ_JBNPTW010000019.1, read on the forward strand.
GCAGCGCCAGCGCGAGCGCTGCAGTCGCAGCCCAGCCGATCGAGGAGAAGGCTTCCGCGAAGGTCGCGAGCCGGGACGAGGTCTGGCGGCGGCGGAACTGGCTGCGCCGCGCCTGGATGCGGAACCAGAGCTGGATCGCGGTGGAGGAGATGGTCGCGATCAGCACGGCCGCCGCCGTGACCGCCGCCTGGGCCGGAGCGACCCAGCCGAACGCGAGCACCAGGGGGGCGAAGATCAGCGTGATCGCGATCAGCACCACTTCGATCTTGGCGCGCACGATCCGCGAGGCGGGCAACGGCGCCGTGGCGACCAGCTCCGGCGCGTCCTCGCCGGAGATCGTGAGCCAGGCCAGGCCGCCGGCGAGCTGGCCGGCGGCCATGACGATGACCGGCGTGATCAGGATGACGGCCTGCGAGCTGTCGGAATAGCTCCGCCACAGCAACAAGGCCGGCGGCACCAGATAGAGCAGCTGCATCAGCGTCTGCGAGATCAGCCAGGGGTCGCGCCGCAGCAGCATGAATTCCTTGCGGCGCAGCGCCTGCTGCCGCGAGCCGCCGCGGAACGCCCGGATCTTCGCGCCGGCGCGGGTCGAGACCCCCTGGGCCGCAGCGCTGATCGCCGTGTCGGCAAAGCGCGGCGAGAACACCAGCATGACGACGCCGAGCAGCAGCAATCCGGCAGCCAGCAGGATCAGCAGCGCCTGGCCGTCGCCGAGCGCCGCGCGCGCCGGCAGCCAGACGAGACTGTCGGGATCGGGCGCGATCGCCGCCGCGGCATCGGAGGTGAGGATGGCGAAGCGCGACAGCGTGCCATAGGACATGATGGCCGCGATCTGCAGCATGATCACGAACCCGGCGCCGATCACCGCGGCCAGGATCTGCGCCACCAGCCGTGTGCGCGCAGGACCGATCAGGCGGAACAGGATGATGGTGATGGCGATGGCGATCGCGGCGGCAGACAGTCCCACCGCTGCGACCACGACGAAGGCCGCGAGCCAGCGCACGCCGCCTTCGATCAGCAGCACGTCGACGAACGGTGTCGCCAGCAGCAGCGCCATGCTGGTCACGGACAGCGCGATCGCGGCAATCCGGACCGAGAAGATTTCGGCGAGCCGCACCGGCGACGACATGATCAAATCGAGATCGGCACGGGCGTAGAACACGCGCGTCACCGACTCGATCGCCTGGGACAACATCAGCGCCCACGACAGCATGATGGTCGCGGTGACGACGATCAGCGCGGTCTTGTCGAGCGGCGGCGCGAGATCGGCATAGCGGCCGACCACGACCCAGGCCGGCACGTGCATGACCGCGCCGAACAGCACGAGGCCGATGATAGCGGCGCGCGTGCGGCGGCGCTTGCCGGCGGTGATCATGCCGAGCCATTCGCGCCAAGCAAGCCTGAGCTCGTGGCGCGCGAACCAGGCCAGCGTCGCCGCCCGCGTCATGCCGCGGGCTCCACCTCGACGAGAGCGATGAACAGTTCCTCGAGGCTGGTGTCGGTGCGGCCATTCTGCTGGCGCAATTCGGCGAGCGTGCCCTCGGCCACCACGCGGCCGGCGGCGATGACGCCGATCCGGTCGGCCATGCGCTCGGCGACTTCGAGGATGTGGGTCGTCATGATCACCGTGCCGCCGCGGCGGACGCGCTCGGCCAGCAGTCCCTTGACGTGGCGTGCGGAGACGGCGTCCAGACCGGTGAGCGGCTCGTCCAGGATGATCAGCCGGGGATCATGAATGAGCGCGCCCGCCAGCGCCACCTTCTGGCGCATGCCCTTGGAAAATCCCTCGCAGCGCTCGTGCAGATGCGGCTCGAGCCCGAGCGAGATCAGCAGATCGCGGGCGGTCTGGCCGGACGTCGAGGGATCGATGCCCCACAGCCCGGCGACGAATTCCAGATATTCGAGCGGCGTGAGCTTGTCGTAGATCATGGGCTCGTCGGAGACCCACGCCATCACCTGCTTGGCGGCGATCGGATCGCGCAGCGCATCGATGCCGAAGATTTCCACCTGTCCGGCATCCGGCCGCAGCAGCCCTGCGACCATGCGCAGGGTGGTGGTCTTGCCGGCGCCGTTGGGACCGACCAGCGCGTAGAACTCGCCCGAACGCACCACGAGGTCGAGGCCATCGACCGCCGGCCGTTCGAAGCATTTGGTGAGACCTCGCACGGCGAGGGCAGGGCTGTCTGGCATCATGACCGCTCGTTGGTTCGCGTCGGCAACTTGAACGCAACTCGTTGCGGCGCGGTGAACGGCCGCTCGATCACGTCGGCGGACGCCAGGTCGCGCCTCGAAGCAACGCGTTCCCTGGCGATTGGACCACCGCGTCCGGACGGGATCACGGCGATGATGGGGGCATCGATCGGATCTTTCCAGCTCGAATGCTGGAGGCTAGCGGGTCAAACCGGCCATCTCCGCCAGCATGGGGGCCGGCTGGAATCGGCCGATGCCTGTCTCGTCGAGCACGAACAAGGGGTGGATACGCTGCGCATCGCTGTCCTCGATCATGGCCATGCGCTGGTTGTCGAGCAGCAGCCAGTGTCCGTCGAGGCGGGCGGCGGCGACGGCGTGATCCTCGCCGCGGACGATGTCGCGCAGGATCACGATGCGCAGGTCGTCCGCGTCGATCCCCGCCAGCCGCAGGGCGACGAACTTGGCGATCGCATAGTCCTCGCAGTCGCCGGCATGGCGATCGAAGGTCGCCAGCGGCGAGGCCCAGACGTCCATCTGGCCATACTGGTCGAGGTCGCTGGCCGGCCGGATGGACAGATTGATGGCGCGGTTGATCTCGCCGAGCCGGGCCCGGCCGGTGCGGAGACGGCCCTGGTCGACGATGGCCAAGAGGCTGAGCGCGGCCGGCGAAACGCAGTGCGCGCGGTCACCGTCGCACAGCGCCAATTGAACCCGCTCGTCGTCGAGCTTGCGCGCGAGCGCCGCCCATTTGCTGGCCAGCGAGCCCGTCTGCAGGTCGACTCGTATCAGCCCGAAAGGTTCTGCCGTCGCGCGAATGGTGGTTGCCAGTCCCAACGGCTGGCCGATCGGGCCTGCCCCTGCCGGATCGCCCGTCCAGACGACCGCGACGGCCGCGGCGACGGCCAGCGACGCGCGCATCAGCTTGAGAATAGTCATGTGACGCCCCATGCCCCAGATCTCCTCCGGCGCAATGCAGCGCCTGGCGGAACCCGATGTTGCATGCAGCATGGGCGGGGACCCCTTGGCCCAGACTTACGGCCGGCGCACGGGCGATCAAATCTCGACCTTCACGCTGAACGTTGTGTTGCGCCGATGCGACAAATTCTAACGAAAGGCGAGCCAGGGTCGCGACCATCTCTCGGATTCGCGGCAAGGTTGTGGCCTGCGTCGAGCCGCAGCTCCTGCTAAATTGATGCAAATCTTTGATTCTTGTTGGCCCGATCACACTGCTCGACTTGAAATCCGATCATAAGGGTACGCCGGTGAGGATGCCGAGGTCAGGAAAGGTAATCATGTCTTCCAAAGTACTTCAGATTACTTTGGTTAGCCAAATGACGCTGACTGAATACTTGTAAGTGTTTTGCGGCGTCAGCCGAAAAGACGGCGAAATCTTGACATTATCGAAGCAATCCCGCGGGAGGCGCAGTTTCCAGCCCTCGGGGGCACAAGCTGAAGATGGTTCCTCCAGGCACCCACCAGTGATATGGACGCTTTGAACGCTCATTCTTATGTATTCATTAACCATAGTTCGGTGGCCCCGTGAATTACGCTGGCAAGTCTGACGCCGCGCTTTTCTCCGATGGCCTGGGCACCCCCGCGCACGCGCCTGTGCGGCTGGACGTGCCACCCGCTCACGCGCCGGCGGATGCGATCGTCGTTCCCGACGCGCATTTTCTGTTCAGTGCCGATTTCAAGCGATCCGGCGTCGATCTGATCCTGTCGTCAGACGGTCGAGACCTCGTGCTCCCCGACTATTTCAAGGGCGAGAAGCGGGCGCCGCTGGCCTCGCCGGATGGCGCGCATCTGACCGGCGACCTCGTCAATGCGCTGTCGGGCGCGGTGCAGGTCAGTCAGGCCGGCGCCGCCGCTGCGGGCGGCAAGGTGATCGGGCACGTGACGAAGCTGGTCGGCACCGCGACGGTGATCCGCAACGGCGTGTCGATCCTGCTTCACAACGGCGACAACGTCGAGAAGGGCGATATCGTCCAGTCCGGCTCGAATTCGACGCTCGGTATCACCTTCATCGACGGCACCGTCTTCGGCCTCTCCTCGAATGCGCGGATGGTGCTGAACGAGATGGTCTACGACCCCAACGGGTCGAACAACTCGTCGCTGATCAGCCTGGTCGCGGGCACGATCTCCTTCGTCGCCGGCGAGACCGCCAAGCATGGCGACATGAAGGTCGACACGCCGGTCGCGACCATGGGCATTCGCGGCACCGCCGTCCTGGTCGAGATCGACTTCAACGTGCCGGGTCAGGGCGGTTTGCCGGACGCCAAGTTTCAGGTGCTGGTCGAGCCCGACGGGCGCACCGGATCCTACGTGCTGTTCGACAAAACGACGCTGCAGCCGATCGCCGTGGTCAACCAGGCCGGCCAGCAGATTCAGATCAGCAACGGCGTGGTGAACCAGAGCGCCGTGCCGCTCTCGCCGGATATCCAGAAGCTCATCAACGACGTGTTCTCGCTGAAGTTCACCGACAACACGAATCCGAAATCGAACACCCACTTCACCGATATCGGCGTGCTGCAGCCGTTGGCGCCCCTGACGCTGCCCAACGGCACCAGCGCGACGCCGATCATCAAGCTGACCGACACCACCACCCCGACCACGCCGTCGAGTACGACGTCCGAGCAGCCGTCGCATCTTCCGGGCGCGCCGGAGGTCCGGATTCTCGACAGCAACGGTAAGCTGACGACGTCGTTCGGTCTGGTCGAGCGCGCCGGCCAGACCGGGAATACGACCGATTTCGACACCGTCCTCAGCCGGGTCAATTTCCTCGACGTCAATGCCATCGACAAGCCGACGGTCTCGGTCAGCTTCAAATCCTACGCCTACAAGAGCGCGGATCAGGCCGATGTCACGGGTTCATTGAACGCCCTGCAAGTGCAGGACGTGATGGCGACGGCCGTGAAGATCACGGTGGTGCCCGATCCCACGAACAAGAACTTCGGCTCGGCAACGCTGACCTACAGCGTTCCGGACAAGTCCTTCGACTTCCTGGCCGCCGGCGAGACGCTGACGCTGACCTACGTGGTGCGTGTCGACAACAATTTCGCGCCGTCCAACGAGTACACGGAGGTGCCGATCACGATCACGGTGACCGGCACCAATGACAAGCCCGAGATCGTGGCGAGCGTCCCGACGGTTGCGTTCGAGGGCGGCACCAGCGTTCCCGGCGGGCCGCTGACATCAGATGATCCGACATCGGGCACGTTGACCTTCAAGGATGTCGATCTCACCGATACCCATACGGTCTCGGCCAAGCTGAGCAGCGCGGTTCTCGAGGGCGGTGGCAGCATCCCGCCGGCTCCGCTGGCGCTGTTCGAGCAGGCGCTGACGGCGTCGCTGGCGTTGGACAGCACCGGCAGCGGCACGGGCAAGATCAATTGGACCCTGGCCGACCTTCCGGTCTATGTCGCCGATTTCATCCCGGCCGGGAAGACCCTGACGCTCACCTACACGGTGACCTTGAAGGATTCGCAAGGCGCGACATCGACGCAGACGGTCACGGTCACCATTACCGGTACCGATGATCCCGCGGTGGTCTGGATTGCCACGACCCAGCCCGATGGGCAGAGCGGCGCCCAGGTCATGCTGTGGAGCGACGGCGCGAATTGGGCGACGGGCCTTGCTCCGACCGCGGCCGACGACGTCATCATCATCACCGATCAGTTGCACGGGTTGACGCCCGCCTTCCCGGTGACGATCGACTCGGCCGCCTTCGCCAAATCGGTGAGCCTGAACGATTTCGGCGGCGGGGCGGTCCCGCAGCTCGATAATCACAGCACGCTGACGATCAGCGGCGCGCTGACGGCCAAGGCCGATTCCCGCATCTACAATTTCTCGGATGCGATTCTCAGCGTCGGCGGGTCGGCGCAACTGCTCGACCAGAGCGAGCTGCACAATTCCGGCACGGTGCTGCTGGCGGGCGGCGGCGTGTTCGGCGCCTCGGCGATCATCAGCAACGTCGGAACGATCGAGCTCAGCGCCGGCACGCTGGTCGTGCATGCCGACGTCGAGAACGCCGGTGAGGATCGCTCCGGCTTGATCCAGGTCGACCTCGGCGCCACCCTGACTCTCGATGGCGGCAGCATCGACGGCGGCACCATCCTGATCCAGGGCGTGCCGGTCATCCAGAATATCGGGACGCTGCAGGACGGCGAGGAGAGTCCGGAGCAGCCCGGCGGGGTGCTGCAGTTGACGGGCGGAGCTGAGATCCGTGGCGGCGAGCTCGATAATTTCGGCACGGTCGATGTATCCGGTACAGGGAACACTCTCTCGAATGAGAGCGTGACCAATGTCGGCCTCATCGACATCAAGGCCGATGGCGAGCTGACGCTTGACGGCGGCACCAGCATCGACAATGCGGGCGGCAGCATCACGGTGGAAGACGCCGCGACGCTGACGTTAACGCACGCGAGCATCACCGCGGGCGTGATCACCAACGAGTCCAGCGGAACGATTGCCCTGGCCGGCCATGGCGCCCTGATCGGAGGTATCGTCGACAATTCCGGCGTCATCGCAGTGTCCGGCAGCGGCAATGCGCTGGACGACGAAACCATCACCAATGCGAATGCCGCGGCCATCACCATTGCGCTGAGCGGCGCGCTGTCGCTGAGCGGCACGACCATCGCGGGCGGGGCCATCACCAGCGCGGGGACGATCTCGGTCGATGGCGACAGCGTCATTGACGGCAGCGCCGTCCAGGGCGGCTCCGTTCTGATCGGCGACAGCGTCGGACAATTCGCGGAAGGTTCGGTGGTCCTCACCCTCGAGGGCGGCGCCGTGGTGACCAGCGTCGACGTGACGATCGGCGAGGGCGCGACGCTCGAGGTCGCGTCGGCCGCGGGCGCGACGCTCGTCGATGTTTCCGTCGACAGCTCCGGCATCGTGCAGGTGGACGAGGGCGCGCTGCTGCTGATCGAGGACAGCACGATCACCGGCGGTGATCTCGTCAATCGCGGCACGGTGCATGTCGAGACCGAGGCGGCGTCCACGTTCGACAATGTCACGATCGACAATGCCGGCGGCGTGATCATCATCGACGAGGCCGGCGATACCCCGGTGCCGTCGACCCTGGTGCTCGACGGCGGCACGAGCCTCACCGGCGGCACGCTGGAGGTCCAGATCGCGGGCACGCTGGAGATCGCCGGCCACGACGTGACTCTGTCCGGCGTGCAGGTCGAGAATGCCGGCGTGTTCACCGTCGACCTCGATGCGATCCTCGCTCTGGTCGACACCAAGGTGAGCGGCGACGGCGAGTTGCACGTCTACGGGACGATCACGGCGAGCGGCGTGAGCGGTCTCAGCGGAACGATCTACAACGAAGGCACGATCGAGATCGTCGCCGGCAACTTCGAGATCACCGGCAACGTCGAAGGCTCGGGCCAGATCAAGGTCGACGCCGGCGCGACGCTGAAGGTTGACGGTCATGTCGATCAGACCATCGACTTCAGCAGCGAGGGAAGCAGCGAGCTCGTCGTCGACGACGCGGGGCTGTCCGCCAAGATCGCCGGCCTCAGCGTCGGCGACAAGATCGACCTGTCGACCATCGCCTGGAGCGCCACGACCACCGCGTCCTACGACGCCGAAACCGGCGTGCTGACCGTGACCGACGGTCAGGGGCACAGCATTGATCTCACTCTTGTCGGCGATTACAGCAACGCCCATTTCGCCGGAAGCACCGATGGGCATGGTGGAACGCTGATCACGCTGACGGCGGAGGATGCCGCGCCGGTCATCGCCGATCCCGATCAGGCGGGCAGCATCGCGGAAACCGCCGAGCAGACCGGGTCGTCCGCTCCGCACACCGCCACCGGCACCATTCACTTCACCGATGTCGATCTGACGGATCGTCCGGCGGCTTCGATCCTCGCCGACTCTCAGCAAGTCAAATGGACTGCGGCCGATCACCAGACCGATCTGTCGAACCAGCTGACATCGACCCAGATCGCGGCGTTGGAGCAGGCGCTGCAACTGAGCCACGGCGCCAACACCAATAATGGCGCGGTGGACTGGACCTATGCGATCGCCGACGGCGCGCTCGATTTCCTCGGCGCCGGCGAGACCGTCATGGTCACCACCAAGGTCACGGTCGACGATCACCAGGGCGGCACCGCGATCTCCACGGTCGTCGTCACCATCACGGGGACCAACGATCAGCCCGTCATCACCTCGGACGTGCAGGCTGCGGAGATCTCCGAGCGCGCGGATACGTCCGGCTCGAAACTCCGAGATACGGCAACAGGCACCATCACCTTCACGGACGCCGACGTCACCGACACGCACGCCGTGAAGGTGACCGGCGTCGCGGTCGAGGGCGCGCATGACGGGCTTCCGTCGGACAGTTCGGTATTGCTGAGCTGGCTGTCGCTGGGGCCGCTGACGGATTCCGGCTCCGGAGGCACGGGATCTCAGTCCTGGACCTTCTCGGCCAAGGACAAGGGCTTCGACTATCTCGGCGTCGACCAGCAGGTGACGCTGACCTACACGGTGGAAATCGCGGACGGTCGCGGTGGCGTGGTCGACGTGCCCATCACCATTACCGTCAACGGCGCCAATGATGCGCCCGTCATCGTCGCTGAAACCAACCCGCCGGTGCAGACCGTGATCCTGGCGGAGCGGGCAATCGAGCTGGCGAGTTCCGCCACCGCCAACACCGCGGGCATGGCAACCGAGACCTTCGATCACAACTCGTGGGACTTCGAAGGCGAGGGCCGCGGCCATGACGGCTTCTACAGCCAGGCCCTGCACGCAACCTTCACGGCGAGCGGCGCCGCGGGGATCGTGCAAGGCTCCTCGTCGGTTTTGTCGGCGCCCTACATGGATGGCGGCCGGGACCAGACCAAATATCTTACCATCGGCGCCAACGCGCACGAGACGATCACCTTCGACAGCATCAAGAACAGTTTTGGGCTGTATTGGGGATCGGTCGATGCCTACAACAGCATCTCGTTCTACAGCAACAACAAGCTCGTCGCGTTCTACACCGGCAGCGATGTCGCGCCCTTGATCGCCAATGGCGGGCAGACGTCGTCTGCGTCGAACGGCTATGTCGAGTTTCTCGGTCTGACGCCGTTCAACAAGGTCGTGCTCGCCAGCAGCCAGAACGCCTTCGAGCTGGACAATGTGTCGGCCGGCTACATCCCGGATCAGCCGGTGAAGCTGTCGAGCGACATGTCCGGCACTCTGACGGTTCGCGACAAGGATATCGGCGATACGCTGACCGCGTCCGTGCTCGGCCAGGGTGTCGTGAAGTACAACGGCTCGTCGAACCTGCCCGAGAATGTCCATGTCGACGCGCTGGCGAGCGCAGCGGCGATCACCTTCGATAGCGCGACCTCCGATGGCCACAAGGAGGTGCTGCACTGGACCTATCATCCGGACGCGGTGAACCTGGATTTCCTCAAGCCGGGCGATACGTTGACCGTGACCTATCAGGCCGTGGTCAGCGATGGCCACGACACGTCTGCTACCAAGCCGCTCACAATTACGCTGGCCGGCGACGGCGCATCGACGATCAACGGCACGGGGCAGGACGACAATTTCGTTAATGTCGGCGGCGGCGTCACGATCTTCGGCAAGGGTGGCAACGACACCTTCGTCTTCAACCCGCATTTCGGCAGCGCCACGATCGGCGATCTCAATCTCAACAAGGACATCGTCGAGATCGACCATTCGCTGTTCGCCAGCGTCCAGGCGATGGTGGATGCGGCGCAGTCCGCCAACGGTGGTCAAGACACGGTCATCACCGATGCCGCGCACGATACGCTGACGCTCAAGGGCGTGACGCTCGACCAGTTCAAGGCACATCACGACGGCTTCCACCTGGTTTGAGCGCCGTCGTGCAAGGCTACGCAGGAGTTCTCTTCGGCATGACCGCTCGTTCCGGTTGTCCGGCCTTGGCGTGATGGCGGCATGAAACGACTGAAGGCAGTGCCCCGATGGTTCGCGCGCCGGTTCGGCTATGCGCGCGTGATGTGCCTGCTGCTGCTGGTCGCCTTCGCGGCGCTACGCGTTGCCGATCCGCCGCCGGTGCAGGAGTTCCGGCTTCGCACCTTCGATAGCTTCCAGGCCTTCAGCCCGCGCCCCAAGACGATCCGGCCGGTCACGATCGTCGATATCGACGAGAAGAGCGTGTCCGATCCCAAGCTCGGGCAATGGCCTTGGCCCCGGACGCGAATCGCTGAGATCATCGATCAATTGACTCGCATGGGGGCGCTCGTGATCGCCTTCGACGTGGTCTTCGCCGAGCCCGACCGGCTCAATCCCGCGCTCGCCGCCGAGACTTTTCCCAATCTCGATGAGACGACACGCGAGAGATTGAAGGCGCTGCCGTCGAACGATCAGGTGCTGGCCGACGCGCTGCGCAGGTCGCGCATCGTGCTCGGCGAGACCGGCAGCCCGGAGCCGCGCGCTGATCTCGACATGACGTTGCCAGTGACGGGGTTCGCGATGCTCGGCGACGATCCGATCCCGTTCATGCAGCCGTTTCCGGGCCTGCTGCGCAACGTCCCGGTGATCGAGCATGCGGCGGCGGGGCGAGGGCTGTTCACGATCCCGCCGGAGCGCGACGGCATCATCCGCCGGGTGCCCATGATCATGCGGGCGCAGGACGTGACGATGCTCGCGCTCAGCTTCGAGATGTTGCGGGTTGTCACGGCGTCCGACACAGTGCTGATCAAGACCGCGGAAGGCGGCATCGTCAGCCTTGGCTTGCGCGGCTTTCAGATCCCGACCGACGGCAACGGCAAAATCTGGGTCCACTATGCCAAGCATGATCCGTCGATCTACGTGTCCGCCATCGATGTGCTCGAGGGGCGGGTCGCGCCGGAGAAGATCGCCAAGAAGCTGGTCCTGATCGGGCCATCCGCGATCGGCCTGAACGACATCAAGACTACGCCTGTCGACCCAGCCATGCCTGGCGTGGAGGTGCACGCCCAGGTGCTGGAGTCTGTCCTGACCGGATCGATCCTGACACGGCCGTATTGGGGCATCGCGGTCGAGTTCGGCGGCGCCGTGGTGCTCGGACTGCTCGTCATTCTGTTCGCACCGCGGCTGGGCGCGATCACGCTGGTGGCGGTGGGAGGGCTGTTTGCGAGCGCGCTGCTGGGCGTCTCCTGGTACTTCTACACCCAGCAGCGAATCCTGATCGACTTCACCTATCCGATGCTCTCGACGACGGCGGTCTATCTGACGCTCATCTTTGCGAACTTCGTGCGCGAGCAGGAGCAGCGGCGGCAGATGCGCTCGGTGTTCGGACAATACCTGTCGCCGGTCCTGGTCGAGCAACTGGCTGACTCGCCGCCCAAGCTCGGCGGCGAGGAGCGCGAGATCACGGTGATGTTCTCCGACGTGCGCGGCTTCACCTCGATCTCGGAGAGCTACAAGCACGATCCGCAGGGCCTGACCCAGCTGATGAACCGCTTCCTCACGCCGCTCACCAACGCCATCATCGCCCGCAAGGGCTATGTCGACAAATACATGGGCGACGCCATCATGGCGTTCTGGAACGCGCCGCTGGCCGACAAGGACCATCAGCTCAATGCCTGCGAGGCGGCGCTCGACATGCTCGATCGGATCGATCGGGTCAATGGCGAGCGTGAGGACGAAGCCGCGCATGGCGGCCACGTCTACATTCCGCTTAAGGTCGGCATCGGTCTCAACACCGGCATCGGCGTCGTCGGCAACATGGGCTCCGACCTGAAGTTCAACTATTCGGCGCTCGGCGACAGCGTCAACCTCGCCTCACGGCTGGAAGGCCAGACCAAGGAGTATGGCTTCCCGATCATCGTCGGCGCGGCGACCGCGATGGAGGTGAAGGACAGGCTCGCGATCCTCGAGCTCGATTTCATCATGGTGAAGGGCAAGAGCGAGCCGGAGGTGATTTATGCGATCACCGGCCGCGAAGACGTGATGCATTCCGAGCGCTTCCAGCTGCTGCGCAACCTGACCATCGAGATGCTCGCCGCCTATCGCAGCCGCGACTGGGAGGAAGCGCTGGCGGCGATCGCGCGAGGGCGCAAGAAGGACGAGGCGAAGGAGCTGGCGAAACTGTTCGATCTCTACGAAGAGCGCATCCGCGCCTATCGGCAGAATCCGCCGCCAGAGGACTGGAACGGCGCTCACGCGCTGACATCGAAGTAGTGCTAACTAAACCCCTAGCAACGATGAATTACCCCCTTCAGGGTGCGGTTGCCGGGCGATGAGTGCAGTGCTTATGAATGCGCCCTCTCCCCTTGTGGGAGAGGGGGTGTAGGACGGCTCGGCGAGCTCGGTTGGGTGAGGGGGTTCTCTCCGCGAGTTGCGCCCCGTTGAAAGAGACCCCTCACCCAACCGCATTCGCGGATGGGCCGCACATGCCCTCTCCCACAAGGGGAGAGGAGAGGGCGCGTTATCTGACAGCCGCTTCGCCGCGAGGCTGGGACGACAGCTCGTTACTCCGCCCCGATCGTCGTCAGGTCCTGGAACCAGTGTTGGGCCTGGACGAACTTCTTCACCTTCGGCGACAGCGCGTGAGGGTTGGTGTCGTGCACGACCCACACCAGCACGGCATCATCCACGACCTGTGCATGCGCCTGCGCGATCAACTCATCCTGCTTCGCCGGATCGAACGTCTGCTTGGCCTCGGCGATCAGCGCATCGACCTTCGGATTCTTATAGCCGCCCCAGTTGACGCCCACAGGCGCGATCTGGTCGGAGGCGAAGAAGCGGACGATGGCGTAGAGCGGATCTGACGTGACGTAGGCGATGTTGTTGGCGGTGATGCCGGCGTTCATCTCGTCAGCCGCGCCCTTGCGCCAATGCGTGTAGAGCGTCTCGAGCTCGACCACCTTGAACTCGATGTTGATGCCGATTTCCTTGAAGCTCTGCTGCAGGTATTCGTTCATTGGCAGCGACAGCATCTGGCCGGTGCCGCCCTGTGCGATGATGAAGGTGGTCTTCAGCGGCTTGGCGGGAGAGTAGCCGGCTTCCTCGACCAGCTTCTTGGCGGCGGCGAGATCATATCTCAGTTCGAAGCTCGGCTTGCCGAACCAGGGACTCGACGGGTCGACCTGGCCCTTCGCCGGCTTGGCGAGACCGTTCATCAGCCCGACGACCTCGTCGCGGTTGATCGCGAGGTTGAGCGCCTTGCGCAGCCGGATGTCGGTCCAGGGCGAGCCCGGCAGCACGCTGAGATGATAGTTCCAGACATGCGGCGTGACGTTGTCGACGAGCTTCATGCCGGCGGCCTTGAGCTGCGGCACCGCGTCCGGCGCCGGCGTCTCGATCAGGTCGACCTGGCCGGCGAGCAGCGCGTTGGTGCGGGTCAGCGCCTCCGGCATCGGCACCAGCACCAGCTTGTCGGTTTTGGGCAGCCGGTCCTTGTTCCAGTATTCGGAATTCTTTGTCAGTTCCGCGAACTCGCGCGGCACCAGCTTGGTCAGCTTGAACGGGCCGGTGCCTGACGGCTGGCTGGCGAACTTGTCCCAGTCCTTGCCGAGCTTCTCATATTGCGCCGGGCTCGAAATCAGGAACCACAGCATCTGATAGGGGAAGAAGGAGTCGACGGTCTTCGTCGTGATCTCGACCGTGGAGTCGTCGATCTTGGCGTAGCTCGCCACCGACGGAAGCCGTGTCTTGACCTGCGCGCTCTGCCGCTTGTCGAACTGTGGTGCCTTATCGTTGAGCACCTTGTCCAGATTCCAGATCACCGCATCGGCATTGAAGTCGCTGCCGTCGTGGAACTTGACGCCCTTGCGCAGGGTGAAGCGCCATTTGGTCTTGTCGGCGTCGTCGACCTTCCACTCGGTGGCAAGGCCCGGGATCAGCTTGCCCGCCTTGTCGGCGACGCTCATGTCCCACGCGACCAGCGGATCGTAGATCGTGTATCCGGTAAACTGATAGGCGCCGGCGCCGCGATCGGGCTGGCCGGTCGTCAGCGGGATGTCGGCCATCGAGATGCCGTAGCGCAGAACCGTTTCAGCATGCGCGGCCATAGTAGAGATGCCGAGCGCAAGCGCAGTCGCCAGCAAGGACAATTTCATACGCATCAGTGTGAAGCTCCGTAAAAACCGGATCAAATTCGACGCGCCAAACCTGCAATACGGGTGCCAAGCCCTCCGGCGGGATCGTTTGAGCACAAACGGTTGTGACCACGCGTCGCAGGCGGGCGCTTGGGAGCACCGCTGGCATAGGCGTTGCATAATGCTGCCCAGAAATTAGCCAGCTGATCGGAGATATCCATCGTGCTTTTGCGTCTTGCGACCTCACTGAAAAAGCGCGCGGCCGTTGCGACCGCGATGATGACGAGCGCCGCCATCCTCATGCTGCCGGCGCAGGCCGGCGCGGAGTCGGTGCTGCGCATCGGCATGACTGCCGCCGATATTCCGCGCACGCTCGGCCAGCCCGACCAGGGTTTTGAGGGCAACCGCTTCACCGGCCTCACGATGTACGACGCGCTGACGATGTGGGACCTGTCGTCCGCGGACAAGCCGAGCGTCGTCATTCCCGGCCTTGCCACCGAGTGGAAGGTGGACGACGCCGACAAGACCAAGTGGACCTTCAAGCTGCGTCCCGGCGTGACCTTCCATGACGGTTCGCCGTTCAATGCCGACGCCGTGGTGTGGAACGTCGAGAAGGTGCTGAAGCAGGACGCACCGCAGTTCGATCCGAGCCAGGTCGGCGTCACCGCCTCTCGCATGCCGACGCTCGCCTCTGCGCGCAAGATCGATGATCTCACGGTCGAGCTGACGACCAAGGAGCCGGACAGCTTCCTGCCGATCAACCTCACCAACCTGTTCATGGCGAGCCCGGCGAAGTGGCAGAAACTCTATGAGTCCGCCACCGGCGCCGATGACAAGGCGAAGTCGCAAGCCGCGTGGGCGGCGTTCGCCAAGGACGCCGCGGGCACAGGCCCGTGGAAGATGGCGAAGTTCACGCCGCGCGAGCGGCTGGAGCTCGTCAAGAACGAGGCCTATTGGGACAAGGCGCGCGTCCCAAAGACCGACAAGATGATCCTGTTGCCCATGCCAGAAGCGAATGCGCGCACCGCGGCGCTGCTGTCCGGCCAGGTCGATTGGGTCGAAGCGCCGGCGCCGGATGCGCTGCCGGAGATCAAGCAGCGCGGCTTCAAGCTCTACGCCAATGAGCAGCCGCATGTCTGGCCGTGGCAGTTCTCGCGTATCGAAGGCTCGCCGTGGAACGACATCCGCGTCCGCAAGGCGGCCAATCTGTGCATCGATCGCGAGGGCCTGCGTGACGGTCTGCTGGCCGGCCTGATGGTGCCGGCGAGCGGCACCTTTGAGAAGGGCCATCCCTGGCGCGGCAACGTGACCTTCGAGATCAAGTACGACAAGGCGGCCGCGCAGAAGCTGATGCAGGAGGCCGGCTACGGCCCGAACAAGAAGCTCGAGGTGAAGACGCAGACTTCGGCGTCGGGCTCGGGCCAGATGCAGCCGCTGCCGATGAACGAGTATCTGCAGCAGGCGCTGGCGGAGTGCTATTTCGACGTCAAGCTCGACGTCATCGAGTGGAACACGCTGTTCACCAACTGGCGCCGCGGCGCCAAGGATGCCTCGGCCAACGGCGCCAACGCCACCAACGTGACTTATGCGGCGATGGACCCGTTCTTCGCGCTGGTGCGCTTCCTGCAGTCGTCGATGGCGCCGCCGGTGTCGAATAATTGGGGCTTCATCAACAACCCGAAGTTCGATGAGCTGGTGAAAAAGGCGCGCCAGACCTTCGATCCGACCGAGCGCGACAAGGCGCTGGCCGAGTTGCATGCGGCCTCCGTCGACGACGCGGCGTTCCTCTACGTCGCCCACGACGTCGGCCCGCGCGCGATGAGCCCGAGGGTCAAGGGCGTGGTGCAGCCGAAGAGCTGGTTCATCGACTTCTCGCCGATCTCGGTGGAGTAGTTGTTGGCGTGGTGGAGTATTCGTCCACGTTCGCAGGCTGATCTCGCCGCTTGCCCCGCTGCGCTCCCTCCCCCCTTGCGGGGGAGGGGTGGGGAGGGGGGTACCCCGGCGGCAGTCTTCGTGGGGACCCCCACCCCCGACCCCTCCCCGCTGCCGATAATCGCTTCGCGATTGCGGCGTGGGGGAGGGGAGCTTTCTTCGTGACGCTTGTTTCTCGCGACTCTCTGCAGCGGTGGAGAGTCAACCGAAGGTGACTCGTGCTCTCTTATGCTGCCAGGCGGATGGTCTATGCGATCCCGATCATCATCGGTGTTGCGCTCGTCTGCTTCATGCTCGTTCACATCACGCCCGGTGATCCCCTCGTCGCGGTGCTGCCGGCTGACGCCTCACAGGAATTGGCGCAGCAACTGCGCACCGCCTACGGCTTCGACAAGCCGCTGCCGGTGCAGTTCGGCCTGTGGCTGTGGCGTGCGATCAATGGCGATCTCGGCAGCTCGATCGCGACCGGCCGCCCGGTGCTCGCCGAGGTCCTGCGCGCCGTCTCGAACACCGTGACGCTCGCGATCGCCGCCGCCATCATCGGCTTCTCGCTCGGCCTGTTCTTCGGCCTCGTCGCCGGCTACTTCCGCGACACCTGGATCGACAAGGTCGCGACCTCGATCGCGATCGCCGGCGTGTCCGTGCCACATTATTGGCTCGGCATGGTGCTGGTGATCATCTTCTCGGTCGAGCTGAACTGGCTGCCGGCTGTCGGCGCCGGTCCATCCGGCTCCGGCGCGTGGTCATGGGACTGGGCGCATATCCGCTTCCTGATCCTGCCGGCGATCACCACCTCCGTCATTCCGATGGGCATCATCACGCGCACCGTGCGCGCGCTGACCGGCGACATCCTGAGCCAGGACTTCGTCGAGGCACTGCGCGCGAAGGGCTTGCGCGAAACCCAGGTGTTCCGCCACGTGCTGAAGAACGCCGCGCCGACCGCGCTCGCGGTGATGGGTCTGCAGCTCGGCTACATGCTGGGCGGTTCGATCCTGATCGAGACGGTGTTCTCCTGGCCCGGATCGGGCCTGCTGTTGAACTCGGCGATCTTCCAGCGCGATTTGCCGCTGCTGCAGGGCACGATCCTGGTGCTGGCGATGTTCTTCGTCATCCTCAACCTCGTGGTCGACATCGCGCAGGCCGCGATCGATCCGCGCATCAAGCGGGGCTAGCGATGAACGTGAGTTCCCCGAGCGCGGTCAACGACCCGTCCCTGCAGGCCGCGCCAATGGCCAACGCGCGCGGCTATTGGGCCACCGTCGGCCGCCGCATCGTCCGGGACAAGGTCAGCATGGTCTGCGTCGCGATCCTGCTGCTGATCTTTCTCTCCGCCTTGCTCGCGCCCTATCTGCATCTCGCCGATCCCTATCAGGGCTCGATGATCCGCCGCCTGCGCCACATCGGCACGCCGAACTATCCGCTCGGCACCGACGAGCTTGGCCGCGACATGCTGGCGCGGCTGATCTATGGCGGCCGGCTGTCGCTCCTGATCGGCATTTCGCCGGTGATCCTGGCCTTCGGCATCGGCACCATGCTCGGCCTCGTCGCCGGCTATGTCGGCGGCTGGGTCAACACGATGATCATGCGCACCATCGACGTGTTCTACGCCTTCCCCTCGGTGCTGCTGGCGATCGCGATCTCCGGTGCGCTCGGAGCGGGCATCACCAACTCGATTGTCTCGCTGACCATCGTGTTCGTGCCGCAGATCACGCGCGTCGCGGAGAGCGTCACCACGGGCGTGCGCAATCGCGATTTCGTCGAGGCCGCGCGGGCGTCGGGTGCGAACGCCTTCACGATCATGCGGGCGCACATGCTGGGTAACGTGCTCGGGCCGATCTTTGTTTATGCGACTGGCCTGATCTCGGTGTCGATGATCCTCGCCGCCGGTCTGTCCTTCCTCGGCCTCGGCACCAAGCCGCCGGAGCCGGAATGGGGCCTGATGCTGAACACTCTGCGCACGGCGATTTACGTCAATCCCTGGGTGGCGGCGCTACCCGGTGTGATGATCTTCGCTGTGTCGATCTGCTTCAATCTGCTGAGCGACGGCCTGCGCAGCGCGATGGATATCCGGAGCTGATGGTGATCATGCTGATTTGGAGCGACAATCGCGCGGCATCGGCAGTGCACCTCGCCCCGCTTGCGGGGAGAGGTCGGATTGCATCGACAGATGCAATCCGGGTGAGGGGGTACAGGTCTCACTTGAGGTACTTCCCGTGCGGCTGCCCCTCACCCCAACCCTCTCCCCGTGAAGAACGGGGAGAGGGAGCGTACCGTCTCTGTCGCGTAAGTTCGGGTGCATCATGAGCGAAGCAGCAACCGTGACCGGTCTCGCGCCGATCGAAGACCTTGGCGGCAAGGCGCAGCCGTTGTTGCGCGTCGACGGACTGACCAAGCACTTCCCCGTGCGCGGCGTGTTGTTCGGGGCGCGCAAGACGGTGCGGGCGGTGGATGATGTCTCGTTCAACATCGGCAAGGGCGAGACGGTCGGCATCGTCGGTGAGTCCGGTTGCGGCAAGTCGACGACGGCGCGGCTGCTGATGCACCTGATGGACCGCGATGCCGGCGAGATCATCTTCGACGGACGTCAGGTCGGGCATGAGATCTCCCTGCGCGAACTCCGGCGCGGCATGCAGATGGTGTTCCAGGACTCCTATGCCTCGCTCAATCCGCGGCTGACGATCGAGGAGTCGATCGCGTTCGGGCCGAAGGTGCATGGCATGGCCGACGGCGCGGCCCGCGCGCTCGCGCGCGAGTTGCTCGGCAAGGTCGGCCTGCGCCCGGAAACCTTCGCCAACCGCTATCCGCACGAGATCTCCGGCGGCCAGCGCCAGCGCGTCAACATCGCCCGCGCGCTCGCTCTCT
Organism: Bradyrhizobium sp. HKCCYLRH3099; assembly: GCF_051167855.1. Taxonomy (NCBI): domain Bacteria; kingdom Pseudomonadati; phylum Pseudomonadota; class Alphaproteobacteria; order Hyphomicrobiales; family Nitrobacteraceae; genus Bradyrhizobium; species Bradyrhizobium sp. HKCCYLRH3099. The sequence continues at coordinate 86,649 of NZ_JBNPTW010000019.1, forward strand.
CGCCGCGCCTCGTCATTCTCGACGAGGCCGTCTCCGCGCTCGACAAATCGGTCGAGGCGCAGGTGCTGAACCTGCTGATGGACCTCAAGCGCGAGTTCGGCCTGACCTATCTGTTCATCAGCCACGACCTCAACGTCATCAACTACATCTCCGACCGTGTGCTGGTGATGTATCTCGGCGAGGTGGTCGAGCTTGGTCCGGTCGAGCAGGTCTGGGCCAAGCCGGCGCATCCCTATACGCGCGCGCTGCTCGCGGCGATGCCGTCCTCCGATCCGGACCGGCGCACCGAGACGCCGCCGCTGTCCGGCGATCCGCCCAATCCGATCGACCCGCCCGCCGGCTGCCGCTTCCACACCCGCTGCCCGTTCGCCGAGGCGCTATGCGCGAATGCCGCGCCAAAACTGACGGAGCTGGATACAATGGGCCATCAGGCCGCCTGCCACATGGCGATCCCAGGCTCGGGACACAGCCGTGCACCGGCCTGACGGACACCAGAAGCGAGACGCGCAGATGACCAGACCCACGCCCCAGCAAGTCCATGCCATCGCGGAGGCCTCCGGCCTGCCGGTCGACAAGGAGGTCGCGACCCGCATCGCCGAGTCGATCGGACCGGCCTTTGACGGCTTCGCCGCCGTCGCCGGGACGCTGCCGTTCGATCTGGAACCGGCGAGCTACGTCGTGGCACAGACGCTGAAGGTGGGCCGATGAGCACCGAACCCGCTCTGATGACGTTGACCGCGGTCGCCAAGGCGATCGCCGAGAAGAAGCTGTCCTCCGTCGAGGTGACGCGCTCCGTCCTGCATCGTATCGCGCAGTGGCAGCCGAAGCTGAACGCCTTCATGGCGATCGAGTCCGAACCGGCGCTGAAGGCCGCCGCCGAGGCGGACGCTGCGCTCGAGAAGGATGGTCCGAAGGGACCGCTGCACGGCGTGCCGCTCGCCCACAAGGACATGTATTACGAGGCCGGTTACGTCTCGACCTGCGGTTCGCTGATCCGCCGCGACTTTGTCGCGACCACCACCTCGACTGCGGTGCAGCGGCTGAAGGATGCCGGTGCGATCCGGCTCGGCACCTTGCAGATGGCGGAGTTCGCGTACGGCCCGACCGGCCACAACGCGCATTACGGTCCGGTGCACAATCCCTGGAAGCTCGGCTACGTCACCGGCGGCTCGTCGTCCGGTTCGGGCTCGGCGGTCGGTGCGCGCCTGACCTTCGCCGCGCTCGGCTCGGACACTGGCGGCTCGATCCGCATGCCCGCGAATTTTTGCGGCGTCACCGGCCTGAAGGTCACCTGGGGCCGGGTCAGCCGCGCCGGCGCGATGCCGCTGTCGCAGTCGCTCGACACAGTCGGGCCGCTGGCGCAGACGGCGGAGGATTGCGCGCTGCTGCTTGGCCTGATGGCCGGCCCGGATCCGGAGGATCCGACCGCCAGCGCCGCGCCGGTGCAGGACTATGTCGCGGCCACCCAAGCCTCGATGAAGGGCCTCAAGATCGGCGTGCCCAAGGCGTTCTATGTCGACGACCTCGATCCCGAGGTCGCGGGCTGCCTCGATGCGACGATCGCGGTGCTGAAGACCGAGGGCGCCGATGTCGTGCAGGTCGAGCTGCCCGACCAGCGCCAGCTCACCGCCGCCTGCCAGCTCGTGCTCGCGGTCGAGGCGGCCGCGTTCCACAAGCGCTGGATGATCGAGCGGCCGCAGGACTATGGCCCGCAGGTGCTGATGCGGTTGCAGAATGCGCTGGCCGTCTCCGGCGTGGCCTATCTCGAAGCGCTGCGCTGGCGCGGCGCGGCGCTGGCCGCGCATGTTGCGGCGACCTCGGGCGTGGATGCCGTGATCGCCCCCGTCTCGCCGCTGGTGACGCCCTCGATCGCTGACAGCGATGTCGGTGGCGCGCCGGGCGCGGAGGCCGTGATCCAGCGCATCACCCGCTTCACGCGGCCGGTCAACTACCTCGGCCTGCCGTCGCTCGCGATTCCAACGGGCTTCACGTCGACGGGGCTGCCGGTCGGCATGCAGCTGATCGGTCGCTCCTTCGACGAAGCCACGATCCTCACGATCGGCGCCGCCTTCCAGCGCGCCACCGACTTCCACGCCCGGGTGCCGACGCTGCCATGATGGGGACCCGTACATCCTGTTCGACGCTCTCACCCTCCGCTGGAGGGGGAGGGTCGATTGCGCATGCAATGCGCAATCGGGGTGGGGTGACAGTCTCTCCTTCACGAAGCGAGTTCATGAAGGGGCCGTCACCCCACCCCGTCTCGCATTCCGCTGCGCTGCATGCGAGCCGACCCTCCCCCTCCAGGGGAGGGTGGCAGTTTGCGTCCCAATGGGGGACGGCGCTCCTGACGGCCAGGTGAGATAGCTTCCAATGACCAACCTCGTCGAGATCAATAACCTCACCATCCGCTTCACCGGCGAGCGCACGGTGCATGCGGTGAACGATGTCAGCCTGTCGCTCGGCGACGGCGAGGTGCTGGGCCTGCTCGGCGAATCCGGCTCCGGCAAGAGCGTCACCATGCGCGCCCTGATGCGGTTGTTGCCGAAGAAGCGTTCGCAGATCTCAGGACAGGTCCATGTGATGGGCCGCGACGTCCTCGCCATGAGCGACGAGGAGCTGTCGCAGTTTCGCGGCCGCACGGTGTCGATGATCTTTCAGGAGCCGGGGCTGGCGCTCGATCCGGTCTACACAATCGGCCGGCAGATCGCCGAGACGGTGATGCGCCACGAAGGCAAGAGCTACGCGGAGGGTATGGCGCGGGCGCTGGAGATGCTCGATGTCGTCCGCATCCCCTCGGCCAAGCGCCGGCTGGAGTCCTATCCGCACGAGATGTCCGGCGGCATGCGGCAGCGCGCGATGATCGCGCTCGCGCTGGCCTGCCGACCGAAGGTTCTGCTCGCCGACGAGCCGACCACCGCGCTCGATGCCACCGTGCAGATCCAGATCCTGCTGCTGCTGCGCGAACTGCAGCGTGAGTTCGGCATGTCCGTCATCTTCGTCACCCACGATATCGGCGTCGCCATCGAGATCTGCGACCGGGTCGCGGTGATGTATGCCGGCCAGATCGTGGAGCAGGGATCCTTGCGCGACATCGTGCGCCAGCCCGTCCATCCCTATGCGCGCGGCCTGCTGGCGTCGACCGTCCATGGCGCCAAGCGCGGCGAGCGGCTGCAGACCATCCCCGGCACGCCGCCGTCACTCGACCAGGCGCCGCAGAGCTGCTCGTTCGCGCCCCGCTGCAGCCACGCCCAGCCGCGCTGCTCGGAGGCGCTGCCGCCGAACGTTCAGCTCGGGCCGCAGCGGCTGGCGCGCTGCGTCCTCGCCGAAGCCCCGGCAAGTGTGGCGGCGACGTAACGGTTCGCGCGAAACAAGCTGGTCGCACGCGGGAACCATGCATCGCGTGTCGAAGCGCCGCAGCCGCCTCGCTAAGGTGCCGCCGCCGGACCGCTTGTCCGAGCCACGTCGAGGACACGCCATGCACGTATCGAACGAAGGTATTCTGGTCATCCTGTTCGTCGGCCTGATCGCGGGCTGGCTGGCCGGCAAGATCGTGCGCGGCACCGGCTTCGGTCTCATCGGCGACATCGTGATCGGTGTGCTCGGCGCGCTCGTCGCCAGCCTGATCTTCCCGCGGCTCGGCATCCGCCTCGGGACGGGCCTGGTTTCCGAGATCGTTTATTCGGCGCTCGGCGCCATCATCCTGCTGCTGGTGGTCCGGCTGGTGCGCACCGGCGGACGTCTCTGAGGCCGCGCATCGACGACGCTGAACGTTTGCGCAGCGCCGCAAGACCTATCGGAGATATCGCCCGTTTACGCTGAATTGAGCGTCGTTGGACGCTCGCCTGAGGAATCAGTATATTTTGCCTTGGTTGCCGCCCGTTTCTGGTTTTGATCGGCGGCCACGCAGCTCATTTGATCGAAAGAGATGGTGGTGATGGCGGCCGCACCTCACGTGAGGCAATCCGAGCTGAGCGATGCCTTGCGCGGTTGCCGCAGCGCCTTCATCGGCGTCGGGCTGATGAGCTGCATCATCAACCTGCTGTATCTCACCGGCTCGATCTTCATGCTGGAGGTCTATGACCGGGTGCTGCCGAGCCGCTCGGTGCCGACCCTGATCGGCCTCATCATCATCGCCGCCGGTCTCTACATCGCCCAGGGCGCGCTGGACATGATCCGCAGCCGGATCCTCGGCCGCATCGGATCGGCGCTGGACGAGAGCCTGAATGCGCGCGTGTTCGACACGGTGGTGCGCTTGCCGCTGTCGGCCGGCGGCCGCAACGAAGGTCTGCAGCCGCTGCGCGACCTCGACAACATCAGGAGCTTCCTGGCGAGCCAGGGGCCGGGCGCATTCTTCGACCTGCCGTGGCTGCCGCTGTATCTGGCAATCTGCTTCGCGTTCCACGTCCTGCTCGGCGTCACCGCGCTGGTCGGCGCGATCATCCTGGTGACCTTGACGCTGATCACCGAGTTCCTCACCCGCACGCCCGCCAAGGAAGCGATGGGCCTCGCCGCCCGCCGCAACGATCTCGCCACCACCAGCCGCCGCAATGCCGAGGTGCTGGTCGCGATGGGCATGACGGGGCGGATGCTGCAGCGCTGGAACGAGACCAACGAGAAATATCTCGCCGGCAACCAGCGCGCCAGCGATGTCGCCGGCGGTCTGGGCGCCATCGCCAAGGTGCTGCGCATGATGCTGCAGTCTGCGGTGCTCGCGGTCGGCGCCTATCTCGTCATCCATCAGGAGGCGACCGCCGGCATCATCATCGCCGGCTCGATCCTGAGCGCGCGGGCGCTGGCGCCGGTCGATCTCGCGATCGCCCACTGGAAGAGCTTTGTCGCGGCACGCCAGAGCTGGCATCGCCTCAACCAGCTGCTGCAGACCATGCCGCAGCGCGTGGCGCCCACGCTGCTGCAGCCGCCGGTCAGCAAGCTCGCAGTCGAGGGTGTCTCGATCGTCGCGCCCGGCGACACCAAGGCGATCGTCCAGGACGTGACGTTCGCGCTGTCGGCGGGCAACGGCTTGGGCATCATCGGCCCGAGCGCATCGGGCAAGTCGTCGCTGGTGCGCGCGCTGGTGGGCGTCTGGCGTCCGGTGCGCGGCCATGTCCGGCTCGATGGCGCGGCGCTCGATCAATGGTCCTCGGACGAGCTCGGCCGCCATGTCGGCTACCTGCCGCAGGATGTCGAGCTGTTCGCCGGCACGGTGGCGCAGAACATCAGTCGCTTCGATCCGCAGGCCTCCGCCGACGGCATCATCGCCGCCGCAAAGGAGGCCGGCGTGCACGACATGATCATCAAGATGCGCGAGGGCTATGACACCCAGATCGGCGAGCAGGGCACAGCGCTGTCCGCCGGCCAGGCGCAGCGCGTGGCGCTTGCGCGCGCGCTCTATGGCAATCCGTTCCTGATCGTGCTGGACGAACCCAACTCCAATCTCGACACCGAAGGCGACGAGGCGTTGTCCCGCGCGGTGCGCTCGGCGCGGGCGCGCGGCGCGATCGTCGTCGTTGTCGCGCACCGGCCGATCGGCATCGAGGCGGTCGATCAGGTGCTGGTCATGAAGGATGGCCGCGCCCAGGCGTTCGGACCGAAGGAGACGGTGCTGGCGCAGGTGCTGCAGCCGCGTCCGCCGGCGCCGATCAAGATCGTGTCCGAGGCGGGAGTGACGAAGTCATGAGCAGCCAGGTGATCACCGGCCCCATTCCAGGCCTGCGCAAGCCGGCGAGTGTGCGCGAGTCGATCCGCCGTCACCTCCTGGTCGGCATGGGCGTCGTCATTGCCGTCGCCGGCGGAATGGGCGGCTGGGCGGCCACGCAGGAGATTTCCGGCGCGCTGATCGCCCCCGGCCAGATCGTGGTCGAATCCAACGTCAAGAAGGTGCAGCATCCGACCGGCGGCGTGGTCGGCGAGCTCCGCGCGCGCGACGGCGACGTGGTCAAGTCCGGCGACATCGTCGTCAGGCTCGACGACACCGTGACCAAGGCGTCGCTCGCCATCGTCACCAAGAATCTGGATGCGCTGCAGGCGCGCGCCGCGCGGCTCGAGGCCGAGCAGCGCGGCTGGGCCAAGATCCTGTTCCCGCCGCAGATCCTGCAGCGGATGAGCGATCCCGACGTCAAGAGCCTGACCGCAAGCGAGACCAAGCTGTTCGAGGTGCGCGTCAACGGCCGCATCGGCCAGAAGGCCCAGCTCCGCGAGCGCGTCGCCCAGCTGAGCGAGGAGATCGAGGGGCTGTCGGCGCAGGTCGCCGCCAAGGACCAGGAGATCGCGCTGGTGCAGAAGGAGCTCGATGGCGTGCGCCAGCTCTACGAGCAGCACCTGGTGCAGCTGTCGCGCCTGACCAGCCTGGAGCGCGACACGGCCCGCCTCAATGGCGAGCGCGCGCAATACATCGCCGCCCGCGCCCAGGCCAAGGGCAAGATCAGCGAGACCGAGCTGCAGATCATCCAGATCGACAAGGACATGGTCAGCGAGGTCTCCAAGGACCTGCGCGAGACCACCGACAAGATCGGCGAGTTCGTCGAGCGCAAGGTCACCGCCGAGGACCAGCTTCGCCGCGTCGACATCCGCGCGCCGCAGGACGGCATGGTGCTGCAGTCCTCGGTCCACACCGTCGGTGGCGTCATCACCGCGGGCGACACCATCATGCTGATCGTGCCGCAGAGCGATGATCTGCAGGTCGAGGCCAAGGTCAATCCGCAGGACATCGACAAGCTTCAGGTCGGCCAGAAGACCCTGCTGCGTCTGTCCGCCTTCAACCAGCGCACCACGCCGGAGCTGAACGGCGTCGTCAGCCGCGTCTCGCCCGACGTCACCACCGACCAGCGCACCGGCCAGAGCTACTACACCATCCGCGTCTCGATGCCGCCGGAGGAGATCGCCCGGCTCGGCGACGTCAAGCTGATCCCGGGCATGCCGGTCGAGGCCTTCGTGCAGACCGGCGACCGCACCGTCATCTCGTACCTGATGAAGCCGCTGCACGACCAGCTGATGCGAGCGTTCCGGGAGAAGTGAGGGCTGCGGCTGTTCACTGGGCCACATCCGGCGCCACACATTCAGTGTCATCCCGGCGAACGCCGGGATCCATAGCCACAGGACCCCGTTGTGGCGCGAGATGCTCGTGACCTCCAGCGTCGCGCCTCACTTCTGCTGCGGCGTATGGGTCCCGGATCGGCGCCCGCCGACGCTTCGCGTCACCGGGCTTGTCCGGGACGACAGCGGGGCTATTCGGCGAGCTTCGTCAACAACAGCTGCAGCGCACTTTTCGCGAACAGCTGCATGTTGGCGGCCCGGTCGCTGCTGCCGCTCTCCAGCGTGACCACAGCGGACGCAGGCCCGGACACTGCAAAACACGCATGTCCCGCCGCATCGCCGTAGCGATTGCCGGTCGGGCCGGCCGCTCCGGTCTCCGACAATCCCCAATCGGTCGCAAAGCGTGTCCGGATCTGCCGCGCCAGCATCTCGGCATACGGCTCGGATGCCGAGCGGATGCCCTTCATCGCCTCGTCCGGAATGTCCATCAGCACGCGGCGGGCATCGCGCGTATAGACCACGGCGCCGCCGAGGAAGTAGGCCGACGCGCCGGGCACCGCAAGCAGTGCGGCCGCGATCAGCCCGCCGGCGGAGGACTCCGCCACCGCGATGGTCTGCTTGCGCGCGATCAGCCGCTTCGCGACCTGCTCGGCAACCACGATCAGTTCATCCATCACAGACCTCGCCTCGGCTTCCGCCGCAAACAAAAAGGGCGGCATCCGATGATGCCGCCCTTGGCGTGAACAGACAACCCGGTCAGGCCGTGACCGGCTCGCGCGCCGCAACCGCCTGCTGGCCGCCGCGATAGACGGTCAGCGCGGCGATGATGCCGAGCACGGCGGCGAGTATCAGCCAGTAGCCCGGCGAGGCCTTGTCGCCGGTCTTCTCGATCAGCCAGGTCGCGGCGAACGGCGTGAAGGTTCCGAACAGCGCTGCGGCGAGTGCGAAGGCCAGCGAGAAGCAGGTGGTGCGGACATGCGCCGGCACGATCTCGACCAGCGCGCCCAGCATGGTACCGCTGTACATGCCGAAATAGAACGAGAACATCATTTCGACCGCGAGCATCTTGCCGAAGCTCGGCGCAGACACCAGCCAATGCAGGGCAGGATAGGCCGTGAGCAGCGAGAGTACCGCAATCGCGACCAGCACCGGCTTGCGGCCGATCCTGTCGGACAGCGCGCCACCAACCGGGTTCCAGATGAAGTTGGTCACGGCGACCAGCAGTGTCACCAGCAGGGCATCCGCCGTCGACAGCTTCAGAACGGTCTTGCCGAAGGTGGGGGTGTAGACCGTGACGAAGTAGAACGTCGTCGTGGTCAGGATCGCGATCATCATGCCGAGCAGGACGATGCGCCAATTGGCGAGCGCTGAGGCGAACACCTCGCGGGCGGTGGGATGCTTCTTCATCGCGAGGAAAGCCGGGGTCTCCTCGAGCGTGCGGCGCAGGAAGAAGATCAGCGGGATGATGAGGCAGCCGACGAAGAACGGGATGCGCCAGCCCCACGCGGTCACGGTCGCCGCGGGCATGGTCTCGCTGAGGAGAAAACCGAGGATCGAGGCGACGAAGATCGCGACCTGCTGGCTCGACGACTGGAACGAGGTGTAGAAGCCGCGATTGCCGGGCGTGGCGATCTCCGACAGATACACCGAGACGCCGCCGAGCTCGACACCGGCGGAGAATCCCTGCAGCAGCCGGCCGAGCAGCACGATGATGGGCGCGGCGATGCCGATGGTTTCGTAGGTCGGACAGAAGGCGATGACGACGGTGCCGGCAGCCATGATGCCCAGCGTCACGATCAGACCCTGGCGGCGGCCGATCTTGTCGATATAGGCGCCGAGCACGATCGCGCCGACCGGGCGCATCAACGCGCCGAGCCAGAACACGCCGAAGGTGTTCAGGAGCGAAGCCGTCTCGTCGGTCGACGGAAAGAACGCCTTGCCGATCGCGGCCGCATAGAACCCGAACAGGAAGAAGTCGAACTGCTCGAGGAAATTGCCGCTGGTGGCGCGCAGGATCGCGCCGACCCGCGACTGGATGGTGGCGGGCGGGGTGGCAGAGGTGGATGACACGCTTAGAAGCTCCTACCGTCGAATGGCTCGTGCGGAGGGACGTCTGCGCCGGCCGAGGGGATGAGGTGCGGCAATCTGCCACGCCAGGCGGCCCTCGGCCAATCGATTTTCCGTCGATTCCTTAACGCAGTGACGGCTCTGCCGCGCGGTTCTGCTGCGCCGCACCCTTCAACCACTGCCGGAACGCCTTCAGCTTCGGCGGATCGGTGCGGCCCTCGGGCGTGACCAAGTAAAAGCCGGCGTCGCTCGGCAGCGTCATCTTGAACGGGACCACCAGGCGCCCCTTGGCGATGTCGTCCTGGACATAGGCCGTGCGGCCGATCGCGACGCCAAGGCCGTCGATCGCGGCCTGGACGGTCATCAGCGACAGGTCGAAACTCAGCCGGCTCTGCCGGGACATCTCGACCGGCAGGCCCGCGGCAGTGAGCCACAGCCGCCAATCATCGTCATAGCCGCCGCTCGCCTGCAGCAGGGTGTGATGCGCGAGGTCTTCGGGGCAGCGCAGCGGCTTCGGTCCCTGCAGCAGTGTCGGGCTGCACACCGGAAACAGCTCGTCCGCCATCAGCCATTCCGCGCGCACGCCCGGCCAATGGCCGCGGCCATAGCGGATGGCGGCGTCGACATCGTCCTTGCGGAAGTCGACCAGGCTGGTCGAGGTCGTGATGCGCACATCGATCGTCGGATGGGCCTCCTGAAAGGTGGTCAGCCGTGGCAGCAGCCATTTGGCGGCCAGCGAGGCGATGGTCGAGACCGTCAGCACCTTCGCATTGTCCTTGCGCACCAGCCGCTCTGTCGCCAGCCGGAGATCGTCGAAGGCGGCGCGGACCAGCGGAAGGTAGTCGCGCGCCTGCGGTGTCAGCGCGAGGCTGCGGTTCTGGCGGACGAACAGGCGAATGCCGAGTTCGTCCTCCAAGCGCTTGATCTGATGGCTGATTGCGGTCTGCGTCACGTTCAACTCGGAGGCCGCGCGGGTGAAGCTGAGATGCCGCGCCGCAGCCTCGAATGCCCGCAATCCATTCAGCGACGGCAGCCGGGTCATCCAGGGCCTCCCAATAACATGAGCTTATTTCATCCGAAACGGTAGTAAATGTCGTTTGTAGATGAAGAGCAAGCCTTCGATAGTGCAGCCTCACTGCTTTTCAGGAGGCTTTCATGTCCCTTTACGTCTCCTCGTCAATGACGAAACATCATGGTCCGGGCTTCTGGTCCGGGGTGGCCGAGCTGCTCGCCGCCTGGCGCTTCCGCTACCGCACAAGGCACGAGCTGGCGCAATGGTCGGAGCGTGACCTGCACGATCTCGGCCTGTCCCGCAGCGACATCGCCGCCGAGATCGACAAGCCGTTCTGGCGGGGTTGAGCCCCTCACTCATCCCGCCCCGCCGGCGCCGCTCCGCAAAGGAGGGCGCCGGCAACTCTCTCGCCGGAGCCCGCCATGTCGACGCCCGCCATCGCTGCATTCGCGTCCGCGTCCGACGTCATCACCACACGGCGTGGCGAGGAGGTGCGGCTGCGTTTCGTGACGCCCGGCGATGCCGAGGCGCTGCAGGACTACGTACGGTCGTTGAGCCCGCGCTCGCGGAATAAGCGCTTTCTTGGCGCGCTCAGCGAACTGCCCAAGGCCGTGCTCGACGATTTCGTCGCGCTCGGCCGCAATGATCGCTACAGCCTGTTCGGTGTGATGGAGCACGACGGTGTCGAGAGCATCGTCGCCGAGGCGCGCTATGCTCTGGATCGCAGCACGGGTCGCGTGGAATTCGGCCTGTCGGTGCATGACCGCTGGCAGGGTCACGGCATCGGCCCGGCGCTGATCGCGGATCTTGAGCGCCGCGCAGCCGCTCTCGGCGGGGTCACGCTGTCAGGCGACGCGCTGCGGACCAACGATGTGATGATCGCGCTGGCCAGGAAAGCCGGCTTCACGATCCAGCCGCACGCGGATGATTGGACTTTGGTGCGGTTCGAGAAGGGCGTAAGTGCCAGCCACGTGCATGTCGCCTTGCTTGACTTGATGAAATGACAGTCATCAGCTCTCCAGCGCTGCGGCCAAACTCGCAAGAACGTACGACGCACGGGGATCGATCGCGATGCCAATGATTGCGTCCTCTCCCCTTGTGGGAAAGGGCATGTAGGAAGGTGCTGCAAACTCGCTCGGGTGAGGGGTTTCTATCCACGAGCGTTGTTTGCCGAGAGAGACCCCTCACCCGACCGCGCTTGTGGACGGGCCAAACTTGCCCTCTCACACAAGGGGAGAGGGCGCATTCACGTGCAGTCTGCTTCGTTGTCAGATGTTCAAGCGTACTCAGAACGTCTCCACCCACGGCCGCAGCTCCATCTCCCAGCTCCACGCGCTGCGCGGCTGCTGCAGCACGCTCCAATAGCTTGCCGCGATCGCGTCGGGGTCGAGCATCGAATCCGGGCGCTCGGCCGGCTCCTGCCGTGCGGCGCTCTTGATGCCGCCGTCGATGACGAAATGCGCGACGTGGATGCCCTGCGGCGACAGTTCGCGGGCCATGCTCTGGGCGAGGCCGCGCAGCGCGAACTTGCCCATCGCGAATGGTGCCGACTGCGCATAGCCCTTCACGCTGGCCGAGGCGCCGGTGAACAGGATGGCGCCGTGCTTGTTCGGCAGCATGCGCTGCGCCGCCTGCTGCGCCACCAGGAAGCCGCCGAAGGCGCTGACGGCGATCGATTCCTGCACCTCGGCCGGCACGAGGTCGGTGAGCGGGCCGCGCGCCCGGGCGCTGGCATTGTAGACGACGAGATCGGGCTCGCCGATTTCGCGCGAGACGAGGCCGAACAGCCGCTCGACCTCTTCTGGATTGGTCGCATCACAGGGATAGGCGCGCGCGCCGGTTTCGCTGCACAGCGCGCCGAGCTTCTCGGTCTTGCGCGCGGCCAGCGCGACGCGGATCTTCTCGCGCGCGAACAGCCGCGCCAGCGAGGCGGAGAGCCCTTCGCCGGCACCGACGATCAGGGCGATCTTGTAGGCAGGGATGTCCATGGGCATGTCCTTGAAGGGGGCGTGGCCACGCGGCCGCTGTGCTCAAGCTAGTGCGGCGAGAGCCAACTTCCCACCACTCATTCCCACAATTTTGCCGCAGCTCAGGCCGCGGCGGTCTGTAGGGCTGCGAGGCAGCCGATCTCTTCCAGCACGACGTCCAGCCGGCTGCGGTCGTGCAGGAAAGCGTATTTCGAGCGCAGCATCGCCAGCGATCGCGCGTGATATTTTTGCGGCTTCTGCGTCCACACGACATCGCCGAGCTCGACGCTGAACGTATCGCGGCTGTCCTTGATCGCCTTCTCGTTCGCGAGCGACCACGGCATGAACAGACCGCCGACCTGGCGTGTCAGGATCGGCATCAAGGTGAGCGACAATTCCGGCCACAGCTCGAACTCTCCTTCCGCGCGCGGCCACAGCATGCGCTGGATCCAGGCCAGCACATGCGGCGCGCGACCTTCGATCAGGGCACCGGCGGTCGGGTCGGTCCAGAGTTCGTAGAACTGGCCCCACAGGCCGAAATCTCCATAGGCCGGCCTGGCGCCGAACAGATAGGGCCTCAGCGCGAGATGACGTTCCAGGAGATCGAGCATCTCGACGAAGCCCTGCTCGATCTGCGGCGCGTTGGCCTCGTTCGATCCGACATAGGCGAGGCGCGCGACCATGCGCGCGCGGATCTTGTCGGCGAGCCGCGCGACGTCGGCATCGGCGGCCTTCGGCGCGACCATGCGGGCGATGCGCCCGGCCGAGGCGCGCTGGTCGAGATCGCCGGCCCAGCGATAGTGGAACATCCATTTGTTACCCCACTCGTCGCCGAACTCCTCAATGAGAGCGGAGATGAAACTGGTCAGCACGTCGCCGGGGTGGACCGAGGGTTCGGGAAAATCGAGCTCGAGCGCGTCGATGATCGGCGTCGAATCCTGCAGCGGCACCTCGTCGGGCGCGACCACCAGCGGCACGAGCGGCAGCTTGGCGTGGCGGGTGAACTCCGCCTCGGTTTCCGCGCTGCGCAATATCCACTGATGCGGAATGCCCTTGTAACGCAGATACGATCGCACCTTGACCGAATAGGGCGACATCTCCGCCCCGAAGATGCGATAAACATCCGTCGGCTGATTGGTCATGGACCGGCTCCCTCGAACCTGCGGGCGTGGGACTGGTGTACCCGATCAGATGCAACCTGAAGAGTCCATCAGAGACTTGAGAAAACGAACGAGGGCTTAACGCTCATGCACCAGTTCCTGAAGCGCGACGACGTCATGACGGGCGGGAAGAGGCCGGAGCTGCTGGCGCCCGATACCACCGGGCTGAACTTCTATCGCGCCGATCCCGCGCTTGCGGACCTCCTGCGCATTCACCTGCCCGACGCACTGTTTCGTCACCTGGTGCCGCATCTCGATCGGCTCGGCGAGCTTGCCGGCGGCTATCTCGACGAATGTGCCAGGCTCGCCGACCGCCATGGGCCCGTGCTGCATCAGCGCGACCGCTTCGGCCGCGACGTGCAGTGGATCGAATATCATCCGGCCTATCGCGAGCTGGAGCGCGCCGCCTTCGGCGAATTCGGCATTCACGCGATGTCGATCCGCAAGGGCATTCTCGGCTGGCCGAGCAAATATCCTGTCGCCGCCAAGCACGCCTTCACCTTCCTGTTCAATCAGGCGGAGTTCGGTCTCGGCTGTCCGATCAACGTCACCGACGGCTGCGCCAAGCTGCTTTCGAGCTTCGGCAGCGAGGCGCTCAAGGCCAGATATCTCGACGGCCTGACGCAGACCGACATGCGCAAGCTGACCCAGGGCGGCCAGTTCATGACCGAGAAGGAGGGCGGCTCCGATGTCGGCACGCTCACGACCGTCGCCGTGCCTGAGGGCGATCACTGGCGGCTGCATGGCGAGAAATGGTTCTGCTCCAACGCCGATGCGAAAGTGGTGATGCTGCTGGCGCGGCCCGAAGGCGCCGAGCCCGGCACGCGCGGCGTCGGCCTTTTCCTGATGCCGCGCTTCCTCGACGACGGCAGCCAGAACCACTACCGGATTGTCCGTTTGAAGGAGAAGCTCGGCACCCGATCGATGGCGTCGGGTGAGATCAAGCTGGAGGGCGCGATCGCCTACGCGGTCGGCCGGCTCGACCGCGGCTTCGTGCAGATGGCCGAGATGGTCAACTCCTCGCGGCTGTCCAACGGCGTCAAGTCGACGGCGCTGATGCGGCGCGCCTGGCATGACGCGATCACGGTCGCGCGCAATCGCGTCGTGTTCGGACAGCGGATCGTCGACCTGCCGCTCGGCCGTCGTCAACTATTGAAGATATTGCTCCCGACCGAGCAGGCGCTGTCGATGAGCTTCCTCACCGCCTATGCGCTCGACCGTGCCGAGGGCGGCAGCCAGGATGCCGCTGCGCTCTTGCGCATCCTGACGCCGACCTTGAAATTCCGCGCGACCCGCGATGCCCGCAAGGTCTGCGGCGACGCATTGGAGATGCGCGGCGGCATCGGCTATGTCGAAGAGTTCGCCACCTCCAGGCTGTTGCGTGATGCGCATCTCGGCTCGATCTGGGAGGGCACCGGCAATATCGTCGCGCTCGATGCACTGAAGCGCGCGGTCGGCCGTCATGGTGCGGAGGCGGCGCTGGCAGCCGATCTGCATGCGCGGCTCGACGACAGCGCCGCCGTGCCGCAGGCTTGGCGCGATCAGCTGCATCGCCTTGTCGGTCGCGCGGTCGGCTTTGCCCGTGAGGTGGCAGGTCGTGCTGACAACGAAGCGGAGTCGCGCCGCGCGACCAGCCTGCTGTATCACACGGCGAGCGCCGTCTCCCTCACCTGGGAAAGCGCGCGCATCCACGCGATGCGTGGCGATGCACGCCGGCTGTTGCTGGCGAAGTTGGTTGTTGATCACCGGCTGACGTCGTCGGATCCCTTCCGGCTCGCGGAAAATAAGACGGATGATACGATTGCAACGCTGCTGCTCGGTGAGCACGATGCGACCATGGCGGAGGTTGGCGAACTGATAGCTACGGCGTAGGCTGCTTTCAGTCGGATGGTCGTGATGAGCAAGGTGGTTGCCCCGGGCGCGGTTCTTACCTCGCCCCGCCAGGGCGAAGCGAAGCTTCGCTAGGGCGGGGAGAGGTCGGATTGCATCGCCAGATGCAATCCGGGTGAGGGGGTACAGGTCTTACTAATTTGCACCACTCGTGCGGCTGCCCCTCACCCCAACCCTCTCCCCGTGAAGGACGGGGAGAGGGAGCGCGGCGAGTGCGTCGAAACAGATGAGTAGCAAAAGAAAACAACAGGGAGAACGTCAATGAAAGCCGCCGTGCTGATGGAGGTCAACAAGCCGCTCGTCATCGAGAACATCAGCGTGCCCAAGCCGGGCCCGCGCGAGGTGTTGATCCGCACGAGCGTGGCCGGCCTCTGTCATTCCGATCTGCACTTTATCGAAGGGCTCTATCCGCATCCGCTGCCGGCCGTGCTCGGTCATGAATCGGCAGGGATCGTCGAACAGGTCGGCTCCGACGTCACCTATGTGAAGCCCGGCGATCATGTGGTCACCTGCCTGTCGGTGTTCTGCGGCACCTGCGACAACTGCACGAGGGGCCGGCCGGTGCTGTGCACCGACACCACGGTGAAGATGCTGCCGGGCGCCTCCAACCGGCTGTCGTGGGGGCGAAGTGAGAAGCTGCACCAGTTCCTCAATCTGTCGTCCTTCGCCGAGCAGATGCTGGTGCACGAGAACGCGATCGTGAAAATCCGCCAGGACATGCCGCTCGAGCTTGCGGCGCTGATCGGCTGCGGTGTGATCACCGGCTATGGCGCGGTCGTCAACACCGCGCGGGTAACGGCCGGCGAAACCGTCGCGGTGATCGGTTGCGGCGGCGTCGGCATGGCGGCGATCAACGGCGCGGAGATCGCCGGCGCCGGACGCATCATCGCCATCGATACCAACCCGGCCAAGCTGCAACTCGCGACGAAGCTCGGCGCCACCGACATCATCAATCCGGCCGATGGCGACGTCGTGGCGCAGGTGCGCGAACTCACCAAGGGCGGCGTGCATCACGCCTTCGAGGTGCTCGGACGCAAGGAGACCGCGGAGCAGGCCTTCGCGATGCTGGCGCCGGGCGGCACCGCGACCATCGTCGGCATGATCCCGTTTGGCCAGAAGATCGAGCTGCACGGCTTCGACTTCCTGCGCGAGCGCCGCATCCAGGGCTCGTCGATGGGCTCGAACCACTTTCGGGTCGACATGCCAAGGCTTGTTGAGTTCTACCTGCGCGGCAAGCTGCATCTGGAGGACTGGATCTCGGCCAAGCTGAAGCTGTCCGAGATCAACGAGGGCTTTGCCAACATGAAGGCCGGCAAGACGCTGCGCAGCGTCATCATGTTCGATGCGTAAGGGGCTTGGTCCCGTGTGACGTGGCTGAGAGGTGAGGTGGCCTGCGTATCAGTTGCTCGTCATGCCCGGGCTCGACCCGGGCATCCATCCTTCCCGAACGATGGATGGCCGGGTCAAGCCCGGCCATGACGATGGAGAGGTTGGGTGAGACGCCGTCGAATAACTCGAAGATCGAACTAATCCGCGAACATCGGCGGGGGCGTGAAGCCGCCGAACTCGCGCTCGATCAGTTCGGCGAGCTTGATCGGCGTGCGGTCTTCGAGGAAGGGGCCGACGATCTGCACGCCCACGGGCAGGCCATCCGCGAGCCCGAGCGGAATCTGCGTGGCCGGCAGACCGGGCAGGGTGGCGATACCCGGCCAGGCGAGCTGATCATTGTAGTCGTGCTCCACGCCATCGATCTTGATTCGGCGCTCCCGCTGATCCGGCGAGTGGTCGTGCGGAAACGCCGGCGTCGGCATGATCGGGCAGATCACCGCGTCGAACTGCGCGAACAGCGCTCGCCACTGCGCGCGCAGGCCGAAGCGGGCGTTGTTGGCCTGCACCCAGTCGCGATGGCTAAGCGCGAGGCCGCGCAGCCGCTCGGCCGCGAGGCTCATTGCCTCCTTCGGCAAATGCGCGACGGCCTGGCTGGCCTCGGCGTGGACCTGCGGCGGCATGGTCGCGCCGAGGAAGCCGAGCAGCAGGCGCATATAGAGCCGGCTGGTTGCTGCGAAGTCCGGCAGCAGCGGGCTCTCCCTCACGACATTGACGCCGGCCTTCGCCAGATCAGCTGCGAGCCGCTCAATGGCGCCGCGCACGGCGCTGTCGGTCGGCAGCAGCGGGTCGCTCGCCACCACCAGCACGCGGAAATCCTGCAGGCGCGTGTGCCGCGCGGGTGGCAGCTCCAGCCGATACGCCTTGCCGGCCTCGATCGGATCCGGTCCCGCCATCACGTCGAGCAGCAGCGACAGATCCGCCGCCGAGCGCGCCATCGGGCCGACCACGGCGAGGTCGGCCTCGTTCGGCAGCGGCTGGAACGGCGGCGGCGTGTGGCCGCGCGTCGGCACGAGGCCATAGGTCGGCTTGTGCGCGGTGACGCCGCAATGAAACGCCGGCACCCGCAGCGAGCCGCCGATGTCCGAGCCGAGCGACAGCGAGCCGTAGCCGGCGGCGAGCGCCGCCGCCGATCCGCCGGACGAGCCGCCCGGCGTGCGGCCGAGATCGTAAGGGTTATTGGTCGTGCCGTAGATGTCGTTGTAGCTCTGCCAATCGCCGAGCCCGAGCGGCACGTTGGTCTTGCCGAGCACGATGCCGCCCGCGTCCTTCACGCGCGTCACCGTCAGCGCATCCTCGGCCGCGACGAAATTCTTCTGCTGCGGAAAGCCCCAGGTCGTCGGCAGGCCGGCGACGTTGTAGGATTCCTTCACCGTCAGCGGCAGGCCGAGCAGCGGGGCGCGCTCGCCGCGGGCCAGCCGCGCGTCGGCCACGCGGGCGGCCTCCAGCGCGCGATCGAAATCGCGCACGCAGATCGCGTTGATCTTGTCGTCATGTTGTTCGATGCGGTCAATCGCGAGCTGCGTCAGCTCGACCGATGAGACCTCGCGATGTGCTAGAGCTTTCGCCGTCTCGACGGCGGTTGCGAACGTCCATTGCGATGCAGCCAAGGTCCTGCTCCTCGTGCGCGTGGAGGTTCCTTTCTACCCCAGGTGCGCAGCAGGCGCTTGATCGAAATTGCGGAGGGCGCGCCGTCAACCGGGCAGCATGCGCTGCATGACGCGGTCGCGATAAACGAAGATGTGGGCCAGCGCCGCGCCGACATGCACGACGATCAGGATCAGCAGCAGCCACTCCGACGCCTGGTGCAGCCCGTCGATGGTGCGATTGCCTGCGGGATTGCGCGCCGCCAGCATCGGCAGCTGGAACAGATAGAAGTACGACACGCTCCAGCCGCGATAAGAAGCAAACAGCCAGCCGGTCATCGTGGTCGCCAACACCATCACATAGAGCATCCAGTGCACCGCTTCGGAGCTCAGACGTTGCCAAGGCGGCAGCGAGCTTTCGGGCGCAACGGGATGGGTGAGCCGCCAGACAAAGCGCAGCACGATCAGCAGCAGAATGGTGAGGCCGAACGAGACGTGCAGGATCATCGGTGCGCCCGGCGGCGTGTCGGCGTGCAGGTCGGGCATCAGCCAGCCGATCGGATATTGGATGGCGAGCAGCGCCACCACCAGCCAATGCAGGACCTTCGCGGGCGTGCCGTAGTGCAGGCGTGGTGTCATCACGAGCCTTCCGTTGCGATCGATGGGGCGCCATCGGCGCCGTGGCTGGACGTTCCGCCTGCCGGGGCGATGCTAGGCTGCGCCGATCAATATTCCCACACCCAGCACGATGATGCCGCCGAGCACGATCTGGAACACGGCCTGCATGAACGGCGTGTCCATGTAGCGCGCGCGAATATAGGCGATGGCCCACAGCTCGAAGAACACGACGAGGCTGGCGATCGCCGTCGCGATCCAGAACGCGTTGGGCCAGGAGTCCGGCACCAGATAGGGCATCGTATGGCCGAGGCCGCCGAGCGTCGTCATCGCGCCGCAGACCGCGCCACGCAGCCAGGGCGAGCCGCGCCCCGTGAGCGAGCCGTCATCAGACAGCGCCTCGGCAAAGCCCATGCTGATGCCGGCGCCGATCGAGGCGGCGAGGCCGACCAGGAAGGTCTGGAAATTCTGATGCGTGGCAAAGGCGGCCGCGAACAGCGGCGCCAGCGTGGAGACCGAACCGTCCATCAATCCGGCGAGACCCGGCTGCACATATTGCAGCACGAACACGCGGCGCCGCGTCTCGTCTTCCTTGTCGCGGACGTCCGGGCTGAGGATCTTGTCGGTCAGTTGCGCCGCGACCTTCTCGTGGCCCTTCTCCGCCTCGGCGAGATCGCCGAGCAGCCGGCGCACGCCGACGTCCTTGGCCTGTTCGGCGGCCTTGGCATAGAACCGCTCGGCCTCGAATTCCATGGTGCCGACTTCCTTGCGGATGGCGTCGAGCGACAGGTTCTTTGTCAGCCAGATCGGCCGGCGCTGCATGAACCCTTTGACGTTCTCGCGCCGGATCGGCGGCAGGTTCTTGCCGAAGCGCTCCTCATAGAGCTCGAGCAGCATATGGCGGTGGCCCTTCTCCTCCTCGGCCATCTGCTCGAACAGTTTCGCCGAATCCGGATACCGCTCCGCCAAGTCTTCCGCGAAGCTCATGTAGATGCGGCCGTCTTCCTCTTCGGCCGAGATCGCGATCGCCAGGATCTCGCGCTCGGTGAGGTCGGCGAAATTCTTCATTCCAAGGTCCCCGGATTGCCGTTCTCAACGCAGTCGAGTTTAGAACGTTTCTAAACGCTATATGGTTTTGCCGCAGCGCGGTCAAACTGCCGCCGCGCGGTGGTCGCGAAACGTTTTCGTGAGGTCGCATTCAGGCCCCAGTCAGGGAACCCCTGGGCAAATTCACGGTTCGCGTTTCCGCTTGGCTACCTAAGGAGTTCCAATGACCAGCGTCAAATACCGGCTGAATGATCCGAGACTGGCGCCGCGACGGACCAGGATGGATATTCCGGGCTGGGCCGGCGAGCGGCAGCCGCGCGCGAATGGCTCGCACGAGCAGGTCTGGCACTGCGTGCCGTTCTCCGAAGGCGCGCAATACGGCATCGAGCTGTTCTATCCGTATGATTTCGAGCTGCAGGTGACGACGCGCGACGGCAAGCTGGAGCTGTCGGGCGATTGGGGCGAGCCGCCGAGCCCGAGCCTGCAATGGCCGCCGTTCCGCAATTTCGGCGATGCGTTCTACACCTATCAGATCCTGATCGATCTCAAGGTGCCGCCTGGCTTTGCGATCCGCACCGAGCCGCATCCGCGCTTCTACACCGACCGCACCGACACCTGCCCGATCGCGGTTCCGGCGCTGGTGCGCAATTTCTGGCCGATGCTGTTCTTCTGCGTGTTCAAGGCGCCGGCCGAGGGGCGCACGCATATCTTCCGTCCGGGCGAGCCGTTCGCGCAGGTGATCGTGATTCCCGAGGAGGCCAACTTCACGGTGGAGCCGATGAGCCCCGACGAGGCCGCCGAGCGCGAGCTGCAGTCGCGCCGCATCCACGCCAGCCGTCCGGTGCTCGCCAAGGAGACCGAATGGGTGTCGAGCACCGACACCGTGTTCGACGGCACCTACCGCCATCTCCACCGCGCGGCGAAGGAGAAGGCGCGCAAGTCCTGAAAGCAGCAAAACAGGGCTGTCGCATGCGACCATCGAAGTTTTGCGCTCATCTCTCCACGACGTCATGGCCGGGCTTGTCCCGGCCATCCACGTCGTCCGGCATGCTGAGAACCACGTGGATGCCCGGGTCAAGCCCGGGCATGACGGAGTAACAATTTGACGACCCGCTCGTTTCGGTAGTGCCGCCACACGCGATTGTCTCGCCCCCAAAAACGAAAGGGCGCCGACCTTGCGATCGACGCCCTCACGGCCTTCACCTGACGACGATCAATAGCGATCGTAGTACCAGTGGTGATGGTGATGATGGTGGTGGTGATGGTAGTACCGGCGCGGCACCACATAGACCCGGGGACCGTAGCCATATCCATAGCCGGGGCCGTAGCCATAGCCGCGCCAGTAGCCATGGTGATGGTGGTGATGATGATGGTGGTGATGGTACCACTGCGCCAACTGCACCTTCGGCTCGGCCTCCGGCGGCGCCTGCTCGTCGAGCGCCTGCAGCACCTTGGCCGCATTCGGGATCGGCTCGAGCAGATCGGCGTAGGAATTGGCCTTCAGCACGTCGGTGGGGGCCGGAGCCGCTGACGCCTGGCCCGTGCCGAGCGCGCCGACAGCGGCGACCGCGCCCAACAAGCCTGCGATCTTCTTATCCATGAATTCATCTCCTGATGCGCATCGCCCGGATGCCAAAACGTCGCACCCCGAATGTTCGTTCCTCGATTCGCCTGATGAGGCCGCAACGCGTCCAAAATCAGGCTGTCGATTTGTTCAGGAACGTGAACAGGAGCTCATTGACTTTGTCATGCTGCTCTTGCTGCACCCAATGTCCGGCGCGATCGATCAGCTCGCTCAGGATAATGTTGGTGCACACTCGGGACTGCATCGCTTCAAGCACGCCGGGCCGTTGGTAGATGCCCCAGTCTTGCAGCCCTGAGATGAATGCGGACGGAACGTCGATGGTGCGGTCGGACCATGTCTGCAATTCCGCGTCGAACAGGCCTGACGTGCCGCAGCGATACCATTGCAGGCCGCCCTGGAAGCCGGTCCGTTCATATTCGGCGGCGTAGACCGCGAGCTCATGATCCGGCAGCCAGCGATTGCCCGCGATCGTCGCAGAGTCAGGCATCACCTCGGCGACGGTCTCGGCCATCGTCTTGTCCAGGTCCATGACGTAGTAGGTCGGCAGCTTCGACAGCTCGCTCGCTGTCCATGCCTGCAACGGTGCGGGACTGTTGTCAGGCCAATCCGCGCTCTTGTGGTGATAATAGGCGCGCAGGAAGGCATGCAGGCCCTGCGGCGCGCGATGCATGTCGGCGTTGGCCTCTCGCGTCGAGTAGTACCATTGATAGTGCTTGCGTCGCCGCGGCAGCGCGGCGAGATCGCGATGCACGGGATCATCGGGTGGCACGAGAGGATGATTGGCGATGTCGAACGGTGCCGCCGGCGGGCCCGCGAACGGCGCGCTCATCATCACCACCGATCGAAACACGTCGGGACGGATCAGGGCGCACCACGCCGCGACCGGGCTGCCGAAGTCGTGTCCGACCACCGCCGCCACATGACGATGGCCAAACGCGTAGACGACGCCGAGCGCATCGCGCACCAGATTGGTGAAACGGAACGGCGCGAGGTCGCCGTCATAGTCCGCGCTCCAGCCGGTGGTGCGGCCATAGCCGCGCTGGTCCGGCGCCAGCACGTGATAGCCCGCCGCCGCCAGCGCCGGCATCACCTTGCGCCAGCTATAGGCGAGCTCGGGAAAGCCGTGCAGCAGCAGTATGCATGGCCGGCCGGGCGTCTCGAAGCCAGCTTCGAGCACGTGCATGCGCAAGCCGTTGATGCCGTCGACGAAGCGCGAGCGGATAGTGGGAGGAAGAGGGAGAGGGGGAAGAGCTGGAAGTGGAAAAGAAGAGGTCATCGCGGCCCTCATCTGTGTCGTCCCGGCGAACGCCGGGACCCATAACCACAGGATAATGTGGTAGGCAGCGCTGGCAGCTCCAGCTTTCGCAAAACTCGGGACGGTGGCTCTATGGGTCCCGGCTCAAGGCCGGGACGACACCGTTGCTTTGAGCTGCAGGCGCGGCCCGCTTACCCCGCGCCCTTCTTCGGCCAATAGCGCTCGCGCAGATGGCGCTTGACCAGCTTGCCGGTCGGGGTGCGCGGCAGCTCCGGCTCGAAGTCGATCGAGCGCGGGCATTTGATCGGCGAGAGATGCTGGCGGCAGAACAGCATCAGCTGTTCCTCGAGCGCCTTGCCGGCGCGCGCCATGTCGTGCGGCTGCACGACGGCCTTGACCTCTTCGCCCATCTCCTCGTTCGGCACGCCGAACACCGCGACATCGGCGACATCCGGATGCGTGATCAGGACGTCCTCGGTCTCCTGCGGGTAGATGTTCACGCCGCCGGAGATGATCATGTAGGACTTGCGGTCGGTCAGATACAGGAAGCCGTCGGCGTCGAGATAGCCGACATCGCCCAGCGTCGACCAGCCCTTGTCATTGTAGGCGCGCTTCGTCTTCTCCGGGTCGTTGTGATAGGAGAAAACAGGCGCATCGGCAAAATACACCGTGCCGATCTCGCCGGTCGGCATCTCCTGGTCGTCCTCGCCGAGGATCTTGATCTTGCCGACCACGGCGCGGCCGACGCTGCCGCGATGCTCCAACCATTGCTTGGAGGTGCAGACCGTGACGCCGTTGCCTTCGGAGCCGGCATAGTACTCGATCAGGATCGGCCCCCACCAGTCGATCATCCTGGCCTTGACGTCGACAGGGCAGGGCGCCGCCGCATGGATCGCGCCCTTCAGGGTGGAGACGTCGTACTGCTTGCGGACATCCTCCGGCAGCTTGAGCATGCGCACGAACATCGTCGGCACCAGCTGCGACTGCGTGATCTTGTACGTCTGGACGAGCTTCAGGAACTCCTCGGCGTCAAAATGCTCCATGATGATCGACGTGCCGCCGAGCGTGATCGCCATCATGTTGAAGCGCAAGGGGGCCGCATGATACAGCGGCGCCGGCGACAGGTAGATGCTCTCGGCATTCATGCCGCACATGTCGGCGCACAGCACGCGCAGGAACTGGTTGGGCTGATCGATCGGATTGCCCTCGAAATCCTTCTTGATGCCCTTCGGCCGCCCGGTCGTGCCCGACGAATACAGCATGTCATAGCCGGCGACCTGGTCGGCGATCGGCGTCCTGGGCTGCGCGCCGGCTTCCTTGTCCCAGGAGCGAAAGCCGGGCTCGGGCTCGTCGACCATGAAGAACAGCGGGCCGTCAGCCGTGACGAGGTCGCGCACCTGCTCGGCGCATTTCGGCGAGGTGATGAAGACCTTGGCGCCGCAATCCTTGATGATATACGCGATCTCGTCCTTGGTGAGGTAGCGGCTGATCGCGGTGTAGTAGAGGCCCGAGCGCTGCGCGGCCCAGGCGATCTCCATGAAGGCGAGCCGGTTCTCCATCAGGAAGGCGACGTGGTCGCCGGCCTTCAGCCCGAGCGATCGAAACAGCTGGGCGCCCTGGTTGGAGAGCTCGTCGAGCTCGCGATAGGTGATGGCCTTGCCGGTGCCGGCCATCTGATAGGCGATCTTGTCGGGATGGCTCTGGGCGTAAATGGACGGGTGGGTCATGATGGGCTCACCGCTAAATTAGGAAAAAGCTGTCGTCCCGGCCTTGAGCCGGGACCCATAACCACAGGGGCCTGTGGTGAGAGCGAGCTGTGGCTCCAGCTCGCCCAAAATCGATTTCGGTGGCTATGGGTCCCGGCTCAAGGCCGGGACGACACCGGTGGTGTTGCGAGAGCTACAGCCGCTCGACGATCGTCACGTTCGCCATGCCGCCGCCTTCGCACATCGTCTGCAGGCCGTAGCGCTTGTTGCGCTGCTTCAGCGCATGCAGCAAGGTCGTCATCAGCTTGGTGCCGGAGCCGCCGAGCGGATGGCCGAGCGCGATCGCGCCGCCATTGACGTTGAGACGGCTCGGATCGGCGCCGGTGGTCTTCAGCCACGCGGTCGGCACCGAGGCGAAGGCCTCGTTGACCTCGTAGAGGTCGATGTCGTCGATCGACATGCCGGCCTTCTGCAGCGCGCGCTGCGTCGCCGGCAGCGGGGCTTCCAGCATGATGACGGGATCGCCGCCCATCATGGTCATGTGGTGCACGCGGGCCAGCGGCTTGACGCCGAGCGATTTCAGGCCGCGCTCGTTGACGACCATCACGCCGGAGGCGCCGTCGCAGATCTGGCTGGCGGACGCCGCCGTCAGCTTGCCGTTCTCGGCAATCAGCTTGACGCCCTTGATGCCGTCGAGGCTGACGTCGAAGCGGATGCCCTCGTCGATATGGTGGGTGTCGGTGGAGCCGTCCGCGCGGGTGATCTGCAGCGGGATGATCTCGTCCTTGAAGTGCCCTCCTTGCGTCGCCGCGATCGCGCGCTGGTGGCTGTTATAGGCGTATTCGTCGAGCTCATCCTTCGAGAGACCGTACTTCTCCGCCATCATCTCCGCGCCGGTGAACTGGCTGAACTGGATGTTCGGATAGCGGCTCTCCATGCTCGGGCTTTTGTAGTGCCCGAAGCCGTTCTTCGCCGGCAAGGTGGAGGACAGGCCCATCGGCACGCGCGTCATCGACTCCACGCCGGCGGCGATCACCACATCCATCGCGCCCGACATCACTGCCTGCGCGGCGAAGTGCAGCGCCTGCTGCGACGAGCCGCACTGGCGGTCGATCGAGGTGCCCGGCACGCTCTCCGGCAGCTTCGAGGCCAGCACCGCATTGCGCGCGATGTTGGTCGACTGCTCACCGGTCTGCATGACGCAGCCCATGATCACGTCCTCGACCTGGTCCGGCGCGGCGCCGGAGCGCTCGACCAGCGCGTCCAGCACCTTCGCCGCCAGATCCGCCGGATGCCAGCCGGACAGACGCCCGCCCTTGCGACCGCCGGCCGTGCGCGCAGCCGCGACGATATAGGCTTCCGCCATGAGGTTTCCTCCCTAGACTTGGTTCGTTGATTGGGAGGGATTTAAATGCGCGATTGAGCTTTAGTCAATCGATCAATTAACTCTTGAGATCGCCTCCGGCTTCGGCTTATCTGGCCCCAACAATCAGGTGGGAAACGTCCAAGGTGGGCACCGTTTTGGGACCTCAGCTGCAGACCAGCGCGCCGGAGAAGCTTGCCGTGGGGCGGAATGCCACCGCGGAAAAGCTGCTGGATGCCGCCAGCGAGCTGATGATCCAGCGGTCCTCGATCGAGATCTCGCTCAGCGACATCGCCCAGAAGTCCGGCTCTAACGCCGCGCTGGTGAAATACCATTTCGGCAACAAGGACGGCCTGCTGCTGGCGCTTCTCGCGCGCGACGCGGCCACTGAGGTCGCCAATCTCGAATATCTCTTGGCGCAGCCGCTGCCGCCGACCGCCAAGCTGAAGCTGCACATCAGCGGCATCATCCGCGCCTATCACCGGTTTCCCTACATGAACCGGCTGATCCACTATCTTCTGCACGAGAGCAGCGCCGACGCCGCCAACGAGGTGTCGAAATTCTTCGTCGCGCCGCTCTTGGAATTCCATCGCCGGCTGATCGAAGAGGGCATCGCCAAGGGCGAGTTCCGCGCCGTCGATCCCGTGCTGTTCTACACCAGCCTGATCGGCGCCTGCGATCACCTGTTCTTCGGCCGCCACGCCATGTCGCGCGCGATCGGCGTCGGCCCGGTCACCGACGAAGTCTGCCGCCAGTACATCGCCCACATGGAGGCGCTGATCTGCGGCGGGATATTGAAGAGGGCGAATGGCGAGTAGGTGTTTGCCGCTCGCTCCTTGCCGCCAACAAGAAACATCCACGGAGGAAACTTAACCATGCAGTTGAACAACGTTGCCGTTCTCATCACCGGCGGTGGCTCGGGTCTCGGCGCCGCCACGGCGCGCGCCATGGCCGCGAAGGGCGCCAAGATCGCCGTGCTCGATCAGAGCCTGGAGAATGCCGAGAAGGTCGCGGCCGAGCTCAAGGGCGTGGCCCTGCATGCCGACGTCACCAATGAGGAGCAGGTCAAGGCTGGCATCGCCAAGGCAGAAGCCGCGCACGGCGTCGCCCGTGTGCTGGTGAACTGCGCCGGCATCGGCGGCTCGCAGCGCATCGTCGGCAAGGACGGCGTCTATCCGCTCGCCAAGTTCGCGCGCATCATCAACGTCAACCTGATCGGCACCTTCAATGTGCTGCGCCTGTTCGCCGAGCGTCTCGTGACCGCCGAGCCGATCGGCGAGGAGCGCGGCGTCGCCATCAACACCGCGAGCGTCGCGGCCTATGAAGGCCAGATCGGCCAGATCGCCTATTCGGCGTCGAAGGGCGGCGTCGTCGGCCTCACCCTTCCGGCCGCGCGCGATCTCGCCAGCCAGAAGATCCGCGTCAACACCATCGCGCCCGGCCTGTTCCTGACGCCGCTGCTGATGGGCCTGAACGAAGAGGCGCGCAAGAGCCTCGGCGCCCAGGTGCCGCATCCCGCCCGCCTCGGCGACGCCTCGGAATACGGCAACCTCGCCGTCCACATCGTCGAGAACCCGATGCTCAACGGCGAAACCATCCGCCTCGACGGCGCCATCCGTATGGCCCCGCGCTGACGGCAACCTCCGCTGTCGTCCCGGCCTTGAGCCGGGACCCATACTCCGCGGCGTCTGTGAGAAGCACTCTGGCAGACGCCGCTCCCTAACCAATGAAGCCGGTGGCTATGGATCCCGGCGTTCGCCGGGATGACGGTGAGGAAAGAGCGCGCCATGTCCCAACCGCTGCTGATTGAGCACGACAACGGCGTCGACCGGGTGACGCTCAATCGTCCGGAGAGCCTGAACGCGCTCGACCCGGCGCTGATCGACGCGCTCAATACCTACTTCGAAAGCCTGCAGCGCAACCGCACGACACGCGTCGTCGTGCTCAAGGGCGCCGGCAAGAATTTCTGCGCCGGCCTCGATCTCAAGGCCGCGATGCAGCGCCGCGGCGGAGTCAACGAGCCACCTGGTGTGACCGAATCCCTGGACTCGCAGCGGCGCATCGCCGACATCGTGATGCTGATGCGGCGCTGCCCGCAGCCGATCATAGCGCTGGTGCAGGGCGCGGCCGCCGGCGGCGGCTTCGCACTGGCGCTTGCCGCCGACATCCGCATTGCCACGCGCTCCGCGCGGATGAACTGCGCCTTCATCAAGCTCGGCCTCGGCGGCTGCGACATCGGCACCAGCTACTTTTTGCCGCGCCTGGTCGGCGTCTCCGTCGCCTCCGAGCTGATCCTCACCGGACGCTTCATCGGCGCCGAACGCGCGCTGATGGTCGGGCTGGTGTCGGAGATCGTCGAAGAGGATCAGCTCGATGATGCCGCCGCGCCGATCATCGACGCGATGATGACGGCCTCCCCGGTCGGTCTTCGCTTGTCGAAGGAATGCCTCAACATGAGCGTCGATGCCTCATCGATCGAGGCCGTCATAGCGATGGAAGATCGCAACCAGGTGCTGTGCAGCCGCTCGGAAGATTTCAAGGAAGGCATTGAAGCCTTCCTCCAGAAGCGCAAGCCGGTCTATACCAACCGCTAGATATCAAGATCCGCAAAGGACGATATTTCGGGAGACGCAAAATGGAAGGGACGGCAGCGAAGGTGTTGGAGAAGCCGGCATTCCGCAAGGTCAACTGGCTGGCGCGCGACATCGATGTCGACAAGCGCGCGGATGGCGTGATCGTCATCAAGTCGCGGATTCCGCTGCAGGCCTATGAGCCGCATCTCGCCGCGCCGCTCGCCCGCTGGGCCAAGGAGGCGCCGACGCGGACCTGGCTCGCGCAGCGCACCGGCCCCGAGCGCCAATGGCGCAAGTTGTCCTATGCGGATGCCAAGCGCACCGTCGACGGGCTGACGCAAGGCCTGCTCAATCTGAAGCTCGACGGCCGTCCGGTCGCGATCCTCTCCGGCAATTCCATCGAGCATGCGCTGATGACGTTCGCCGCGATGCAGGCCCGCTCCCCGGCGGCGCCGGTGTCGCCGGCCTATTCGCTGATGAGCCACGATCATCTCAAGCTGAAATATCTCTTCGGCCTCGTGAAGCCCGGCGTCGTGATGGTGCAGGACGGCCCGACCTTCGAGAAGGCGCTGAAGGCGCTCGATCTCGACGGCGTCACCGTGGTTCATGTCGCGCGTCCCTGCGAGAGCATTCCGAGCGTCAGCTTCGCCGATCTTGCTGCGACGCCCGCGACCCACGACGTTGATGCCTCCATCGCGCAGATCACGCCCGACACCGTCGGCAAGCTGTTGTTCACCTCCGGCTCCACCGGCATGCCCAAGGCGGTCATCAACACCCAGCGGATGATGTGCGCCAATGCGGCGATGATGATGCAGACGCGGCCGCGTGCGCCGGATGCGCCGATCTCCACGGTCCTGGACTGGATGCCGTGGAATCACACGATGGGCGGCAACGCGGCGTTCAATCCGCTGCTGATCGATGGCGGCACGCTGTATATCGACGACGGCCGCCCGATGCCCGGAATGTTCGAGGAGAGCCTCCGCAATTTGCGCGAGGTGTCGCCGACCTACTACGCCAACGTTCCCGCGGGCTACGCCGCGCTGGCCGCGGCGATGGAGAAGGACGATGCGCTGTGCCGCTCCTTCTTCAAGGATCTCGGCATCATGGCCTATGGCGGCGCGCGGCTGCCGGACGATCTGTATGAGCGCATGCAGGCGCTGGCGGTGAAGACCACCGGCGAGCGCATCGTGTTCTACACCGGCTGGGGCTCGACCGAGACCGCGCCGACCTCGACCGGCACCTACTGGAACACCGAGCGCGTCGGCCTGATCGGCCTGCCATTCCCTGGCGTCGAGCTAAAGATGGTGCCGACCGGCGACAAATACGAGCTGCGCCTGCGCGGCATCAACGTCATGCCCGGCTATTTCGGCCAGCCCGAGCTGACGGCAAAGGCGTTCGATGACGAAGGCTTCTATTGCATCGGCGACGCCGGCGTGTTCGTCGATCCCAATGATCCCGCGCAGGGCATCATTTTCGCCGGCCGCGTGGTCGAGGACTTCAAGCTGACCACCGGCACTTTCGTCCATGTGGGCTCGCTGCGCACCGATGCGATCGCGGCCGCGACGCCGGCGATCCATGATGCGCTGGTGGCGGGGCAGGACCGCGACTACATCGGCCTGCTGGCCTGGCCGAACCTGCATGCCTGCCGCCAACTGGTCGGCAATCCCCAAGCGACGTTCGAGGACGTGGTGAAGCATCCGGCGGTCATCGACTGCGTCCGCCGCGGCCTCCAGGCGCACAACAAGGACTGCGAAGGCGCCAGCAGCCGGCGCATCGGCCGCGTCATGCTGATGGCCGAGCCGCCGTCGATCGACGGCCATGAGCTGACCGACAAGGGCTACATCAACCAGCGCGCCGGCCTCGAGCGCCGCGCCGCTTTGGTTGAGCGGCTCTATGCCGCGACGCCCGACAGCGACGTGATCGTGCTGTGATGCGACCCGTCTCTTTCCACTCGTCATTCCGGGATGCGTGCGAAGCACGCAGGCCCGGAATCCATAACCCCGATCGGGCGTATGGATTCCGGGCTCGCGCTCCGCGCGCCCCGGATTGACGGCAAGCTTTAGATCCGACTTCCAAGGCGAGTGACATCCATGAACTTCGATTTCTCCGACGATCAGAAACAGCTGCGGGACCAGGCGCGGAAATTCCTCGCCGAGAAGTGCCCGCCGAAGGCCGTGCGCGTCGTGCTCGACGGCAAGGAGGCCTATGACCGCGCGCTGTGGAAGGGCTTTGCCGAGATGGGCTTTCTCGGCGTCGCCATTCCCGAGGAATATGGCGGGGCGGGCGCCGGCCACCTTGAACTCTGCGTGATCGCAGAAGAAGTCGGCCGCGCGCTCGCGCCGGTGCCGTTCTCCTCGACCGTCTATCTCGCGGCGGAAGCGCTGATGCTCGCCGGCAGCGATGCGCAGAAGCAGGCCTGGCTGCCGAAGATCGCGAGCGGCGAGACGATCGGCACGCTCGCTTTGTTCGAGGGCACGGGCAATCCGTCGCCGAAGGCGATCAAGCTCGCAGCCGCCAATGGCGTGCTCAACGGCACCAAGAAGCCGGTCGCCGACGGCGCGATCGCCGATCTCATCATCGTCGCCGCGCGCACCGCCTCGACCGGCCGCGATAGCGACATCTCGCTGTTCCTGGTCGATGCGAAGTCCGGCGGCGTCGAGGCGAAGGCACTGACCAATCTCGATCCGACCCGCGGCCAGGCCGAGCTCACCTTCACGAATTGCAAGGCCGAGCCGCTCGGCGCGGCCGGCGAGGGCTGGAGCATCATCAGCCAGGTGCTCGACCGCGCGGCGGTGCTGACGGCGTTCGAGCAGGTCGGCGGCTCCGATCGCGCGCTGGAGATGGGCCGCGACTACGCGCTCGACCGCATCGCCTTCGGCCGGCCGATCGGGTCGTTCCAGGCGGTCAAGCACATGCTCGCCGACATGTACGTCTCGGCGACGCTCGCGCGCTCCAACGCCTATTACGGCGCCTGGGCGCTGTCGACCAACGCGCCGGAACTGCCGGAGGCCGCGGCCTCGGCGCGCATCAGCGCGACGCAGGCCTATCAGCACTGCGGCAAGAACAACATTCAGGTTCATGGCGGCATGGGCTTCACCTGGGAGTTCGACTGCCACATGTACTACCGCCGGGCCAACGCGCTCGCGCTCGGCCTCGGCAGCCTGTCCTATTGGGAAGACCAGCTGATCGACCGCATGCGCAAGCGCAACGCGGCGTGAGCCAAGCTTGAATGTGCCGTCGTCATTGCGAGGAGCCCACCGGGTCTCGCCTCCGGCGAGCCCGATGGCAGGCTCCGGCGACGAAGCAATCCAGAATCTTCGTTTGGCACTGGATTGCTTCGCTTCGCTCGCAATGACGATGTGGAAATTGACGGGTCAATTGCTACAACAGCAGGGTTTAGACCATGAACTTCGATGACACCCCGCAAGAGGCCGCGTTTCGCAGCCAGGCGCGTGCCTGGATCGCCGCGAACGCGCCCAAGCAATACGAGGACGAACTGCGCGCGTCCTCGCTCGGACGCACCGCGCTGAAGAACGCCAACATTCTCGAGGTCGCAAAAGCCTGGCAGAAGAAGAAGGCCGATGCCGGCTGGGCCTGCCTGCACTGGCCGAAGGAGTATGGCGGCCGCGGCGCCTCGCCGATCGAGCGCGTGATCTGGCAGCAGGAGGAGGGGCCGTTCGGCAAGCTCTCCGCGATGTTCATCATCGGCCACGGCATGTGCGGCCCGACCGTGATGGCCTACGCCTCCGAGGAGCATAAGCGGCAGTATCTGCCGCCGCTCGCATCCGGCGAGAAGGTCTGGTGCCAGCTGTTCTCCGAGCCGGCGGGCGGCTCCGACGTCGCCGGCCTGCGCACCCGCGCCGAGAAGCGCGGCGACGACTGGGTGATCAACGGCCAGAAGATCTGGACCTCGGGCGCGCATTACTCCGACTACGGCATCCTGCTGACGCGCACCGATCCGACCGTGCCGAAGCACAAGGGCCTCACCATGTTCTTCCTGGACATGAAGAGCCCCGGCGTCGAGGTCCGCCCGATCAAGCAGGCCAGCGGCCACTCGGATTTCAACGAGGTCTATTTCACCGATGTCGTGATTCCGGATTCGCAGCGGCTCGGTGCCGTCAATGACGGCTGGAACGTCGCGCTCACCACCCTGATGAACGAGCGTATGTCGATCGGCGCCGGTGTTGCCACCGGCTTCCCCGAGCTGTTCGACTTCTGCTCCAACATCATGCTCGACGATCGCCCCGCGATCGAGGACCGCAACGTGCGCTCGAAGCTGGCGAACTGGGCGGTGAAGGCGAGCGGGCTGAAATACACCAGCATGCGCGCGATCTCGGCGCTGTCGAAAGGCGAGCGTCCGGGGCCGGAGAACTCGATCGGCAAGCTGGTCGCGGGCTCGATGGTGCAGGACGTGGCGTCCTACGCGCTCGATCTGCAGGGGGCCGCCGGCGTGCTCAGCGGTCCCGAGGCTGACGTCGCCGGCAAATTCCAGGCGATGCTGCTGCGCGCGCCCGGCACCCGCGTCGAAGGCGGCACCGACGAGATCATGCGCAACATCATCGCCGAGCGCGTGCTCGGCCTGCCCGGCGACATCCGGGTCGACAAGGACCTGCCGTTCAACCAGGTCCCGACCAAGGGGCGGGCGTAGACCCTCATCCTGAGGAGCTGCGCAGCAGCGTCTCGAAGGATGAGGCCGACATCACGGGCCTCATGGTTCGAGACGGCGCCAAGGGGCGCCTCCTCACCATGAGGAGAGATATTCAACGAAGTCGTATGGCGGGTTAGCGCAGCGTAACCCGCCGATGGCTTCATCGATGTCAATCAAGCGGCGGGCTACGCCTTCGGCTAACCCGCCCTACGCATATCAAGTGAGGGTCAGGGCATGAACTTCGACGACACCCCGCAGGAAGCCGCCTTTCGCGAGACCGCGCGCGCCTGGGTCGCGGCCAATGCGCCGAAGGAGCTGGAGGAAGAGCTTGCGAGCTCCTCGCTCGGGCGCATCCGGCTGAAGCACGCCGACATCGTCGAGGTGGGCAAGGCCTGGCAGAAGAAGAAGTCCGACGCCGGCTGGGCCTGTCTGCACTGGCCGATGGACTATGGCGGCCGCGGCGCGACGCCGATCGAGCGCGTGATCTGGCAGCAGGAGGAGGGCGTCTACGGCAAGCTGACGCAGCCGTTCCAGATCGGCGAAGGCATGTGCGGCCCGACCGTGATGGCCTATGGCAGCGAGGCGCATAAGCGCCGCTATCTGCCGAAGCTGGCCTCGGGCGAGGAGATCTGGTGCCAGCTGTTCTCCGAGCCCGCCGGCGGCTCCGACGTCGCGGGACTGCGCACCCGCGCCGAGAAGCGCGGCGACGATTGGGTGATCAACGGCCAGAAGATCTGGACGTCCGGCGCGCACTACTCGGATTACGGCCTGCTGATCACGCGCACCGATCCCAACGTGCCGAAGCACAAGGGGCTCACGATGTTCTTCCTGGACATGAAGAGCCCCGGCGTCGAGGTCCGTCCGATCAAGCAGGCCAACGGCATGCAGGAGTTCAACGAAGTCTATTTCACCGACGTGATGATTCCGGACTCCCAGCGGCTCGGCGCGGTCGGCGACGGCTGGAACGTGTCGCTGACGACCTTGATGAACGAGCGCATGTCGATCGGCGCGCGGCTCGCGACCGGCTTCCCCGAGATGTTCGAGTTCTGCTCCAATCTGATGACCGACAACGGTCTCGCCATCGACGATCGCGCGACGCGCTCCAAGCTGGCGTCATGGGCTGTGAAGGCAAGCGGCTTGAAGTACACCAGTTACCGCGCGATCTCGGCGTTGTCCAAGGGCGATCGGCCCGGCCCGGAGAATTCGATCGGCAAGCTGGTCGCCGGCGTGATGCTGCAGGACATCGCGAGCTACGCGATGGACCTCGAAGGCGCGGCTGGCGTGCTCACCGGCGCGGACGAGGCGGAGACGCAGGGTCAGTTCCAGCAGATGCTGCTGACTGCGCCGTCGATGCGCATCGCCGGCGGCACCGACGAGATCCTGCGCAACATCATCGCCGAACGCGTGCTCGGCCTGCCCGGCGACATCCGGGTCGACAAGGACGTGCCGTTCAACAAGGTCCCGACTAAGGGACGCGGCTAGCCACACATGCCGTCATTCCGGGGCAAGGCCGAGAGGCCTTGAACCCGGAATCCCGAGGTGGGCTTGCCTCTCTTTTTTGCAAGCTCGAGATTCCGGGTTCGGTCGCTTTGCGATCGTCCCGTAATGACGGGGGTGGAAAGCGAGCGCGCGTGCGCTTCAATCGGAATCCAGGAAGGTCATGATGTCAGCAGCAGCGCCGAAGCCGGAGCAAGACGCGATCAACGTCCTCGAAGACCTCATGGCCGCGCGGTTCTCCTGCCGCAGCTTCCGCGCCGATCTCGTGCCGCGCGCGATCATCGAGCGCATCCTGACCGCCGCGCAGAAGACCGCGTCGTGGTGCAACAGCCAGCCGTGGCGGGTGGAGATCACATCGGGCGCGGCGACCGAGGCGTTTCGCAAGGTGATGTACACGGCGGCGTCGAGCGGAAAGCCGGCGTCGGGCGACTTTCCGTTTCCGCGTGAATACAACGGCGTCTATCTGGAGCGGCGGCGCGAGAGCGGCTTCCAGCTGTATAATGCGCTGGGCATCGCCAAGGGCGACAAGGCCGGATATGCCAAGCAGGCGCTGGAGAACTACAA
Source organism: Bradyrhizobium sp. HKCCYLRH3099 (assembly GCF_051167855.1). Lineage (NCBI taxonomy): Bacteria > Pseudomonadati > Pseudomonadota > Alphaproteobacteria > Hyphomicrobiales > Nitrobacteraceae > Bradyrhizobium > Bradyrhizobium sp. HKCCYLRH3099. Next base: position 121,602 of record NZ_JBNPTW010000019.1, read on the forward strand.
TTTGTTCGGCGCGCCGCATGTGGCGATCATCCATAGCGACGAGGCGCTCGGCACGTATGGCGCGATCGATTGCGGCGGCTATGTCACGAGCTTCATGCTGGCGGCGCAGGCGCTCGGCGTGGCCACGGTGCCGCAGGCGGCGCTGGCCTTTCACTCCGACCTGGTGCGCCGGCATTTCGGGCTCGGCGATGATCGCAGGATCGTCTGCGGCATCTCGTTCGGCTATCCCGATCTCGGCCACAAGGCCAACTCCTACCGCACCGGACGGGCGACGGTGGCCGACACCGTCCGTTTTCACGACGACGGCACCTGACCCGAGCGGCCGCGCGACGCAACGGCGATGATGGTCCAAAAGCCGAGTGCGAGTTCCGATTGGCGGGACTCGGCGCTCCGGCCCAGGCGAAGCGGGGCCATCGCACCCCGAAATTGCCTTCTGCGTTTACTTTTTTGACAAGCGACATCGGCGCCACACTGTGCCCGCCCGGGTGTCGTTCGCGTGCGGCGCGCGCGCGACTGTCGACAGGGCGTCCATGCACGCGCCGGCGTTCGCATTCAAAGCTGTCCTGGAATCAAGGCGTTGTCGGAGGATGCCGCGGGCGAAGCGCCACGTCTCCTGCGTGAGACTTGCCGCAGCAGACCTAGTGGTTGCTGCTACTCGGCTTCGGCGCGCATTTTTCCTTGAGCTCATGGGCCTCGAGCAATGATATTGACAAAATCCTCTCTAACATTTTGAGTTGCATCGCCCGAGCATCAACGATGCAGAATTGTAGACGCTCGATGATCTTCTCGATTGAAGGTTCAGTCACGGCTCGAAACCTGAAGTGTCAGCGATGGATTCCATGAACACGCCGTCCAACCTTTACGCGCTCGAGGTGGATGAGGCGACGCTCCTTGGTCACCGCCTCTTGAAGGCATTCCATAAGCTCAGGCTGACGCGGCATCGGGAGCAGCTCATTGCGCTGGCTGAACGGCTGCTGGAAGATGAAGAAAGATATCCGGCAGGGCCCGGCGGTTGACGTCCTCGAGCCCTCGCCAGGTCAATGTCGGCCGCTTCAGACCAATCTGCTTGCATAGCGATTTCCAGGTCGATTCATCACAATCGACCAGGACGGCCATCACCGACATCCCGTCCATCAGGTGAGGCACGCCGAGCGGCTTGGCCTTCCAGCCGCATTTCTCGAAGCGCGGCAGCCACCAGCTTTCCAGCACGATCGAGAACGCCGTCAGCCCGATCGAGATGCCATATTCCATGATGGCGGTGAGCAGCAGCATGTCGATTCGCGGTCCGGCATGTTCGCCGCGCCGCTCCGGGATCACGAAGATCCGCGACAGTTCGTAGACGTCCGGTCGCTGGATCGGGCCGCGCAGATTGAGATAGGGGAAGATGTCGCTCATCAATGTCGGCATCAAGGTCGGCACCGCGCGCATCGCGCCGATCAGCTGGCCATGGTCGATGCAGAACAGGTAGACGGAATCATCGGTGTCGAACTGGTCGATCTCACGGCCGTCGGGACGATCGAGGGCCATCCATTTGCGCTGCTTGACGTAGATCTCGTGACGCAGCCGAAAATACGGATCGAAATATGATTCGTAGAGCGCGCGATTATCTTTTCGAACGACATGAATCTCAGGCATCGAAACCCCCGGTCGTCTGAACAAATATGGGGTCTGCAGATTGCCGATGCGCTTCGATTGATCCAGTGGCAAAAACGCCAGATCAGATGGTGATCTCGCCGTTGACAAGCGCGGTCGCAACCGTCGCCGTCTTGTTCTTCGTCGCGAGCTTGCGCTGCGCCTCTTCGAGATGCCAGCGCACGTTGCGCTCGGACACGCCGAGGATGCGCGCGGTCTCCCATGCGGTCTTGCCCCGCGCCGCCCAGCTCAGCACCTCGGCCTCGATCCGTGACAGCCGCCGGGTCGGGTTGCTCGTGGCGGTGCGCGCCAGCGCGCGCAGCCTGCTGTGGGTGAAGATGCTGATCAGATGCAGCGCGCCGCGCGCGTCTGGCGCCAGGTTCGGATGCTCGCCGGCCACGCTGACGGCGCCGACGGCGTCGTCATAGTGGATGGGCACGCAGAAGCCTTCGTTCAATCGGAAGTCCTTGGCACGCATCATCACCTCATGCGCGCCCGGCTCATCCTGCCGGTCATAGGGGGCTTCCGACCATGCGAATGGATTCAATGTGGAGAGGCAGTGCCGCGGAATTGGATCGCAGCGGTGAAACTGTTCCCGCGCGTACATGTCGAACCATTCACGCGGCCAACCATTCGCCAGCATGGTCTGCTGCAAGGATTGCCCCGGGGCGGGCACGCCGGCCATGATATAGGCGTGAAATCCCAGATCGCCGATCATCTTTTCGAACTGGGAGAGGACGCTCGCGCTGGTCTTCGACGCTTCGATCGCATCGACGTAGTCCAGTGCTCGTCGCCCCCAATACGCGTCCATCACTTGCATGTGAATTTCTCCGCCGGTGGTTCAAGCTAGCCACGGGCAAAAGGCTGTCAACCGCAAATTGGAGCTTTACGTCGATAGTTCGCTGAGCGTGTGTCCGCACACCGGCTGGATACAGGCCTTTGCATGCAAAATGAGTCCGACGCGTAGCTCGACGGCGCTCAGAATCGCGGCGGCCTTTTCTCTGCAAACGATTTCATGCCTTCACTGATCTCGGTCCCGGTGGTGCTGTCCTGATGCCTGCGGCGGGCCGCCGCATCGTCGAGCGCGCCGCGCGCGAATTCGTTAATGGCGCGCTTCATGCCCCGCATTGCCTGTGGCGCGTTGCCGGCCAGGATCGTCGCAAGACGGTCGACCTCCGCATCGAGGCCGTCGGCCGGCACCATGCGCGTGAGATAGCCGATCCGTAGCATCTCGGCGGCGTCGATCTTCTCCGCGGTCAGGAACAGGCGCTTCGCATGGTCGACGCCGAGGCGCGAGACGTAGCGCTTGATGCCGTTCGGATAGTAGTGCAGCCCGAGCCTGGCCGCCGGCATGAACATTTCGCCGCTGTCGACTCCGATCCGGAAATCGCAGGCCAGCGCGAGGTCCGTCGAGCCGCCATAGACGCCGCCATTGATCCGGCAGATCGTCGGCAGGGTCAGGTCCTCGAGCCGGTCGACCACGGCCTCGAAGGCCGGCGTGGAACGCCCGTCGGTGTCGCTGCCGGGCGCCGCGCCGATGGCGCCGAGGTCGAAGCCGGCGCTGAAGGCGCGTCCGGTGCCGGTCAGGACGAGCACCCGCAAGGTCGCATCCGCCTCGATCCGGTCGAACAGATCGAGCAGCGCGCCGAGATCCTCGGGCTGCAGCCGGTTGAGATGGCGGGGACGGTTGAGCCGGATCGTGGCGCGCGGGCCCTCGATCGTCAGGACCGGCGTGCTCGGCGCGTCCTCGATTGGGCTGTTCTGATCACTCATGTCCTGTTCTCCAAGGCGCGGCGCTGGGCTTCGGCATCGATGCTCCGCGCCAGATCGGGATGGCGTGCCATCAGCACGCGAAAATCGACGAGGTCGAGCACCAGCAGCTTCGACAGGTTGGTGGTGCTGATGTTGGCCGAGCGCAGATTGTTCCCAAGCAGCGCCATCTCGCCGAAGAACGCGCCCTCGCCGAGCCTGACCTTCTTGCCGGGAAGATCGACCTCGACCTCGCCCGCCGCGATGAAATACATGCAGTCGCCCGGCTCGCCCTTGCGGATCACGGTCGCGCGGGGCGGCAGGTCGATGGTGCGCAGCATCTGGGTGACGTCGGCGATGGTGGAAGGGCCGAGGCTGGCGAAGAACGGCACGCGGCTGACCAATTCCCAGGTCTTCAAGAAATTGTCGCGCCGGGTCTCGGCGGCAAAGCTGGTCGCCAGGATACCGGTCCAGAGCCCGAACACGCCGAGGCCCGAGATCATCACCATCGCGGCCACCGTCCGCCCCAACGGGGTGATCGGCACCACGTCGCCATAGCCGGTCGTGGTGAGCGTGACGACGGCCCACCACATCGCCGAGGGGATGGTGCCGAAGGTGGCCGGCTGCACGTCATGTTCGAGCGTGTATTCCGCGACCGAGCCGAGAAACAGCACCAGCAGGAACAGCACCAGCACCGACAGCAGGGGGCGGGCCTCCACCACCATCACCCGGCGGAGCCGGCGCAGGCCGGGCACGCCCGGGATCACCTTCAGCGCCCAGGCGAACGCCAGCAGCCATGCGGTACGCGGCTCGACCCCTGCGGCCAAGGCGATCGGAACGGCGGTCGCGGAGGCTGCGTCCACCAGGCCGCGACCCGAGGTGAGGTAGGCGGTCGCCTGGTGCATCCGAACGGCCGCCTGAACCCGGATCCCCCATTCGGCGACGAAGAAGGCAAGGCATCCGCATAACAGGGCGTAAATCCAGCCGTGCGCGGCCGCATAGGCCGCGTCCAATGTCAGCAGGACCATCGCAGCGTTGCCGAGCAGCATGACTGCATAGGCCACTCCGGTCATGTCGCGCCTGGCCGTTGCCGCCACGAACGCCGCCAGGGCAGGAGGTAACGGCGATTTGGCCATCGGATGGAGATGCCTGCGGCTGAGGAGGGATTGGGAAGGTGGCGCCGGCAAAGTGCCCCGACCGGGGAACCTGCGTCAACGATGCCGGGAGGGTGATTGCAGGGCTTTTGTCGGGCGGCTCGGCCGCCTGGCGGCGCGCGGGAATTTTGCGGGCGCGACTCAAATACCGGTTCAATCGTCGTCCGTTCGCCGTATATCAGAGACCGGCGCGCACACGCCAAATTGGGCAAGACGCGGCCGGCGAGCGTCCGTCCGCCTCGAGCAGCAAGAGTCTGGTTGATCCCAATGGATACGTCTCACCTGGTCGAACATGCAGGCGCCGCCGGCAGCCTCTTCGCATCGATCTTCGTGGTCGCCACGCTGTCGATGCGGACGATGATTCCGCTGCGCGTCTTCGCGATTCTCACCAACATCGTCCTGATCGCGACCGCCATCCCGATGCACAATTATCCCGTCCTGATCCTGCACGGCGTGCTGCTGCCGCTCAACAGCTACCGGCTGCACCAGATGCTGCAGCTCGTCCGCGACGTGAAGCAGTCGGTCAACAGCGACCTCTCCATGGAATGGCTGAAACCGTTCATGACGGAGCGCAAATGCGGCCCGGGCGAAGTCCTGTTCTACAAGGACGAGAAGGCCGACAGCATGTACTACATCGTCAGCGGCCGCTTCCGCCTGGTGGAGTCGGGCATTGAGCTTCCGGTCGGGGCCATCGTCGGCGAGTTCGGCATGATCTCGCCGTCCAATACGCGCACGCAGACGCTGGAATGCGTCGAGGGCGGGCTGATCCTGTCGGTGTCCTACGACCAGGTCGAGCAGCTCTACGTGCAGAACCCTGCCTTCGCCTTCTACTTCCTGCGCCTGGCCAGCGCGCGGCTGTTCCAGAACATCGAGACGCTCGAACGCCGGCTGGCGCAGCAGACCGCCGCGCAGGCGCCGGTGGCCAAGTCGGCGTGATCCGAGGGAGTTCGAGGCACCGTGGAGAGCGTCCGGTCTTCGCTGCGATACCTGTTCGCCGACTTCATCGGCGAGCACGACGGCGAGCCGCCCTTTCTGCCGGAGGGGCTGCCGGACGCGGCTGCTGAGGCGGTGAGCGAGGGCATCCACCTGCTGATGGAGTATCAGGGGGGAGCCTACGCGCAGCTCTATGTCGACCGCATCAAGCGTTTCGTACGCCGATCGAACCTCGATCCCGCCATTCTGCGCGAGATCGCCCAGCTGCTCGCCGCGCGGATGGCCTATGAGGACCCGATCCGGATCGCGCAGCTCAGGTTGATGAGCCTCAGCAGCGGGCGCAGGCCCGGCGGCCGCGAGACCGACGATGTCAGGCGGTTTCGGCTCGACGAGCTGCTAGGCGCATTGCCGCAGTCGATCGCCGAATCGATGCTGACGGGCTTCGAGCAGGTGGGCTGGCTCGGCCGGCGCCGGGTCAAGGTGCGCTTTTCCGTCCGGTCGCGGCTCGCGGTGCGCCGCCTCAAGATGATCGCCGGGCTGCGGCGCTGGCGGCTGCAGTCGGTGCGCTATGCCGAGGAGCGCGCCTGGGCCGAGCGCTGGCTGCACATGATCGCGCGGGCGCTAGACAAGCAGCCCGCAGCGGCGCCGGCCGTGATCGCGACGGCAACCATGATCCAGGGGCAGGGCGACGGCTACCGGCAGGGTCTCGCCGATTGGCACGCCATCATCGACGGTCTCGCCAAGCCCACCTTCGACGGCGTGCTGCCGATTCCGGATCTCGCCGCGGCGATTGCGGAGGCCCGTGCAGTCGCGCTGGCCGAGCCCGGACATGGCGCGCTGAAGCGGACGATCGCCCAGATCCGGGCGCGGGCCCTGGCGGTTCCGAGCACCAGCGCTGCGGAATGACGCCGCTGCCGGATCAGGTGCCCCGGCTCATGCCCGGGCGGGGTAACCTTATTGTTGGCGGAGACGTACCGAGGGGTAGCGGAGTGCGATCCGAGGTTCCCTTTCGCGTGCAATTCGCCACCAGAGATGTCATAAGCGTCGCATACGCGTCGAATTGGCCGGGTATTCTCATCAGATTGCGCTGAACGCCTCCAGTTCTCGGTGCGTCCAAGGGTTAGTCGTAGCGAGAGCGTCAGCTTTGTCTTTTCCCTCTTTGTCGTCGCAGATCCCGGTTGCTGCGCTGGTCGGCTGGATGCTGCTGCTCACCTTCAAGCACATCATCGGCGACTTCGTGCTGCAGAATGCCTGGATGGCCTATGGCAAGGACCAGCGGAAAGGCTGGGCGCTGCCGCTTCTGGTGCACTGCCTCATCCATCTCGCCGTCGCCATGGTGCTGATCCTGATCGTCGCGCCGAAATTCTGGTTCGTGGCCGTGATCGACTTCGCCGTCCACATCACCATCGATCGCATCAAGGGCATCTGTTCGTCGCGCTTCGGCATCACCCTCGAGCATCCCTGGTTCTGGACGCTGATCGGCGTCGATCAGGCGCTGCATCATCTCACGGGATTTGGCCTGTCGATCTTCATGGCCGCCAACGGGTGAGCTTGCGGTGGCGCAGCACCTGCGCCGCTCCTGTCAAGCTGAGGAACAGGCGATCGTTCGGTTTGGTTAACCGGACGTTAGCGATTCGCGCGGCATGTTCACCCTCATGGGAATCAAGACCGTGCTGCCTAGCCGTGACGCGTTCGACACCGACTCCTGCCCTGTGGGTGAGGACCTGCTCGGCGAGCTCTATCGCGCCGATGCCAACGGGCTGCCCGCCCTCGTGGACAGCGTCTCCGCCGACGTCCGCGCCATGCTGGCGCTGTTCTGCTACAGGCGCACGCATCTGCACGGGCTGGCGATCACGATCGCTTCGACCTGCACCGAGAAAGATCTGTCGCAGTTTGGCGGCCGGGTCGGATCGGCGCTCTACGCGCAATCGCGAGGTGCCCGGGGTGGCGCTGCGGTCGCCGCGTCAAGCCGCAAGCCGATATCGCTGTCCACGAAGCCGCTGTCGGTGATGAAGCCGTTCGAGGACGATCTCGACGACGAGCTCGATCCGGCCACGGCCTGAGACGCCCTCAATCTCTTCAGACCAGCGGTGCGAGTCCGAACTTGCGCCGCGCCATCGTGCATTCGTCGTCGCCCGGCATGCAGATGCGGCACACCTCGGGGCGGATCGCATAGATCCGGCAGGCGACGGATCGCGCGATCTCGCCGTCCAGCGCGCAGCAACGGTCGCCCTCACAGCGCATCCCCGATAGCCGATCGTTGACCAGTTCGGCCGGGATCAGGTCGAGCGCGTCGTCCTCCTCGATCGTGAAGCGCGGCCAGTTCGACGAATAGGCGCAGCAGGCGCCGCAGCTTTGACAGGGGCCGGGGTCGACATCATCAGACATCCTTGGGAACCTCCCACACCAGACTGCGCCGCCATTTCGCGCGCAGCGCCTCGCGCCGCTCGGGATATTTGTCGTCGAGATAGTCCGCCTCGACCACGCGGTCGGTGCGGAAGCTGCGGAAGTCGCGGCGCAGCTCGCACCAGGCGGCCAGAATCCGCACCGCGTCGTGATAGCCGATCGCGATCGGCCAGATCACGCGCTCGCTGTCGCGGCCCTGCTCGTCGCGATAGCGCAGTTTGATCTTGCGGCCCTCGTGAATCTGCGAGCGCGTGCGCGACATGTCGATGCGGTCGGGCTCGCGGGTCCAGGGCCGTGGCGCGCGGCTGGCCGGCTCCAGAACGAAGGGTCTCAAGCGTTCCGGCACGGTGTCGGCGATCTTGGCCATCAGATCCTCCGCCGCGCGGGCGAGCACCGGATCGGCATTCGCGGCCACCCATTGCGCGCCGAGCACGGCGGCCTCGATCTCATCCGGCGTCAGCATCAGCGGCGGAAGATCGAAACCCTTCTCCAGGATGTAGCCCATGCCGGCCTCGCCGCGGATCGGCACGCGCTGGCCGATCAAGGTGGCGATGTCGCGATAGATCGTGCGTTTCGACGTCTCCAGCTCGGCCGCGATCGCATCCGCGGTCAGCGGACGGCGCGTGCGTCTCAGCACCTGAATGATCTGGAACAGCCGGTCGGCGCGTCTCATGGTGTGTCCCCGCGGAAGCGATCACCCCGCCGCTGCTGACACGATGCTGGCAGCAGCCCGTCCTTATACCGGGCCAACAACAGGATTGAAGGGGTGATGTCGATGATGATGTTTTATGGCCTTGGCCTTGCGACCACGCTACTGCCGCTGCTGACACCATGGTGGCAGCAGCATGTGCGTAGCGTCCGCCGACTGCTCAGGAAGTCGGGAGTGCTGTCATGATCACGCTGTTCGGTTTGGGCGCGGGCTTCGGCCTGCCGGAAATCAGCCCCTTCGTCACCAAGACGGAGGTGCAGCTGAAGATGGCGGGTCTCGCCTATCGGAAACAACGGGCGATGCCGCCGGCGTCGCCCAAGGGGCAGTTGCCCTTCGTCGACGATGGCGGCGAGCTGATCGCGGACTCCACCTTCATCCGCGCCCATATCGAGCGCAAATACGGCTTCGACTTCGATCACGGTCTCGATGTGCGCGCGCGGGCGCAGGCCTGGGCGTTCGAGCGCATGATCGAGCATCATTTGTATTTCGCGCTCGTCGGCGCGCGCTGGGTCGATCCGGTCAACTTCGCCAAGGGACCGGCGCATTTCTTCGACGGCGTCCCGGCGGAGAAGCGCGAGAAGCTGCGCGAGGACGCGCAGTTCCGCGTCGCCGAGAACTATTTGATCTCCGGCCTCGGCCGCCACGCGCCCGACGAGGACATCGACCTCGCCGCGCGCTCGCTGCGTGCATTGTCGGTGCAGCTCGGCAACCGGCCCTATTTGATGGGCGACCGTCCCTGCGGCACCGACGCGACGGCCTTCGCCGTTATCGCCGGCATCCTCACGCCGTTCTTCGAGTCCGAGCTGCGCCGGCGGACGGAAGGCTTCGATAATCTCGTCGCCTATGCGGAGCGTATGATGACGACGTATTTCCCGGAGTTCGAGTGGGGCACGGCTGCCGAGGCAGCGTGAGGACTCGTGCCACCGCCACCGTCGTTCCGGGGCAAGGCCGCGGGCCTTGAACCCGGAACCTCGAGATTGGCTTGCGTCCTTTGCTAACAACCACGGGATTCCGGGTTCGATCGCCAGCGCGCGCTGCGCGCTGACGAGCGCCTCGGAATGGCGGCCAAGACGCTAAACCCGACGGGTGCTAGCCCTCGCCCTTCAACCGCGCCACCTCGGCCTCCAACTCCGCGATCCTCGCATCGCGCACCGCCAGCGCGTCCGCGACGTCGGCCGCGTCGAACTTCTGCGGGATGTGCTGCGGGCAGTTGGTGTCCCAGGCCTCGATCGTGAACAGGATCACCTGTTCCGGCCGCGCCTTGTAGCCCCTCGGCATCAGCGACGCCGTCAGCGCGGCATCATCCTCGACCACCCGCGCCGTGCCCCAGATCTTCACCCGGCGCCGATGCGCGTAGTCCATCACGAAGATATAGGCGCGCGGGTTCTCCGACAGGTTGCCCTGGGTGATGTACTGCTTATTGCCGCTGAAGTCGGCGAATGCCAGCGTCCGGCTGTCGAGCACCTTGAGGAAGCCCTTCGGCCCTCCGCGATGCTGGATGTAGGGCTGGCCATCGGCCGAGGCGGTGGCGAGATAGAAGCTCGTCGCCTCCGCGAGACGGCCGGCGAGGTCGGCGTCGACCTCGTGGCGAAAGCCGCGGGTCGCTTCGACATGGGCATAGCTGTCGCGCGAACCCTTGCGCGCCTGGATCGCCTTGGCCGCCGGGGAGAACATGACGTCGCCGGGCGGGCGGAGAGTTGTCTGGGTCATCGTGATGACTCCTTGTCGTTGCGGCAGTGCCTGCCGCCATGCCGACAATATGCTCCCGATCCCCTCCGGAAATAATCGGGCGCCTTGACACTGGATCATTGCAGATGCTGCAATGATGCCATGGACCGCATCGACGCCATGCAGGCCTTCGTGACGGTGGCCGATCTGAACGGCTTTGCGCTGGCGGCGCGGCGCATGAAGCTGTCACCGTCGGCGGTGACACGCCTGATCGCCGCGCTCGAAGAGCATCTCGGGGTGCGGCTGCTGCAGCGCACGACCCGCTCGGTGACACTGACCGACGCCGGTCGGCGCTATCTCGAACGGACCAGGCGCATCCTGGCCGATCTCGAGGAGGCGGAGCTTGCCGCGGAGAGCGAGCGCCTGCAGCCGGTGGGGCGGCTCATCGTGTCCGCCCCGGTGGGGTTTGGCCGCCTGCATGTCGGGCCTGTCGTCTCGGCCTATCTCAGCCGCTATCCCGACGTATCGGCCGAGCTGCGCCTGGAGGATCGGCAGGTCAATCTGGTCGAGGACGGCATCGATTGCGCCGTGCGCATCGGTCATCTCGGCGATTCCTCGCTGGTCGCCCGCCAGGTCGGCAGCATGCGGCGGATCGTCGTCGGCGCGCCCGGCTATTTCAAAGCCCACGGCGAGCCGCGCGCGCCGGATGCGCTCGTCAAGCACCAGGCCATCCAGTTCGGCCATGCCGGCGATTGGCGGTTCGTGAGGGATGGCGAGGAGCTGCGCATCACGCTCAGCCCGCGGCTGATCACCAACAATGCCGACGCCGCCATCCAATATGCCGAGGCTGGTGGCGGCGTGACGCGCGTGCTGGCCTATCAGGCCGCCGAGGGGCTGCGCACCGGCCGTCTCAAGCGGGTGCTGGCAAAATACGAGCCGCCGCCGCTGCCGATCCACATCGTGTTTCCGAGCTCCCGGTTGCTCTCGGCCAAGGTCCGCGCGTTCATCGATTTGGTGACGGAGACCTGCAACTGGCGCTTCGGCTGATGCTTACGACGCCGCCACACCCCGTCATTCCGGGGCAAGGCCGAAGGCCTTGAACCCGGAATCTCGAGCTTGTCTTGCGCCGCTGTTCATCATCTCGAGATTCCGGGTTCAATCGACAACGCGCTGATGCGCGTTGTCGATTGCCCCGGAATGACGGGGGAGGCGACCGGACCGACGGGGCACAGCCGGTCTAGCCCGGTCACTCCTTCTTCGGCACCACCCGAAACGTCGCGTTCGCCCGCGCGATGACGGCGTCGTCGGCGAGAACCAGGCTCTGCACGAAGCACAGCGTCCGGCCACTCTTGATGACCTCGCTCTCGACGCTCAGCCACTGCCCGATCCCGGCGCTGCCGATATAGTCGACCGACAGGTTGATCGTGACCAGCGACAGCTCCCAGCCCAGCGCCTGGGCGCAGCTGTAGCCCATCGCATTGTCGGCGAGCGAGGCGATCAGCCCGCCATGGATCAGCCCGCGCGAATTGGTGTGCGGCGTGGCGAGCCGCAGGCCGAGGATGACGGCCTTGTCGGTTTTCTTCGCGTACAGCGGCTCCCAGGGATCGGTGAACGGGCTCTTGCGGAAATGCGGCTCGAAGCCGGCGGGGATGCTGCTCATGCGCGTCTCCATCGTTGCGGGCGATGTTCGCAGTCAACGACGTCCGCCCGGATTTTGCACCGCCTACAAAGTTTCAAACGGTTTTTGCGTGGACGTTTGAAACGGTCCGCGCGGATGCCGGGAGGGATGGTGCACGATGTCGCAGGGGGCGCTTCAGGCTCGCGGCAATTTCGCGGTGTGCCGATGCCGCCGTGCAATTTCGGGTGCATTGGAGATGCTTAACGTGTTAATGAATCGGCCACACGCCTGCAACTTTCGTCCGTCAGACTTGCGCTGGCTGGCGCGATAGGGTCCGCTCCGTGCGTGCAGCGGCGGCGGATCGCCGTCACGCTTGCAATGATGGTTATATGCTATAACAATGAAGCAAAGGGCCCTCGAAGGCCCATCGATGGAGGAGAACATCCCGATGAGGAAGACGCTTCTGGCGTTGGCGCTGGCTGCCGGTGTGACCACCCCCGCGCTCGCGCAGGACAAGACGTTCGATCTGAAGATTTCGCACTGGGTCCCGGCGAGCCATCCGCTGCAGAAGGCGCTGGAGGATTGGGCCGCGTCGGTCGAGAAGGCCTCCGGCGGCACCATCAAGGGCAAGGTGTTCCCGGCGCAGCAGCTCGGCAAGGCGTTCGACCATTACGACATGGCGCGCGACGGCATCGCCGACGTCACCTACGTCAATCCCGGCTATCAGCCCGGCCGTTTCCCGATCATCGGCGCCGGCGAGCTGCCGTTCCTGGTCTCCGACGCCAAGGGTGGCTCGGAAGGTCTCGACGCGTGGTATCGCAAATATGCCGAGAAGGAGATGAAGGACGTCAAGTACTGCCTTGCCTTCGTCCATACGCCCTCGGCCTTCCACACCCGCACCAAGAAGGTCGTCGTGCCCGAGGACGTCAAGGGCATGAAGATCCGTCCGGCGGATGCGACCATCGCGAATTTCGTGACCCTGCTTGGCGGCACCAATGTGCAGTCGTCGGCGCCTGAAGTGCGCGACATCATCGAGCGCGGCGTTGCCGACGGCGTCACCTTCCCGGCCGGATCGCTGGTGCTGTTCGGCGTCGACAAGGTCACCAAGTATCACATGGACGCGCCGTTCTACGTGACGACCTTCGTGTTCGTCATGAACAAGGACAAGTACAACCAGATGTCGGCGGCGCAGAAGAAGGCGATCGACGACAACTGCAACACCGAGACCGCCGGCAAGGTCGGCGAGCCCTGGGGCAAGTTCGAGGACGCCGGCGTCGACAAGATCAAGGCGCAGGCCGATCAGGAGGTCTACAAGCTGACCCCGGAGCAGACCGCCGCCTGGAAGAAGGCGTCCGAGCCGCTCTTCAAGACCTGGGCCGACGGCGTCAAGAAGACCGGCGTCGACGCCGACGCCGCCATGACCGAGCTGAAGGCCTCGCTCGCCAAGTACAACGCCCTGGCGCAGTAGCGTCTTCTGAGACCAGAGCTATCGCCGCAGCGACAGTGCGCTCCCTCTCCCCGTTCTTCACGGGGAGAGGGCTGGGGTGAGGGGCAGCCACACGCACCGACCGTGCGGAGAGCCCCCTCACCCCAACCCTCTCCCCGCCTTAGCGAAGCTTTGCTTCGCCCTGGCGGGGCGAGGGAGCGCACCACCTGCTGCGCACGAGCTCGCTTCAAGCTCTTCGCGACTCAAGCCAACATTTGTGACACGGACACGCCATGCAGCGCGCCTTCATGGATCGGATCATCGACGGGATCGAGTGGATCGCCGCGTTCTTCGTCGGCATCGTCGCGCTCGACATCTTCCTGTCGGTGCTGTTGCGCAACACGCTGAACTACGCGATCCCGGATTCGTTCGACATCGGCCGCATGCTGCTCGGCATCCTGATCTTCTGGGGCATCGCTGCGACATCGTATCGCGGCACCCACATCACGGTCGATCTGATCTGGGGCAATGTCGGCCCGCGCTACCAGCGCTGGATCGACATCTTCGCGACCCTCGTCCTGCTGTTCGTCGTCACGGTGCAGACCTGGACCCTGTTCGACAAGGTGCGCGGCACCTATGAGGACAACGTCCTCACCTTCGACCTGCACATGCCGACCTGGCCGTTCTTCGCCATCGCCTGGATCGGCGACGTCTCGGCGGTGCTGCTGATCGCCATCCGGACCTATCGCCTGATCTTCCATCCCGAGGAGATTCATGACCCTCACGTCAAGCCCACGGAGTAGTGCCGCATGAGCACGGATGCGGTCGCCGTCATCGGCTTCGTTGCCCTGTTCGCCCTGATGCTCCTGCGCGTGCCCGTCGGCATGGCGATGGGCCTCGTCGGCGTCTCCGGCTTCGCTTATCTCGTCAACGGCACGGCGGCGCTGAAGCTGGTCGGCCAGACCTCGATGCGCACGGTCACGGACTACACGTTCGGCGTGATTCCGATGTTCCTCTTGATGGGAACGTTCGTCTCCAACTCCGGCATGAGCAAGGAGTTGTTCCGCGCCGCCAACGGCTTCGTCGGCCATCTGCGCGGCGGCCTGGGCATCGCCACGGTCGCCGCCTGCGGCGGCTTCGCCGCGATCTGCGGCTCCTCGGTCGCGACCGCCGCGACCTTCTCGGCCGTGGCCTATCCCGAAATGCGCCGCTTCGGCTACCCGCAGTCCTTTGCCACCGGCGTCATCGCCGCCGGCGGCACCTTGGGCGCGATGCTGCCGCCGTCGACCGTGCTCGCGGTCTACGGCATCATCACCGAGCAGGACATCGGCAAGCTGTTCATCGCCGGCATCATCCCGGGCCTGCTGGCCATGACCATGTACATGATCACTATCACGGTGATCGGAAAGGTCAGGCCGGACTTCCTGCCCAAGGGCGAGGCGCCGCCTGGCGCGAGCGCATCGCCGGGCTGAAGGGCATCTGGGCGCCGGTGCTGCTGTTCCTGTTCGTGATCGGCGGCCTCTACGGCCTGCCGTTTCTGCCGCGTTTCACGCCGACGGAAGCCGGCGGCGTCGGCGCCACCGGCGCGTTCCTGATCGGCGTGTTCACCGGCCGGCTCGACAAGGAGAAGATCCTGGCCTCGCTGCTGCAGGCGACGCGCACCGCAGCCGCCGTGTTCACCGTGCTGATCGGCGCGCTGATCTTCGGCTACTTCCTCACGGTGACGCAGACGCCGCAGAAGGTGACGGAATTCCTCACCGGCCTCGGCCTCGGCCCGTACGGCGTGCTGGCGCTGATCATGGTGATGTATCTCGTGCTCGGCTGCCTGATGGACGCCATGGCGATGATCATCCTGACAGTGCCGATCATCTTCCCGGTGATCTCGCATCTCGGCTTCGATCCGATCTGGTTCGGCGTCATCATCGTGATGACCGTCGAGCTCGGCCTGATCCATCCGCCGGTCGGCATGAACGTCTTCGTGATCAAATCGGTGGTGAAGGACGTGTCATTCTCGACGATCTTCAAGGGCGTGCTGCCCTTCGTCGCCACCGATCTGATCCGCCTGGTGATCCTGATCGCCTTCCCGCTGCTCGCCACCTGGCTGCCGCAACAGATGATGAACCGATGACCACGCCCGTTCTCGACACCCGCTACGTCTTCACCCTCACGGTCATGATCGGCGCCGTCACGTCAGCCGGCGAGACCGGCATCGGCGTGCGCCGGATCATCCCGATCCATGGCGGCGAGGTGAAGGGGCCGGGCCTCAACGGCGAGGGCGTCAGCGGCAGGATCTGCAATTTCGGCGCCGACTTCCAGGTCATCCGTCCGAACGAGCTGATCGACCTCGAAGCCAAATACGGCTTCGAGACCGACGACGGTGCCACCATCTATGTCGAGAACCGCGGCATCCGCTTCGGGCCGGTCGACCTCTTGCAGAAGCTCAAGCGCGGCGAGCCTGTCGACCCCAAGCTGATCTACTTCCGCACCCACCCGCGCTTCGAGACCGGCCACGAGAAATATCGCTGGCTGATGGAGCACGTCTTCGTCGGCTCCGCGGCGAGGCATGCGGATCGCGTGATCATCGACGTGCACGTGGTGCTGTAGGCCGCGCGGCCTACCGCGCACTCCGTCATTGCGAGCGGAGCGAAGCAATCCAGGGCGTCGTATGCGGCCCCGGATTGCTTCGTCGCTGCGCTCCTCGCAATGACGCTGAGGCGCGAACTGTCGCTCCAGCCGCCGCTCTAGTCTGGGCAAGAGAGACCTGCGACTAATCCTCGTCGTCCCAGCCCACCGTCCGGCCATAGCCGCCGTGGTCGCAGGGGCGGTAGCGGTGGGCTGGCACGTAGCTGTAACGCTCGTAACCATAGCCGTCATAGGCCGCGTCGCGGTAGTGGGAGCGGTAGACCGGCGCATGCTCATACGCCTGCGCTTCCGACGCCGCCGCCAGCGCGCCGCCGATGAGAGCGCCGGCCACCAGGCCGCCGAACAGCGCCGCGTTGCGGCCGTCATGCGCCTGGGCCGGTGCGGCGCCGGCGAGCAAAGTGGCGGTCACGGCGAGCGCGGCGACGCCGCCAGCGAGAGATGTCTTCAGCGAAACCATGGTCCCCTCCATTGGGAAGTGTGGTGACGATGGCGTTTCTACAGCGCGCGCTTTGAAGCCACCCTGAATGCGACGTTGTCGGCCGTTCAGTTTCGGAGCCAGCCGCAGAGCACTGGCATGGAGCCGGCACATCGCCTCGACGGTGCATCGGATCATTCGACGCTCCGGCTGGGCGCGAGTAACCTGTTAGACGAGCCAGATCGTCGACCCATCCCACGGGTCATTCCGGGGCGGGCCGCGAAGCGGCACGAGCCCGGAATCCATACTCCCGATGGTGGTTATGGATTCCGGGCTCGCCCTGCGGGCGCCCCGGAATGTCGAGAGGAGATATCTCGCGACTGTCCAATCCGACCGATGGCTTTGCTCTTATTCTGTAACATAAAAGTATCTTGCGGTTTATCGGAAACCATGCTTATCTCCCCTCATCCCGTCCCAAGCCGAGGGGCGTTGCGCGCGATCGTCACGACACGCGGGGCGGGGAGCGGTGGCCGCGATCGTGCCGCAGCGTGGGCGAATGCCCGCGCGGACGAACGGCGTGACGCGGGCGTGAAGTCGCAGCGTGCTGGCACCCCGATGCTGGTGTCCCGCGCAATGCGTAAGCATTGTCGCGAATGGTGGCCAACAAGCCCGGCGCACCAAGCAGACTGCGTATAAGCGCGAAAACCATCGCGCAGGGAAGGCCGGGCGTTCTCCGGCTGCACCTGTGGTACCTGCCGCCTGCATTTTTTCAGCAGGCGGGCCGCAGGCGTCAGTCGGCGCCTGGCCTTCCCTGCGCCCTCTGCACCAGAGGGTGAACGAGATCAGCAAACCCCGGGCGCGAATTCGCCGCGGGAATGCCGCATCATGTCATTTGCCTTTGCGCTGATGCGTCTTACGATGCCGCCCGCAAGCCTCATGTAGTTCATGCGAGGCACCGTCCATTTTGCATTGCACAACACGATCCCGGCGACCGCTTATTGACTCCTGCCGAGATCGTTATAAAACATAACTATTCTGAACAGGACACAATCAAGCGATGGGAAACGCCGACACGACGCCGACAGGCGATCCGTCTCTGCTGCAGATCGAACAGCAGGGCGCCGTCCTGACGATCGGGCTCAACCGTCCGGCCAAGCGCAATGCGCTCAATGACGGCATCATCCTCGCGATCGGCGAGTGCTTCGCCAGCCTGCCCGACGACATCCGCTGCGTCGTGATCCACGGCCTCGGCGACAATTTCTCCTCCGGCCTCGATCTCTCCGAGCTGCGCGAGCGCGACGCCACCGAAGGCCTGGTGCATTCGCAGATGTGGCACCGCGTATTCGACCGCATCCAATATTGCCGCGTGCCGGTCATCGCCGCGCTGAAGGGCGCGGTGATCGGCGGCGGCCTCGAGCTCGCCTGCGCCGCGCATATCCGCGTCGCCGAACCCTCGGCCTATTTCGCGCTGCCCGAGGGCCAGCGCGGCATCTTCGTCGGCGGTGGCGGCTCGGTGCGGCTGCCGCGCCTGATCGGCGTTGCCCGCATGATGGACATGATGCTGACCGGCCGCGTCTATTCGGCGACCGAAGGCTCGTCCTACGGCTTCGCGCAATATCTGGTCGAGGCCGGAGCCGCCATGACCAAGGCGCTGGAGCTCGCCGCGAAGATCGCCAACAACGCGCCGCTGACCAATTTCGCCGTGCTGCAGGCGCTGCCGATGATCGCGGAAGCCAATCCGCAGACCGGCCTGCTGATGGAATCGCTGATGGCCACCGTCGCGCAGAGCGACAAGGAGGCCAAGGGCCGCATCCGCGCCTTCCTCGATCACAAGACAGCCAAAGTGAAGCCGACGTGACATGACCGCGCAAACAACAAAAATCACACAGGGAGGAACGGACAACACGGCGCGGAGCGCCAGTGTTCATCCGTTGCGCGCCATCTCGTTCAATGATCCCGTCGTCGACGTCGAGCGCCGCGACGACGGCACCATCTACCTCCGGCCGACCCAGCCGCTGGGCGATTTCCCGCAGCGGATCACCGACCGACTGCATCATTTCGCCAAGACGACGCCCGAGCGCGTGTTCATGGCCGAGCGCGTCGGCCCCGAGGGTTGGCGCGAGCTGAGCTACGGCACCTTGTTGGCCGCGAGCCGGCACATCGCTTCCGGCCTGCTGGCCCGCGGCCTGTCGCCCGACCGTCCGGTGATGATCCTCTCCGGCAATTCGATCGACCATGCGCTCATCGCGTTCGGCTCGCTCTATTCAGGTGTGCCGTTCTGCCCGGTCTCCCCGGCCTATTCGCTGGTGTCGCGCGACTACGGCAAGCTCGCCTACCTGATGAAGCTGCTGACGCCCGGCCTCGTGTTCGTCGACGACGCCGATAAGTTCGCCGATGCGCTGATCGCCAACGTGCCCGAGGGCACCGAGATCGTAGCGTCGTTCGGCTCGGTGCCAGGCCGCAAGATCACGATGCTGTCCGAACTGATCGCCTCGCCGCTGTTTGCCGGCCTCGATGCCATCCATGACAAGATCGGCCCGGACACGATCGCGAAATTCCTGCTGACCTCGGGCTCGACCGGCAATCCCAAGGCCGTCATCAACACCCAGCGCATGATCTGCGCCAACCAGGTGATGATCCGCGAGACGCTCGCCTTCCTGAAGGACGAGCCGCCTGTGATCGTCGACTGGCTGCCGTGGAATCACACGTTTGGCGGCAATCACAATATCGGGCTCACGCTGTTCAACGGCGGCTCGATGTATCTCGACCAGGGCAAGCCGGTGCCCGGCGGCATCGAGGAGACCGTGCGGAACCTGCGCGAGATCTCGCCGACGGTGTATTTCAACGTCCCCAAGGGCTACGAGTCGCTGCTGCCGTATTTCCGCGAGGACCCCGGTCTGCGGAAGACGTTCTTCCGCCGCCTGCATGCGATGTTCTTCTCCGGCGCCGCGCTGGCGCCGCATGTCTGGAACGAGCTCGACGAGCTCTCGGTGTCGGAGACGGGATATCGTGTGCCGATGCTCACCGGCCTCGGCTCGACCGAGACCGCGCCGTTCTTCATGTCGGTCAATCCGCGCACCAGCCGCTCCGGCCACGTGGGTCTGCCGGTGCCGGGCAACGAGGCCAAGCTCGTGCCGAACAACGGCAAGATGGAAGTGCGCGCCAAGGGCCCGAACGTCACGCCGGGCTACTGGCGCCTGCCTGAAGTCTCGGCCGCGGCCTTCGACTCCGAAGGCTACTACCAGATGGGCGACGCGCTGAAGCCCGCCGATCCCAACGACTTCAACGCCGGCTTCGATTTCGATGGCCGCGTCGCCGAGGACTTCAAGCTCGCCTCGGGCACGTGGGTCTCGGTCGGGCCCCTGCGGGCGCGCTTTGTGGCTGCCTGCGCACCGCTGGCGCGTGACGTCATCATCGCCGGCATCAACCGCGACGAGATCGCGGCCATCGTCGTGCTCGACCTCGACGGTTGCCGCCTGATCAACGCGACCCTGCCGTTCGACGATCTCGCCGAAACCGCGTCGGATCCGCTGATCGTCGCCGCCTTCCGCGAGCGCTTTGCCAAGTTTCTGAAGACGGCGACCGGCTCCTCGACGCGGATCACGCGCGCGGTGCTGCTTGGCGTGCCCTTGTCGATCGACAAGGGCGAGGTCACCGACAAGGGCTCGATCAATCAGCGCGCCGTGCTGGAGAACCGCAAGGACCTGATCGAACGCATCTACGCGTCGACACCGGACGACGACATCATCGTCGCCGGCTGATCAACGAAATAAGGGAGAGACGACATGTTGTTGAAGGATCAGGCCGCCATCGTCACCGGCGGCGCCTCGGGCCTCGGCGCCGCCACCGCCCGCAAGCTCGCCTCGCAGGGCGCCAAGGTCGCCGTGTTCGATCTCAACGCCAAGCTGGCGGAAGAGGTCGCCGCCGAGATCAAGGGCGTGCCGGTGATCTGCGACGTCTCCGACGCCGCCGGCGCGGAAGCCGCCGTGGCCAAGGCGGTCGAGGCGCTCGGCCAGCAGCCGCGCGTGCTGGTGAACTGCGCCGGCATCGGCGTCGCCAAGCGCGTCGTCGGCCGCGACGGCCCGATGGCGCTGTCGGATTTCGAGAAGGTCATCAAGGTCAACCTGATCGGCTCGTTCAACATGCTCCGCCTCGTCACCAACGGCATGACCAAGCTGGAGCCGCAGGCGACCGGCGAGCGCGGCGTCGTCATCAACACGGCGTCGGTCGCGGCCTATGACGGCCAGATCGGCCAATCGGCCTATTCAGCGTCGAAGGGCGGCATCGTCGGCATGACCCTGCCGATCGCGCGCGAGCTAGCGCAGTTCGGCATCCGCGTGCTGACCATCGCGCCGGGCCTGTTCCTGACTCCGTTGCTGGCCAACCTGCCGCAGGAAGCCCAGGACTCGCTCGCCGCCGCGATTCCGTTCCCGCGCCGCCTCGGCGCCGCGGACGAGTTCGCCGCGCTGGCGCTGCACATGGTCGAGAACGCCTACCTCAACGGCGAAGTCGTCCGCCTCGACGGCTCGCTGCGCATGGCGCCGAAGTAGGTGCCGCGAGCGGGCGTTCATTTGGTTGTCATTCCGGGACGACGCGCCAGCGTCGGGCCCGGAATCCATTTGGCGTCTGGCGCAGCCGAGACATGGATTCCGGGCTCGCGCTTCGCGCGCCCCGGAATGACAACGGAGAGATCCGTAGGGTGGGCAAAGCGAAGCCTGCCCACCGCTCAGGAAAACGGTGAAGCGTAGTTGGATTGATGGACACCACTGTTTGCCACGAGCTCGCTCTCAACCTCTCCCCGCGCGCGGGGAGAGGTCGGATTGCATCGCCAGATGCAATCCGGGTGAGGGGGGCTTTCCGCGAGGTCGGTGCGCGCGGCTGCCCCTCACCCCGACCCTCTCCCCGTGAAGGACGGGGAGAGGGAGCGCACCGGCTTCGTGGCTGATAGCGAGGTTACCAATAAATGTTCGTCAACCGCCGCGACGTGCAGATCCAGTGGGGCGACTGCGATCCCGCCAATATCGTCTACTATCCGCGCTACTTCGCGATGTTCGACGATGCCACCTCGGTGATGTTCGAGGCGGCCGGGTTCTCCAAGCAGGACATCGTCCGCCGCTACGGCCTGGTCGGCATTCCCATGGTCGACACCCGCGCGAAATTCTACATCCCCTCGACCTATGGCGACTGGATCACGATCGAGAGCCGGGTCGAGAGCATCAAGCGCTCGTCCTTCGACGTCACCCACAAGGTGTTCAAGGGCGAGGCGCTGGCGATCGAGGGATTCGAGACGCGGGTGCTGGTCGGGCGCGATCCGGCGGACCCGGATAAGTTGAAATCGGCGCCGTTCCCGGAAGAGATGCGAGCCAAATTCCTCGGCGAATGAGCTGCGGCAATGGGTGCGACATGCGGCCGTCTTAAGGATGTTCAGCTGTCGTGCTTTGGTCGGATGGTGAGAAGTGATCTTCTCGTGTTCAATGCTATGATCACGTTTGGACACCTATCGGCCGGCCAACTGGAAGACGTCCCGGAACAGGGGCGGGACTGCAAACAGGATCGGCGGATCACGAGCTGAACCGAAAAGATTGAGGGAGGAATTGATGAGGAAGGCCTATCTGGCGGCGGCTGGCGTCATTGCGATGCTGGTGTCGGCTCCGGCGCTGGCGCAGACCAGCGAGATCACCATCGGCATCACCACGACCACGACGGGCCCGGGCGCAGCGCTCGGCATTCCCGAGCGCAATGCGCTGGAATTCGTGCCGAAGGAGATCGGCGGCGTGCCGCTGAAGGTGATCGTGCTCGATGACGGCGGCGATCCGACCACGGCGACCACCAATGCTCGCCGCTTCGTGACCGAATCCAAGGCCGACATCATCATGGGCTCGGCGCTGACGCCGCCGACCATCGCGGTGTCCAACGTCGCCAACGAGGCCGGCATCCCGCATTTCGGCCTGGCGCCGTTCCCGGTCACGCCGGAGCGTACCAAATGGTCGGTGGTGATGCCGCAGCCGGTGCCGATCATGGGCAAGGTGCTCTACGAGCACATGAAGGCTCATAACGTGAAGACCGTCGGCTATATCGGCTATTCCGACTCCTACGGCGATCTCTGGTTCAACGATCTGAAGAACCAGGGCGTGCCGATGGGCGTCACCATCGTCGACGAGGAGCGCTTCGCGCGTCCCGACACGTCGGTGACGGGCCAGGTGCTGAAGCTGGTTGCCGCCAACCCGGACGCGATCCTGGTCGGTGCCTCCGGCACCGCGGCGGCGCTGCCGCAGACCGAGCTGCGTGAGCGCGGCTACACCGGCCTGATCTACCAGACCCACGGCGCGGCGAGCATGGACTTCATCCGCATCGCCGGCAAGGCGGCGGAAGGCGTGATCATGGCCTCGGGCCCGGTGATGTCACCGGAGACGCAGGACGACAGCGCGCTGACCAAGAAGCCCGGCCTCGAACTGAACAAGGCCTATGAGGCCAAGTACGGCCCGAACAGCCGCAGCCAGTTCGCCGGCCACTCCTTCGACGCGTTCGAGATCCTCAAGCGCGTCATCCCGGTGGCGCTGAAAACCGCCAAGCCCGGCACGCCGGAGTTCCGCGAGGCGATCCGCCAGGCGCTGCTCAGCGAGAAGGATCTCGCCGCCTCGCAGGGCGTCTACAACTTCACCGAAAAGGACCGCTCGGGCCTCGACGACCGCGCCCGCATCATCCTGACCGTGAAGGACGGCAAATACGTCCCGGCGAAGTGAGCTGTACGGACCATCGCTTCAATCAGGAAAGGCCGGCTCGTTGAGCCGGCCTTTCGGCTATTTGCACGGCAATCTTTGTCGTTTTCCGAGAGGCCCGCAATGATCTTCGCCCCCACCGGCGCCACCAGGCTCCACATCATCATCGGCGATCCCATCGCGCAGGTGCGCGCGCCCGCGGGGGTCAGCGAAGCCTTCGCGGATCGCGAGAGTGACGCGATCCTGGTGGCGGTCCAGGTCGCGCCAGCCGATCTCGCGGATTTCCTGGCGACGATGACGCGGGTGAAAAATCTCGACGGCATCGTCGCCACCATCCCGCACAAATTCGCCTGCTATCGCGCCTGTGCCACGGCCACCGAACGCGCGCATTTCATCGGCGCCGTGAACCTGATGCGGCGTGGTCCTGGCGGCCGTTGGCACGGCGACATGGTCGACGGTCTCGGCTTCGTCGGCGCGGCGAAGGCGGCAGGCTTCGATCCCGCCGGCGTTCGCGCCTTGCAGGTCGGGGCAGGCGGCGCCGGCTCGGCGATTGCACTGGCCCTGATCGATGCCGGCGTGCGCGAACTCGCCATTCACGACAGCGATGCAGGCCGCCGCGACGCGCTGATCGCCCGTCTTAATGAACGCGGCAAAGGCCGCGCGATCGTCGGCAGCACCGACGCCAGCGGGTTCGACATGGTCGTGAACGCGACGCCGGCGGGCATGCAGCCCGACGATCCCCTGCCGGTCGACATGGCGACCGTCAGTCCTTCAGCCTATTGCGGCTGTGTCATCACCAAGCCCGAGGTATCGCCCTTCATCGCCGCCGCCCGCGCGCGGGGTTGCCTGACGGCGACCGGCACCGACATGTACCGGGCGCTGGAGCATGTGATGGTCGACTTCCTCCTGTCGAAGGAGGCGCCATCCTGAGACAGCGCCATCCCATTTTCAGGTTCGGCTCAGCGCGCGGCGGTCTCGGCAAAGCCGAGATAGCTCGCCGCGACGCGCTGATCGGTCGCGATGTCGCTCGCCTTGCCGTTGAGCACGAACTCGCCGAGCTCCATGACATAGGCCCGGTCGGCGACCTTGAGCGCAGCCTTGGCGTTCTGCTCGACCAGCAGCACCGAAACGCCTTCCTCGCGCAGCTTGGCGACAATCTCGAAGATGCCGGCGACGATGATCGGCGCCAGCCCGAGGCTCGGCTCGTCCAGCATCAGCATCTTCGGCGAGCCCATCAGCGCGCGGCCCATCGCCAGCATCTGCTGCTCGCCGCCCGAGAGCGTGCCGGCGAGCTGCTTGCGCCGCTCCTTCAGCTTCGGGAACAGCGTGTAGACGTGCTCGAAGCCGCGCGCCGCGTGCGCCTTCGACATTCTGAAGGCGCCGAGCTGCAGATTGTCCTCGACATTCATGGTCGCAAACAGCTCGCGATGCTCCGGCACCAAACAGAGGCCGCGGGCGACGCGGTCCTCGATCTCGTAGCGCGCCAGGTCCTCGCCCAGGAAGGAGACGCGGCCCTTGAGCGGAAACACGCCCATGATGGCGCTGAGCAAGGTGGTCTTGCCGGCGCCGTTGGCGCCGATGATGGTGACGATCTCGTTCTCGGCCACGGTGAGCGAGACGGAGCGGACCGCTTCGACCTTGCCGTAGGAGACGTGGGCGTCGGTGACTTCCAGCAGGGTGCTCATGCGGCGGCTCCGAGATACGCCTTGATCACCTCGGGATTGGTCTTGATCGCGGCTGGTGTGCCCTCGGCGATCTTGGTGCCGAAATCGAGCACCACGATGCGGTCGGCGAGATCCATGACGAAGCCCATGTCGTGCTCGACCAGCAGCACCGACATGCCGCCGGCCCTGAGTTCGCGCAGCAGCGCGCCGAGGCGCTGCTTCTCCATGTGGCGCAGGCCGGCCGCGGGCTCGTCGAGCAGCAGCAGCATCGGATCGACGCACAGCGCGCGGGCGATCTCGACGATGCGCTGCTGGCCCAGGGACAGAGAGCCGGCGAGCTGGTGCATCTGGTCGCCGAGCCCGACGCGCTCGATCTGGCGCGCGGCTTCCGCCAGCAGCTTGGCCTCGTCGGCGCGGTCGAGCCGGAACATGCTGGACAGCGCGCCGGAATGGCCGCGCAGATGCGCGCCGATCGCGACGTTCTCCAGCACGGTCATGTCGGGCACCAGCTTGACGTGCTGGAAGGTGCGGGAAATGCCGAGCTTGACCACGTCCTGCGGCGGCGCGTTGCCGACGGCCTTGCCAAGCACCGAGATGTTGCCGGAGGTCGGCGGCAGCACGCCGGTGATCAGGTTGAAGGTCGTGCTCTTGCCGGCGCCGTTGGGACCGATCAGCGCGACGATCTCGCGGGCCTGGACGTCGAACGAGACGTTGTTGACCGCGACCACGCCGCCGAACTGCTTGCGCGCATTGTCGACCTGCAGCAGCACGTTCGGCGCCGAGGAGGAGCGCACGCGCGCGGGCAGCTCAATCGAGGTGTCCGGCTTCTTCGCGACGGGCTTGAACGGCAGCCGCGCGGTCAGCCACGGCCACAATCCGGTCGGCGCGAGCTGGAGGAGGGTGACGAGGAGGATGCCGAACACGATGGTCTCGAGCTGGCCCTCACCATGCAGCAGCAGCGGGAGATAGCTTTGCAGCACTTCCTTCAGCACCACGACGATCGCAGCACCGAGCACGCCGCCCCAGACGTAGCCGGCGCCGCCGACGACCGCGACGAACAGATATTCGATGCCGGCCTGGGCCCCGAACGGCGTCGGGTTCACCGCGCGGGTGAAGTGCGCGTAGAGCCAGCCGGACAGGCCGGCGAGCACGGCCGCGTAGATGAACACCAGCAGCTTGGCGCGCGGCGAATACACGCCGAACGCTTCGGCCGCGATGTGGCCGCGGCGCAGCGCGCGAATGGCGCGGCCGGTGCGGGAGTCCAGCAGGTTCATCGTCAGCAGCGCGGAGATCAGCACAGCGGCCCAGATCGCGTAGTAGATCGTGCCGGGATCGAGCATCCTGAGGCTGCCGATCGACAGCGGCGGGATGCCGGAGATGCCGTCGTTGCGGCCGAGGAACGCCAGCTTGCTGAAGAGATAGTAAAGGCCGAGGCCCCAGGCCAGCGTGCCGAGCGGCAGGTAGTGTCCGGACAGCCTGACGGTGACGAGGCCGAGCAGCACGGCGGCGAGGCCGGAGACCAGCAGCGACAGCGGCAGGGTCAGCCAGGGCGAGACGCCATATTGCGCCGACAGCACCGCCGTGGTGTAGGCGCCGAAGCCGACGAAGGCGGCCTGGCCGAACGAGGTGAGGCCGCCGACGCCAGTCAAAAGCACCAGGCCCATCGCGACCAGCGCGGACAGGCCGATATTGTCGAGCAGCACGATCCAGAATGGCGGCACGCCCGGAATGAACGGGATCGCCGCGACGAGGACGGCAAAGACGATGAGAGGCCAACGCTCGCGCACGGCTCAATCCTTCTCTTCTTCGACCGCGGGCGCGGCGAGCGAACGCAGCAGCAGGACCGGGATCAGCAGCGTGAAGACGATCACTTCCTTGAAGTTCGAGGCGTAGAACGAGGAGAACGCCTCGACGATGCCGACGACGAGGGCAGCAACGGCGGTCAGCGGATAGCTGATCAGGCCGCCGATGATCGCGGCGATGAAGCCCTTCAGGCCGATCAGGAAGCCGGTGTCGTAATAGAGCGTGGTGATCGGCACGATCAGGATGCCGGAGAGCGCGCCGATGGTGGACGCCAGCAGGAAGGCGATCTGGCCGGACAGCGTCGTGCGGATGCCGACCAGGCGGGCGCCCAGACGGTTGACGGCGGTGGCGCGCAGCGCCTTGCCGTACAAGGTCAGGCCGAAGAACAGCCAGAGCCCGATGATGAAAGCGATGGTGATGCCGTAGACTGCCATGCCCTGGCCGGTGAAGCGCAGCGAGCCGAGCGTTGCGGTGGCGTTGAGCAGTGTCGGGCCGCGCTGGCCCTCGGCGCCGAAGAACAGCAGGCCGAGGCCTTGCAGCGCAAGATGCACGCCGACGGAGGCGATCAGCAGCACCAGCACCGAGGTGTGAGCCAGCGGCTGGAACACGATGCGATACAGCGACAGGCCGATGCTGGCGACGATCAGCAGCGACAGCACCAGGCTGACGCCGGCCGGCATGCGCTGGTCCGCGGCCCACATGCTGGCGAGCAGCACGACGACGGGGAACGCAACGTGAAGGGCAGCGGCGCGCGCGATCTTCGGCAGATGCAGCGTCTTGCGCATCGCATAGAGGTCGAAGGCAAAGGCAACGAGGCCGATCACCACTGCGAGCTTCGCTGTACCCGGCATGCGGCCGGCGGCGAGCGAGGCGTAGGTGAGCGCGCCGTAAGTGACGAATTCGCCCTGGGGGATGAGGATGACGCGCGTGAC
Organism: Bradyrhizobium sp. HKCCYLRH3099; assembly: GCF_051167855.1. Classification (NCBI taxonomy): domain Bacteria; kingdom Pseudomonadati; phylum Pseudomonadota; class Alphaproteobacteria; order Hyphomicrobiales; family Nitrobacteraceae; genus Bradyrhizobium; species Bradyrhizobium sp. HKCCYLRH3099. Next base: position 149,073 of record NZ_JBNPTW010000019.1, read on the forward strand.
GGCGAATACCAGCACCAGCGCCAGCCCAAGCAGGGCGTAGATCGCGCCGTTGGTAATGCCGTCCTGCAACAGGAACAGCAAGATCGTTGTGTTCAAGACAGGACGCTCCCCCTCTGTGGTGACCGCACGCCGTGGGGTGCCTTGCGCCCGCGGCTGGTCGGAGCAGTTGAATGGCTGCCCGTGTTTGATATAGTGGATAACAATTATCGATTATAATCTCAAGGCCGCTGTTCCGGCTGCGGCATTCGAGACCAGGGATGGAAGCGAAGATGAATTTGGCGGATCGCCATGTCCGATAGCGCCAGGCCCGTCAGCAAGCGGGACAGCCGCAAGGAAGCTGCCGTAGCCGTCGAGGAGACGCAAGCGGTCCAGCTCGGCGAGCTCTCCGATCTGCTCGGCTATGTGCTGAAACGGGCGCAGTTGAAGGTGTTCGAGGACTTCCTTCGCTGCGTTGCACCCTTGCAGCTGACGCCGGCGCAGTTCTCGGTACTGCTGCTGCTCGACGCCAATCCCGGCCGCAACCAGACCGAGATCGCCAATACGCTGGGCATCCTCCGGCCCAATTTCGTGTCCCTGCTGGACAGCCTGGAAAGCCGCGAGCTCTGTACCCGCGTCCGCTCGGCCAATGACCGGCGTTCGCATATCCTGCTGCTGACAGAGAAGGGCAAGGGCGTGCTCGCCCGCGCCAAGAAGCTGGTGGTCTCGAAGCACGAGGCGCGGCTCAACGAGCTGCTCGGCCCCCATGGGCGCGAGACGCTGCTGGCGATGCTGACCAAGATCGCGGAGGAGTTCTGAGGCGCCGTGCGCTCAGTCGACCAGGATCACTCTGACGTCGTTGACATTGGTCAGCGTCGGCCCGGTCTGCAGCAGCCCGCCGGTCGCGGCGAAGAACGCGGTGGCGTCGTTGTTGGCGAGATAGGCCTGAGGATCGAGATTTTGGCTTCGCATGGCCGCGATCACCTCGGCATCGACCAGCGCGCCCGCCGGATCGGATGCGCTGCCGCCGCCGCCATCGGCGCCATCGGTGTCGCCGGCCAGCGCCGCGACGCCGTCCATGTTCTGCAGCAGGTCGGCGAGCGCGAGCGCATATTCCTGGTTCGGACCGCCGCGGCCCTGGCCGCGCACGGTCACCGTGAGCTCGCCGCCGGAGATGATCGCCATGCGGCGGCCGAGTGCGCGGGCCTCGCGCGCCAGCTTGGCGTGATCGGCGGCCACCTCGCGGGCCTCGCCCTCGAGATCGGCGCCGAGGTCGAGCACGTCGTAGCCGGCTGCCTTGACGGCCGCGACGGCAGCCTCGAGCGAGCTCGCGGGCCGGGCGATCAGCTCGAACGAGGCGCGGGCGAAGGCGGGATCACCGGGCTTGCAGCTCTCATTGGCGGCATCCTCGAGCGCCCGGGCAATCGCCGGGTCGACCTCGAGCTTGTATTTCGCGACGATCGCGCGGGCGTCCGCCAGCGTGGTCGGATCCGGCACGGTCGGGCCGGAGGCAATGGCCGAGGGATCGTCATGCGGCACGTCGGAGATCGCGAGCGTCACGATCTCGGCCTTCTGCCCGGCGCGGGCCAGCCGTCCGCCCTTGATGCGCGACAGATGCTTGCGGACGATGTTCATCTCGCCGATCGGCGCGCCCGAGCGCAGCAGCGCCCGGGTCAGCTGCTGCTTCTGCGCGAAGCTGACGCCGTGGACAGGGGCGACCCAGTTGGCGGAGCCGCCGCCGGAGATCAGCACCAGCATCAGGTCGTCGGCTTCGGCCGTCGCGGCCAGCTGCAGCGTGTCATCCGCGGCCTTCAGCCCGGCCTCGTCCGGCATCGGGTGGCCGGCTTCGATCACCTTGATCCGGCGCGTCGGCACGCCGTGGCCATGGCGGGTGGTTGCAATGCCCACGAGCTTCACGGGATCGAATCCGAGCGTGTCGAGATAGTGCCGCTCGGCGGCGACAGCCATGGCCGCTGCGCCCTTGCCGGCGGCGAGGCAGATGATGCGACCCTTGGGCGCCGCCGGGAGGAAGCCCGGCAGCACGACGTCGGGATGCGCCGCGGCGACCGCGGCGTCGAAGATCGCGCGCAACAGCGGACGGCGGCTGGTCATGCGGTGCCGCCCGCGGATGCGCGATCGCCTACTTCAGCTCGCCGCTCATGACCTCGCCGAACAGCTGCCAGCGCTCGCCCTTGAACTGCATCAGCTGCAGCTGCTCGATCGGCTGGAAATCGTCGGGGCCGGTGGTCAGCGTGACGCCGGGCAGCAGCCCGCCTTGCGCAAACTGCTTCAGGCTTGCCGCCTGCTTCATGACATTCGCGCGAGTCAGTTCGTCGCCGCATCGCTTCAGCACCTCGACCATCGTGGTGGCGATGTTGTAGCCGGTCAGCGCCGACGAATCCACGGGGTTGATTTCCGGCAGATATTTGGCGAGCAGCTCGCGGAACGCGCCGAGGCCGGGGTCATTGGCCCACTGCGGATCGGAGGCATCCTTGGCGTAGGCGGCCGAGATCACGCCCTGCGAGTTCTCGACGCCGGCCGGCCGCATCACGGCGGCGGTCGAGGCACTGACGTTCGAGATGATGGTGACCGGCTTCCAGCTCATCTCGCCGAGCTTCTTGATCGCCTGAGCGCCCGACTTCGGCGTGGTGAACAGCACGACGACGTCCGGATTGGCCGACTTCATCTTGACGATGTGGGACTCCACCGTCGGCTCGGCGATTTCGTAGCTCTCCTCCAGCACCACGCGTGAGGCATCGCCGAGGCCGTCCTTGAGGCCCTTCAGATAGTCCTTGCCCATGTCGTCGTTCTGGTAGAGCACGGCGATCTTGCCGGTCGGCTGTTGCGCGTTGAGATACTTGCCGTAGATCCGCGCTTCCGACTGGTAGCTTGGCAGCCAGCCCATCGTCCACGGATTGGTCTTGGGCTCGTTCCACTTGGTCGCGCCGGTGGCCACGAACAGCTGCGGCACCTTCTTGGCATTCATGTATTTCTGGATCGCGGTGTTGGGCGCGGTGCCGAGCACGCCGAACAGGAACAGCACCTCGTCGCTCTCGATCAGCTTGCGCGCCTGCTCCACCGTCTTGGGCGGCGAATAGGCGTCGTCATACGAGATGAAGTTGATCTTGCGGCCGTTGATGCCGCCCTCGTCATTGACCTTCTTGAACACCGCCGACATCGCCTTGCCGACCGAGCCGTAGGCCGAGGCGGGACCACTATAGGGAACGATGTTGCCGATCTTGATCTCGGTGTCGCTGGCGCCGGTGTCGTATTTCTTGTCGGCGTAAGCGCTGCCGGCGGCGGCGCCGACGAGGGCGAGGCCGAGCAGGCCTGAGACGGTACGGCGGGTGAGGGCAGTGGTCACGTGGGGACTCCTTCGCGGCCTTGGAGCTTGGCCTTGTTGTTGGATCCGCCCGCAGCGCGGGCGACTCGTTTCACTCCGAAGCCGTCCCCATAGCCCAGCCGCGCGCGCGGCGTAACCGCTGCCGACGCATGACCGCCGCTCGTCCAACTCCTAGCTTAAGAAAGGCTTGGCAAAGATTGTTCAGATGAAGAAATGCCTCCTGCGGCGCGACGCCGCAGAAGGCATCATCGTTGCCGCCAGCGATCAGCCGCCGACGTCGGCCGAGATCACGTCGCCGAACAGCTCCCACTTCTCGCCCTTGAAGCGCATGAGCTGCAGCTGGCTCACCGGCGCGAAGTCCGTCGCCGACGTGTTGATCGAAATGCCCGGCAACAGCATCTCGCTCCGGAAGTTGCGCAGGGAGGCCGCCTGCTTCATCACGTTGGCGCGGGTCAGATCGTCACCGCACTGCTTCAGCACCTGCACCAGCGTCTGCGCCACGGCGTAGCCGACGACGGTGCCGCCGTCGAGCTTGTCGCCTTCCGGGAACTCCTTGGCCATGAAGTCGAGGAACTGCTTCATGCCGGCGTCGTCCTTCCATTGCGGATCGGAAACGTCCTTCAGGTAGGCGGCCGAGATGATGTCCTGCGAATTCTCGAAGCCCGCGGGCTTCAGCACGCTGCCGACCGAAGCCGACACGTTGTTGAGGAGATGCAGCGTCTTCCAATCGATTTCCTTGATCTTCTTGATCGCCTGCGCCGCGAATTTGGGCGTGGTGATGTTCATGAAGACGTCGGCGCCGGTGGTCTTGAGCTTCACGATGTGGCTGTCGATCGAGGGCTCGGCCGTTTCGTAGCTCTCCTCCATCACGATCATCGAGGCGGCCTTGGCGCCCAGCCCGTCCTTCAGCCCCTTCAGGTAGTCCTTGCCATAATCGTCATTCTGATACAGCACCGCGATCTTGGCGTCCGGCTTTTCCTTCAGCAGGTATTTGGCGTAGATGCGTGACTCGCTTTGGTAGTTCGGCTGCCAGCCCATGGTCCACGGGAAGTTGGACGGATCGTTCCACTTGGTGGCGCCGGTCGCGACGAACAGCTGCGGGACCTTCTTCGAGTTCATGTATTTCTGAATGGCGGTGTTCGGCGGCGTGCCCAGCGAATTGAAGATGAACAGCACCTCGTCGCTCTCGACCAGCTTGCGGGCCTGCTCCACGGTCTTCGGCGGCGAATAGGCGTCGTCATAGGAGATGAAGTTGATCTTGCGGCCATTGATGCCGCCCTCGGCGTTGATCTTCTTGAAGTAGGCCGCTTCCGTCTTGCCGATGATGCCGTAGGCCGAGGCCGGCCCGCTATAGGGCATGATGTTGCCGATCTTGATCTCGGTGTCCGAAGCGCCGGTGTCGTATTTCTTATCGGCGGCGGATGCGGTGGTGGAGGCGAAGGCGATGGCGGCGACTGAGGCGAGGGCTGCTCTGCGCGTGATCATCATTGTGCGTATCTCCCGTGTTGGTTCTCGATGACGTGTCGCGGCTTCCTTGCTGGAAGCTCTTGTTGACACGGGAACTATAGCAGAGCTGATGCGGCCACGCTGCGACATCACGGCACGGGCCGTGTTTTCGCGGCCGTTTTGGATGTGCAGTTGCGAGAGAGCGCAATCTCGGCGGGTGAGTGCTTTGCGAGAACAGCCTGAGATCAGTCGGGCGGTGTCGCTTCACCGCCGGTCGAACGGACGCTTCGGGCATGAAAAAGCCCTCCGTGCAGTGAGCACGGAGGGCCAGTGGAGATCGGCACCGCTCGTTGGCGGCGATGCGCGATGACTCGACTTTTAGCTACTCGACGGCGCCGCTGATAGCCTCGCCGAACAGCTCCCACTTCTCGCCCTTGAACCGCATCATCTGCAGTTGCTCGATCGGGGCGAAGTCGGTGGCCGAGGTGTTGATCTTGACGCCCGGAAGCAGCGTGTCCGGTGCAAAATCCTTCAGGCTCGCGGCCTGCTTCATCACGTTGGCGCGGGTGAGGTCGTCGCCGCACATCTGCAGCACCTTCACCAGCGTCTGCGCGGCGCCGTAGCCGTACACGGTCGAGCTGTCGAGCTTGTTGGCGTCGGGCGCGTACTGCGCGAGGAAGTCGAAGAACTTCTTCATGCCGGGATCATTGTCCCACTGCGCGTCAGCTGCATCCTTGGCGTAGGCGGCGGAGAGAATCCCTTGCGAGTTCTCGAAGCCGGCCGGCTTGATGACGCTGCCGACGGAGGCCGAGACGTTGACGACCAGATGCGTCGGATGCCAGTCGATCTCGGCGAGCTTCTTGATCGCCTGCGCCGCGAATTTCGGCGTGGTGACGCTGAAGAAGGTGTCGGCGCCGGAGGCCTTCAGCTTGACGATATGTCCGTCGATCGATGGCTCGGAAGTCTCGTAGCTCTCCTCCATCACGACCATCGAGGCGGCCTTGTCGCCGAGGCCGTCCTTGAGGCCTTTCAGGTAGTCCTTGCCGAAATCATCGTTCTGGAACAGCACGCCGATCTTGGCGCCCGGCTTCTCCTTCAGCAGGTACTTCGCATAGATGCGGCCCTCGCTCTGGTAGCTCGGCTGCCAGCCCATGGTCCACGGAAAGTTCTTCGGGTCGTTCCACTTGGTGGCGCCGGTGGCGATGAACAGCTGCGGAATCTTCTTGCCGTTGAGATATTTCTGGATCGCCGAGTTCGACGGCGTGCCGAGCGGATTGAAGACGAACAGCACCTCGTCGCTCTCGACCAGCTTGCGCACCTGCTCGACGGCTTTCGGCGGCGAGTAGGCGTCGTCATAGGTGACGAAGTTGATCTTGCGGCCGTTGATGCCGCCCTCGGCGTTGATCTTCTTGAAATACGCCTCCTCGGTCTTGCCGATCACGCCGTAGGCGGACGCGGGACCGCTATAGGGCATGATGTTGCCGATCTTGATCTCGGTGTCGGACGCGCCAGTGTCGTATTTCTTCTGGGCGAAGGCTGCGCTCGAGGTGAGGGCGACGACCGCCGTCGCGAGGGCGGCTAGCCGGAGTTGTTGAGCGACCTGCAAGAATTCCTCCTTAGTTTTTTCTGAGTTTGCCGAGCAGCTGCTGGGCCACCATCGCCACCTGCCGCGAGCCGTGCGGCACGAGGAAGATGACGAGGAACAGCAGTACGCCGAACACCGCGCCGGACAGGCCCTTGGAAATGCCTTCGGCGACGTTGGGAACGAAGATGATGAAGGCCGCGCCGACGAACGAGCCGGGCAGCCAGCCGACGCCACCGACGACCATGCCGAGGAACAGCGAGATCGCGAGCACGATCGTATAGCTGTCCGGCGCGACGAACTGCACCGCGATCGCGCCCAATCCGCCGGCGACGCCGGTGATTCCCGCGCTGACGCCGAACGCCAGCGTCTTGTAGGTTGCGACGTCGATGCCCATGGCGGAGGCGGCGATCTCGTTGTCGCGGATCGCCATGAACGCCCGGCCCGAGCGCGAGCGCAGCAGGTTCACCGAGAACACGTAGATCGCGATCGTGATCGCCAGGGTGAAGTAGTACAGCCACATGTCCTGGGACATCGGCAGGCCGAACGGCGCGTCGGGCTTGGTGACGACCAGACCCTGCACGCCGCCGGTCCAGTGCTCGAAGAAGCCGAGCTTGAGGATCTGCGGCATGGCGGTGGCGAGCGCAAAGGTGGCGAGCGCCAGATAGACGCCCGACAGCCGCAGCGCCGGCTGGCCGAACAGGAAGCCGAAGCCGAAGCAGATGACGCCGGCGATCGGCAGGGTCAGCGCGTAGTTGACGTTGTACTGCTCCATCAGGATCGCCGATGTATAGGCGCCGACGGCGTAGAACGCGCTCTGCCCGAGCGAGAACTGTCCGGAGCCGCCGGTCAGGATGTTCAGTGCCAGCACGGCGAGGCCATAGATCAGGAGCATCGTCATCTGGAAGATGATGAAGTTCTTGACGAACAGCGGCACGATCAGAAGCAGCAGCACGACAACGAAGGTGGTGCCGGAGCTCAGGGTCATGGCCCGCTTCGGAACGGCCTCGACCGCGGGCGTCTGGGATGCGATTTCCTCGACTGCGCTCATGATCAGACTCGCTTCACGATGTTGCGGCCGAACAGGCCGGCGGGTTTGATGACCAGGACGGAGATGATCAGGGCCAGCGCGATCGGCAGCTTCATCTCATTGCCCACGTGCGGGATGTAGGTGCCGGCGAGATTCTCGAAGATGCCGACCAGGAAGCCGCCGAGCACCGCGCCGAACGGGCTGGTGAGACCGCCGAGCACGGCCGCGGCGAAGCCATAGATCAGCACGCCGCCCATCATGTTGGGCTCGAGGAACACCACAGGTGCGATCAGCATGCCGGCGATCGAGCCGATCGCCGCCGCCATGCCCCAGCCCAGTGCGATCATCCAGGACGTGTTGATGCCGACCAGCCGTGCCGACTCGGGCAGCGCCGCCGCAGCCCGCATCGCGAGGCCGACGCGGGTGTACTGGAAGAAGAAGTACAGCCCGACCAGCAGCAACAGGGTAATGCCGATCATGCCGGCCTGGTGGGTCGAGATGAGCTGGCTGCCCAGGAACGGCGAGGAGCCGAACGGGGTCGGATACTGCTTGATCGTGAAGTCCCAGATCAGTCCGGCACAGGAGTTGATGATCGAGAACAGCGCGATGAACCCGGCGACTTGCGTCAGGATCGGCGCCTTGGTCAGCGGCTTGAACAGCACGCGCTCGATAGCGATGCCGCCGGCGAACGAGAACGCCAGCGTGACCACGAAGGCCGCCCAATACGGCAGGCCCCATTGCATCAGCTGCCAGGAGATGAAGGTCGAGAACATCGCCATCTCGCCTTGCGCGAAGTTGAGATGGTCGATGGCCTGGTAGATCATCACGACGGCGAGCGCCATGCAGGCGTAGATCGCGCCCGTCGCGATGCCGGCCAGGACCTGGTTGGTGAAGAGTTCCATTGTCCCGCCTCCGTTAGTAGCCCAGATAGGATTTGCGGACGTTCTCGTCGTTCGCGATGTCCTTGGCGACACCCGACATGACGATACGGCCGGTCTCGATCACATAGGCCTGGTCGGCGAGCTCCAGCGCGAGCTGCGCGTTCTGCTCGACGACGAGGATCGAGACCTTTTCCTCGCGATTGATCTTGCCGAGAATGCCGAAGAGATCGCGGACCACCAGCGGCGCAAGGCCGAATGACGGCTCGTCGAGGAGCATCAGCCGGGGGCGCAGCATCAGGGCGCGGGCGACCGCGAGCATCTGCTGCTCGCCGCCCGAGAGGGTGCCGGCCTGCTGGGTGTGACGCTCCTTGAGCTTCGGAAAGTAGGAGTACATCCGCTCGATGTCGGCAACGATGCCCGCCTTGTCGCTGCGGGTGATGGCGCCGAGTTGCAGATTTTCCTCCACCGTCATGTTGGTGAAGGTGCCGCGGCCCTGCGGCACATGCGCGATGCCGAAGCGGACGATGCTCTCGGTCGATTTGTTGTTGAGCGGCTTGCCCTCGAACTCGATCGCGCCGGTCGAGCGCACCATGTTGCAGATCGCGCGCAAGGTCGTGGTCTTGCCGGCACCGTTGGCGCCGAGCAGGGTCGTCAGCGAGCCCTCGTTGAGCGAGAAGGAGAGGCCGTGCAGGGCCTGGACCTGGCCGTAATAGGCGCGCAGGTCCTTGACGTTGAGAAGCGCCGTCATTGATCCTTGCTCCCGAGATAGGCCTTGATGACGTCGGGATCGGCCTGCACCTGGGCCGGCGTGCCCTCGGCGAGCTTGCGGCCGAAATTCAGCGCCACGACGTGGTCGGCGATCGACATCACCAGACCCATGTGATGCTCGACCAGCAGTACGGTGATGTGACGATCGTCGCGGATGCGGCGGATCAGGTCGCCGAGCACATAGACTTCCTCGTGGTTGAGGCCGCCCGCAGGCTCGTCGAGCAGCAGGATCTTCGGATCGGCGGCGAGCGCGCGCGCCAGCTCGACGCGCTTCTGCGTGCCGAACGGCAGGCCGGACACGGTCTTGTGCGCGACCTCCTCGAGATTGAGATAAGCGAGGATCTCGTGAACCTTGGTGTTCATGGATTTCTCGCTGCGCCGGATCCACGCGAGCCGCAGCGAGTCCGAGATGATGTCGCTCGACGTCCGGGCATGGGTGCCGACGCGGACATTGTCGAGCACCGAGAGGTTCGGGAACAGCGCGACGTTCTGGAACGTGCGGCCGATGCCGATCTCGGCGATGCGATGTGGCGGCCGCGTCAGGATGCTGCGGCCTTCCATCAGGATGTCGCCGGCGCTCGGCTGGTACAGGCGGCTGAGGCAGTTGAACAGCGTCGTCTTGCCGGCGCCGTTCGGGCCGATGAGGCCGAGGATCTGGCCCTTCTGCATGTTGAACGACACGCCGTTCAGCGCGACGATGCCGCCGAACACGACGCTGACGTCGCGAACCGCGAGCAGCGGATCGTTCGTGGGGGCGAGCTGTGCCTGCGTCATCTCGTCTCGCCCCTCCCGAAATCGTTCAGATTGGGGCGCGGCGCCAGCCGACCGCGATGATGCAGGCTATCTGATACCCTCGGCAACACGGGCAACTTTTCCTCCTGGCTTCGGCTTTTTATTGAGGTCTTTGTGAGACGATTGGCTCGTCTGATTATTAGTCTGATTAGTTTGCGGCGCGAGTCCGCCAAGCGCCGCTTCGATTTTTCTTACCATCGCCACGAGGCGAGGTCCAATGTCGGTGAGCAGACGCTCTTCCGTGAAGCGGAATGCAGGCGCGCCGCAATTGATCGCGTAGGGACCCGTTCCATCATTGAGCCTCAGCGCCGCGGCGACGGCGTGGACATCGTCCTGCCACTCGCCGGCCGAGATCGCGAAGCCGTGCTTGGCGACAGTCTCGCCGGCGCGTTCGATGCCGTCGCGGATCTTCGGCCAGCGGTTGCCATAATGCTCGCGCATCTCGCGCATGAGCGCGGCGCGCTCCTCTTCGGGGAGCGCCCAGAGATAGGCACGGCCCATCGCCGTGGTGGCGATCGGAATGCGTGAGCCGACGTCGAGCTCGACATTCACGACGCCATGCCGGCTCTGGCCGATATAGATCATGCTCAGGCGGTCGCGGCCGCCGATCGCCACCGCGCCGCCGGTCTCGCGCATCAATTGTTCGCGAAACGGCTCGGAGAGTTGGCGCACGCCGAGGTTGGCGAGCGCGGCATAGCCGAGCAGCAGCGCCGACGGCGCCAGCTGATACTTCTCGAAACGGGGAACCGGGGTGAGATAGCCGAGCTTGGTGAGCGTATAGGTCAGGCGCGACACCGTTGCCTTGGGCAGATTGGTGCGTGCGGCGATCTCCTGGTTGCCCAGCAGGCCGTCGTTCGGCCGGAAGGCGCGCAGCACTTCCAGGCCGCGCGACAGCGCAACGACGAAGTTGCGATCGGTCGCAGCTTTCTTCCCTGGGCGTTTCATGTCATCGGCTGTTGATTGATGAGCCTCGTTGACAACGCTCGTGCTTCAAAATAACCCTGCGTGTCAAGATGTGGAATTACGTTTCGCACTGCGGAATTGAGGTTCGGCAGCGGGTAGACGCAAGCAAGGCTGATACTCTGCGCAAATGAAGGTCCAACAATTGGCCGGTGCGTTAACCGGCCGCAAAGAAACGACATCCCAAGGAGCCTAGCGTGAGCGAAGTGGCAAAGCTTGATCGCCAAGACATCATCGGCATCGTCACCATCGACAGTCCGCCGGTCAATGCGCTGAGTGCCGCAGTTCGTGGCGGTATCCTCGACAACGTCAAGGCGGCGATCGACGATCCCACGATCAAGGCCATCGTCCTCACCTGTGGCGGCCGCACCTTCATCGCGGGCGCCGATATCACCGAATTCGGCAAGCCGCCGAAGCCGCCGGCGCTCAACGACGTGCTCAGCACGATCGAGAACAGCCCGAAGCCGGTGATCGCCGCGATTCACGGCACCGCGCTCGGCGGTGGCCTCGAAGTGGCGCTGGCCTGTCATTATCGTGTCGCCACCAAGGAGGCGAAGCTCGGTCTGCCCGAGGTGAAGCTCGGACTGCTGCCGGGTGCGGGCGGCACGCAGCGCCTGCCGCGTGCGGTCGGTCCGGAGCTCGCGGTCAAGATGATCGTCGGCGGCGATCCGATCAGCGCGGCCGAGGCGCACAAGAATGGCCTGATCGAGGAGATCGTCGAGGGGCCGGCGTCGGGCGGCGTCGAGTTCGCGCGCAAGGTGGTGGCGGAGAACCGTCCGTTGCGCAAGCTGCGCGATGACGACTCCAAGATTGCGGCCGCGAAGGCCGATCGTTCGATCTTCACCAATGCGGTGGCTGCGATCACCAAGAAGTCGCGCGGACTTGAAGCTCCGTTCGCAGCCGCCGACGCGGTCGGCTACGCGATCGACCTTCCTTTTGATGAAGGTCTGAAGCGCGAGCGCGAGGGCTTCCTCAAGCTCGTCGCCAGCGACCAGTCGAAGGCGCAGCGCTATGCGTTCTTCGCCGAGCGCGAGGCCGCCAAGATCGCGGGCGTGCCCGAGGGCACCAAGGGTCGCAAGGTCGAGCGCGTTGCCATCATCGGCGCCGGCACCATGGGCGGCGGCATCGCGATGTCGTTCGCCAATGCCGGTATTCCCGTCACCCTGATCGAGACTGCCGAGGAGCAGCTCAAGCGCGGCATGGGCATCATGCAGAAGAACTGGGAGGCGACCGCCGCGCGCGGCGGCATCCCGGCGGATGCACCGGCCAAGCGCATGGCGCTGATCGACGGCAAGGTCGGCCTGGAGAACGTCAAGGACGCCGACCTCGTCATCGAGGCGGTGTTCGAGACCATGGCGGTGAAGAAGGAAGTGTTCGGCAAGCTCGATCAATACGCCAAGCCCGGCGCGGTGCTGGCCTCCAACACCTCCTATCTGAACATCGACGCCATTGCCGCCGAGACCAGCCGGCCGCAGGACGTGCTCGGCATGCACTTCTTCTCGCCGGCCAACGTCATGAAGCTGTGCGAGATCGTGCGCGCCGACAAGACCGCGCCGGACGCGCTCGTCACGGCGGTGTCGATCGCGCGCAAGATCGCCAAGGTGCCGGCCGTGGTCGGCGTCTGCGACGGCTTCGTCGGCAACCGCATGCTGGCCCAGCGCGGCAAGCAGGCCGAGAAGCTGCTGTTCGAGGGCGCGCTGCCGCAGCAGGTCGACGCCGTCGTCACCAAGTTCGGCATGCCGATGGGCCCGTTCGCGATGGGCGACCTCGCCGGCCTCGACATCGGCTGGCGCTCGCGCAAGGACCGCGGCATCAAGAGCGAGATCGCGGATGCGCTGTGCGAAGCCGGCCGCTTCGGCCAGAAGACCGGCAAGGGCTACTACAAATACGAGGCCGGCTCGCGCGCGCCGCTGCCGGATCCGGATGTCGAGAAGCTGATCGACGAGACGCTCGCAAAGCTCGGCCTCAAGCGCCGCACGGTGAGCGACGAGGAGATTCTCGAGCGCATGATGTATCCGATGATCAACGAGGGCGCGAAGATCCTCGCCGAAGGCATCGCGGCGCGTCCGTCGGATATCGATGTCGTCTGGCTGTACGGCTATGGCTGGCCGATCTATCGCGGCGGCCCGATGTACTGGGCCGACAGCGTCGGCCTGAAGCACATCGCCGAGCGGCTGGCGTTCTACGCGAAGGAGACGAATGATCCGTCGCTGGAGCCGGCGCCGCTGCTGAAGAAGCTCGCGGACGAGGGCAAGACCTTCGCCTCGCTCGCGCAGGGGAAGGCCGCTTGAGAAAGCCCGACTGCCGCTCCGCGCGACAGTCTACTCCCCTCCCCCTTGCGCGGAGGGGTCGGGGGTGGGGGGCCACAACGGCAGTCTCGCCCGGGGCCACCCCCCTCCCTGCCCCTCCCCCACAAGGGGGGAGGGAACGGAAAGAGTGGGGCCGCCTTACGCCAACGGAAGTCGAGCTTGCATGACCCATCCCGGCGAACAGTTCTATCCCGAAGGCGTCCGCTGGGACGCGCCGATCGCGCGCGGCACCTTGCCGGATCTGCTGGCGAAGTCCGTCGCGGACTTCGGCGATCGCCATGCGCTGGAATTCCGCGATCGTCCGATCAGCTTCAACCAGCTCGCCGGCCACGTCGATCAGGCGGCCGCGGCGTTTCTCCGCGCCGGCTTCGGCAAGGGAGCCTCGATCGCGCTGTTCCTCAGCAACACGCCGGACCATCCGATCAATTTCTTCGGCGCGCTGAAAGCCGGCGCCCGGGTCGTGCATCTGTCGCCGCTCGACGGTGAGATCGCGCTGTCGCACAAGCTCAGCGACTCCGGCGCGCGCATCCTGGTGACGTCGAACCTGTCGGCGCTGCTGCCGATGGCGCTGAAGTTCCTGGCGAAGGGCCTTCTCGACCATTTGATCGTCTGCGAGGATGATGATTGGGGCAAGGTCGGCACGCCGCAGACGCCGCTGCCCGACAACCCCGCGATCACGACGCATCGTGCCTTCGTCGACGGCGCGGTGGCGCCCGCCGCCTGGCCTGACATCTCGCCCGACGACATCGCGTTGCTGCAATATACCGGCGGCACCACCGGCCTGCCCAAGGGCGCGATGCTGACGCATGGCAACCTTACCTCCGCGGTCTCGATCATCGAGATCTGGAGCCGCGCCACCCGGCCGCACCACGATGGCGCCGATCGCGTCATCTGCGTGCTGCCGCTGTTCCACATCTATGCGCTGAGCGTGGTGTTATTGACCGCGCTGCGCATCGGCACCCTGGTCTCGCTGCATCAGCGTTTCGACGTCGAGGCTGTCATGCGCGACATCGAGGTGAAGCGCGCGACCTATTTCCCGGGCGTGCCGACGATGTGGATCGCGATCGCCAACCTGCCGGATCTCGACAAGCGCGATCTGTCGTCGCTGACCAGCGTCGGCTCCGGCGGCGCGCCGTTGCCGGTCGAGGTCGCGCGCATCCTGGAGCGGCGCGTCGGCATGAAGCTGAAGAGCGGCTGGGGCATGACCGAGACCTGCTCGCCCGGCACCAGCCACCCGAAGGAGGGGCCGGACAAGCCCGGCTCGATCGGCATCGCGCTGCCCGGCATCGAGATGGACGTCGTGTCGCTGGAAGATCCCGCGAAGGTGCTCGGGATCAACGAGGTCGGCGAGATCCGCGTCAAGGGGCCGAACGTCACCAAGGGTTATTGGAACCGGCCGGAGGAATCGGCGCAGTCCTTCGTCGGCGACCATTTCCTGACCGGCGACATCGGCTATGTCGACGCCGACGGCTTCTATTTCCTGGTCGATCGCAAGAAGGACATGATCATCTCCGGCGGCTTCAACGTCTATCCGCAGATGATCGAGCAGGCGATCTACACGCATCCGGCGGTGCAGGAGGTGATCGTGATCGGCATTCCCGATGCCTATCGCGGCGAAGCCGCGAAAGCCTTCATCAAGCTGCGCGACGGCTTCGCGCCGTTCCCGGTCGAGGAGCTCCGCGCCTTCCTGACCGGCAAGCTCGGCAAGCACGAGCTGCCGGCGGCGGTCGAGTTCGTCGACGAGCTGCCGCGCACGCCGGTCGGAAAATTGTCGCGTCACGAATTGCGCCAGCAGCAATCATCAACATCTCACAGCAAACAATCGTAACAACAACAGGAGGTCGCCCATGACCGATGCCGTCATCGTTTCCACCGCCCGCACGCCGATCGGCAAGGCCTATCGCGGCGCGCTCAACGCCACCGGCGGCGCCACCTTGCTTGGTCACGCCATCGGCGAGGCCGTCAAGCGCGCCAAGATCGATCCGGCCGAGGTCGAGGACGTCGTGATGGGCGCGGCCCTGCAGCAGGGCTCGACCGGCGGCAACATCGCGCGCAAGGCGCTGCTCCGCGCCGGCCTGCCGGTGTCGGTCGGCGGCACCACCATCGACCGCCAATGCGCCTCCGGCCTGCAGGCCATCGCGCTCGCGGCGCGCTCGGTGATCTTCGACGGCGTCGAGATCGCGGTCGGCGGCGGCGGCGAGTCGATCTCGCTGGTCCAGAACGACAAGATGAATGCCTTCCAGGCCACCGACCCGGCGCTGCTCGAGATCAAGGGCGACGTCTACATGCCGATGATCGACACCGCCGAGGTCGTCGCCAAGCGCTACGGCATCTCGCGCGAGCGCCAGGACGAATACGCGCTGGAGAGCCAGCGCCGCACCGCCGCCGCGCAGCAGGGCGGCAAGTTCAGCGAGGAGCTGGCGCCGATCTCGACCAAGATGGCGGTGACCGACAAGGCCACCGGCAACATCTCGTTCAAGGACATCACCCTGTCGCAGGACGAGGGCCCGCGTCCTGAGACGACCGCCGAAGGTCTCGCCGGCCTCAAGGCCGTGCGCGGCGACGGCTTCACCATCACCGCCGGCAATGCCAGCCAGCTCTCGGACGGCGCCTCGGCCTCGGTGATCATGAGCGACAAGGAGGCCGCCAAGCGCGGCCTGCAGCCGCTCGGCATCTTCCGCGGCTTCGTTGCCCATGGTTGCGAGCCCGACGAGATGGGCATCGGCCCGGTGTTCGCGGTGCCGCGCCTGCTGAAGCGCCATGGGCTCACGGTCGATGACATCGGCCTGTGGGAGCTGAACGAGGCGTTCGCGGTGCAGGTGCTGTACTGCCGCGACAAGCTCGGCATCGACCCCGACAAGATCAACGTCAATGGCGGTGCCATCTCGGTCGGCCATCCCTACGGCATGTCGGGCGCGCGCCTGACTGGCCACGCGCTGATCGAAGGCCGTCGCCGCAAGGCCAAATACGCCGTCGTCACCATGTGCGTCGGCGGCGGCATGGGCGCCGCCGGCCTGTTCGAGGTGCTGCAGTAATTCTTCGTCATTCCGGGGCGCGCGGAGCGCGAGCCCGGAATCCATGCTCACCATCGTGGTTATGGATTCCGGGTTCGCCTCTTCGAGGCGCCCCGGAATGACAGCTCGATTTGTCGATGGATAAACTAGACACGGGAGGATCCAATGGATCTTGCATTTACCAAGGAAGAGCAGGCGTTCCGCGAGGAAGTGCGGCAGTTCTTCAGGGACAACGTGCCCGCGGAGACGCGCCGCAAGATGGTCGAGGGCCGGCATCTGTCGAAGGACGAGATGGTGACCTGGTGGCGCATCCTCAACAAGAAGGGCTGGGGCGTCTCGCACTGGCCGGAGGAATATGGCGGCACCGGCTGGACCTCTGTGCAGCACTACATCTTCAATGAGGAGCTGCAGGCCTATCCGGCGCCGCAGCCGCTCGCCTTCGGCGTCAGCATGGTCGGCCCGGTCATCTACACCTTCGGCAATGAGGAGCAGAAGAAGAAGTACCTGCCGCGCATCGCCAATGTCGACGACTGGTGGTGCCAGGGCTTCTCCGAGCCGGGCTCGGGCTCCGACCTCGCCTCGCTCAAGACCAAGGCCGAGCGCCGCGGCGACAAGTGGATCATCAACGGCCAGAAGACCTGGACGACGCTTGCCCAGCACGCCGACATGATCTTCTGCCTGTGCCGCACCGATCCCTCCGCCAAGAAGCAGATGGGCATCTCCTTCATCGTCTTCAGCATGAAGTCGAAGGGCGTCACGGTGCGTCCGATCCAGACCATCGACGGCGGCCGGGAGGTCAACGAGGTGTTCTTCGACGACGTCGAGGTGCCCATCGAGAACCTGATCGGCGAGGAGAACAAGGGCTGGGACTACGCCAAGTTCCTGCTCGGCAATGAGCGCACGGGGATTGCCCGCGTCGGCGTCTCCAAGGAGCGTATCCGCCGCATCAAGGAGCTCGCCGCCAAGGTCGAAGCCGGCGGCCGTCCCGTTCTGGAAGATCCGTCGTTCCGCGAGAAGCTGACGGCCTGTGAGGTCGAGCTGAAGGCGCTGGAGCTGACCCAGCTGCGCGTCGTCGCCGACGAGGGCAAGCACGGCAAGGGCAAGCCCAACCCGGCGTCCTCGGTGCTGAAGATCAAGGGCTCCGAGATCCAGCAGACCACCACCGAGCTGTTGATGGAGGTGATCGGCCCGTTCGCCGCGCCCTACGACGTCCATGGCGACGACGACAGCAACGAGACCATGGACTGGACCGCCCAGATCGCGCCGAGCTACTTCAACAACCGCAAGGTCTCGATCTACGGCGGCTCCAACGAGATCCAGCGCAACATCATCGCCAAGGCGGTGCTGGGGCTCTGACGCTCTTCTCCCTCTCCCCGCGTGCGGGGAGAGGGTCGGGGTGAGGGGGGCTCTCCAGGCACCGTGCTCGTGGAGAGTCCCCCTCACCCGGATTGCATCTGGCGATGCAATCCGACCTCTCCCCGCATGCGGGGAGAGGTGACGAGCGGAGCTCCTGGCAACAGGTCATTTCAAGGAAACTCACATGGATTTTGATCTCACCGAGGAGCAGCGCCTCCTCAAGGACAGCATCGACGGCCTGCTGGCGGATGCCTACGATTTCGACAAGCGCAAGCTGTACATGAAGGAGAAGGGTGGCTGGAGCCAGGCGATCTGGTCCAAGCTCGCCGAGCAGGGCCTGCTCGGCCTGCCGTTCTCGGAGGAAGACGGCGGCTTCGGCGCCGGCGGCGTCGAGACCATGATCGTGATGGAAGCGATGGGCCGCGCGCTGGTGCTCGAGCCGTATCTCGCGACCGTGGTGCTGTCGGGCGGCTTCCTCCGCCACGCCGGCTCGGCCGCGCAGAAGGCGGCGCACCTGCCGGGCATCATCGACGGCAGCAAGACCTTCGCCTTTGCCCAGCTCGAGAAGCAGTCGCGCTATGATCTGTTCGACGTCGCGACGTCGGCCAAGAAGAAGGGCGACGGCTATGTCATCGACGGCGAGAAGTTCGTCGTGCTCAACGGCGAGAATGCCGACACCCTGATCGTCACCGCGCGCACCTCCGGTGGCCAGCGCGACAAGTCCGGCATCGGCGTGTTCATCGTCCCCGCCGACGCGAAGGGCGTCACCCGCAAGGGCTATCCGACCCAGGACGGCCTGTACGCCGCGGACATCACCTTCACCGGTGTCGAGGTCGGTGCTGACGCGGCCATCGGCGATCCCGCCAATGCCCTGCCGCTGATCGAGCGCGTCGTCGACGAGGCCCGCATCGCGCTGTGCGCGGAGGCGGTCGGCCTGATGGACGAGTCGCTCAAGACCACGGTCGAGTACATCAAGACGCGCAAGCAGTTCGGCGTCGCGATCGGATCGTTCCAGTCGTTGCAGCACCGCGCCTCCGACATGTTCGTCGCGCTGGAGCAGGCCCGCTCGATGTCGATGTTCGCCACCATGGCCGCCGACTTCGACGACGCCAAGGAGCGCGCCACCTCGATCGCCGCGGCCAAGGTGCAGATCGGCAAGTCCGGCAAGTTCGTCGGCCAGCAGTCGATCCAGCTGCACGGCGGCATCGGCATGACGATGGAGGCCAAGATCGGCCACTACTTCAAGCGCCTGTCGATGATCGAGCTGACCTTCGGCGACACCGACTACCACATGCGCCGCGTCAGCGAGGCCGGTGGGCTGATCTAACAGGATGCGTCGTTGCCGGGCTTGACCCGGCAACCCATCGCCTTCGAATGATGGATGCGCGGGTCAAGCCCGCGTATGACGATCTGAGGCTCTTCGGTGCCTACGCTGGCTTGGCTCCGATGCGGTTTGATTTTTGAGCCGTCATTGCGAGCGAAGCGAAGCAATCCAGGGCGTCATGCGTTGCCCTGGATTGCTTCGTCGCTTCGCTCCTCGCAATGACGCGGAGGAACGAGCCATGACCCCCAATCCCTTCAACCTTGCCGGCCAGGTCGCCGTGATCACCGGCTCGAGCCGCGGCATCGGCCGTGCCTCGGCTGAATTGCTCGCGCAACTCGGCGCCAAGGTCGTGATCTCCAGCCGCAAGGCCGACGCCTGCGAGGAGGTCGCGGCCGGCATCCGCGCCAATGGCGGCGATGCGCATGTGATTCCCTGCAACATCTCGCGCAGGCCTGAGGTCGACGCGCTGATCGATGGCGCCGTGAAGCATTACGGCCAGGTCGACATCCTCGTCTGCAACGCCGCGGTGAACCCGTATTACGGACCGCTGCTCGACATCACCGACGAGGCCTTCGACAAGATCATGGGCTCGAACGTCAAGAGCAACCTGTGGCTCTGCGCCAAGGCGATCCCGCCGATGGCCGCGCGCGGGAAAGGCTCGGTCGTGATCGTCTCCTCGATCGGCGGCCTGCGCGGCTCGACCGTGATCGGCGCCTACGGCATCTCCAAGGCCGCCGACTTCTCGCTGTGCCGCAGCCTCGCCGGCGAATGGGGCCCGCAGGGCGTGCGCGTCAATTGCGTTGCGCCGGGCCTGGTCAAGACTGATTTCGCCCGCGCGCTGTGGGAGGACGAAGCCCGCCTGAAGCAGCGCTGCGCCACCACGCCGCTGCGCCGCATCGGCGAGCCGCACGAGATCGCCGGCGCGGTTGCCTATCTCGCCTCGGATGCCTCGACCTTCATGACCGGGCAGACCATCGTGGTCGATGGCGGCGTGACGACGGCGGCGGTGTAGCCGCCGCCGCTCGAGCGCTAGCCCTTGACGAACTGCCGGTAGTCCGGCTCGCGGTGGAACCAGAACTCATAGCCGCTCACCGGCTTCTGCATCGCGACGTCGTGGATCGGCTGGTTCAGCGGCACCACCGGCACCTCGCGCATGCACAGCGTGATGAAGGCCTTCACCGTCGCCTCGTACTCCGCGGCGTCTTCGGTGAAGCGCGCCTTGTCGATCAGCGCGTCCATCTCCTTGCTCTGGTAGGACGAGATGTTGAAGATCGAATTGCGGCCGTGGAAATTCCAATAGAAGTAGTATTCGGGATAATCGAGCCAGCCTGAGAAGCGGTTGAGCGCCATCGGCAGCTCCTTCTTGTTCAAGGTCGTCCGCCAGTTTGCGCCCGGGATCTTGTCGATGGCCGCCTTGATGCCGATCTTGGCGAGGTTCTCCTGGATCAGGATCGCCGTGGGCTCGCCGACGGTGGCCGTGCCGGCATCCAGCGACAGCGTCGTCTCGAGTCCTTCCAGACCCGCCTCCTTCATCAGCGCCTTGGCCTTGTCGAGATCGGTGACGTAAGGGAAGGGCTGCGGCCACACCGGCTTGGTCGCCTCAGAAGCGCCGCCATACATCGGCACCGCGCGGCCGAAGAACGCGCTTGCCTGGATCTGCTCATAGGGCATCGCCCAGGCGATCGCCTGGCGTAGCTTGACATTGTCGAACGGCGGCTTCGCCGTATTCAGCGCCACGTACCACAGCGCGTTCGGGATCGGCACGCCCGTGACCTTGACCTTGCCTTCCTTGATGAGCTGATCGAAATCGCGCGGGGCGAAGCCGCTGGAGAGATCGGCATCGCCGCGCTCCAGCATCGCCCGCCGCGTGCCGGCCGAGGGAATGTCGCGCGCAATGATCCGCTTGATCTTCGGCAGCGGTCCGCACTTCCAATTGTCGAACCGGCTGAGAATGGTCTCGGTGCCGGCCTTCCAGCTCTCCACCTTGTAGGCGCCGCCGCCGGCCTCGTTGTTCTTCAGCCAGGCCAGCGCCCATGGGTCTTCGGTCGTCGCGTTCTTCTTCGCGAGCTCCGAATTGATCACGAACGGCACGACCACCGCGACGTTGAACAGCAACATCTTGTCCTTGCGGATGTAGTCGATGCGGAAGGTGTGGTCGTCGACGACGACGAACTGCTCCGGTTTCTCCAGCGAGCCGGCCGACATCTGGAACGTCGGGAAGCCGCCGACCGAGACGGCGCGGTCGAACGACCATTTGACGTCCTTCGCCGTCACCGGCGTGCCGTCGTGAAAGGTGGCGTCCTTGCGCAGCTTGAAGGTGCAGGATAGGCCGTCGGCGGCGACCTCCCAGCTCTCGGCGAGCTCCGGCGCCAAAGTGGCGCGATCGTACGAGGTCGTGCCGTCCGGCAACGTCTTCGCCGCATAGCTCAGCAGCCGGTCGTAGCAGTTCCAGGCGAGCCCATTGACGGTCTGGTTCGAGCCGACGCCCTGCATGTCCAGCGAGTTCGGTCCGAGCTCCTGCACCACCAGCAGCGTCTCGGCGCGGCCTTGCGCTAGCGCAAAGCGCGGGCCGAATGCGCTCAGCCCGGCGGCGCCCAAGCCGCCGAGCACGATTTGACGGCGTGTGATGTCGAAGTGCGAGCTGCTCATCGGGACCCCCCTGGCGTTGCGCGATATTGACGTTGTGCAAGGCAAGGGGCGTGCCAGTGATGCCCGATGCTGGCAGCCGATTGCTCCCGACATCGCGCGCCGCGTTTGCTAGACTCGCAGGCAAATCACAGAGGTGAGGAGGCGGCGATGGCGGCAGAACTCGACGGCAAGGTGGCTGCCGTCACCGGCGCGGCGTCGGGCATTGGGCTCGCCAGCAGCGAGGCGATGCTGGCGGCGGGCGCGCGCGTCGTGATGATCGATCGTGACGCCGCAGCGCTGGCGCGGCTGCGCGAGCGCCACGGCGACGCCGTGATCCCCCTCGTCATCGACCTGCTCGACGCCACGGATTGCGCCACGCTGCTGCCGCGCGTGCTGCAGTCCGCCGGCCGGCTCGACATCTTCCACGCCAATGCGGGCAGCTATCTCGGCGGCGACCTCGTCGACGCCAGGACCGATGCGATCGACCGCATGCTGAACCTCAACGTCAACGTCGTCATGAAGAATGTGCGCGACGTGCTGCCGCATATGATCGACCGTGGCTCCGGCGACATCATCGTCACCAGCTCGCTCGCCGCGCACTACCCGACGCCGTGGGAGCCGGTCTATGCCTCTTCGAAATGGGCGATCGACTGTTTCGTCCAGACCACGCGCCGCCAGGTCTTCAAGCATGGCATCCGCATCGGCGCGATCTCGCCGGGCCCGGTGGTGACGGCGCTGATCGCCGACTGGCCGGCCGAGAAGCTGAAGGAAGCACGCGAGTCCGGCAGCCTGCTGGAGCCCACGGAAGTCGCCGACGTGATCCTGTTCATGTTGACGCGCCCACGCAACATGACCATCCGCGACGTCGTGATGCTGCCGACGAATTTCGATTTGTAGTCGCCTCTGATCAACGTCGGCGCGGCGCTGGCGGTGCACCTTGGCCCGCGTGCGGCAGGGCCATTGCATATGAGATGCTGGACTCTCGCGACGATCAATCCTGGCAATTAGTTTTTCCGTCATGCCCGGGCTTGTCCCGGGCATCCACGTCGTTCTCAGCATGCCGGACGACGTGGATGGTCGGGCCTTCGCCGCGCCGAATCGGCTTCGGCCGCGCAGGCGGGACAGGCCCGGCCATCACGTCGCGGAGAGGGACGAGCACAAAACTGAGGTCGTCACATGCGATGACACTGCCGCATGCGGGAGAGCTCCAATTGCATCGACAGGCCGCGGGTGAGGGGGACTCTCCGCGGGCGCGGTTTCCGTAGAGGCCCCCCTCATCCCAACCTTCTCCCCGCACGCGGGGAGAAGGAGCTCACTGCCGTCGCGGCGAAGAGCTCGGATGCCAACGTAGTCGACAGAGTCTCATAGCCCCGCGGACCCGTAGCCCGCATGAGCGCAGAGACATGCGGGTTCATGTCAGTGTCTGCGGTCAGTCCTCGCTCCGTTGCGCGCGCTCGCGCCGTGGAGCGGCCTCTGCTCGTCGCTCAAAGCATCCGGGCTGAGACTGGGAGGGCGCACGACGATGTCCTGCTGTCATGCGCGCAGGATAGGGCAGGAGCGCCGCGCAGCAAGGACCGAACCGGCCAGAATCAGGACCGGTTTGGACGCGCATTAGACCGCTTGTCAGGTCGGCTGAGCGCTACGTTCTGCGCGCGCCTTGATCGCGCGGAGCGTGCGCCGGCGGATCAGACCGCTCGCCAGCCGGATGACGATCCAGTACGGCAGGAACATCAGGAAAGAAGGCCAGTCCGGGCAGTGCACGCGCGTCTCGGTCACGAGCCGCGTCATCTCGCCGTCGGGCTCGACCATGAACGCCAGCACGAGCTTCGGTATTCGCGGGGCATTGAAGGCGATGAACTCGTCAGGCCCCGCGATCCGCACCAGGCCGAAATCGTTGCGCCAGAACTGCCCGATCAGCCCACCGACGATGGCGCGGTCGCCGTCGCGGCCGAGCGGCGCAAAGCTCTTCAGGCTGAACGGCCGCGGCGCCGGATGCCGGGTCGGCGCAAGCGCGTGCATCAGCCGCGCCGGCAACTGCCGCAGAGTCATCGCGATCTCGGAGAAGCGGTCGCGCGGCGGCTCCCAGTTCTGGATGAGATCGAGCAGCTCACCGGGCGGGCAGCGGACGCGCGTCTCGTGCCGCTCGGAGAACTGATAGGTCGGGAGGAAGCTATCGATCAGAGACATGAGGGCCGCCCAATCTTCAGTCGGAGCTTAGACCGCGCAGATGCGCCCGCATGCCCGCCATGCCCAAACTGCCCGTCGTGCCAGTTTGTCGCATGAATTCGCCTTGTGTCGTCGGGCAAATCACCTGCACATTTCCGCCCGTCCCGTGCTCATCAACGAGGGGCGCTTCGCGGGTCGTCACGAGCGTTGAGCATGGGATGCGATGGCCGGATCGGAGTTGCGCTGCGCATTCGCGGGCGGACGAACAGCTTCGGTGCGGACGGAGAAGTCGCGTGGTCCTGGCCTCCCGACGCTGAGGTCAAGCCGCGCCGGCGCGAAAGCGCCGCGTGGTGATGGGGGCAAGACAGCCCGGTCCCCAGGGAGAGCGCGTATAATTCGTAAGCCCATCGCGCAGGGAGGGCCGGGTGTGTTCGGCCAGACCTGTGGTGACTGCCGCCTGCATTCTTTTTCGGCAGGCGGGCCACGGGCGCGGCCAGCGCCCGGCCTTCCCTGCGCCCTCGATCTCGAAGAGGGCGATTGAGCAGCAAAGCTCGGACGCAAGATGCGCCGCGAGGATGTGCTGTCATGGCCCGGATCACGGGCGCCGTCATTCTCCCGTCGTCGTCTCCGTCGCATGCCACGATCTGGAACTCCTGCTCACCGCGAGGTTTTGATTGGGGTGGCCTGGCTCATGCAATGTACGACAGGATCGACTCGGCCGCGCGCGCGGCCCTTCTCGTGACCAAAGGACTCATCAGCACATGACCACTCTTGCAGACCAGATCGTCGAGACGCTCGAGATCGTCGGCGTCAAGCGCATCTACGGCGTCGTCGGCGACAGCCTGAACGGGCTGACCGAGTCGCTGCGCGTTCGTCAGACCATCGACTGGGTGCATGTGCGCCATGAAGAGGCCGCGGCCTTCGCAGCGTCAGGTGAATCGCAGATCACCGGCCAACTCGCGGTGTGCGCCGGCTCCTGCGGTCCAGGCAATCTGCATCTCATCAACGGTCTCTACGATGCGCAGCGCAGCCGCACGCCGGTCCTGGCGATCGCCGCGCACATCCCGTCGAGCGAGATCGGCGGCGGCTATTTCCAGGAGACGCATCCGCAGAACCTGTTCCGCGAATGCAGCGTCTATTGCGAGCTGATCTCCGATCCCGCGCAGATGCCGTTCGTGCTGGACAATGCGATCCGTGCCGCACTCGGCGAGCGCGGCGTCGCCGTCATCGTCATTCCCGGCGACGTCGCGCTGAAGGCTGCGCCGAAGCGCGCGCTGCCGCCGGCGATTGGTCTCGTGCCGCCGAAGCCCGTGGTGCGCCCGGCCGAGCCGGAGCTCGATGCGCTGGCGGCGCTGCTCAATGGCGGCGAGCGCGTCACTTTGTTCTGCGGCCGCGGCTGCGCCGGCGCGCATGCCGAGCTGATGCAGCTCGCCGAGACCTTGAAGAGCCCGATCGTGCATGCGCTCGGCGGCAAGGAGCATGTCGAGTACGACAATCCCTACGATGTCGGCCTCACCGGCTTCATCGGCTTCTCCTCGGGCTATCACGCCATGCACAGCTGCGACACGCTGCTGATGCTCGGCACCGATTTTCCCTACAAGCAGTTCATTCCAACGGACATCAAGATCGCCCAGGTCGACATCAGGCCGAGCCAGCTCGGCCGCCGCGCGCGGCTCGATGTCGGCGTGGTCGGCGATGTCGGGGAGACGCTTTGCGCGTTGCTGCCGAAGCTCACGGCGAAGTCGGACCGCAGCCATCTCGACGAGAACCTCAAGCGCTACGCCTCGGCGCGCAAAGGGCTCGACGATCTCGCGGCCGGTACGCCCGGCCGCCGGCCGATCCATCCGCAATATCTGACGCGGGTCATCAGCGAGAGTGCCGCGGAGGATGCCGTCTTCACCTTTGACGTCGGCACACCGACGATCTGGGCTGCGCGCTACATCGCCATGAACGGCCGCCGCCGCCTGGTCGGCTCGCTGGTGCACGGCTCGATGGCCAATGCGATGTCGCAAGGCATCGGCATCCAGGCCGCACAGGCGGGGCGGCAGGTGATCTCCTTGTCCGGCGATGGCGGCTTCGCGATGCTGATGGGCGATCTCATCACGTTGAAGCAGATGAAGCTGCCGGTGAAGGTCGTGATCTACAACAACGGCACGCTCGGCTTCGTCGCGCTGGAGATGAAGGCGTCGGGCTTCGTCGAGCACGGCACCGATCTGGAGAACCCAAATTTCGCCGCGATGGCGCAGGCGATGGGCATCCACGGCTGCCGTGTCGAGGATCCCGGCGAGCTGCCGGGCGCGGTTGCCGACTGGCTCGCGCATGACGGTCCGTCCGTGCTCGATGTCGTCACCGCCAAGCAGGAGCTGTCGATGCCGCCGACCATCGGCCTCGAGCAGGTGAAAGGCTTCAGCGTCTGGCTGATCCGCGCCGTCATGAGCGGCCGCGGCGACGAGGTGATCGATCTGGCAAAGGAGAATTTGTTGCCGCGATGAGGGGAGATGGATTCGAAGGTGAGCGAGCAGGACTTGAGATACGGCGAGCTCGTGCAGCAGGCGATTGCGAACGGAGGCCAACCTGCTGCCACACCCGCGCTGCTCCCCCTCTCCCGCTTGCGGGGGAGGGCCGGGGTGGGGGTCGCCCCACCCACCGTCCTCGGAGGGGCCCCCACCCTCCCCCGCAAGCGCAGGGGAATCGCATGTGAAATTACGCTGTAAGGCATTGTGATCCGGTCAAAAATCGATTCTGAAGGCGGCTCCTGA
>NZ_JBNPTW010000020.1:0-143752 GCF_051167855.1 Bradyrhizobium sp. HKCCYLRH3099
CGTGAAAGTCTGAATCTCTACAAATACTTGATTCTCAGCCGGCCATATCGTCGATTTTTGACTCAGTAGTATTAGCGAAGCGTAATCCGCCGCTTCCTGTCTACAGAGAGACGGCGGATTACGCCTTCGGCCAATCCGCCCTACGGGCTATGCAACTGTCGATCTGACGAATGCCTCATGAGTGAGACATGGATTATCGCAGTCTATTGCACGCAGCGACTGCCATCCAGAATCGATGTTCATCAGTATCGCCGTCAGCGAGCGCGCGTTCTGCCAGTTTGGTTGCGTAGGCTGCCGCCGAGAATCCGTGCCGGTCCAGTTGCTCATATGCGACGCGGCCCACTTCCATCCAGAACTCGTGATCGTAAGGTTCGTCTGCCATTCGTGTTCCGGGCCGCGGCGCTCACTGTTGCAGGTCAGCAATGACCCATGCTTGTTCTGGGCGCAACCTTGGTGGTCCGCTGGCGACTGTCAATTGGTCCGTCGGTTCGCCCTCGTGTGAACGCTGCGAAGCCGGTCGTCGGGCAAATCACAGCCATCGTGCCAAGTCCTGTCAAGGTCTTCCGAAAAACATAAACCATTTGGTGATTTCGCCAAATCAGCATTATAGTCCCGGCCATCCCGTTGCACGGTAGGGGACGGTTCGCGGTCGTCACGGACGTTGGCAAGGGGATGCGGTGGACGCGGGCGGCGGCGTGTGATGAGCACGGACGACCGTGCGGATCGCGGACGGTGAAGGCGTGTGGTTCTGATACTCCGATGCTAGTATCAACCCGGCGACGATGCCTGGCGGCGTCACGTTGGGGATGGTGGCCAGAAAGCCCGGTGCACCAGGAAGAGCGCGCTATAGCTTGTTAAAACCATCGCGCGGGGAAGGCCGGGTCTGTCCGGCTGTACTCGTGGTGACTGCCGCCTGCTTTTTTGTTTGCAGGCGGGCCACGGGCCTCAGCCGAGGTCCGGCCTTCCTCGCGCCCTCCATTTGGAAGAGGGCGGGATCTGGAGCACAACTCGGGCGCGGGATGCGTCGCGAGAGCGTGGGTGCTCGTGTCCCTGATCAGCCCGATGCTGTTTGAGATTGTGGATCAGTGTTGCCGCTTGCAATGACGGAAGGATGCAGCATGCCGCGCGGACGGTGAGCTCCCCTCCCCCTTGCGGGGAGGGGTTGGGGGTGGGGGTCTCCGGGCGCTGAATTTTCTTGGGATGCGGGAAGTTTTTTCTCCTCACGCGGCGTGAGAACGTTGCGCCAAGTATGCGTGCGCGATCGAGAGAGCGGAGTTCGGGGACCCCCACCCCCGGCCCCTCCCCGCAAGGGGGAGGGGAGTGGACCGGCCGTGGTGTGAGAGTGTGGCCGTTGCGGGAAGGCGCGAACGAAAAAGGCCGCGCTGGGCGCGGCCTTTTGGAAGGTCTGCGGCGCTGAGGCCGCCTTGCGAGGCGCGTCGGCTTACTTCGCCGCCGGCCCGATGCTCACCTTCAGCGTGCCGACGCCGTCGACGCCGCATTCGATCTTGTCGCCGGCGACGACCGCCGCCACGCCAGCCGGCGTGCCGGTCATGATGATGTCGCCGGCGGCGAGTTCGACCTGCTGCGAGAGCTTCCAGATGATCTCCGGCACGTTCCAGATCAGCTCGGAGAGGTCGCCGGTCTGGCGCTCGGTGCCGTTGACGGACAGCCAGATCTTGCCCTTCGACGGGTGGCCGATCTTGGACGCGGGCACCACGGCGGAGCAGGGCGCGGAATGGTCGAACGATTTGCCGACTTCCCAGGGGCGCTGCATCTTGCGGGAGGCGAGCTGCAGGTCGCGGCGGGTGAGGTCGATGCCGACGGCGTAGCCGTAGACGTGGTCGAGCGCCTTGTCGGTCGGAATGTTCAGGCCGCCGCTCTTGAGCGCGACCACCAGCTCGACCTCGTGATGCATGTCCGTGGTCAGCGGCGGGTAGGGGATGACCGCGCCCTCGGGCGCCAGCATGTCGGCGTGCTTCGCAAAGAAGAACGGCGGGTCGCGCTCGTCATTGCCCATCTCGCGGATGTGCTCGAGATAGTTGCGGCCGACGCACCAGATGCGGCGGACCGGGAAGACACCGGCTTCGCCCTGGACGGGAAGAGAAGGCTGCGGGAAGGCCGGGATGACGGTGGAGCTCATGAAAGGTCTCGATGCGGTGAAATGAATGGATCAGGACGTCGCGGTCATGGGGATGACGTTCGGCCCCATGTCGCGCTGTTGCAGGCGGAAGAACGAAGCATAGCGGCCGCCACGGCGCAACAGATCGTCATGCCGGCCGCGCTCGACGATGTCGCCGGCCTCGACGACCAGAATGGCGTCGGCGTTCATGATGGTGTGCAGGCGATGCGCGATGACGATGGTGGTGCGGTTCTGGCAGAGATGCTCGATCGCCTCCTGCACCTGGCGCTCCGACTCGGAGTCCAGCGCCGCGGTGGCCTCGTCGAGCAGGATGATCGGCGCATTGCGGACCAGCGCGCGGGCGACCGCGATGCGCTGGCGCTGGCCGCCGGAGAGCTGCGTGCCGTGCTCGCCGACCGGCGTGTCGTAGCCGAGCGGGAAGCCCATGATGAAGTCGTGCGCACAGGCCGCCTTCGCCGCCTCGATGATCTCGGCCTCGGTGGCGCCGGGCTTGCCGAAGGCGATGTTGGCGCGGATCGAATCGCGGAACAGGTAGACGTCCTGGCCGACATAGGCGGTCTGCTCGCGCAGGCTCCGCCGCGACACCTGCGAGATCGACTGGCCGTCGATCAGGATGTCGCCCCCGGTCGCCTCGTAGAAGCGCAGCAGCAGCGCCAGCACGGTGGACTTGCCGCCGCCGGACGGGCCGACCAAAGCGGTCACCTTGCCGGGCTCGGCGACAAAACTCATCCGGTTGAGCACCGGCTCGTTGTCGCGATAGGCGAAGGAGACGTCGCGCAGCTCGATCCTGGCCTGATTGAGCTTCAGCGCCGGCTTGTCGTCATCGGGCTTTTCGCTGGCGGGGCTGTCGACGACTTCGAGCAGCATGCGCGCGCCGACGAGCTGGCTGTTGAGATCGATGTTGAGCCGGGCGAGGCGCTTGGCCGGCTCGGTCGCCATCAGGAAGGCGATCATGAAGGAGAAGAACTGGCCGGGCGTGGCGTCGAGCGCGACCACGGAATAGCCGGCATACATCAGGCAGCCGGCGACGGCGAAGCCGCCGAGCATCTCCATCAGCGGATTGGAGCGGTTGGAGACGCGGGCCATCTTGTTGGCGTTCTGCTCGACGGCGGCGATGTTGGCATCGATGCGCGCGCGCATCGTGTCCTCGAGCGTGAACGCCTTGACGGTGCGGATGCCCTGCAGCGATTCCTGCATCGTCTCCAGGATGTCGGCATTGCCGGTGAACTGGCTGTAGGCAAGGCCCTTGATGCGCTTGACGAGCTTGCGCAGCACCAGCATCGCCGGCGGCACCACGAGCAGGCCGAGCAGCGACATCCAGGGATCCTGCAGCACCATCACGGCGATCATGCTGATCAGCGTGATGAGATCGCGCCCGATGGCGTTGATCAACATGCTCAGGATGTCGGTGATCGACTTGGCGCCGGAGGTGAGGCGGGCCAGGAACTCCGAGGAATGGCGCTCGGAGAAGAAGCCGACGCTCTCGTTCATCAGCTTGGCGAACAGCTGCCGCTGATTGTTGGCGAGGATGGCGTTGGAGATCTTCGACAGGATGACGGCGTAGCTGTAGGTGGTGATTCCCTTGACGAACAGCAGCAGCACGGTGACGCCGGAGAGCGCGACGATGCCGGGGATGCTCTTCTCGACATAGGCCTTGTTGATGACCTGGCCGAGCACGTAGGTCGCCGCGGCGCTCGCTCCGGCGGCGACCGCCATCAGCGCGAAGGCGGTGAGATAGCGGCGCCAGTAGACGAGGCCCTGTTCCATCACGAGGCGGCGGATCAGGATCGCGGCGCCATAGGGATCGTCGGTGATCTTCTTGGGAAATTCGGCCATTCTGGTCCCTGGCCGCCCCTCGGCAAATCGCCGGAGCGGACAGGTGTGCTTGCCCGCTCGGGGCGGCTTTTTCAAGCCCCCCGCTCTCCGGCTAAGTGCTTGATTCTACGCCGAGGCCCGCTGCAAGGCGCCGCTGTGGCGTTCCAGGAACAGTTTCTCCTCCCAGGCCAGCGCATGGGCGGCGATCGTTTCCAGATTGTCGTAGGCCGGCGTCCAGTCGAGCAGGGCCTTGAGCCGGCTGGTGTCGGCGACCATGCTGACGATGTCGCCGGGGCGGCGCGGCATCGACTGGGTCGGGATGGCGCGGCCGGAGACGCGGCGGACGGCCTCGATGGTCTCGAGCACCGAATAGCCGCGGCCATAGCCGCAATTCAGCGTCACCGAGGCGCCGCCGGTGCGCAAATAGGCCAGCGCGGCGCGATGCGCCTGGGCGAGGTCGCTGACATGGATGAAGTCGCGGATCGCGGTGCCGTCCGGGGTCGGATAGTCGGTGCCGAAGATGTCGATCTTGGCGCGCTGGCCGGTGGCGACCTCCATCGCGATCTTCATCAGATGCGTGGCGCCGACCGTGGCGAGGCCGATGCGCCCCTGCGGATCGGCGCCTGCGACGTTGAAATAGCGCAGCACGACATAGTTGAGGTCATGCGCCGCGGCCGCGTCATGCAGCATGATCTCCGCCATCAGCTTCGAGGTGCCGTAGGGCGAGGTCGGGCGCGTGGGCGCGGTCTCGAGAACCGGAACCTGCTCGGGCTCGCCATAGACCGCGGCGGTCGAGGAGAAGATGAAGCGGCTGATGCCGCGCTTGACCGCCGCGTTCAGGAGGCTGCGCGTGGTCATGGTGTTGTTGCGGTAATACAGCAAGGGATCGCGCACGGACTCCGGCACCACGACCGAGCCGGCGAAATGGATGATGCTGTCGACGCCGTGCTGGCTGATGACGCCGTCGACGAGGTTCTCGTCGCCAGCATCGCCGATGAACAGCGGCACGCCGTCGGGCACGAAAGCGGAAAAGCCGGTCGAGAGGTTGTCGATCACCACGACATCCTCGCCGGCTTCTGCCAAAGCGAGCACCATGTGGCTGCCGATATAACCGGCGCCGCCCGTCACCAATACAGTCATCGTTCGCCGCAATCCCTGTTGTTTTCAGGCACGGTAACGCCAATGAAATGAAGGACTTCTTGAACGGGGATGCGAACTGGCGGCGGTGCTCAATGTCCCGTATAGGGAACCGCTAAAATTGGAGTGATTGGGTGGGTTCCGAGCCGTTTTCCGCCGCCGATCTCGACGTGATCGTGCCGAACCTGCACCGGCGCTATTCCGGGGTGACGGCCACCAACCGCATGGTGGCGCCGAAGCTGGCGAAGCTGGTGCGCGCGGCCTGGTTCGGGTCGTATGCGCCGGAGGGGATCGCGCGGATCGGCGTGACCGATGTGCTGAAGCTGTGGGGCCGGCGGCGGCCGCTGATCTGGCATGCGCGCCGCAACGACGAGATGATCGTCGGCGTGATGATGCGCGCGCTCGGCTGGCCGCTGAAGCTGGTGTTCACATCAGCCGCGCAACGCCATCACAGCTGGATCACGCGCTGGCTGATCCGCCGCATGGACGCGATCATCGCGACGAGTGACATCTCGGCGTCCTATCTGAAGCGCGAGGCCACGGTGATCACGCACGGCGTCGACACCGAGGTGTATCAGCCGCCCGTCGATCGCGCCGCGGCCTTCGCCGAGAGCGGACTTCCCGGCAAATACGCCATCGGCTGCTTCGGCCGCGTGCGCGCGCAGAAGGGCAGCGACGTGTTCGTCGCCGCGATGTGCCGGCTGCTGCCGCGCTATCCGGAGTTCTCCGCCGTCCTGGTCGGCGCCGTGACGCCCGAGCAGATGCCGTTCGCGAGCGAATTGAAAAAGCAGATCGCGGCCGCAGGCCTGGAGCAGCGCATCGTCATCACCGGCGAGCTCGACATCGCCGAGGTGCAGCGCTGGTACCAGCGGCTGACGATCTACGCGTTCACCTCGCGCAACGAAGGTTTTGGCCTGACCTTGATCGAAGCCATGGCCGCCGGCGCCGCGCTGGTCGCCGCGCGCGCGGGCGCCGCCGAGATCGTGGTGGAGGAGGGCGTCACGGGCAGGCTGGTGCCGCCCGGCGATATCGATGCGCTGGTGACCGCGCTGGAGCCGCTGATGCGGGATCCGGATGCGGCGCTCGCGATGGGTGAAAAGGCGCGAGCGCGCGTGGTGGACAAGTTCAGCCTCGAAGCCGAAGCCGACAAGATCGCCGCGGTCTATCGCGGCCTGGTCTGAGCAATGACGTCGGCGACGAACGCATCGAGGTCGCCGCCGGCAAACAGGAAGCCGGGGAGACCGGCGGCTTCCGCGGCAGCGATGTCGGACGACCGATCGCCGATCACGAAGCTGCCCTCGCGCTGCACGGGCCAGTGCTGCATCAGGTCGAGGATCATCCCGGGCTGTGGCTTGCGCCAGGGATGCTCGCGCAGATATTGCGCGACGGAGCCCTCGGTATGGTACGGGCAATAGCGGATGTCGTCGATCACGGCGCCCTGCGCCGCAAGCTCCGCGCGCATCCAGTCATGCAGGCTGAGCACGTCGTCCTCGCTGAACAGCCCGCGCGCCACGCCGGACTGGTTGGTGAACAGGAAGACGTGATAGCCGGTCTCATTGAGCCGCCGGATCGCAGGACCCACATTCGGCATCCAGCGGATGCGGTCGGGGGAGCCGATGTAGTTGTCGTCGTGATTGAGGACGCCGTCGCGATCGAGAAACGCCGCGGGCTTGAGCTGGGCATTCGTCATCTAGGGCTGGTCTCGCATCAAGGCCGCCTCGATGGTCTCGCAAATGCCGTGCGCGGTGGCGAGGTGGATCTGCTGGATCAGCGGCGTGTCGTCGCTCGGCGCGACCAGCAACTCGTCGCACAGCTCGGCCATGGCAAGGCCCTTCGCGCCGGTGAAGCCGATCGTGACCAGCCCACGCTCGCGCGCCTTGCGCAGCGCGTTGAGGATGCTCGGCGAGCGGCCCGAGGTCGAGATCGCCAGCAGCACGTCGCCCTTGACGCCGAGGCCTTCGACCTGGCGGGCAAAAACGTGATCGAAGCCGTAGTCGTTGCCGATTGCCGTGAGCGCCGAGGTGTCGGTGGTCAGTGCGATCGCGGCATAGGCCGGCCGCTCCTGCTTGTAGCGGCCGACGATCTCGGCGGCGATATGCTGCGCATCCGCCGCGCTACCGCCATTGCCGACGATCAGCAGCTTATGGCCGCCGCGCAGCGCCGCGATGATCTCAGCCGCGATCCGCTCGGCGCTCGCGAGCATCGCGGCATCGCAAGCGGCGCGCGCCATCGCGGCTTGCGAGCGGGCGAGATGGCTGGCGATCAGGCTGTCCGGTACGGAGGTCACGGTGCTGGCTCGGATGGCAACAGGGCCGGTGTAGGGGGCGCGGCGTTGCGGCGCAAGCTAGGGTCCCACCGGGATCGCGGCCTTGGCCAGGATCTGCTGCGCAAGCGTCGCCACGTCGGTGGCCGGGATGTCGCGCATGCAGCGGTGGTCGTTCATGCGGCAGACCGGACGATGGCAGGGCTGGCAGGGCACCTGGGTCTTGGTCTGCACCGTCGCGGCGAGACCATTCAGGGGGGCCCAGTGGTACGGGCTGGTGGGGCCGAAGATGCCCATGGTCGGCGTGCCCAGCGCCGCCGCGATGTGCATCAGGCCCGAATCATTGGAAATGGCGACACCGGCCGCCGCCATCGCCAGGATGCCGTTGCGCAGATCGGTTCCCGTGAGGTCGCGGACGTCAGGCCCTCCCTGAGACACGATCTCCGCGGCGAGCGCCTTCTCACCGGGACCGCCGACCACCCAAACGTCGAGGCCGGCGGCGATCAGCAGCCGCGCTGCCTCACCGTAAAACGGCCAACGCTTACCGGAGCCGACCGAGCCCGGCGCCAGCGCGACCGCAGGGCGATTGCCGAGGCCATTGGCCTCGCGCCAGCGTGCGAAATCCTCCGACGGCACCCTCAGTTGCGGCACGGGCCATTCCTGAGGCAGCGGCGCGCCGTCCGGACGGGCCAGCGCGGCATTCTTGTCGATGAAGCGCGGCAGCTTCTTCTCGCCCCAGCGCCAGCGGTTCAGCAGCCCGAACCTGAATTCGCCGACGAAGCCGACCCGCTCGGGAATCGCGGCCAGCGCGGGCGCCAGCGCCGACTTCCAGGTCCGCGGCATCACCAAAGCGGTGCGATAGTGACGCTCGCGCAACAGGCTGGCGAGGTGCCACTGCTTGGCCAAAGCCAGCCGGCTGCGCGGCAGGTCCCAGACGATGCCGGAACGGACGCCGGGCATGTAATCGACCAGCGGGGCGCACAGCGACGTCACCAGCAGGTCGACGGGACGATTCGGCCAGCGCTCCTTGAGCACCCGCACCACGGTGTGGCCACGGACGAAATCGCCGATCCACATGTAGGGGATGATCAGGATCGGGCTGGCGTCGTCGGCGTCCACCTCGACCTTGGCCGAATTCACGTTCATTCTTTATCCGCTTGCCTGTGCGCGGCGCTGGTAGCCGCTCGGCCGCCGCAGGTAAAGTGGGCGAGCGCTGCCGTCACCAAACCGCTTACACTTTGGCCCCGCATGCGCTACGCGAGGGCCGGGTTTTCGGGATCAGGACGGGTTGCGCAATGTTGCTGGTGACCGGCGGCGCCGGGTTTATCGGATCGAATCTGGTGGCGGCGCTCAACGACGCCGGCCGGACCGACGTCGTGGTGTGCGATACGCTCGGCAGCGCGGGCAAGTGGCGCAATCTGGCCAAGCGGCAGCTCGCCGACGTCGTGCCGCCGGCGGAACTCGGCGAGTGGCTCAACGGCCGCCGCCTGGACGCGGTCCTGCATCTCGGCGCGATCTCCGAGACCACTGCGGTCGACGGCGATCTCGTCATCGAGACCAACTTCCGCACCTCGCTTCGCCTGCTCGACTGGTGCACGGCGAGCGCCACGCCGTTCATCTATGCCTCCTCGGCCGCCACCTATGGCGACGGAGCGCAGGGCTTCGTCGATGATCCCTCGCTCGCCGCGCTGAAAACGCTGCGGCCGATGAACCTCTATGGCTGGAGCAAGCATCTGTTCGACATGGCGGTGGCGGCGCGCGCCGAGCGCGGCGACAAGCTGCCGCCGCAATATGCAGGCTTGAAGTTCTTCAACGTGTTCGGGCCCAACGAGTACCACAAAGGACCGATGGTCGGCGTGCTCGCCCGCCGCTTCGACGACATCAAGGCCGGCCGCACCATCCAGCTGTTCAAGTCGCATCGCGAGGGCATTGCGGACGGCGACCAGCGCCGCGACTTCATCTATGTCGACGACATCGTGCGCGTGATGATGTGGCTGTTGGCCTCGCCGTCCGTGTCCGGGCTGTTCAACGTCGGCACGGGCGAGGCGCGCAGCTTCAAGGAGATGATGCTGGCGGCCTATGCTGCGCTCGGAGCCACGCCGCGGATCGAGTACGTCGACATGCCCGAGGCGATTCGCGGCAGCTACCAATATTACACGAAGAGCGACGTCCGCCGGCTGCAGGCCGCCGGCTATAATGGCGGCTTCACCTCGCTCGAGGACGCCGTCGCCGACTATGTCCGCGGCTATCTCGATTCGGCCGATCGATTCCGCTAGAGCATGATCACGCTGACCCCCATCCAGACGTATCGAGACTGCCGCTGATGTTCGACTTCGACGATCTCTCGCAAGCGATCGCCCGCCAGACGGTGCTGTGCGTCGGCGACCTCATGCTGGACGAGTTCGTCTATGGCGAGGTGTCACGGATTTCGCCGGAGGCGCCTGCGCCCGTCATCGCCGTCCGGCGCAGCGAGACCAACATCGGCGGCGCCGGAAATGTCGCGCGCAACATCGCCGCCCTCGGCGCGCGCTGCGTGTTCGTCGGCCTCATCGGGCAGGACGCGGCCGGTGATCAGCTCGAGGCCGAACTCGCCAAGGAGGCCGGCATCGAGAGCGTGCTGGTGCGCGATCCCGCGCGGCCGACGACCCGCAAGGTGCGCTTCGTCTCCGAGCATTTCTCCACTCACATGCTGCGGGCCGATTGGGAGCGTGCTGCCCCCGCGAGCGGCGAGATTGAGCAGACGCTGATCGCGGCCATCCTGCCCTTGCTCGCACGCGCCGACATCGTGCTGCTGTCGGACTACGCCAAAGGCGTGCTGACGGCGCGCGTGCTGCGAAACGTGATCGATGCCGCGCGCAAGGCAGGCAAACGGGTGATCGTCGATCCGAAGAGCGCCAATCTCGCGATCTATCGCGGCGCCAGCGTGTTGACGCCGAACCGCAAGGAGTTTTCGGAAGCCACGCGCAGCCGCGCCGAGACCGAGCAGGAGATCGCCGTGGCCGCGCAAGATGCGATCTACCTCGCCGACTGCGAGGCGATCCTGGTGACGCAGAGCGAGCGCGGCATGACGCTGGTGCCGCGGCAAGGCGATCCGGTCCACGTGCCGGCCTATCCGGTGAAGGTGCGCGACGTCTCCGGCGCGGGCGACACGGTGGTCGCCGTGCTGGCGGCGACCTTGGCGGCCGGCGCCGGCTGGGCGGACGCGTTGCGCATGGCCAGCGCGGCGGCGGCCGTCGCCGTCAGCAAGCAGGGCACCGCCAGCGTGACCGCGGCCGAGCTCCGGCGCAAGATCCTGCCGCATGCCTATCTCGCGGCCGAGGAGAAGATCATCACCGGCGATGATGATCTGGTCGTGCGCGTCGAGGCGTGGCGCCGCGACGGATTGCGCGTCGGCTTCACCAATGGCTGTTTCGACATCCTGCATCCCGGCCATGTGAAGGTGCTGACGGCAGCGCGCGCCGCCTGCGACCGCCTCGTGGTCGGGCTGAACAGCGACGCCTCGGTCAAGCGGTTGAAGGGCGAAAGCCGGCCGGTGCAGGACGAGCGCGCGCGCGCCGAAGTGCTGGCGGCCTTGGAGGCGGTCGATGCCGTCGCGATCTTCGGGGAAGATACGCCGCTGCGCCTGATCGAACTGGTCCGGCCGAGCGTGCTGGTCAAGGGCGGCGACTATACGCGTGAGCAGGTGGTGGGACATGAGGTCGTCGAGGCCCATGGCGGCGAGGTCCTGCTGATCGACATCCTCAAGGGACACAGCACGACGGCGCTGGTGGATCGCGCGCGGAGCGACAAGCGATGAGCGCGCTGGCAGGCCATCCCGGCCCGACCTTGCTGGTGCGCCGCTGGCGCGATCCCGCGGCATGGCGGACCACGTCCGACGTCGTTGCGATCCTGCTCGCGGTCTCGCTGCCGTGGTCGACGTCGCTGGTGTCGATCCTTGGCGTGGTCATGCTGATCACGATGGTGCCGTTTCTCGACATCGACCGCCTGCTGCAGGTGCTGAAGCGGCCGATCGCGCTGGCGCCGATCGGGCTGTTTCTGCTGGCGCTGCTCGGAACGCTGTGGTCCGACGTTGCCTGGGGGGCGCGGCTGTATGCGGTCGGACCGGCGGCCAAGCTGCTGGTGCTGCCGGCGTTGTTCTATCACTTCCAGCGCTCCGAGCGCGGTCTGTGGGTGTTCGCGGCCTTTCTCGGCTCCTGCGCGCTGATGGTCGTGGCGTCGACGGCGGTCGCGTTCAATCCGGCGCTGGCGCTGAAGGCGAATGCCGACCGCGGCATCTTCGTGAAGAACTACATCGACCAGGGCCAGGAGTTCTCGCTCTGCGCCGTGGCGCTGGCCTATCCGATCGCGCAGCTGTTGCGCTCGCGCCGCTATTGGCAGGCCTCTCTGCTGACGGCGCTGATGATCGCCTTCCTCGCGAACATGGCCTTCGTCGTCGTCTCGCGCACGGCGCTGGTGACGATCCCGATCCTGGTCGCGGTGTTCGGCCTGATGCATCTGCAATGGCGCGCCAACCTCCTGATCGCGGTCTCTGCTCTCGGGCTCGGCTTCGCGGCATGGGCGGTCTCGCCGCAATTGCAGGCGAAGGTCGCGACGTTCACCAGCCAGTATGACGACTATCGGAACGATCGCGCCACGACCTCGATCGGGGAGCGCCTGGAATACTGGCGCAAATCGCTGCGCTTCTTCGCCGAGGCGCCGCTGATCGGCCATGGCTCCGGCTCGACGCGCCATCTGTTCGAGCTCGCCGCGAGCGGAACCAAGGAGCTTGCCTCGGGCCAGGTGATCGGCAACCCGCACAACCAGACGCTCAACGTCGCGGTGCAATGGGGCGCGCTCGGCGTGATCATCCTCTATGCGATGTGGGCCGTGCATCTGCTGCTGTTCCGTGGCGAGGGGCTCGTACCGTGGATCGGCCTGCTCGTGGTGGTGCAAAACATCTTCACCTCGCTGTTCAACTCGCACATCTTCGATTTCCACGAGGGGTGGATGTATGTGATCGGCGTCGGCGTGGCCGGCGGCATGGTACTGAGATCGCGGGCGCAGGCCGAGACGACACAGGGGCCTGTCACGTCATGACGCGTCTGGCCCAGTTGACCTACCGGAACCTGCTGATCGCGGCGCATGACATCCTGGTCAGCGTCGTCGCGCTGTTCGCGGCGTTCTACATCCGCTTCGAAGGCGCCAGCTCCTTCTGGGAGCGGGTGCCGCTGCTGCTGCAGCTCCTGCCTTACTTCATCGCCTTCAGCTTCATCGTCTTCTACTTCTCCAATCTGCTGACCACGAAGTGGCGGTTCATCTCGCTGCCGGATGCGCTCAACATCGTCCGCGTGGCGACCGTGCTGACGCTGGCGCTGCTGGTGCTCGACTACATCATCGTGGCGCCGAACGTGCGCGGCACGTTCTTCTTCGGCAAGCTCACGATCATCCTGTACTGGTTCCTCGAGATCCTCGGGCTGAGCGCGCTGCGTTTCGCCTACCGCTACTTCCGCTACACGCGGGTGCGCCGGCACGCCAGGTCGGACGATGCCGCGCCGGCACTGCTGATCGGCCGCGCCGCCGATGCCGAGGTGGTGCTGCGCGGCATCGAAAGTGGCGCCGTCAAGCGCATCTGGCCGATCGGCATTCTCTCGCCGTCCGCGGCCGATCGCGGCCAATTGATCCGTGGCGTTCCCGTGCTCGGCGGGATCGATGACGTCGAAGACGTCGCCGCCGATTTCGCCCGGCGCGAGCGGCCGATCGCGCGCGCGCTGATGATGCCGACTGCGTTCGAGCCCGACTGCCATCCGGAGACGTTCCTGATGCGCGCGCGCCGCTTGCGCCTGATCGTCAGCCGGCTGCCGTCGCTGGAGAGCGGGGATGCGCCACGGCTGGCGCCGGTCGCGGTCGAAGATCTCCTGCTGCGGCCGAGCCACAAGATCGATTACGGCCGGCTCGAAGCGCTGGTGAAGGGCAAGGCCGTCGTCGTCACCGGCGGTGGTGGCTCGATCGGTGCCGAAATCTGCCAGCGCGTCGTGGCTTTCGGCGCCGCGCGGCTGCTCATTCTCGAGAACTCCGAGCCGGCGCTCTATGCGATCACCGAGGCGCTCGCGGCGGACCCCGAGGCGAATGTCGCCGTCGAGGGCCGCATCGCCGACATCCGCGATCGCGACCGCGTGTTCGCGCTGGTCGGCGAGTTCAAGCCGGATCTGGTGTTTCACGCGGCCGCCTTGAAGCACGTGCCCATTCTGGAGCGCGACTGGAGCGAGGGCGTCAAGACCAACATCTTTGGCTCGATCAACGTCGCCGACGCCGCGATGGCCGCCGGCGCCGAGGCCATGGTGATGATCTCGACCGACAAGGCGATCGAGCCGGTGTCGATGCTCGGCCTCACCAAGCGCTTCGCCGAAATGTATTGCCAGGCGCTCGATCGCCAGCTCGCCGAGCGTCCCGCCGGCCGGCCGCCGATGCGGCTGATCTCGGTGCGGTTCGGCAACGTGCTGGCGTCCAACGGCTCCGTCGTGCCGAAGTTCAAGGCGCAGATCGAGGCGGGCGGCCCGGTCACCGTGACCCATCCGGACATGGTGCGCTACTTCATGACCATCCGCGAGGCCTGCGATCTCGTCATCACTGCAGCCTCGCACGCCTTGGCGCCGCAGCGCCCGGATGTGTCGGTCTATGTGCTGAACATGGGCCAGCCGGTCCGCATCGTCGAGCTGGCCGAGCGCATGATCCGCCTCTCAGGGCTGCAGCCGGGCTACGACATCGAGATCAAGTTCACCGGCATCCGTCCGGGCGAGCGCCTCAACGAGATCCTGTTCGCCAGCGAAGAGCCCCCGGTCGAGATCGGTGTGGCCGGCATCATGGCGGCCACGCCGAACGAGCCGCCGATGCCGACCTTGAAGGCCTGGATCGCGGCGCTCGACCAGGCGATCACGCGCAACGACCCGGTGACGATCAAGTCGGTGCTGAAGGATGCCGTGCCGGAGTTCGGCTCAAGCGCCGCCTGATCGCGGCCGCGAGAAGCGGCGGAGCACGAAGGCGACGGCGGCAAGGCCCGCGAGCAGCAGGAGCCCATCCGCCGCCATCGACTGCAAGGCGACCGAGGCGCCGGCCAGCGCGGCGAGCCAGAGATTGAGCACGAAGACCTCGCTGACCACACGCGCAACGGTGAAGCCGTTGTCGGTCGCCTGCTGATAGAAGTGCGTGCGGTGCGCCGCCCAGAACGGCTCGCGCCGCGCCATCCGCCGCAGCAGGGTGAAGGTCGCATCGACCAGATAGTACAGCGGCAGCAGCAGCGCCGCCGCCACATATCCTTGCCACGCCAGATGCAGCAGGCCCCAGCCGAGCAGGAGGCCGATCGGCAGGCTGCCCACATCGCCGAGAAAGACCTTGGCGACAGGGCGGTTGAACGGCGCGAAGCCGAGCAGGGCGCCTCCGAGCGCGGCTGCGATGGCGGTGGCGGGCCACGGCAGTGATCCGGACACGCCGAACAGGACCAGTGTCGCCGTGATCGGCACCGCTTCCGACACGGTCATCAGGTCGAGCCCGTCCATGAAATTGACGAGGTTGACGAACCAGAGCCCCGCGATCAGCAGCAGCGTGCGCTCGACCGCAAGCGGGATCGGAAACAGCCTGAGGTCGTCGGGCGCGGTGAAGATCACGAGCGCAACGGCCAGCCCCTGCAGGACGAAGCGCGGCAGCACGGGGATCGGTCTGACATCATCGACCAGGCCGACCAGCGCCAGCATCGGCACCGCGATGAACAGCATCAGCAGTGGCGCAAAGCCCATCACGGAGGCGAACGCGCCGCCGACCACGAGCGTCGCGCCGATCACCGCGATCCCGGCGCCCTGAGGCGTCGGGATCTTGTGCGAGGAGCGCGCGTTCGGCCGCGCCAACGCATAGCGCTGCAGCAGGGGACGCAGCAGCACGATGAGCACGGCGCACATCACGGCCGCAAGCAGGGCGACAAGGGCCAGGATGGTCGCTGGATTTGCGATCATCGCGGCGCGCCCGTCGCGGAGGTGAGGCGATCATACAGCGCGACCACCGAGCGGCCGATGATCCGGGCCGAGAGCTTGTCCTCGACCAGCTTCCGGGCCGCCGCGCCATAGTGGGTGCGTAGTTCGGCAGAGGTCGCCAGCTTAGCCATCGCTTCGGCGAGTGCGCTGGCATCCTCCACCGGCACCGACAATCCCGTCTGGTTGTGAATGGCGATCTCGCGGCACCCCGGCGCATCGGTCGAGACCAGGGGCCGGCCGCAGGCCGCAGCCTCCAAGAGGCTCACCGGAAGACCCTCGCGATGCGACGGCAGCACCGCGATATGGCAGCGCCGCCAGAGCTCGGTGATGTCCTTGATCTGGCCGAGCAGGGTGATGCCGGGCTCCTTGCGCCAGGCCTCGATCTCTTCGGCGGACACGGAGGCCGGATTGGCCGGATCGGGGGAGCCTGCGATCAGCAGCTGATCGTCGCGGCCCTGCTGGCGCAGGATGCGGTGCGCCTTGACCAAGGCGCGGACGCCCTTGTCGGTGAGCAGCCGCCCGGCGAAGCCATAGGTGATCGGGCCGTCCGGTTCGGGCAGCGGCTGGAAGCGCTCGGTGTCGACGCCGGAGCCCGGGATCAGCGTGATCTTGTCGGCGCGGACGCCCATCGCCTGCAGCGCCTCGCGATCGTCCGGGTTCTGCACGAGCACGCAGCTCGACGCCCGGTTCATCAGGCGCGGCAGCAGCCATAGCAGGCCCTGCTTGAGCAGGCGCGAGCGGAAGCTCGACGAGGTAAAGACGTAGCCAAGCCCGGTCAGGGCGTTGACCACCGGGGTCGCGTGCCCGAGCGCGGCGAGTGAGCCGAGCACGCTCGCCTGCAGCCCCGAATGGTGTACGACGTCAGGCCGGATGGCGGCCTGCACGGCCCGGATGGCGCGGATCGTTGGCCAGGCCGACGACGGCGACAGGCCGCCGCGCTGGAACGGGATCGGATGCAGCACGAAGCGTTCGGCGGCAATCGCGGCCGCGCCCGCATTCACATTGGTCGCGACATGCACCTCGTAGCCGGCCTCGCGCGCCGCGCGTGCCATCGGCAGGCGATGCATCAGGAAGGCGAAATCCTCATTGGCCACATAAAGCAGGCGGCGCGGCGAAGCAGGGCGGGGCGGGGACATCACTTTCACGGTCTCGGGCGGTCGCAGCGCCGTATAGGCCAAGACCGCGCCGCGCGCGAGCCGTTATCCGCCGGCGGCGGCCGGAAAGCCGGCCGCGCCGCCCCGCAAAGATCGCGAGAGCGCCACCCGACAACGCTGGCCGCCGGCTGCGCACCGGGACGGCCGGATTTCAAACCAAATGGAAGGTCGACAGGTGCGACAGAAGCTCGGCCGTCGACACATGCTGGATCGTGATCGTGTCCTGCGCCGCATCGGTGATGACGGCATTGCCCGCAGCATCGTCATGGATTGCAGCCTGCAGCGCCGCCTGGTCAGCGAAGATGCCCTGGTTGAACACGATCTTGTCGGTCCCGGGAGTGAAGCCGGATACACTCACGTTGCCGAAATGCTCGGCGAAGACGAAGGCGTCATGTCCCTGAAGGGAGACCGGCTGACCGGTGGCCGCGGGGGGAGCGTTGACGCCGGAAATGAGCACACCGCCGTTGCTGTCCGCGGCGAAGTGGAAGCCATCGTGGAGCTCGGGGCCTGCGAAGTGCAGGACTGCGCTGCTCGTTCCGTCGTTCAGCGATAGCTGGCCGCTCTGATCGTCATAGACCGAACGGAGCGAGGCGAAGGCGAGGCTGCTGATCTTGATCTGGTCGGCAGTGCTTCCGTAGCCAATCAGCTCTCCGCTGAACGTGCCCGAAATCTCGAGAGCGTGGCCTGCCGAAGGACCCGAAGCCGCTGTCTGGATCGCAGAGGGGGAGGCAGCCAAACTCGTCGAGCTCGGGGGGCCAATGATGCTGTCGCCGTTCAAATCCTGTTGGAAAATCAGCTCGAACGACTTCACCGACGCAGACGTTCCATCGACGAGGCCGCTCAGGTTCGAGCTGTAGTTGCCGTTGGAGTCGATCGCCCAGAATGTGAACTGGCTTGTGCCGGGAATCTTCCAGGCCACATCGAAGCCGGTGGCCGTTTGAATCGCGCCGATCGGCGTGATCGTTCCGAAAATGCCGTCCGTGACCGGTGATCCTGCGTATTTAAGCTGCGGGCCGCTGCCATTCACGTAGATGTAGTAGGTGTCGGCGATGTGAAGCAGATTGGTCGAGCCGTTCGTGCGCACCAGGGCCGCGGTGACGCCGATCGTGCCGTCACCGTTGAAGTCCTGGCCGAAGGTCGTCTCCATCGACTCGGTCGCAAAGCTGCCGGCGGACACCAAGCCGGTGAGGTTGCCCGTATAGTTGCCATCCTTGTCGGTCGTCCAGAACGTGAACCTGTTCGTCGCGGAATCCTTCCAGGCCACGTCGAAGCCGTTGCCGACCTGAACCGCCGCGATCGGCGCGATCGTTCCGAACTGCCCGACAGTGAACGGACTGCCGGCGTACTTGAGCTGCGGCCCGGATCCATTCACGTACATGTAGAAGCCGTCTGCGATCTGCAGCAGACTGGTCCCGCCGTTGGCGTGCACGAGCGCCGCCGTGACGCCGATCGTGCCGTCGTTGTTGAAATCCTGGCCGAACGTGGTTTCGAGGGCCTCGGATGTGATGCTGTTGCCGGACACGATCCCGGACAGGTTCGACGTATAGTTTCCGT
Source organism: Bradyrhizobium sp. HKCCYLRH3099 (assembly GCF_051167855.1). Lineage (NCBI taxonomy): Bacteria > Pseudomonadati > Pseudomonadota > Alphaproteobacteria > Hyphomicrobiales > Nitrobacteraceae > Bradyrhizobium > Bradyrhizobium sp. HKCCYLRH3099. The sequence continues at coordinate 18,064 of NZ_JBNPTW010000020.1, forward strand.
TGTTGTCCGTGGTCCAGAACGTGAACTGGTTCGTACTGGGAATCTGCCAGGCGACGTCATAGCCGGCGGCTGTCTTGACCGCTCCGATGGGGGCGATGCTGCCGAACTGGCCGGCGAGGACGGCCGCGCCGGCGTACTTCAGGACAGGCCCGACACCGCCCGAAACACTGTTCAGATAGTATGAGCTTCCTACCTGTGTCAGGCTCGTATCGCCATTCGTCCGAATGACGGTGCCTGACGACCCGATGAGATGAAACCCCAGGGCGACCATCTGCTTGAGGTCGATGGACGTGAGCGTCTGGAGCGTATTGTAGGTATAGAACTCATTGAACGGATCGTTTGCGCCCTGTACGCCGCTATTCAGGAAGTCGCTGGGATCCGACGACTGGCCATAGTCGCCGAGCTTGGTATAGCCGCCATCGACCGAGAAATAGGCCGTCGACGCCGTCGCGCCGCCGGTCATCAGGCGGACGCCGGGACTGGAGAAACGGAACAGATCGAACACGTCGGGCTGCGGCCCGTAGGGGACGCGGCCGAAGGCGTGCGTCAGTTCGTGCAATGCGACGCCGACCAGCAAATTGGGATTGATGTCGGTCGCGAACGTTGCGCTGCCGTCATCGGTGGTCGCGTCGTTGGCGCTCAGCCCGCCCCACAGTTTCAGCTGCGAATTCCAGACCGCGACGTAGGACTGTCCCTGAATGCTGGATCCGGTGGGCAGGGCATTGAAAGTGGTGTCACCGGGGCTCGCATTAGTGATCAGGTTGGAGCGGACGCTGGAATAGCTCATCCACTGACCGTTGTCCGGCCCGGCAGCCGCGCCGCCTCCGGTGCCGCTGTAATCGATCTTGAGATTGACCGTGATGTGATCCGAGATCGCGGAGGTCAGGATTGCCGCGGCCTGTTGAATGCCCGCCCGGAAGCTCGCGGGCGCATTCATCGCCGCGGTGTCGAACAGCAGATTGATCGTCAGCCCGCCTGCCGTTACCGAGGTGATGGCGCCGACGCCGGCGAAATCACCCTGAGCAAGCAAGGATTCGACGGCCTCTTCCGGAAGCTCGATGGGCGTAGACGGAGGGGTCCGTTCGTCGCCTGCCTGGGTTGTGTTCGGGGAGCCCTGTAGCGACGCTGACATTGCCTCAGTCCCTGCAATTCGTATCGGCGGAGCACTGATCGCCAACGTCCATCCGCTGGCGGCGATTCGCGCTCCTGCAGGCTTTACCTATCAGGCCGATCGTCTTGCCCGAAGGTTAATGTGCCGAACATCGGGAAATTACTGGGATACAGGTGGGCGTTGATCGAACGCGGCTTCCCTTGCGCGCTCAGTCCAAGAGTTCAGGAACCCGATCGAGAAAAGCAGGCACGGGCAATGCCGCACCGAAATTGTACGGGTTGTCGCGAAGAGTGGCCCGATAGCGATCGAGGAGGGGGCCGCCCTCGCGCATGGACTGGCCAATGCCGTCCAGGCAGTCGAGCTTGTAGCGAACCGCTTCCAGCACGTCCTGCGCCGTGTTGGCGTGAACCTCCAGGCCGTGGCGCGCCAGCACGGCGGTGTCGATCAGCAGCGCCTGCAATGGCTGGCGATAGGTTTCACGCAGCGACAGGTAGCGCCGGTTGCGCCGGTCGTAGACCGGACGGACGGTGAAGTCGGTGCGCTCGTGCCAGAACTGGCAGTCATTGGAGATGCAGTTCACCAGCAGCATGGGTGTTCCAAGCGCCTGCACGGCCGTGGTCAGGCCCGACGTGGTGCCGACGAACAGGCGTGCGGCGGCGCAGAGATACAGGTCCATCTCCGCCGACTTGATGTCGCTATGGGCATAGTCGAACACGCCTGCCATGCCGCGCAGCGGCGTCATGCTGCGGTCGCCGAGCCGGACGACGGCGCCGCCGCGCGCCGTGATGGCGGTGATCGCTTCGAGATAGTCGCCAACATTGGCGGAGCGATGCTGGCGGGTCGTGCCGGGACCGTCGCCGTGATAGCCGCCTTCGCGGATGTGGATTGCGACGAACCAGTCGGCGGTGACGCCGGCGGCGCGCAGCTTGCCGGCTCCCTTTTCCATCAGCTCTGCTGAAACCGTCACCAGCGGCCCGCGCTGCTGTTCAGCCCAGGCGACCTGGGCCCGCGAGGCTGCGTGCGCCCAGGGCTCGGCCAGGCCATCCTTGCCGCGGACGGCAATGAACTGATCCCCGACCAGCCGCTGATAGGGCAGGAGCTCATCGACGAGACCCGGGTCTTCGATGATCGTGACATGCTGCTCGAACAGCCTGAGAAAGGGCTGGTTGACCACCTTGTTGTGCGGGGCAAGCAGCACGTAGTTGGCGCGGGGCAGGATGCCCATCGCGGCCATGCGCAGATGGCAGTCGATGAAGCCGATATGGCCGATCAACGTCACCCATTCGTAGCCGAGCAGCCGGACCGGGAGTGTTGGATCGAAGATCCTGCTCGCGGCGGCGATCCGCTGGACCAGCTTGTCGGGAACAGACCATCTGCGCGCCAGGGCGTCCTGATGATCGAGCGCCGCCTGATAGCTGCGGAACGTGTCGTCGTAACGACCCTGATGATAGAAGTTCTCGCCGAGCTGAATCAGATTGTCGTAGATCAGGAGTTCGCCGGCATTCTCCAGCTCCCAGGAGCCGGGCGTGTAGGTCGACGGGTCGTAGCCCCCGGCATAATTTTGATGCGCCATCACCGAGCGCGGATCGCGTTCGACCGAGGCCTTGAAGCAGGCGGCCGCCTGGGCGTGATCGCCGGCCAGAGCATGGACAGCGCCGAGCTTACGCAGCGCGTTGCCGTCCCCGGAGGATGCGGCGGCTTCAAGGAAGTGAGCGGCGAGCGTGAGATTGCCGCGGTACATGTGAGCGACGCCGGCCGCGAAGTTGATCGCAAAGCTGTCGATCGTCTCGGGCTGCGGCACCTCCCGCACGATACGATCATAAGCGCTGCACAGGGCCAGGGTGGTGAAATAGGCCTGGGCGCCGACGCCTGCTCGCGCACGGATCTGGCTGCGGAACATCAGGTTCAGCAAGCGAACCGCACGCAGCGCGCTCGGCTTGCGGCTCGCGGCCAGGTGCACCTGCGCCGCGGCAGCCAGCGTGGTCGAGACGACGCGGGCGAGCAGATCGTCCATCCGTGAGCCTTCGGCCAGCCGGCGGTCCATCGACCGCAGCAGCCGTGCGCCTGCGGGCGCCAGGATGACGTGGTTATCGAGGACATTGGCGGCGCGGGTGGTCAGCGGCAGCAATTGCCGGCGCCGCGCGCTCAGGAACGCATACAGGCGAAAGGCCGTCCCAGTCAGCCAGACCCGTGGTGACCATTTGCCCGGCACCGGCAGGCTCCCGGTCGCTGCCGGCGCGACCGACGTCGTGACCGGCGCGGGCGGCCGGCTGCCGGCCATCCGCTTGCCGAGGCGATGGCGCAGAGAGCCGAAGGGGGCGCGCGTCGTCATGGCGCGCGGTACGCCGGGGTCGCGGAGATGATCTGCCGTCGAACCCCGCGCTGGGCGAGCAGACGCATGAGCGACATCGGGCGGGTCCTCAGGGTGATCCAGGCGAGAGCAGCCAGTCGTCCGGCTGCCCCGAGGCTGAGCATCACATGCAGCAGCCGGGTGTCGAGCACGTTTCCGTCGAGCAGGGCGGCGACGCGTGCGGCCTTTGCCGCGGGCGCCATCGCGTTGCCCAGTACCGTCCGCGCCGCGCCGAAGCGGTTCCGCCGTGCGAATGCCTGGTCATAGCCGGGAGGAAACAGGCTGCTCTGCTGGATGAGCGTGGAAATCTCGGCCAGCTTGGCGTTGAGCAATGCCGGGTCGGTTGCTGTCGCGGTCGAGTAGTTCTGGCCGTGGATGCGCCAATAGCCGAGGACGTCGGCGATGAACGAACAGCCATAGGTGAGCGCCAGCCGGCGGGCGAGGAACGCATCCGAGAACGAGCCCAGCGTGACGTCGAAACCGCCGAGCGCCTGCAAGGCCTGCTTGCGGTACAGCGAGGTGGTCCCGGAGAAATAGTTGTCGCCGAAGCCCAGGATGCGGCGGACGGCGGCGGGCGCCAGCATCGTTGATGCGGACGCCGGCAGCATCATCGGCCGCAGCATGCGCTTCGCGGACGGCCCGGTCGGCCCGATGATCTCGCAACACGCGAAGATCAGACCGGCTTCGGGATGATCCGCGGCTTGGCTCATGGCCTTTTCGAGATAGGTCGGATGCAGCGCGTCATCGGCCCCGAGAAATCCGACCCACTCCGTCTCCGCAAGGGCCAGCGCCTCGTTCTGGCCGCGCACCACGCCCTGGTTGACCTCGTGACGGATGAGCCGCCAGTTCGGCCGGTCCGCCACGAAGCGCGAGATGACCGCGATGCTGTCATCTGTCGAACAATCATCGATGACGATGACGCGGTCAGGCGCGTGGGTCTGCGCGGCGATGCTGCCGAGTGACTCCGGCAGGTAGTGCGCATGATTGAAATTGGGGACGACCAGTGTGACGGTCGGCGCGGCGGCTCGGCTGGTCGTGGGGGTCATGGCTCAGCGAACATCCCGCCGCATGTCTCGAGTTCGCCCGCTCAAGCCGGAGGCAGCTCTTTCACGACGTCATCGAGAGCGCCGAACGCCCGCACGCGCCCGCCCTCGAGATAGAGCCCGAGGTTGCAGGTCTCCCGCAGCAGGCCCAGATCGTGCGAGGCCAGCACCACGATGCCCGAGCGCCCTGTGATCTCTTGCAGCCGGTCGTGCGTCTTTTTGCGGAAATGAGCGTCGCCGACCGCGATCCACTCGTCCATCAGGATGATGTCGCCATGGATCGAGGCTGCGATCGAGAACACCAGGCGCAGCAGCATGCCCGACGAATAGGTCCGGATCGGCAGCTCGAGATAGTCGCCGAGCTCGGCGAATTCGGCGATTTCCGGCACGCGCTGCTCGATCTCCTCGGGGGAGAGGCCCAGGATGAGGCCGCGGGTGCGGATATTCTCGTAGCCCGAGGCTTCCTCGTCCATGCCGAGTCCGATGTCGAACATCGGCACATTGCGTCCGACGACGCGCAGCGAGCCGCGTGTCGGCTCGTAGATTCCGGCGAGCACGCGGATCAGCGTGGTCTTGCCGGCGCCATTGTGTCCGACGAGGCCGAGCCGGTCGCCCTGCTTCAAGGTGAAGCTGATGTCGTCGAGCGCCTGGACGAATTGGAACGAGCCTTGGCTGCGGGAGACCTGCCCGCCGACGCGCGAGGCCGCCTTGATGGCCAGATGCCGAAACGACCGCGCGTTCGGCGGCGCGACCGGGAATTCGATGCCGATTTGCTTGGCTTCAATCAGAGGCATGAGGGATCTCGAATGGCCTTCATCAGGCCCAGTAGACGACGCGCGAGCGGTAGCGCGTGTAGATATAGACCATGGCGGCGGTCAGCACGGCGACAACTCCGATGGCACCGGCCCAGGTGGCGAGGTTGGGAACGGCGCCCATCAGCGGGCCGCGCGTGATGGAGAGAAGATAGGCGATCGGGTTAAGCGTGACGGCCCACTCGCCGCCACGGATATGCGACGGCTCCCAGATGATCGGCGAGATGAAGAACAGAAGCTGCAGCACGGCCGCCATGACGGGGGGCACGTCGCGATAGCGCACGCAGATCATCGAGACGATCATCGAGGCGCTGACGACGAAGACGTAGACGATCATGAGGCCGACCAGCGCCAGCACGCTGCCAAAACCGATCGACCAGGGATAGACGAGCCAGATGAACGGGATCACGGCGATGTTGTGCAGGAAGATGATCAGATTGCGCTGAACCATCCGCATGATGTGGATCAGGATCGGCATGTCGACCGCTTTGATCATGCCTCCCGCATTGATCATCGTGTAGCAGGACTCGCTGAGCGACGAGGAGATGAAATTCCAGATCGTCATGCTGACCATGAAGTGGGGCAGGTAGGTCTTCATGTCCGCGCCGAGGAACCGGCCGGCGACCGTTCCCATGATCAGGGCCGTGATCGCATTGGTGGCGGTGATCCACCATGGTCCGAGCATGGTGCGGCGGTATTTTGAGCGGATATCGCCGGCGGCCAGGGCGCGCCAGGTGACGTGACGGGTGATGAACGGGGCGATGTCCTCGCGGCAGCGCGCCCAGGAGAAGCGACGCTTATCCGCAACCACGAACCGCTCGACCTGTCCATCGGTCAGGGTGGTCATTCCCGCTACCTCGCATGTGCCGTAAGTGTCTGGCCTGTCAGCCGAAACCGTTCGGGATCCGGCGCGGCAGCGACGGATCGTCAGCGCTTGCTGGACCATGTTACGCGGGGGCTGTCAACCGGGCAGCCCCGGGGCCATCAGTGGGGCGTGGAGATCCGCCCCGTGGGCTCAGAGTGTCGCCGTGCCGGCCGCAGCGACGATGCGAGGCTCGGGGAGCGGCACCAGGAAGCGGCCGCCGGCCTCGAGATACGCCTGGTTCCGTTTGAGGATCGGATCGGCATAGATCCAGGCGAGAATCACCACCAGGTCCGGCTTGCGCGTCGCGAGTTCGCTGGAGGGCAGCACCGGAATGTGGGCGCCCGGGCTGAAGCGGCCGTGCTTGAGCTGGTTGTCGTCGACGATGAACTTGATCCGGTTCTCCAGCTCGAAATGGTAGAGCAGGGTGGTCGTGGTGGTCGAGGCGCCATAGGCGGCGACCAGCTTGCCCTCAGCGATCGCGGCATCGACGGCGGCCAGCACCTTGCGCTTGCAGTTTTCGATGGCCACGAACCAGTCGCGGTAGATCTGCGGCTTGGTCACACCGCGCCGCTCCTCCTCGGCGATCAGCTGCGACAGCTCCGCCGAGCGCGGGCGCTTGCCGGTCGATTTCGGCTGCGCGAAGGCCCGGATCGAGCCGCCCTTGGTCCCGGTCCGCTCGACATGGAACAGCGTCATGTCATGGCGATTCAGGAAGGTCTCGAGCGGGATCAGCGCATGATGCGAGACATGCTCGTGATAGATGGTGTCGAACACCATGTTGTCGATCATGTCGACGATGTAGGAGACTTCGAACACGAAGGCGCCGTCGTCGGCGAGCAGCAGCCGGATGCCCTTCACCACATCCGACATGTTGTCGATGTGGGCGAAGACGTTGTTGGCGCAGAACAGCTTGGCTTCGCCCTGTTCGGCCTTGATCCGGGCCGCCAGCGCGCTGGTGAAGAAATCCGGGATCGTCGGAATGCCTTCGCCAGTCGCGGTCGCCGCGATGTCGCGCGCCGGATCTATGCCCTGCACGCGCATGCCCTCGTTCTTGAACGCCTTGAGCAGCGAGCCGTCATTGCTGCCCATCTCCGCGACCAGGCTGCCCGCAGGGATCGCGAGCGTCGACACGACGGATTGGGCGTAGCGCTTGAAATGCTCGACGAGGCCGAGCGACACCGAGGTGCGGTAGGTGTAGTCGCGGAACAGGATGTCGGGATCGACGACGTCGAGATTCTGCAGATGGCCACAGGACAGGCACAGATAGCAGTCGAGCGGATAGAGGTCCTGCTTTTCGTTGAGCCGATCGGCCGTGACGAAGGCGTCCCCGATCGCAGAGGCCCTGATCGGCAGCACGTGATCGAGCGAGGTCGAGCCGCACAGGCGGCAATCGGTCTTGTGCTTGACGTGTTGCATGAACTGGCGATCCTGGTTTGCGGGCCCGCAGAGGCGGGGTGGTCGGCCGAAGAGATTTGCGGCGCGTTTTACAGGCCCGCGAAGCTCTTGGCGACCTCTTCTTGCCAGACTGTGGACACTCCGCCATCCAGGAACAGGCTCTGCCCGTTGATGAAGGAGGAACGCTCGCTGCACAGGAAATCGAGCGCGTCGGCGCATTCCTCGGCCGTACCGAGCCGTCCGAGCGGGACCAGCTTGCGGTAGGTCTCCATCAACCTGTCGTTTTGCTCGTAGAAGACGCGCGATTCGCGCTTCAGATAGGTCAGCGGCATGATCGCGTTGACGCGGATGCCGCGGCGGCCGAGCGTGGCGGCATAGTGGCGGACCATCGCGTTGAGGCCGCCCTTGACGACGTGATAGCCGACCGGCTGCGACGAGCCCACGAATTCGGCGTAGACTGAGCTGACCACGCCGATGGCACGGTCGCCGGCTTCGGCGAAATGGCCGGAAAAGCCCTCGATCAGGTCACGCGAGGCGGTCAGGCCGACCTGGATCTCGCCGGCCCAGGGGTCGCCCTGGCCGCGGAAGCGCTGGCTCAGCACGAGGTAGCGGACCGGACCATTGGCGTCGGCGACGTCGCGCCAGAGGCTGGAAAAGCTGTCGCTCCGCTCGAGATCGGCGGAAAAATGTTTCAGTCCGGGTTGATCGGGAAAATCGGCCGGGCGTTGCCGCGACACCACGCTGACCGCGCATCCGCGGGCCAGAAATCGCTCGACCACCACGCGGCCGAGGCCGCGGGTGCCGCCGACGACAACAGCATGCTCGGTCATGCTGCGGCGTCCTGAAGCGCCGCGACGCGCTTGACGAGATCGGCCTGGTAGGCAGCAGCCTTGGCGGCGTCGCTGTCCTCCGGCGCGAAATCGGCGAACACGCTGGCGCCGGGGCGGAACGGTCCATTGGTGATCTCATGCACGATCAGGAGATCACTGCGAATGATCAGCGTATGGAAGAAGGCGTTCGACATCCGGTAGTAGAACGGACGCGTGCCGCCCGGCGCCCCCAGCTCCACCACCCGTTCGATGCCGCCGTCATCGTTGAACACGACGATGTCGACCTCGCCCTCGATGATGTGGAAAGCTTCGCTTTTTCCGGGATGCTTGTGCGGCCGGATGTAGCTGCTCGCGTCGATCGCGATGATCATCTCGTGCAACTGGTCCTCGCCGTCGGGATGCGTATTGATCCGGGCCCGCTTTTTCGGGCTGGCCTTGACGGCGGCCTTGAGGGTGCTGATCTCGGCCACGCCGACCGAGGCGATGGGACCCTCCGCCAGGAACACCTCGGGAGATTTTTGAACGAGGCTCATGGCGCCATGTCCTTCAGAATGGAGTTGCCGTCCAGGTTAGCGCAGACGGAGCGCACTTCACACCGCACATGTGCCAGTTCTCCAGCCACGTGCCTCTTGACATGGTCGGACGTGGCACCAGGCGGGGAGGGATCCGCTCTTCGGGCTATCGGACGATGAGGGTCTAGCATAGGGCGGCGCAGGCAGGATGCAAAACCGGGGCTTTTCCGCAGGCTAGATCATTGGCCGGGGCGCGATGTTCGAGGCGCAAAAGCGCGGCAGCCCCGTCCAGCTCGGTCGATAGCGACTTATCCGCGCACCGCTCCTGATCGAGCTACTGCAGCTGGAAATTCCGCTGGTCAACGAAATGCAACCCGCTATCCTCGGACGCCGTCGTGCACGATGTGGTAGCGATGGTTTCCGGGTGCAACCACGATTGATAGCCTCGGCTTGATTGATTGTTGCGCGTTGTGCCTCGACGGCTCGTTTCTGACTTGATGATCTTCTCGATCCAAATGGGGCTGCGACACCGCGCTTTTGGGTGCCGCGTCGGTCTAGTGCAGGGAGACTCTGTCGGTGGGTATGAATTTGAACGGCCCGATTTATTTGCAGCGCAAGGGATTTTTGACGCCGCAGCTAAACAAGGTGCTCGATATCGGACCTCAGAACGTGCTGCTCGTGAAGGAGGAGCAGATCCGGGAGTTCATCGAACGCCAGGGCGGGTCGACCATGCCTGGCCCGCAGCTCGACAAAGAGATCCAGCGCCTCGTGTATTTTTCGACCCCGCGTCCCGAAGAGCGAACGACGCTGTTCTCCGAAATCACGGACCTGACTAACATCGAGTACAATTCCGTCGACGTGTGCCCCGGCCTGAAGACGAGGATCCTGGACCTCAATTTCGATACAGTGCCCGGTGACATGATCGATCACTACGACGTCGTCTTCAATTTCGGGACGACCGAGCACATCTTCAACCAGTGGAATTGCTTCGAGTTCGTGCACGATGCGTTGAAGGTCGGCGGCATCGCGTATCACCAATTGCCGGCGAGCGGATATCTCGATCACGGCTATTATTGCTATACACCGCTGTTCTTCCGCGAGATGGCTCAGGCGAACGGCTACATGGTCGAGCACATGGCGGTGACGCCGGCCGGCGAAAGCAGGATCGACGTCATCGGAATCGAATCCATGGGGGGAGATTCGCTGTTGAGCAACACTGCCCCCTTGGGACAGGACAACCGCGTGCCGCAGTTGAACATTCACGTCATTCTGCGGAAGACCAAGCACGCTCCATTCCGGGCATCGCTCGAAATCGCGACAGCGCATTCGCAGGTGAATTCGACGATGTTGGAGCGCTATCAGAACGGCGGCGGCGCGATGCCCGCCGGCAACGTACCCAAACAGAGACTATCTGAACTGCTGGCCGCGGAGCGCGAATTGATTGCGCTCAAGCGATCACGGTCCTGGCACATCACGAAGCCGCTCCGTGACGCGGCAGACCTGGTGCGTCGGGTCCGGAGCGGGAGATGGGAGATGTCAGCCTGATGGCGGGAGCTTGCGGCGCCGCAAGCTCCTGCAAGGCAAGGCCTGCAGCCGTCACCCGAGACCGCCAGTGATGGCATTGTTCAGCGAAGCGTAGACCGAACGGAAAACGACTCCGCGCTCGGCGAGCGGCGCAAGCTTGTCGCGCACCCGTCCTTCGATGTGGGGCGCGACCGCAAACAGGCATGTGCCGATCCGTTGATCCGCGAGCAGGCGCTCTGAACCCACCACGGGGACGCTGAACCCAGGCGGAAAGAAGCCCGCCTTGTCGGGATCGTCGTCGACCGCCAGCGCGATCATGTCGGCGACCCCGAAGGCGTTTGCAAACATGATGGCGTGATGCCCGATGCCGAACAGGGCCAGACCGTCGTTGTTGGGGCCGGCGGCGACGCGCAGCAGCGACTGCAATGGCTCGCGCTGATCCAGGAAGCCCTGACGATAGCTTCGGAACAGCTCCGATTCGCCCCGCTTCTTGAGGGGAGGTGTATCCTGACACGGCGCGAGCACCGCGACCAGCGCATCTTCGAGCGCACCCGGATAGCGCAGCAGCGCCAGCACTTGGTATCCGCTCGCTTGCGCCAGCAGGCGCAAGGTCTCCTCGACGAAATAGCAGCTGTGCTCTTCCCAAAGAAAACAATAGTCGCGCGCAGCCAGAAACTTGCTGCTATCGGGCACCTCGACCAGCAGCAGGCCCTCGGGGCTGAGCAGATGCTTGAGAGCCTGTAAGGCCGCCACGGGCGTCGGACTGTGCTCGACGATGTAGCGGCACGAGACGATGTCGAAGGTCCCGTGCTGTGCCGAGGCAGCCGACAGCCGTTCGTCGTTGAGGATGGTCTGCCAGCTTTCGAGGTACGGATAGCGGCCGGCGGGGGCATCGACGCCGATCGGCAGAGTGCTGGTCTCCAGCCCGCGCGCGCCGAGCCGGGACAGCAGCGGCAGTTCGAAAGGACCGGTCCCGATCGCCCGTTGGGCTTCGGGGCGCAGCGAGAGCAGGCTGGCCGCCAGCGCGTCGAGATGGCCTTCCGGTTCGCGATAGCGAATCCACGCCACGCGCGGCATCAGCAGATCGGCGGAAGCCGTGCTGCGCAACTGCACCAGTTGGCAGAACTCGCATTCGACGATGTCGAGATCGACCCTGCGGTCGACCACGCCATCGTCGCTGAAATTGTTGCAGACCGGCAAATGGCCGAGCGACAGCGGCGACGACCCGATCGGGTGACCGCAAACCCGGCAACACGTCTCGTGGTTCTGATCGGAGCGGGCGTTACTCATCGCGATCGGTTGTCCCGTGATGAACCTGGATTGGTACTCAAACCTGACCCCGAATGACCAGCAGCGAGCGGCGAGGCCGCTCGCGACCTCATGCGACATCGCTCCCCATCATCCGGCGGGAGACCGATGGGAGGGCGGCCCGAGGCCGCCGACGAAACATCCCATCGTCATGACGTCGCAGTCGCCGCGCTCGTCTCAAACTCATTCGAAGAAGATGAATTCGTGGTCGCCGGTGTAGCCGGAACGCTTGAACTCGAAGGCCCATTCCTCGGGTGTGTGGAAGATGCGGCAGGTGAGCTGCCAATACATCAGGTTCACCTTCTCGCGCTCGTTGCGATAGCCCTCGACGCAGAGATATTTCGCCCCGCGGCTGACGCGCTCCATCTCGCGCAAGGCGGCGTCGAGATCGTAGTTGTAGAGGTTGTGCAGCGTGTTGATCGAGATGACGAGGTCGAAATACTTGTCCGGGTAGGGCAGCTTTGCCGCCGAGCCGACCTGGCAGAACGGCTTCACGCTCTCCATCGTGTGCTCGACGCCGTAGGAGGAGATGTCGATGCCGGCCACCTCGAGGTCCGGAATCGCCTCGCGGAAATCGTGGAGAATGAAACCCTTGCCGGAGCCGACGTCGAGCACGCGCATGCCCGGCTTGATGCCGTAGGTCTCGATCATCGCGTCGGCGACCTTGCGCCAGCGGCCGTCATATTTGTAGCCGCCATAGCCGGTCTCGCGGCTGCCGTCCCAGTAGTCGTAGTCGAACTTGATCGCCATTTCCGCGACATCGGCCTTGTCGCGCTGGGTGACGCGCGCGAGATAGTCGCGCTTGGTCGATTTGTGGACGAGACTGACGAACTCGCGATAGGCCATGAAGATCTCCAGGCGTGGGATTATCGGTTAGTCGGAAGTGGCGCCGATCAGGCCGAGCTGCGCTTCGGCCTTGGCGAGCTGCGCGGCGCAGCGCTGCGCCCAGGCGCCGGTGTCGGCGAAGGCGCGCCTCGTGGCGCCGAGCGGCAGGAAGTCGTTCAGGATGATGCAGGTCCATTTGACCTGGTAGGCGTCGATCAGCAGACGGCAGCGCGCCACGCTGGCGGCGTCGAGCGCGAGGCCCTCGGTCAGCCGGTCGATGAAGTGCTCGTGCACCGCGAGCGGCACCGGCACCTCCGGCTGGCAGAAGAAGTCGGAGACCAGCTTGGCCGGATCGTCGCGGCCGGCATATTCGAAGTCAAGAAAGGTGAGCTTGCCCTGATCGTCGATCAGCGCGTTATGGAAGCCGAAATCGGACGGCGACAGGCAGACCTGGTCGTCGGGGATGGCGGCCTCCAGCCCGAGCCCTTCGGCCGCGGCGCCGCGCAAGATGCTAGCCTTTACCTCGGCCCATTCCGGCTGCAGTCGCTCCGCCACGAAGGCCCTCGCCTCGGCGACATGCGGCACGTCGGCATCGAGCGTCGCCAGCCGCGCCACGCGGCGCTCGACAGTGGCGAGATGCTCGGCGAGCGAGAAGCAGGCTTCCGATCCCGGTGCCAGCGCGGGGCGGGGCGGGGCATTCACCGCGAGCACGAAGTCGATCGCGGCATCGACATGCGCCGGCGCCAGCTCGACCGCGGTCAGCTTGCGTCCGTCGACGAAGCTGTAGAGGCCGGCCTGCTCGGCCCGGTCGCAGGCCAGCGGCTCCGGCACGACGCGGACGCCGTTCGACCAGGCATGGCTGATGAAGCTCCATTCGGCGCCGAGACGGTCGCGGGTGTCGCGGGCATCGGTGAAGTAGCGCTTGAGGACGAACGGGCCATCTTCAGTATCGAGACGGAAGACCTGATTGTTGCGGCCGCCGGCGAGCCGGGTCAGCGCCGTCGGGCTGGCCTTGCCGGCCTGCGCGGCGAGGCGCTGTGCCAGCGCCAGCAGAGCGGCATGGGCGCTGGCCTCAGCCGCGGTCACGGATATCCGCCGCGATCTCGGACCACGACGCCCGGCGCTCGTAAGGCACGGCCTTGGCGGCGAACTGGTTCTCAGGGTCGAACAGCACCTTACGCATGCCCTCGGGGAATCCGGCCATGGCCAGGATCTCCGGCAGGTCATCGACGAACAGCTCGCAGGCGAGCGCATGCGCACGCGCGACCTTCTCGTCCTTGGTCAGCTCGAAGAACACCCGGTCCGGCGCGATCTGGCCGGGGGCCGAGCCCATCAGCCCGCGATCGGTCAGGAAGCCGCGCGCGGCGGCGTGCATGTCGTGCTTCGGCCCGAGAATGGGGTGCTTGGTCTTATGGCTGACGATGAACAGGTCATGACCGGCGCCACGGGCGGCGGCGACGAACTCGGCGAAGCCCGGGTAGGGCGACACCAGGTCCATGCGGGCGCCGTAGACGTAGCCCTGCAGCTCGGTGAAATCGTCCTTGCGCCCCGAGCCGTTGAGATGGTCGCGGACGCTGTTCTTGTCGCGGCCGAGATCGGCCGGGATCAGGCCACGCTCAAGCGCGGCCGCATGAAACACGCCGTCATAGCAGGCGATCGTGTTGTCGAAGTCGATCCCGATCCGCATGGCCTGATCTTAGCGCAGCGACATGTCGATCAGCGGACGACCGACCTTGCCGGCGGCGAGGTCCTGCAGCGCCTGGTCGGCCTGGGCGAGGCTGTAGGGCTTCGACAGGAGATCCCGCACCGGGAAGCGGCCGGAGCTCAAAAGCCGGCCGTATCGCCCGTAATCGCGATCCGGCACGCTGTCGCCGCCCCAGGTGCCGAGCAGGCTCTTGCCCTGGTTGAAGACGCCGGGATTCAAGGTCAGCGCCGCGCCATGCTTGGCGTTGCCGATCACGACCGCGCGGCCGCCCTGCTGCCGGGTGGCGTTGATCGCCTGATCCATCACGCCGGGAATGCCGGAGGATTCGACCGCGAGATCAACGCCCTGCGGCACGATCTTCTTGATCTCGGCCAGCACGTCGCCGTTAGCGTCGATCACGTGCGTCGCGCCGTAGATCTGGGCGAGCGCGCGGCGCGTCGGGTTGGGATCGATGCCGATCACCGGCATCGCGCCGGCGAGCGCCGCCGCCATCAGCGCGTTGAGGCCGATGCCGCCGGTGCCGAACACGGCGACCGCATCGCCCGGCTGCACCTTCAGAACGTTGTAGACCGCGCCCATGCCGGTCGGCGCAGCGCAGCCGAGCAGCACCGCGACATCCATCGGCAGGTCGGGCGGCAGCAGGGTCAGGCGGTTCTCGCTGACCACCGAATGGCGCTGGAAGGTGGTGACGCCGCCGGCGTTGACCTTCTTGCCGTCCCAGTCATAGACGGCCCCGCCGGCCTCGATGCCCGTGCCCTTGATCCAGGACAGCACGACCTTGTCGCCGACCTTGACCTTGGTGACAGCGCTGCCGGTCTCGATGACCGTGCCGGTGCCCTCATGACCGAGGCAATGCGGCACCCATTTGTCCTCGCCCTTGTCGCCGCGCCACTCCATCACCTGCGTGCCGCAGGCGCCGGAATAGGCGATCTCGACCAGCACCTGGCCCGGCTTCAAGGCGGGCGTCTCGATCTCGGCGAGCACGAGCGGCTGGCCGGTCTGGACCAGGAGGGCAGCTTGGGTCTTCATGTGATGTCTCAGCTCAAGGCGTGGATGATCTTGTCCGCGATCTGGTGGCCGGTCAGGCCGAGCACCTCGCGGGCATATTCCTGTTCACCGGATTTCTTGAAGAACGCATCCGGCGTGCCGAAGCGCAGGAATTTCTTCGCCTGCGTCTCACTGTCGACGAGCCACTCGGAGACGGCCGCGCCGAAGCCGCCGATCAGCGAATGCTCCTCGATGGTCGCGACCAGCTTGAAGCGGCTGAACGCCTGCTTGAGCTTGTCCTCATCCAGCGGCTTCACGGTGTGGAAGCTGACGACCTCGGCGGAGATGCCCTTTTCCTTCAACTTATGTGCGGCTTCAATGGCTTCCGGCAGCATGTTGCCGGTCGAGAGCAGGCACACATCGCTGCCTTCTTCGATCGTGATCGCCTTTCCGATCTTGAAATCCGCGATCGGGCCCTTGTGAACGACCGGCTCACCCTTCTTGCCCATGCGGATGTAGACCGGGCGGTCCTGCTGCATCGCCGCGCGCAGGGCGCCGCGGACCTCGAAGGCGTCGCCCGGGCAGATCACGACCATGTTCGGGATCGAGCGCAGGAACGAGATGTCCTCGCAGGCGTGATGGGTCGGGCCGAGGCCGGAATAGGCGAGGCCGGCACCGACGGCGACGATGGTCACCGGCGCCTCGTGATAGCAGACGTCGGTGCGGATCTGCTCCAGGCAGCGCGTCGTCACGAACGGCGTGATCGTATAGGCGACCGGGCGCAGGCCGTTCATGGCCATGCCGGCGGCGACGCCCATCATGTTGGCTTCGGCGACGCCGCAGTTGAAGAAGCGGCTGGGGTGCTTGTCCTTGAACTTGTCGAACAGGCGGTTGCCGATGTCGCCCGACAGCATCACGACGCGGGGGTCGTCATTGCCGAGCTTGGTCAGTTCGTCCGCGAACGCGTTTCTCATGACAGGCCGAGCTCCTTGAACGACTTGACGACTTCCTCAGCGGTGGGGGCGCGGTAATGCCAGTTGTTGTCGTCTTCCATGAACGACACGCCCTTGCCCTTCACGGTGTGGGCGATCAGCGCCACCGGCTTGCCCGAGCCGTTCGGGATGTTCTGCATGGCCTCCGCCAGCGCGCCGACGTCATGGCCGTCGATCTCGTGTGCGTCCCAGCCGAAGGCGGCCCATTTGTCGCGCAGCGGCGCCAGCATCAGGGTCTCGTTGGAGCGCGCGGTCGCCTGCCACTTGTTGTAGTCGACGACGACGCAGACATTCTCGAGCTTCTGGGCGGCGGCGAACATCGCGGCCTCCCACACCGAGCCTTCGTTGTTCTCCCCGTCGGAGAGCAGGGCGAACACGCGGTAGTTCTCGCCCTTGATGCGTCCCGCCAGCGCCATGCCGCAGCCGAGCGGCAGGCCGTGGCCGAGCGAGCCGGTGGCGGCTTCGACGCCAGGCAAGAGGTTCGCCGGCGGATGCTCAGCGAGCCGGCCGCCGTCCTGGCAGTAAGTGTCGAGCTCCTCGAGGGGGAAGTAGCCTTTCATGGCGAGGGTCGCGAACAGCGCTGCGGCGGCGTGGCCCTTGGACAGGATGAAGCGGTCGCGCAGCGGATCGGTCGGATTCTTCGGATCGATGTTCAGGACGTGCCAATAGGCGGCGGTCATCGCATCGGCGCAGGACAGCGACGACGCCAGATGCGCGGCCTGGGCCTTGTGCGACATCTCGATGATCTTGCCGCGCAGCTTGGCGGCCTGCGCCTTCAGGGCGGCCACGTCGGGCTTGGCCGCGGTGTTCCGGACTGCCACGTTCATCGTGCTCTCCAGTCGCGCCCCACGAGGAGACGCAGGAATAAATCAGGGTTTATGCTCGTACTTGGTCGGCAGCTTGGCCATCACATCCTCGAAGCGCCGCGCCCAGGCGATGACGTCGTCGATGCCCTGTTCCAGCGAGAAGGTGTCGCGCCAGCCGAGCTCGGTGCGCAGCTTGAAGCTGTCGAGCGTGTAGGCGGTGTCCTTGCCGGGCCGCTCCGGTCCGATCTCGACGCAGTCCTCAAAGTTCTTGCCGAGCCGGGCGAGGATCATCTCGACCAAAGTGCGGATCGACACCAACTCGTAGCCGGAGATGTGATAGGTCTCGCCGAGCTTTCCGCTGCGGCCGATCTTCACCGTCGCGTCCGACACGTCGGTCATGTGGATGAACACGCGCACCGACTTGCCGCCGCCGTCGAGGCGCAGCTTCTGCCCGGTCATGGCCGCGACGATGGTCCGCGGCACGATGCGGTAGAGCTGCTGGCCCGGGCCATAGACATTGGCCGCACGGGTGAACACGACCGGGAATTGGTAGTTGGCGAAATAGGTACGCAGGCTCATGTCGCCGGCCGCGCGCGACACCGCATAGGGCGTCGACGGGTTGAACGGCGCATCCTCGCGCACCCAGCCCTCGGTCGAGCCGTAGACTTCCGGCGTCGTCACATGGACGTAGCGGTCGAGGCCGTCATAGTTGCGCAGGATGTCGTGCAGGCGGACGGCGGAGACGACGTTGGTCATCATCCAATGGTCCGGGTACAGCCAGCTCTCGCCGACCATGCTCTGCGCGGCAAAGTTCACGACATGGGTTGGCCGCTCGGCTTTGAGCAGCGCCTTCAGCGCCTCGAGATCGTGGTTGAGGTCGACGCGCTGGAAGCGGACCTTGCCGGGACGCTTCTGCCACTTGTAGGGCAGGAACGCGTCATGCGGCTCGTCGGAGCGGCTGGTGGCGATCACGTCGTGACCGGCCGCGGCCAGGAAGTCGACAAAGGTTGCGCCCGAGAAGGAGTTCGAGCCGAGGATCAGGTACTTTTCGTTCGCAGCCATCGTCTCTGTCCGTCAGACCTCGCGCGTCGTGATGATGTCGCCACGCTGGGCATACAGCCACTGCATGATCATGTGGCCGATCACCATCTGCGCGTCCTCGGCGATCTGCATGTCGTCGACGGCGAAATGGATCGGCACGTCGGCCAGCGCCTTGGCCTTGCCGCCGGTGAAGCCGAGCACGGCATAGGAGGTCATGCCGATCTTCTTGCCCTCTTCGAGCGCCTTCAGGATGTTCGGCGAATTGCCGGAGCCGGAGAAGGTGATCAGCACATCGCCTTTGCGCGCGAGCACCGCGAGCTGCAGCGAGAACACCTGGTCGTAGCCTTCGTCATTGGCGAGGCAGGTGATGACCGACGGATTCGACGACAGCGAATGCACGCGCAGGCCCGAGCCCGGCGTCTTCGACAGCGCGTAAAGGAAGTCGTTGGCGAGGTGGTTGGCGTTGCCGCCGCTGCCGCCATTGCCGCAGAAGAACACCTGCCGTCCGGTCTGCCAGCAG
This sequence comes from Bradyrhizobium sp. HKCCYLRH3099, assembly GCF_051167855.1. Taxonomy (NCBI): domain Bacteria; kingdom Pseudomonadati; phylum Pseudomonadota; class Alphaproteobacteria; order Hyphomicrobiales; family Nitrobacteraceae; genus Bradyrhizobium; species Bradyrhizobium sp. HKCCYLRH3099. Next base: position 36,690 of record NZ_JBNPTW010000020.1, read on the forward strand.
TCACGCAGATCATAGGCGAGCTTCTCGACCGGGGCCCAGTCGAAATCCTTCAACACGGTGCTGAAGCGGCTGGTGTAGTCGGCGAACAGGCTGCCGGGGGTCTTGAAGGCCAGGACGTTCATTTCACGACCTCCTTCTCCATCCATTTCAGATTGTACCAGCGGTCCTCGTTCTTGAGCTGGCCTTGCGAGTACATGCCGATGATTTCCTTGATCGCGTCCTCCACCGTCTTCTTCGGGCGGAAGCCGGTCGCGAGCAGGCGATCGGAGTTGACGCGATAGCTGCGCGGATCGTTCGAGGGCGTCACGATGACCTCGGCCGGCACGTGCTTGGTGACCATGTTGGCGATATCGAGGATCGAGATGTTCTCGAATCCGGCGTTGTAGACACCGGTGTGCTCGGGATGATCGAGCAGGAAGAGATAGAGATCGGTGATGTCGTCGATGTGGATGTTCGGGCGGGTCTGGTCGCCGCCGAACACGGTGATGCGGCCGTTCATCAGCGCCTGCATCGTCAGCATGTTGACGGAGACGTCGAGGCGCTGGCGCGGGGAGTAGCCGCAGACGGTGGCGGGGCGCACGATCTGCACCACCATGTCGTCCTTGTAGGACAGCACGATGCGCTCGCCGCACATCTTGGTCTTGTTGTACTCCGAGATCGGCAGCAGCTCGAGATCCTCGGTGACCTGCTCCTCTTCCTTCACGCCGTAGACGCTGCCAGAGGACGCGTAGATGAAGCGCTTGATGCCGTGGCGGTAGGCGCGATCGGCGAGCTGCATCGTGGCGAGGCAGGAGATCTCCCAGGTCAGCTTCGGATCGAGATCGCCGCAGGGGTCATTGGCGACGCTGGAGAGATGGATGATGGCGTCCACGCCGGTCAGGTCGATCGCGTCGGGATTGCGCACGTCCCCCTGAACGACGGTGAGATCCGGATGCGGCTCGAGGAAGTTGCCGAACCACATGATGTCGAACGCAACGACCTTGTGGCCGGCCTTCAACAGCTTCGGCACGAGCACGCTGCCCTTGTAGCCGCACGCTCCGGTCACGAATACTTTCATCTGAGCAATCCCCGTGGCTCGCCTGTCGTCTCGCCGGCTGGCGCGTCGCGCGCACCTTTATACAAATTGGCTGGGGAAGGCGACCGGCCCGGCGGCAATAGCCGCCCGTCAAACGTCCCCGCCACGGCGCGGTTCGTGATTAAACTCCAAATGAGCCCGGCGCAAGCTTTCCGGGTTGCCGATATCCCGATGATAACCGCTGGTTTCCACGCACAAAATGCGTCCCAAATAGTTGGGGATGATTTCGGTGGAGAGGTCGACGACCGGCTTTCCGAGCGCCGCGATGTCGGCGATCACGCCGGGTTCGAACACGTAGACCGCGCCATTGGCGAGGTTCCCGGGCGGATTCTTGACCTTCTCGTGGAAGGCGATCACACGGCGCTGATCATCCAGTTCGAGAATCCCGCACGAGCTTGGATCGTCGGTCCGGAACGCGAGCATCGTCATGATGCAGCCGGACGGCCGCCCGTGATGAGCGGCGAGCACCCCCTTGACGTCGAAATCCGTCAAATTGTCCGCATGGGCGACCATGAACGGCTGGTCGCCGAACCAGGCGCGGTTGGCCAGCACGGTGCCGCCGGTGCCGAGCAGTTCATCTTCGTGAACGAGATCGACCCGGTCGCGCCAGCGCGACTGCGCGACATGGGCCCGGACCTGCTCGGCCAGCCAATACGTGTTGAGCAGCGCCCGCTCGACGCCGCCTTCGAACACGAGGTCGAGCCAGTAGTCCAGCAGGGGCCGGTCGTGCACACGCACCAGGCATTTCGGCGTCGTGTTGGTCAGCGGACGCAGCCGGCTTCCGATCCCGGCCGCGAGCAGAAGGGCACGCATGACGACATCCTACTCGTGGCTGAAGCCCGTTTCGTCGATTTCCTTGACCAGTTCCGCGGTCGTGAGCGGCAGGTTGCCGACGCGGGAGACCTGCAGCGCCGCGGCCAGCGAGCCGAGATAGGATGCTCGCCAGATATCGGCGCCCGCGCGCAGGCCCATCGAGCAGGCCATGAAGAAGCTGTCGCCGGCGCCGGAGACGTCCTTCGGCGACGGGTTGAACGCGGGCAGACGGTCGGAGGTGAAGGCGCCTTCGGCCATGGTGTTGATCAGCGCGCCCTCTGCGCCGAGCGTGATCACCAGGTTCTTGGTGCGTGCCCGCTCGACCAGCCGCTCGCTGATGACGGCGAGGCCGGAGATGAAGTCGTTCAGCGCGACGCGCGCCTCGCGCTCGGTCGGCGTCAGCAAGGTCATGCCCTTGAACCGGGAGACGTCGCCGGTCTGCGACGAGACCTGGCTGTCGGCGGCCATCATGACGCCTCTGGAGCGCGCGAGATCGGCGATCGCATCCACCAGATCCTGCGGAAGGCAGCCGTAATTGAAGCAGGAAAACAGCAGCAGATCGCAGGTCTTCAGGGCGCGTTCGACCGAGGTCAGCATCTGCCGCTGCAGATCGGCGTCCGCGGCGTGCTGGCGCAGATGATTGACGCGCAGCAGCGTCTTGTTCAGCGCGCGAAAGCGCTGCTTGCGCGTCGTCGGCCGGGTCTGGTCGGCGAAGGCGTTGAAATTCACGCCGTGCTGCTCGAGCGTGCTGCGGGCAAAGCGCGCCGCATCATCGTCCCCGACCAGGGTGAAGAAGCTCACATCCGCGCCGAGCCCATGGGCGTGGGCCGCCACGGCGCCGGCCCCGCCCACGAAGGTTCGGGTCATCAATGGCGTCACGACGATGGTCGGATCCTCCTGCGACATTCCGACGGCGTCGCAGGTGACATATTCGTCGACGATCAGATCGCCGATCACGGCCACCCGCATGCCCGAGAGCTTGCGCAGCAGGTCCTTCAGGCTCGAGATCTCGAAACCATGGCGTTTCGGAAACTCGAGCGGCTTGCGGACGGTGGAGATGTCGATGTTGGCGTCGCGTTCCAGCAGCGACAGCGAGGCGAAGCGCAGTTCACCGGAGGAGAAGATCAGTCGGCCGCCATAGGCGTCCACAGCCTCCTGTTCCGGGTTGGTCCGGTCCTCGAACTCCTTGCCCTTGACGACGATCGTCGGTTTCAGCTGCCCGATGAAGTCGGACGCGGAGGTCTCCAAACGCACGGCATGGTGCACAAACGAGATGGAGCGCACGTTGTCCAGCCGCATGTCCTGCGCCAGGGTCACGCCGGGCGTCGAGTCCGGATTGACGCCGACGACGAGCACATCGGCCTGCTCGGCCGCGAACTTCAGAAGCCGTAGATGTCCGGGGTGCACGACGTTGAAGTTGCCTGACACGAAGGCAATCGTCTGACCGGGCTCGCAGGAAGCGCGAATTGTCTGACAGACCAGATCCATCTGCGTCATTTCGATAACCTGATCCAAGGGCTTCGACTCCGGCTCATCTGTCCTGAATGGGCCTCGCTGCCGGCTGCGTATGCGAATCGCCGATGCAACGGCCAGGATCCGGGTGATCGTAGCGGCGAAGGTCCAACTCCAGCACGCCTCGTCGACGTTGATTCTATTGCGAAAAGTCGAAGCATTCTCATGATCGGTGACGAGAGGCGCGAGGCATCCAGGCGTTGTGCACCCCTCTTTAACAGGTGTGCGCAGCAGCACAAACCCCTGCACGGCCTGTTGTTGAATTCTCGGACGATGAAGTTGCGATCATCGCGCAGATCTCAGGGTGACGGATGTCGGTTCACAGCGGCCAATCCTGCTGAGACATGCTGCGTTCATGCCCGGGATGGTCGTCTCCACACGCGCCGCGCGGAGATCTCGCGTTGCGCCCTTGAACGTCGCGGCCGATGGCGACGGAGAGCAAGAGCGATGGAGGGGAGGATCCTCGCGCTCTGGTCAGTGATAGAGATCGAACTGCTCTTCCTTGCGGTCGAGGTCGGCCGCGAGTTCGTTGCGATCGATGCGCGGGAAGTGCCTGCTGAAATCGGGGCGGTTCAGCAATGCGAGATAGGTCTTCAGCATGCCGCGTTCCGAGGGATGAGCCGGATCGAAGAAGTTCTCAGTCGTCTGCGAAATCTCGGTACGGCTCATGTCGAAGAACGAAATTCCCAATTGCGCGAATCTGCTTGCGGTCTGCGGGCTCTTCAGCTCCCGCCACAATCCCGAATAGGGCCAGTAGTTTTCGTCGGTATCGAGGAAAGCTGCGGCGCTCTCCAGCAGAGGGTACTGAATAGCGATCACCGTGAAATTGCGCTCGCGCGCCAGTCGGGACAGCCGCTCGATCTCGCCGAGCTGCCGCTCGCTGAGATGCTGGGCTCCGGGAAAGGATGAGGTGACGTATTGAGCGCCGCGCGCCAAGGTTTCCGCGGCAAGATTCCGATAGGGCGGAGCGACCATCACCGAACCGTCCTTGCGGAAGCCGAATTGGCCGCGAATGGCCTCGGTCCCGATCAGCCTGTTGCCGTCGACCGGCTCGTGCTGGGGAGTGGTCACCGCGGAGAGGATGGCATCGCGGTTGCCATGAGTTCGCACGATGAAGTCGATGACATCGTGCAATTTCCGACGATGTGACGCCAGCCCCTGGCTGAAGTCCATCGTACGCTCCTTCTGCCAGACTTCTGCGAGAGAATCGCCGAACAGGAAGTAATCCAGCGCGACGATGACGACACGAGGTTTGGCGACGTGAGTGGCGCGGTCGATGAAGTCGACGACGTGGGTGAGCGGCCACGCCGTCAGGCATGCATTGTAGGCGACATAGGGCCGGAACATCTGGTCGCGGGCCTGACCGCACCGCGAGCTGCCGACAAGCAGCACCTCGGGTTGAACCTGCTTGATCCGTTCGAGCTTGAACGGAGCGTAGTCCTTGAAGGAACCGAGCCAGAGAAGATGGTCATTGTGGGTTTGCTCGGCAGCGATGGTCGAGAGAGGCACTGTCGCACCCAGCCGCCAGCCGAGCCATTCGAGGCTCGCAAGCATCGGCGAAAATACTGCCGCGAACAGCGCCAGGACAACTACAACATAGCGCGTCACGGCCGATGCCAACCCCGCCTCGAATTGCTCGAAACTCTAGCTTAAGTCTCGGAAAAATCCACCGTTATCCGTACTTTCCCAGGGGGCTCCCGTCCACCCCGGCGCTAGCGTCTTTCGTCATCCCCAATGGCTGTTGTCGGCGCTTGATGCCCGGCCGCGGTGTCGAGGTTGCGCTCGATCTCAGTTGCGTCGATGTTCGCGAACATGCCGCGGAACTCATCATCCTTGAGCAGATGCAGCATCACCTTGGCGGCGCCACGTTCTGCAAGATGATAGGCGTCGACAAAGCTCGCGGTCTCGTCCTCGAATTCCAGTCGTCCCAGATCGAAGAGCGGAATGCCCAGCGTCCTCAGCCAATCGCGCATGTCCTGCGTGGCAAACTCGCGCCAGGCGCCGAACCCGTAGCGACCGCCTTGTTCGCGATCCAGCAGTTCGATGCCGGCGCGGATGAACGGAAGTTGCACCCCGAGCAAGGTGATGCCACGCGTCCGCGCCATCTCGGCCAAGGCAGCGATTGGCCGCTTGAGCCAGGGGGAGATGCCTGCCGCACGCGGCAATGTGTCGGCGAGGGTGGCGGCGTTCATGAATCGGGACCGGGCATCAGCCAGGTGCGCGGGTGAATACTGGTAAGAACCGTCGCTGCGGAAACCTTCTTCGTGAAGGATCGATTGGGTTCCGGTGAACACCGTCGGCGCATTCAAATAGTTTCGGAAGGTGGCCGGATGGCGGGCCGCCGTCCGGGCGAAGTCGAGCAGGCTGCCGCTCAGGTAGGAGAGCGGCCAATTCTCGTGCATCTTTCGCGTGATCGCGAACCATTCCTCCCATCTGTCGGCGAACAGGAAATGGTCCAGCGACAGGATCGCTATCCGCGGTCGGTGTTGCCGCGTGGCCAAGTCGAACAGCGTGGCCGTTTGGCCCGTGGTCCAGGCGGTGAAAGACAGATTGTAGAAGCGGTACGGCTTGAACATCTCGGCGCGGAATGCTCCGGCGCGAGACGTGCTGATCCATATGATGTCGGGGCGCTCTTGCTCCAGCCGCGCCAGCTTGAACGCCGCATTGTAGCGCAAATCGTAGGGAAGCACGATCTGCTCGGGATTGTCCCGTTGCGAGTCGGCAAGCTGCTGCAGGCTGCTCGACGCACCGAACCGTTCTCCAGCCCGAAAAAGACCGAGGGGAGGCAGGTAGCCCGCGAGTGCGGAAGCCGCCAAGACGCTGATGACATAGCGTCTCGTCCGGTCGGGCTGCGGAGGGGCATCGGCTCGATGCGGCGAACCAATCACGCTGCGATCGTCGCCTTCGCCGTTCGTCAGCATCGCCAATCGTCAAGTTCTGCCGGATCAGCCCCGCGGATCATCTGAGGGCGACTAGAACTGGAAGTAAAGGAACTGCGACGTGTCGCCGGCGATGATGTTCATGAGGACGGCTGCGACCAGCGCGACCGATGTGCCGATCGCCCAGGGCAATGACGGACGCCACTTCAGATTGAGAATGCTCCAGGGGCGCGGATTGTGATAGGTTTCGAGCCCGACCTTCCACCGATCGAACATCGCGTTCACGTTGGGCAATCCCAGGCAGGCCGCATAGCCCAGCACGATTGCCAGCATGATCCGTGCGTCGATGAGATTGCTGATCGTGATCTTTTCGGAGTTCGAGAGACCGACCATCCCCTTGATCAGCCTCACGGCCGCAGCGGGATTGTCGGCGCGGAAGAACACCCACGCCAAAACGACGACGAACTGCGTCAGCAGCAGCGCGGCTGCGGCGTACCAGATGGAGCTGGACAAACGCGCGAGCGTCGGCTGTCGCTGAACGAACTTGCTCCAGCGGTGATTGATGATGAGGAAGAGCCCGTGCAGGGCGCCCCATATCACGAAGGTAAAACCGGCGCCGTGCCAGAGGCCGCCGAGCAGCATGGTCGTGAACAGGTTGATGTTCCGCCTGTGCTCGCCGTGACGGTTGCCCCCGAGAGGAATGTAGAGGTAGTCGCGCAGGAAGCGTGACAGCGAGATGTGCCAGCGGCGCCAGAACTCGACAATGTTCTGTGATTTGTACGGCGAATCGAAGTTGAATGGCAGCTTGATGCCGAACATGATCGAAATCCCGATCGCCATGTCCGAATAGCCGGAGAAGTCGAAGTAGATCTGCAGCGAATAGGCGAGCGCGCCGCCCCAGGCGTCCATCAGATGGAGATGGCTGGAATTCGCGGCCTGGAAGACGGGATTGGCGACGAGGCCGAAACCATCGGCAATGAACGACTTCTTGAACAGGCCGATGGTCAGGATCGTCAGGCCGATGGCGATGTTCTCGAGCGAGATCTTCCGGCTTTCCTCCGAGCCGAACTGCGGCATCATCTCGCGATGATGGAGGATCGGTCCTGCGATCAGATGCGGGAAATAGGTGACGAACAGGCCATATTTGACGAAGCTGCGCTCGTCGGAATAGCCGCCATAGACGTCGGCGAGATAGGCGATCTGGGTAAAGGTGAAGAAGGAGATTCCCAGTGGCAGCACGATCGCGAGCGAAGGATACTTCGATGCGCTCAGCGCGTTGAGGATCTGAATGCCGAAATTCGTGTATTTATAGAAGGCCAGCGCCGCGAGATTGAGCGTAATGGCGCCGGCGAAGAGACCGCTGCGCGCCTTCCCCTGTTGTCCCGCGATCAGCAGGCCCATCGTATAATTGAAGACGATCGAAACGAGAATGATCGGGACGAAATGGATGTCCCAATAGCCGTAAAACGTCAGCGATGCGGCGGCCAGCCAGCTCAGGCGCGCGACGGGAGAAACGACAAACCGCGCCAGCAGGAAGTATCCGGCGAACGTCACCGGCAGGAACAGGAACAGAAACTCGAACTGCGTGAAGAGCATGGAAAGTTTCTTGGTGTTGCCGCGGGTTAATTTGGTTTATCAACGATCGTACGCCATGCCAAGGTTATCCTGGGTGCGGGCGTCGAAAGTCTGTGGGATTGTGGTTCTCCGACACGCCGTCGGACTGGCTGAACGGTGCTGATGATGCTTTAAGTCCGCAAGCGGCTTCGTCAAATCTGATCGGCAACTCGCAAATGCGCGCCGCGCTGCTGCGGCTGGCGCTCCAGGAAACGGCTCTGCGTTCAGGGGTGGCGTGAGCTGGTCAGTTGGTGGCTACACTCGAGGGGCAGCGAACGCTCCTCAGCATGTTCCGGAATCCGTGGAAGTGAGATCGAGCCATGTCATCAGTCGCCGGAGCGGGGGCCAAGTCCGAAGCCGGGTCCGAAGCCAAGTCTGGAACGCCCGCGGTCCGACGCTACCTTCTCGTTGTCGGCCTTTGCGGAGTTGTCGTCTTTGGCCTGTTCGTCGTCGGCATTGCCCTGTTTTCATATGACGGCTGGACGTTTCGCGACGGCTGGCTGCAGATACCCCGCCAAGGCGATGCCGGATGGTACCGCGATTTCGGCGGGCGCAATGTGCCGCAAATCCAGGATCAGGACGTCTTCTTCAGCAATGTCGGCTCATCAGTCGACGCGGCCCGGAGCTCGGACATCGTCTTTCTCGGCCCATCGTTCGTCGGTTATGCTCTCGATCGCCGGACGCTTCTCGCAGACCCGCAGCTGTCTCGCCTGAAGATCTACAACATGTCCTTCCTGGGTCTGCGCGGGGGCGAGTTCTCCCGTCGGCTCATCGAGCGCTGGAAGATCCACCCGCCGCTCTGGGTGATCAACGCCGACGATCAGTTCGTCCACTTCTTCAGCAACGATCTGAATGTCACCCTGGGCCCGCAAAAAATGCCGATCGCTGCGGTGACGCGCACGCGGCTTCGTGGATATCTGACGGTCGTGGGGCGCAATCTTCATTGGCGCATCGAGGACATGGTGGCTGCGTATCGCAGTGGGCAGTTCACCCCATCCGGGCTGTACCGGAACATTTCCGACGGAGACCTCGGGCTGGACGCAAATCCAGCCTATGTCGCGGACGGCAACAAGCCGCTCGTTTCAGCGCGCGACCCGGACTGCCATACCACGCCCGTGATTGTCGACTACGCGAAAACGATGCTGAAGGAGATCGGCGGTCGCGCTGTGCTTACCCTGGTTCCGCACAGCCAGTCATGCTTGAAGCAGGCCGAAGAGCTGGCGAAAGCGCTCGACGTGGATTTGATCGCGCCGCCCTTCGACGGCATGACGACCGTGGACGGCGGCGGTCACCTGGACCGCCGGGGCGCAGAAAAATACACGAGCTATCTCGCGCGCGAGATCGTCCGGACGCGGGCGTTCAAGCAGGCATTTTCCAGCAGGCTCGGACTCGCCGACTGAAGTTCATGCGACATGGCGGCCGCTTCATGTTGTGAGAAGCGGATGTCGTCCCGCGGCGCCAGATGAGATCGATTCGCAGGCGCGTTGGCGTACGGAATCTCCCGATTGGGCTGACGAATCTCGGTTCACGAGCCAGGGGATGGGGAGGCAGCCGGGCAGGGGGCTCCGTTCATCGAAGCCGGCAATCGTGCAGGACAGGTCGAAGCGTGCGGTGTTTGCTGAACGCGCTGTGGAGCGCGGCGGCATGTGTTCGCGGTGAGATTCGGTTTGCGCCGAGCTGAAAGCCAGATGAACAGCAAGGCAGCAAGTTGCGGATTTCTGCACTCTGTCGGCGCCGATCAGTCTGTCGCGAGGTTCGGCTTGGCTTGGCAGCATTCGCTCTGCTATACGTCGTGCCTGGGGCAGACGATACAACTTTGGATCATCCATTGCCGAGCTGATAGCTCGGCAATGCCCGTTGTTCCTTGGGGCTTCGCATTCTTATGAATTCATTCTCGAAGCTGATCGTCGACATCGTATTTGCACGCAACTTGCTTCGGTCATCCAACCCAAGCTGAATCTGTCTGCGGGGAAGCAGGTACATCGGCTCCGTTGGGGCGTTACCGGAGGAAGTTGAAGCTCAAAATGAAGCCCGCTCGCTATCGCAGGTTTGTCTATCTGGCTTTCATCACGTTCGGCGCGGCGCTGAGTCTGCTGCCGCGGCGATTGGTGTTCCTTGGTCTCGTCGTCGCCGAGTTCGTGAGATTGCCGCTGCGTGAGCGGATGTACCAGGCCTACTTTCCCTACGTCACATCTCATCTCGCGGAGCATACTGGCTATCGCTATTCGACGGCTCTCAGTCGTCGCTTCTATCGGGCATCGATCCATGTCCTGTACCGGATCGGAGCCTATCGGGAGGTGATCGAGTCTGTGCGTCGGAAGACGTTGCGTTTGGACAGCCCGGCCGTCAGGTATGCGCTCGTGAGGTCGCGCTTCGAACTGGGAGAGTTCGATGAAGCCTTGGATGCGGCAGCGGGAGCCACAGACGACGATCTGATCCGAATCATCGATCTCGCCTTTCACAGGGCGATGCTCCAGATCATTGACGGCGATGAAACGGGTGCGTTGGACGCGCTATTCTGGGCCTGCCGGGGCAGCCTGCATTTTTTTCGTCCTCATCAGAATATCGCTGCTCGCGCTTCGTCACGCTATTTCCCCAACCAGATCGATCTGCTCGCGGGAGCGCCCGGCCGGCTGTTCGATCTGTGCAACTTCACTGGACAGCGGGTGACGCATGTCGGACGGGGCGAGCTTGGAACTCGCTTGTTCGAACGTGCGTTGGACGCGCAAGAGGAACTCCGCCAATCGCCACCGCTGCTATCCGCAGAGTTGGCAGACCTGCTCGGGCGACTCGACGTCTCCCTGGAGGAGCTGCGCTTGGTCCCGGAGGAATGGGCCACCCAGATCGGCCATCTGGGGATGCTCGACATTCTGTTTCGTATGCGTGAGCTTCGCTGGTGGTCCGGCAAGGCGGTGATCGTTGCGCGCCCGGGATTGATCGCCAACGACCCATTCTTCCGTCTTTTCGAACGCTTCGGTCAGATCCTTGTGGTCGGTGAGTCGATCTCGGAGCGGACCGCACATGAGTTGTTATCCCTTCAGCGGTGGTATGGCTTGAATTTCAATGCGTGCCGGCTGCCGGACGGACGTGCCGTGCCGTGGCAGGAGGCGGGAGCGATCGCCATCGAGCAATGGGAGCGCGAAGGACGACCGCATCCGTTGCGGGAGGTCTATGATCAGGCGACCAATCTCGCGGATGTTGCCGCCGACGGATTCCGGCGGCTCTGTTCCAGATACGGAATGAAGCCCGACGACTGGTACGTCTGCTTGCACACCCGCGATGCAGCCCACTATTTCGAGTTCATGGGGACGGGGCAGACGCATCGCAATGCGCCGATCGAAACGTCGCTCGAGGCCATCCGACTGATCACCTCGCGGGGTGGATGGGTGATCAAGCTTGGTGGGCCAAAATCTCCCAAGCTTCCTCCGATGGAGCGAACCATCGACTACGCATTGAGCGAGTTCCGCTCGGAGTTGATGGATATTCACTTGATCCGTCATGCCCGCGCCTTCGTCGGGACCACGTCCGGACTGACGAACGTGGCCGTGAGCTTTGGGATTCCCTGTGCCATCGTCAATGCCATCACGACCGATGCCCAGCTCTGGCACGCCAATGTCCGTTTCGCGTTGAAGCACGTGAGGCTGAGGGATGGAACGACGCTGACGCAGCGGCAGCTGACAAGCGAGCCGTGGCGATGGCGGGTTTTTGATGCCGCCGTGCTGGGCAGGAACGGCGCGCACCCGGAGAACAATTCGTCCGATGAGATCTGTCATGCGGTCGAGGAGGTCCTGGCGTTGGCCGAGGGACGATCGGCGGAATTCGAGGCCCGCTATGACACGGCGGGACTTCTGGACCGCTGGAAGCGCTCCCTCGCGCTGCCCTATTTCTACGGTCCAAGTCGTCCCAGCCTTGCGTTTCTCGCCAAGCATGAGAAGACGTTTCTCCTGAATGAGACCGGGGTCGCCGAGCTCTGCCTCGGAGAGCCTTAACGTCGAACGAGAACTCATGTGCGGCATAACCGGACTGTTGCGGCCGGGCGGGGCTGACGAGAGCATGCTGACCGGCGTCGTCGCCGGCATGACGGCGGCGCTCGTCCATCGCGGGCCGGATGCATCGGGGCTGTGGACACGGGCCGATGTCGGTTTGGCCCTCGGCCAGCGGCGACTGGCGATTCTCGATCTTTCCGAGGCGGGCGCGCAGCCGATGCACAGCGCCTGCGGGCGCTACACCATCACCTTCAACGGCGAGATCTACAACCATCTCGAAATTCGGGCCGAACTGGAGGCGTGCGGCGGGGCGCCGAACTGGCGCGGCCATTCCGACACCGAGACGCTGCTTGCCGCCGTCAGGCAATGGGGCATCGAGCCGGCGCTGCAGCGCCTGATCGGCATGTTCGCGTTCGGGCTATGGGATGCCGAGACTCGGCAGCTGACCCTGGCGCGCGATCGCTTCGGGGAGAAGCCGCTGTTCTACGGCTGGTGCGGCACCGACCTGGTCTTTGGTTCGGAGCTGAAGGCGCTCGCCGCGCATCCCTCCTGGGCGCCGTCGCTCGATCGCGCGGCGCTGACATCGTTCATGCGCTACTCCTATGTTCCGGCGCCCGCGACGATCTGGACCGGCCTGCGCAAGCTGCCTTCGGCCTCGTTCGTGAGCTTCTCCGCGAACGCCGCGTCGGGAAGCCTGCCCGCGCCGCAGGCCTATTGGTCGCTGCGGGACGTCGTCGTCGCCGCCCAATCCGATCGCATCCAGAGCGAGCCGGACGCGGTTGCGCGGCTGGAACAGCTGCTGTCCGCCGCCGTGAAGCGCCAATGCCTCGCGGATGTGCCGCTCGGCGCCTTTTTGTCCGGCGGCGTCGATTCGTCGACCATCGTCGCCTTGATGCAGGCCCAGACGAGCCGGCCGGTGCGCACATTCAGCATCGGGTTTGCGGAGGGCGGCTACAACGAGGCCGAGGATGCGCGCAAGGTGGCGCAGCATCTCGGCACCGATCATACCGATCTCTATGTCGATGCGCGGACCGCGATGGACGTGGTTCCCAGGCTCCCGCTCATCTATGACGAGCCGTTCGCCGATTCCTCGCAAATTCCGACCCATCTGGTGGCGCAACTGGCGCGCCGCCACGTGACCGTGGCCCTGTCCGGCGATGCGGGCGATGAGCTGTTCGGCGGCTACAACCGGCATGTCTGGGGCGAGCGGCTGCAGGCGCGCCTCGGCCGGCTGCCGCTGCCGGTGCGGCGGATGATCGGGGCTGCTCTTGGTGCTGTCGCGCCGGAACCCGCGGACACGATCCTGTCGGCGCTGCAGCCCATTCTTCCGGGGCGCTTGAAAGTGCGGCATGCCGGCGATCAAGTCGCCAAGCTCGGCCGCCTGATGGCCGCGGACGGTTTCGAAGGCCTGTACCGGACGTTGTGCTCGATCGACCAGGATCCCGCCCGCACGGTGATCGGTGGTGAGGAGCGCACCGGCTGGGCGGCGGATGAAGTGCACAAGCTGACGCAACCGCTCGATCCGCTCGATCGCATGACGCTCGCGGACTCCCTCAGCTATCTCAGCGACGACATCCTGCAGAAGGTCGATCGTGCCGCGATGGCGGTGGCGCTGGAGACGCGCGTGCCGTTCCTCGACAAGGACGTCGTCGAATTCTCCGCCAGGGTTCCCGCCAGCATGAAGGTGCGCGATGGTCGCGGAAAATGGCTGCTGCGCCAGGTGCTGTATCGCCATGTGCCCGCCGAGATGATCGACCGGCCGAAGACCGGCTTCAGCATCCCGATCGACGCCTGGCTCCGTGGCCCGCTGAAATCATGGGCAGCGGATTTGTTGTCGTCATCGCGGCTGCAGCGGCAGGGCCTGTTCGACCCCGCGCGGGTAACGCGCATGTTAGACGAACATCTCAGCCGCCGGCACAATCACGCCTACTGGCTGTGGAATGTGCTGATGGCGCAGGCTTGGCACGACCAATGGGCGGCCAACCGTTAAGCGTCACTCCTCCGCGGTCGCGGGGATAGCCATCCGGCCCGCGCCCTTCTCGGCGCTGAGGATCCACACCAGCCCGCCCATGCCGCCGACGATGAAATAGATCGCGCCGAACAGGATCGAGACCACCGTGCCGTCGGCCGGCGCCAGCCCCGCATAGCCGAACGTCACCATCATGGTGGCTTCGCGCACGCCCCAGCCCGCGATCGAAATCGGCAGCATCGTGATCAGCATGATCGGCGGCGTCAGCAGGAACAGCTGCTCGAAGCCGACGGACGCTGCGATCGAGCGCACGGCGCACCAGGCGATGACGACGGCCAGCACGTGGACGGAGAGCGAGAGCGCGGCGATCTTCACCGCGGTGGCCTTGCCGAAGATCACCTTGTTGGCGATCACCGAGCAGGCATAGACGTGACGCGTCGGCCACCACGCCTTCATCCACGCGGCGGGCAGGTAGCCGATGATCAGAAAGCCGGCGCCCGCCGCCAATGCGGCGGCATCGACGAACACCAGCGCAAGGCGTCCGTTCTCGTTGGCGATCAGGCCGTAGCTCCACGGCAGGCTCGCGACGATGATCAGCGCCAAGGCGATGAACCCGACGGCGCGGTCGGTCAGGATCGAGTAGCTGGCAGCGCGCCATCCGGCGCCGGTGCGGCCGATCAGCCACAGCCGCACAGCATCGCCGCCGATCGAGGAGGGCAGGGTCTGATTGAAGAAGGCGCCGATCATGTTGTAGCGGAAGGCGCGCATGTCGGTCAGCGGCGCCCCGCACAGTGCCGAGATCTCGCGCCAGCGCAGCGCGCCGATGAAGATCTGCAGCAGCGTGATCGCCACTCCCAGCACGATCCAGCCGATGCTGATCTGGCTGAGCCGCTCGCGGATCGCCGCGAAGTTGATCCCGCGCAGCGCGAGATACAGCAAAGCGAGCGAAACCACGATCCGGAGAATGAGAATCAAAAACGCTCGCATGCGAGGGCTGGCTTCGCTCTTGGTTGAAAGGTCCCAAGCCGAGTGCGAGACGCGCAACTCCCGTCCTGGCGGCATCGAGGCCCGGATGGGACCGGCCCATCGGGGCGGCCGACCCCTTGCGGTCCCGATGCCCCGGTGGCTAAACAGTCGCAGGGGTGGCGTCAATGGCCTCCGAAACGACCGGAATATCAATTTATGTCTCATGGCCGGAAGATTGCGGTG
This sequence comes from Bradyrhizobium sp. HKCCYLRH3099, assembly GCF_051167855.1. Lineage (NCBI taxonomy): Bacteria > Pseudomonadati > Pseudomonadota > Alphaproteobacteria > Hyphomicrobiales > Nitrobacteraceae > Bradyrhizobium > Bradyrhizobium sp. HKCCYLRH3099. The sequence goes on from NZ_JBNPTW010000020.1 coordinate 51,747, forward strand.
ATAGGCCTCGGCTATGTCGGCCTGCCGGTCGCCGCCGCGTTCGCGCGCGCGGGCTGCCCGGTCATCGGGTTCGACATCGATGCCGTCAGGGTCGCCGAGCTCCGCGAGGGCCGGGACCGAACCTGCGAAGTGGATGCGGCCGACCTGCGCTGGCCCGGCCTGCGCTTCAGCAGCGACCCCGGTGAGATGGCATCGGCCGACTTCTTCATCGTCACCGTCCCCACACCGATCGACAGCGCGCGCCGGCCCGATCTCGGCGCCATGCTCGCCGCGACCCGGGCCGTGAGCGCCGTGTTGAAGCGTGGCGACATCGTCGTCTACGAGTCCACGGTCTATCCGGGGGCGGTCGAGGAGGACTGCGTGCCGCTGCTCGAAAGCGGCTCGGGGCTGAGGGCCGGCCGCGACTTCAACGTCGGCTATTCGCCGGAGCGCATCAATCCCGGCGACAAGACGCATCGCTTCGAGACCATCACCAAGGTGGTCTCGGCCCAGAACGCCGAGACACTCGAGACGGTGGCCGCCGTCTACGGCTCCGTCGTGTCGGCCGGTATCCACCGCGCCCCGTCGATCAAGGTCGCCGAGGCGGCCAAGGTGATCGAGAACACCCAGCGCGATCTCAACATCGCATTCATGAACGAGCTGTCGTTGATCTTCCAGGCGCTCGACATCGACACCGGCGACGTGCTGGCGGCGGCCGGAACCAAGTGGAACTTCCTGCCCTTCACGCCGGGCCTCGTCGGCGGCCACTGCATCGGCGTCGATCCCTATTATCTCACCTATCGTGCCGAAAAGGCGGGCTATCACCCCGAGGTCATCCTCGCGGGCCGCCGGATCAACGATGAGATGGGGCGGCGCATCGCGCGGGAATGCATCCGTGGGCTTTTGAAGCGGCGCGGCCGCAGCGGCGTCGTCACCATCCTCGGCATGACGTTCAAGGAGAACGTTCCTGACATCCGCAATTCCCGCGTGATCGACATCATCAGCGAATTGCAGTCGTTCGGCATCGAGGTGCAGGTCGCCGATCCGCTCGCCGATGCCGCCGCCGTGCATGAAGAATACGGCATCGGCCTCACCCCGATGACGGAGCTGCAGCCTTCCGACGCCGTCGTGCTCGCGGTCTCGCACGATCCGTTCCTGGCCGGCGGCTGGCCGCTGGTTCAGCGGCTGTTGCGCGAGGAGAGCGGCCTCGTGCTCGACGTCAAGATGAAGCTCGACCGCGCGAGCAAACCCGCCGCCATCGAACTCTGGCGACCGTAAGGAAGTGACCATGGCCGATCAGCCCATCCTCGTGACCGGCGCCGCCGGCTTCATCGGCTTTCACCTGTCACAGAAGCTGCTCGCCGAGGGGCGGCAGGTCGTCGGGCTCGACAATCTGAATTCGTACTACGATCCCAAGCTGAAGGATGCTCGCCTCGAGATTCTCAAGGCGCAGCCCGGCTTCACCTTTCACAAGCTCGATCTCGTCGATCGCGCCGGCGTCAAGGCGCTGTTTGCCCAGCATCGCTTTCCCGCGGTGGTGCATCTCGCCGCCCAGGCCGGCGTGCGCTACTCGCTGGAAAATCCGCACGCTTACGTCGACGCCAATCTCGAAGGCTTCATCAACGTGCTCGAGGGCTGTCGGCATCACGGCTGCGGACACCTGCTGTTCGCCTCGTCCTCGTCGGTCTATGGCGCCAATACGAAGCTGCCGTTCTCGGTCAAGGACAATGTCGACCATCCGATCAGCCTCTATGCGGCGAGCAAGAAGGCCAACGAGCTGATGGCGCATTCCTACAGCCATCTCTACCGGCTGCCGGCCACAGGGCTGCGCTTCTTTACTGTCTACGGCCCCTGGGGCCGGCCGGACATGGCGATGTTCATCTTTGCCAAGGCCATCCTGGCGGGACAGCCGGTCAGGCTGTTCAATCACGGCCAGATGCGGCGTGATTTTACCTATGTCGACGATATCGTTCAGGCCATCGGCCGCCTGATCGGCCGTCCGCCACAGGGAAACCCGGATTGGGATGGAAACAGGCCCGATCCCTCGAGCAGCCGGGCGCCATGGCGGGTTTACAATATCGGCAACAATCACCCCGAGCAGTTGACCGACGTGATAACGCTGCTGGAGAAGGAATTCGACCGGCCGGCGATCAAGGAGATGCTGCCGATGCAGCCCGGGGACGTCGAGGCGACCTATGCTGACGTCAGCGACCTCGAACGGGACATCGGCTTCCGGCCGGCGACGTCGATCGCCGACGGCATTTCACGTTTTGCGAAATGGTATCGCGACTACCACCAGATTTGATGGACTGATTTCATGACCGGACGCATCATTCCCCTCATCATGTGCGGCGGCGCCGGGACCCGGCTGTGGCCGGCCTCACGCGAAGTGCGGCCCAAACAGTTCCTGCCGCTGTTCGGCGCGCGCTCCACCTTCCAGGACACGCTGCTGCGCGTGTCGGACGCTGACCTGTTCGCGCGGCCGATCATCATCACCAACATGGCCTATCGCTTCATGGTGCTGGAGCAGCTGGCCGAGATCGGCATCGAGGCCGATGTCCTGCTGGAGCCGATGCGGCGCGACTCTGGGCCGGCGATCGCCGCCGGCGCCGCCTTCGCCCAGTCGCGCGATCAGGATGCCGTGGTGCTGGCGCTCGCGGCCGATCATATCGTGCGCGACAACACGGCCTTCGTGGCGGCCTGCCGGCAGGGGCTGGCGGCGGCGGAAGCCGGCCGGATCGTCACCTTCGGCGTCAATCCGGAGCGTGCGGCGACGGAATACGGTTACATCAGCCCTGGCGCTGTGGTCTCCGGAGAAGTACGGGCCGTGGCCAAATTCGTCGAGAAGCCGGACCAGCCGACCGCCGAGCGCTACATCGGCGAGGGCTATCTCTGGAACAGCGGCAACTTCATGTTCCGTGCCGGCGTGCTGCTCGACGAGTATCGCAAGTATGATGCCGGCAGCGTGCAGAGCGTCGCCGACGCGGTCGCCAAGGCCGGCCGCGATCTCAGTTTCATCATCCTGGACTCCGATGCCTTCGCGGCGGCCAAGCCGATCTCGATCGACTATGCCGTGATGGAGAAGACCGAGCGGGCCGCCGTCGCGCCGGTGTCGTGCGGCTGGTCCGACGTCGGCTCGTGGCACGCGGTCTGGGAGCTGTCCGACAAGGACGGGCAGGGCAACGCCGCGCGCGGCACCGCCGTGTTCGAGGATTCCCGCAACTGCAACGTCGTCACCGACAAGGCGCTGGTGGCGCTCGAAGGTGTCGACGATCTCGTCGTCGTGGCCGCGCAGGACGCGGTCCTGGTGTCGCGCCAGCGCGACGCCAACGGGCTGAAGCGGCTGGTCGCCAAGCTCAAGACCGTGGCGCCGGAGGTCACCGAGGCGCACATCAAGGTCCACCGGCCCTGGGGCAGCTACCAGTCGGTCGACAATGGCGAGCGCCACCAGGTCAAGCGGATCGTGGTGAAGCCCGGCCAGCGGCTGTCGCTGCAGAAGCACTACCACCGCTCCGAGCACTGGATCGTCGTCCGCGGGGCGGCGCGCGTCACGGTCAACGAGACGGTCAAAACCGTCCACGAGAACGAATCGATCTATATCCCGATGGGCGCGGTGCACCGGCTGGAGAACCCGGGCAAGATCCTGCTGGAGCTGATCGAGGTCCAGACCGGCTCGTATCTCGGCGAGGATGACATCATCCGGATCGAGGACGATTACCGCCGCGAGTAAAGCGGGCGCTCGCCGCGAATCAGGCGAGCCGTGCTAGATAGCCCCGGATCAGCCCGCCGGAGAGCTTCGTTGCAAAGCACGATCGGATCGCGCGCGTTCCAGAACGCGCGCCTGCAGAAGAAGAACCGCAAGCAGGCCGATGGCCTGATGCCGAAGGCCGTCGAGGCCTATCGCGCGGGCCGGCACGCGGAGGCCCAGGCCATCTGCGGCCAGGCGCTCGGCCTCGTACCCGATCATTTCGACGCTCTCCACCTGCTGGGCGCCTCCGCGCTCGACAGCGGCCGGTTCGATCTCGCGGAGCAGGCGCTCACTCGTGCCGTCGCCGTGGAGCCCCGCAACGCCGAGGCGCTTTCCAATCTCGGCCTCGTGCTGTTCAGCCTGAAGCGCTACGAGGAGGCGCGCGCGGTGCAGGAGCGCGCCGTCGCGCTCAAGCCGACCTTTGCGACGGCCTGGACCAGCCTGGGCAACACCTTGATGAACATGCAGCTGTTCGCGCAGGCGATCGAAGCGCATGACCGCGCCATCGCGCTCAAGGCCGACTTCGCCGACGCTTATTGCAACCGGGGCATGGCGCAACTGCTCCTGCTGCGCAACGAGGAGGCAAGGCAGAGTTTCGATCGCGCACTGGCCCTGGCGCCGCGCCACATGCAGGCGATGTTCGGCAAGGGGCTCGTCAGCATCAATCTGCGGCACCTCGAGCCGGCGCTGGCGGCCTTCAATGCGGCGCTCGCGCTCAAGCCGGGAGCGGCCGCCGTGATCGCGCAGCGCGGCCGGCTCTACGTGCAGATGGCACGGTTCACGGAGGCCGAGGCGGATTTCGATGCTGTGCTGGCGGTCGATCCCGGGCAGGAGTCTGCACTGCTCGGCAAGGCGCATGTCTGCGTCCTGACCGAGCGGATTGCGCCAACGATGGTCGCCTGCAAGCGGGTGCTCGAGCAGAACCCGAGGTCCGAGGTGGCGTTGATCTGGCTCGGCACCTGTCTCGCCAAGCAGGGCGATACCGCCGGCGCCATCCAGCATTTCGACCGCGCCCTCGAGATCAAGCCGGATTTCGAGGATGCCATCCTGAAGAAGATCTTCGCGCTCGATTTTTATCCCGGCGCCGACGTCGCCGTGCATCAGGCGGTCCGGCGCGAATGGTGGGAACGCATCGGCGCGCGCATCCCCCAGCGCCAGTTCGCCTCCATCGACCGCAATCCAGACCGCCGCATCACGGTCGGCTACGTGTCGTCGGACTTCCGCAGCCATTCGGCGGCGCTGACCTTCCTTCCGGTGCTGCGCCATCACGACCACGCCGCCTTCAAGGTCGTCTGCTACTCGTGCTCGACGCAGCTGGATTCCGTCACCGAGCAGTGCAGGGCGACGGCCGACATCTGGGTCGATGCCGCCCAGATGTCCGACGACGAACTCGCCGACCGCATCCAGGCCGATCAGGTCGACATCCTCGTCGACCTCTCCGGCCACTCGGCCGGCAACCGCCTCACGGTGTTCGCGCGCAAGCCCGCGCCGATCCAGGTCACGGCCTGGGGTAATGCGACCGGCACGGGATTGCCGACCATGGACTACTTCTTCGCCGATCCGGTCTCGGTGCCGGAGGCGGTGCGGCCGTTGTTTGCGGAAAAAGTCTACGATCTTCCGGCGCTGATCACGACCGATCCGCTGCCCGGCGCGCAGGCGACGCCGCTGCCGATGCTGCGCAACGGCCACGTCACCTTCGGCGTGTTCAACCGGGTCGACAAGATCTCCGATCATGTACTGACTGTCTGGGCCGCACTGCTCCGCGCGCTTCCCGACGCCCGCATCATCATCAAGAACGGGGCGCTCGACGATGCTTTCCTGCGCGACGGACTGATCTCGCGCTTTGTGGCGCACGGCATCGTCGAAAGCCGGCTGACCTGCCTGGGATCGTCGATGCGGCAGGAGCACATCGCAGCCTTCGCGGAGATCGATATCTCGCTCGATCCCTTCCCGCAGAATGGCGGCGTGAGCACCTGGGAATCGCTGCAGGCCGGCGTGCCCGTCGTGGCGAAGCTCGGCAACAGCTCCGCCTCGCGCGCCGGCGGCGCGATCGTGAAGGCGATCGGGCTCGACGACTGGGTCGCCGAGGACGATGACGGCTACATCGCGACCGCGCTCAAGCATGCGGCTGATCCCGAGGCGCTGGCGCGTGTCAGGGCCGAACTGCCGGCGCGTGTCGCGAACTCCGCCGCCGGCAATGTCGAGGCCTACACGCGCAAGGTCGAGGACGGCTATCGCCAGTTCTGGCGCGACTATTGTGCCGCTGGCTGACGGTCCTGCGTTCGCGTTCACTGTCCTCTCCCTGTTCACGCGTCCCATTGTTCGAGTGAGTGCTAATGCGTCACCCCCTGGAGGCCACTCGTGGCAAGCAATGTCGGTTCGCGCGCCTTTCAGACCGCGCGGCTGCTGAAGAAGCATCGCAAGCAGGTCGATGATCTCCTGCCGCGCGCGGTCGCGGCCTATCGCGCCGGCCGGCGGGCCGAAGCGCAGACAATCTGCGGCCAGATCCTGGCGCTGCTGCCCGACCATTTCGACGCGCTGCATCTGCTCGGCGTCGTCGCGCTCGACAGCGGCGAGATTGATCTAGCCGAGCAGGCGCTCACGAAGGCGGTCGAGATCGAGCCGCGTCATGCCGAAGCGCTGTCCAATCTCGGGCTGGCGCTGTTCAACCGCAAGCGCTTCGAGGACGCCCGCAAATGCCAGGAGCGGGCGATCGCGCTGAAGCCGAATCTGCTGGTCGCGCTGACCGGGCTCGGCAACACGCTGATGCGTCTTGGACGTCCTGACGAGGCCATCGCCGCGCATGACCGCGCCATCGCGCTGAAGCCGGACTATGCCGACGCCTATTGCAATCGCGGCATGGCGCTGCTGCCGCTCAACCGCAACGCCGAGGCGATCCAGAGCTTCGACCGTGCGCTGTCGCTGAATCCGCGTCACATGGAGGCGCTGTTCGGCAAGGGGCTGCTCAGCCTCGAGCAGCGCCATCTGGCGGAGGCGCTCGCTTGCTTCGATGCCGCGCTCGCGATCAGGCCGGGTGCGCCGCTGGTGCTCGCGCAGCGTGGCCGCCTGCATCAGATGGCTGGGCGCTTCGACCTCGCCAAGGCGGACTACGTGGCGGCGCTGGCGCGCGATCCGATGCTGGAGATTGCGCTGCTCGGCAAGGCGCAGCTCGACCACTTCACCGACATCGCCCAGGCCGTCGATGGCTGCCGCAAGGTGCTGGAGCAGAATCCGCGCTCCGAAGATGCCTGGCTGTGGCTCGGCATCTGTTTCGGCAAGCAGGGTGAGCTGGACGCCGCCATTGCGCATTTCGATCGCGCGCTGGAGATCAGGCCCGACTTTCCGGAGGCCATGACTGCGAAGATCTTCACGCTCGAATTCCTGCCCGATGCGGATTTCGAGCTGCATCAGGCGGTCAGGCGCGAATGGTGGCAGCGCATCGGCAGCCACATCGCGCGCCGAGCGCCGCCGCCGCGCGACCGCGATCCGGAGCGGCGGCTGACGATCGGCTACGTCTCGTCGGACTTCCGCAATCACTCCGCGGCGCTGACCTATCTGCCGGTTCTGAAGCATGCCGACCGGCAGGCGTTCCGCATCTGCTGCTACGCCTGCTCTCCCGTGAATGACGCCGTGACTTCGCAGTTCCGCGCCTGTGCCGACGTCTGGATCGATGCCTCGCAATTTTCCGACGATGAGCTCGCCGATCAGATCGAGGCTGACGGCGTCGATATCCTGGTCGATTGCTCCGGTCACTCGGCCGGCAACCGGCTGCCGTTGTTCGCCCGCAAGCCCGCGCCGGTTCAGGTGACGGCCTGGGGCAGCGGCACCGGCACGGGGATGCCGACCATCGACTACTTCTTCGCCGATCCCGTGACGGTGCCGGAGGCCGTGCGCCCTCTGTTCGCCGAGCAGGTCTACGATCTGCCCGCCGTGATCACCACCGAAGCCTTGCCCGGCCTCGTGCCGACGCCGCTGCCGATGCTGCGCAACGGCCATGTGAGTTTCGGCGTGTTCAATCGCCTCGACAAGGTCTCCGATCCCGCGCTCAGTGTCTGGACGCGGATCATGCAGGCGCTGCCGGACTCGCGGATCGTGATGAAGAGCAGCTCGCTGGACGATCCCTTGTTGCGCGACCGCCTGCTGGCGCGCTTCGCGGCCCATGGTGTGGCGCCCGAGCGCGTGGTCTGCCTCGGCCGGTCGACGCGCGAGCAGCAGATCGCGCAGTTTGCCCTGGTCGACATCTCGCTCGATCCGTTCCCGCAGAATGGCGGCGTCAGCACCTGGGAATCGCTGCAGGCCGGCGTGCCCGTGATCGCCAAGCTCGGTCGAAGCGCGGCGTCGCGCGCCGCGGCCGGGATCGTCTCGGCGGTCGGGCTCGGCGCATTCGTCGCCAGGGATGACGATGCCTATGTTGCGCTCGCCGTGAGCTGGGCCTCCAGGGCGGAGGAGCTGGCCAAGCTGCGCGCCGAGCTGCCGGCGATGGTGGCGAACTCGGCTGCCGGCAATGTCGCGACCTACACGCACAAGGTCGAGGAGGGCTACCGCCTGTTCTGGCGTCGCTATTGCGCAGGCGCCGGAGAGTGAAACAAGCGGTGGCCTCGGACGAGGCCACGCAAATGTTCGTCGCGTTCTCAGGATCTGCATACTGCCTCGGGGGGCAAGTCTTTGGCTAGCAATGTCGGGTCTCGCGCCTTTCAGAACGCGCGGCTCCAGAAGAAGCACCGCAAGCAGGCCGACGAGCTGATGCCGCGCGCCGTCGCCGCCTATCGGTCCGGCCGTCACGCCGAGGCGCAGGCGATCTGCGGTGAGATCCTGGCGCTGCTGCCGGATCATGTCGATGCGCTGCATCTGCGTGGCGTCACAGCGCTCGACGGCGGCCAGTTCGAGCTGGCCGAGCAGGCGCTGACCAGGGTGGTCGAGATCGAGCCGCGCCATGCCGAGGCACTGTCCAATCTCGGCCTCGCGCTGTTCAACCGCAAGCGGTTCGAGGAGGCGCGCAAATGCCAGGAGCGTGCGATCGCGCTGAAGCCCAATTTGCTCGTCGCGCTCACCGGCCTCGGCAACACCCTGATGCGGCTGGGGCGGCCGGAAGAGGCGATAGCAGCGCATGACCGCGCGATCGTGCTGAAGCCCGACTACGCCGATGCCTATTGTAATCGCGGCATGGCGCTGTTGCCGCTGGCCCGCAATGCGGAGGCCAATCAGAGCTTCGAGCGGGCGCTGTCGCTCAATCCGCGCCACATGGAGGCGATGTTCGGCAAGGGGCTCGCGAGCATTGCGCTCCGCCATTCCGACGAAGCGCTGGCGGCCTTCGATGCCGCGCTCGCAATCAAGCCGAACGCCGCGCAGGTGCTGGCGCAGCGCGGCCGGCTGCATCAGCAGGCCGGACGCTTCGACAAGGCGATGCCCGATTTCGAGGCCGCGCTCGCGCTCGATCCGCGCCACGAGGTGGCGCTGCTCGGCTTCGCGCAGCTCAGCGTCGTCAGGGACAACATCGCCCCCGCAATGGATGCCTGCCGCAAGGTGCTCGAGCTCAATCCGACTTCCGAGGTCGCCTGGACCTGGCTCGGCGAATGCTTCTGCAAGCAGGGCGATCTCGCGACCGGGCTTGCGCATTTCGATCGCGCGCTCGATCTCAATCCGGCCTTTGGCGATGCCATCACTGCGAAGATCTTCCTGCTCGATTTCATGCCGGACACCGGCTTCGCCCAGCATCAGGCGATCAGGCGCGAATGGTGGACCCGGATCGGCGCCGCGATCGAACGCCGTCCGCCGCCCGTGCGTGATCGCGATCCGGAGCGGCGGCTGACCATCGGCTATGTCTCGTCCGATTTCCGCAGCCATTCGGCGGCGCTGACTTTCCTGCCGGTGCTGCGCCATCACGACCACGCCGCGTTCAAGGTCGTCTGCTACTCCTGCTCGCCGCTGCGCGACGCGATGACCGAGCGGTGCCGCGCGGCGGCCGACCTCTGGGTCGACGCCTGGCAGATGTCGGACGAGGAACTCGCCGATCGGATCGACGCCGATCAGGTCGACATCCTCGTCGATCTCTCCGGCCATTCCGCCGGCAACCGGCTGCCGGTGTTCGCCCGCAAGCCGGCGCCGATCCAGGTCACCGCCTGGGGCAGCGGCACCGGCACGGGACTGCCGACCATCGACTATTTCTTCGCCGACCCGGTCACCATCCCGGAGCCGGTGCGTCCGCTGTTCGCCGAGCAGGTCTACGACCTGCCGGCCGTGATCACCACCGACCCGCTGCAGGGCTGGCAGCCGACGCCGCTTCCGATGCTGCGCAACGGCTTCGTCACCTTCGGCGTCTTCAACCGCATCGACAAGATCTCCGATCCCGCGCTGGCGCTGTGGGCGCGGATTATGGGCGCGCTGCCGGAGGCGAGGATCGTCATCAAGAACGGCGCGCTCGACGATGCGCTGGTGCGCAACGCGCTGATCGCCCGCTTCGTCAACAATGGCATCGCGCAGGAGCGCGTCACCTGCCTCGGCCTGTCGACGCGCGACCAGCACATCGCCCAGTTCGCGAACATCGACATGTCGCTCGATCCGTTCCCGCAGAATGGCGGCGTCAGCACCTGGGAGTCGCTGCAGGCCGGCGTGCCGGTCATCGCCAAGCTCGGGCAGGGCGCCGCCGCGCGCGCGGCCGCGGCGATCAACGTCGCGGTTGGTCTCGATGACTTCGTGGCGAGCGATGACGACAGCTATCTCGCCATCGCCCTCAAACATGCCGCGGCGCCCGGGGAACTCGCGAAGCTGCGCGCGGCGCTGCCGGCGATGGCGGCCAATTCCGCGGCCGGCAACGTCGAGACCTACACCCGCGAGGTCGAGGAGGGCTATCGTCAGTTCTGGCGCAGTTTCTGCTCCTCCTCCTGACCTCGGGCTACAACCGCGCAGCGCCGACGATGCGTCCGTCCGGCGCTTCGAGCAGGACGGCGGCATCCTCGCCCTCCGGCATCGACTCGGTGAGGCGCAGCGCCGCTCCGCTCCACTCGCCGAGCGAGCGCACCGACCGCACGACGTTCAGCTCCTCCAGCGTGCGGCCGCCATTCTCGCCGCGGCGGATCGGCGTTTCGTGGCGGCGGTCGAAGCCGACCAGCAGCACGCGGCCGCGTCCTTCACCGCCACCGACATCGACCGTGAGCTTGTCACCGTTGCGCGCGAGCCTGACGCTCGCCGCCGTCGTGCTCGCGCCCTTGGCGCGGTCGATCGCTGGCCCGATCTCGGCCCTGTTGGAGCCGATATGGCTGGTCACCCCGTCGATCACGATCTCCGGCGTGTAGGAGCCGTCGCCGAAGCGGCTGCCATAGCGGGCCTGGCGATCGGTCGCCGCCTGCAGTGAGAACGGGTCCTTCCAGCCCAGGCGATCCCAGTAGGTAACGTGGAAGGCCAGCGGTAGCACGTCGCGTCGCTGCCGCACCATCTCGTTGAGATACGCATTGGCCGGCGGACAGGAGGAGCAGCCCTGCGAGGTGAACAGCTCGATCACCACCGGCCGCTCCGCCGCGGCAGCGGCCGACGGTGCCCAGGGCGCGAACGACGCCAGCAGCAGGGCGAGGTGCCAAGCGTGGCGAAACGAGGCGAGGCGGATGGTCATGGGCTTTCTCCCGCGATGTGACATGGCTCTGTCTTCGCCGGGGCGATCCATCGCGTTACCTCGGTACGCGGCCTACACGCAGGCGTGAACGCGTTCATCCCATGTCTGCGCGGCCTGTCGCGATCGTTGAGCAAGACCACTGCCACACGCGAAGGGCCCGCTGCAGGCCCTTCAAACTGCTCCGCTTTTCGTTCTCCTCCGATGTAACTTTCTGAATCAAATCGTGTCCTGAAAAGGCTTTCGGCATTCGCCTCGCCGGAAGCGCCATGCTAGGAGAGCTTCGTCCGGCTGATTTGCAGTTCATTAACTGTTATGGCCATTCCGTGACATCGATGGGGTCGAGAGACATGAGTTCCAAGGGGGCGGGCCACAAGGCCGATCTGAGACAGGCGCTGCGCGTTGGCGTCATCGGAGCCGGCGTGATGGGCAGCAACCATGCCCGCGTGCTCGCAGGTCTCCCCGATGTCCATCTCGTCGGCGTGGTCGATCCGCTGCCGGCGCATCGCGATCGCGTCACCCAGCTTGCGAACTGTCCGACCTTCGAGAGCCTCGATCAGCTCGCCGCCGAGGGCGTCGACGCGGTCACCATCGCCGCCCCAACTCACCTGCACCATGAGCTCGCGCTCGCCTGCATCGCCCGTAAGGTTCATCTGCTCGTCGAGAAGCCGATCGCCTCGACGGTCGAAGAGGGCAAGGAGATCGTCTCGGCCGCGCATCGCGCCGGCGTCACCCTGATGATCGGCCATGTCGAGCGCTTCAACCCGGCGGTGGCCGCGATCAAGAAGGCGATCGCCGGCGAGGACATCCTGTCGATCGCCATCACCCGCGTCGGCCCGTTCCCGCCTCGCATGTCCAATGTCGGCGTCGTCATCGACCTCGCCGTGCACGACATCGACCTGATCCGCTGGTTCACCGAGTCTGATATCGTCGAGGTGCAGCCGCAGCTGTCGAGCGCGGTGGCCGAGCGCGAGGACATCGCGCTGCTGCAGTTCCGCACCGCCTCCGGCGTGCTCGCCCACATCAACACCAACTGGCTGACGCCGTTCAAGGCGCGCAACGTCACGGTCGCGACGCGCGGCAAGTACATCATGGGCGACCTGCTGACCCGCCAGGTCACCGAATGCTTCGGCTTCAAGCCGGACGGCAGCTACTCGATGCGGCATCTGCCGGTCGGCCATGACGAGCCGCTGCGCGCCGAGCTGATCGCCTTCCTGCACGCGGTGCGCTCCGGCACCTCGCCGGCCGTCACCGGCGACGAGGGCGTCGCCAGCCTCGCGATCGCCACGCAGTGCCTGGAGACCTCCAGCCATCGTCCGGCCGAGGCCGCCAAGCTCCGCGCGGCCGGCTAGGCGCGCGTCCGCTCCACCCCTTTCCAATTTCGCAACGTTGTAGAGCTCATGAACCAGCATTTGCGTCATCAGCCCATTCCGTTCATCGACACCGCCGCGCAGCGCCAGCGGCTCGGCCAATCGCTCGATGACGCGGTCGCCCGCGTGCTCGCGCATTGCCAGTTTCTCGGCGGCCCCGAGGTCATCCAGCTCGAGAAGGAGCTCGCTGAGTTCTGCGGCGCCAAATATGCCGTGAGCTGCTCCAGCGGCACCGACGCGCTCTTGATGGTGCTGATGGCCCAGGGCATCGGCCCGGGCGATGCCGTGCTGTGCCCGTCCTTCACCTTCTGCGCCACCGGCGAGTCGGTGGCGCTGACCGGCGCCACGCCGGTGTTCGTCGACGTGCTGGAAGACACCTTCAACATCGATCCGGCCTCGCTCCGCCGCGGCATCGCCACCGCGAAGCGGCTCGGCCTGAAGCCGAAGGCGGTCATCCCGGTCGATCTGTTCGGCCAAGCCGCCGATCATGACTCCGTCGCCGCGATCGCCGCGGACGAAGGCATGTTCGTGCTCGACGACGCTGCCCAAGGCTTTGGCGCCAGCTACAAGGGCCGCCGCATCGGCACCTTCGGTCTCGCCACCGCCACCAGCTTCTATCCGGCCAAGCCGCTCGGCTGCTTCGGCGACGGCGGCGCCATCCTCACCGACGATGCCGGCCTGCTGGAGCGCCTGCGCAGCGTGCGCGCCCATGGCGGCGGCAGCGACAAATACGACAACGTCCGCCTCGGCCTCACCGCGCGGCTCGACACCATCCAGGCCGCAATCCTGATCGAGAAGCTCAGGATCTTCGAGGACGAGATCACGGCCCGCAACAAGGTGGCCGAGCGCTACAAGGTGGCGCTGGCCGATGTCGTCAAGGTGCCGCGCCTCGTCGAGGGCTGCACCTCGGTCTGGGCGCAATACACCATCCGCCTGCCCAAGGGCGTCGACCGCGACACCTTCGCCGCCGCGCTGAAGGCGCAGGGCATCCCGACCATGGTGTACTATCCGAAGTCGATGCACCAGCAGACCGCGTACCGCATCTTCCCGAGCGCCGACGGCGGCCTGCCGGTCAGCGAACAGCTCTCGGCCGATGTCATCAGCCTGCCGATGCACGCCTATCTGGACGAGGCGACGCAAGCCCGCATCATCGACGTCGTGCGCGGCGCGCTGGCCTGAGACCGCACGCGCTGAACTGATCTGCCCCCTACCGGCAGCCCCACACACCAGTGTCGTCCCGGCCTAGTGCGCAATTGCGCACGCGGCGCCGGGACCCATACCCCCAGGAAGCGGTTTGAGGCAGGCTGGTCATCGGCCTTTTTCTCAACACGTCTGCCACGGCGTATGGATCCCGGATCGGCGCCCGCCGCCGCTTCGCGCCGGCAGGCTTGTCCGGGATGACGACGGTGGGTGAGGGGGGCGTCCGGGCTTCTTACCGGTATCATTCGTGCGGACGTAGGATCGGCATATTCGCCGTCATTGCGAGCGCAGCGAAGCAATCCAGGGCCGCGCGCGTGACTCTGGATTGCTTCGCTGCGCTCGCAATGACGCTGGTGAGACATGTGGCCTCATCTCGCGTCCGAGTCCGCAGGGTGGGCAAAGGCGCGCCCATCTATGTGCTTGTTTCGCTGAACTCTAGCGCGCCGTGCCCACGATTCTCACCACCGATGCCGATGCACGGTGGGCACGCGGCCGCCCTGCGGGCGGCTGCTTTGCCCATCCTACGGCCGTGTGGCTCGTAGTCTGATTTACATCTCAAACAGCGAACGACATGACGGCGCGTTCTCGCGGCACATCATGCCCGAGGTCTGCGATCAACTCGCCCTCGCACGAGTGCAGAGGGCGCAGGGAATGCCGGGTGAAGGCCTCACCCATGGCCCGCCTGCGAAAAAGAATGCAGGCGGCAGGTACCACAGGTGCAGCCGACATTCCGGCATTCCCTGCGCGATGGGCTTCCGGCTGCTTCGCGATCTCCCCGGTGCCCGGCTCGTTGGCCACCGTCATCAGCGCCGTGCTGTCAGCACCAGCGCGAACTTGACCTCAGCTTCGGGAGGCCAGGACCACGCGACTTGACCGTCCGTGAGCGCCCGTTCGTCCGCACGCCCCGGAGGACATGCTGCGAGCTCCCACGGCCATCGCCTCCCCACCTCGCGTGTCGTGACGATCGCGCGCAACGCCCCTCTGCGATGAGGCGGGATGGCGGGAGATAATCATGATTTCCACAAAAGCGCAATAGATTTATTTTTATCGGAATTCTATTCCGCTGCCGTCAATCTGGATTGGTGACGCCGGCATCAGCCCCACGTGCCGATCTATATCAAATCATCCACCGTGATCCGCAATGCATCGGCGATCTTTTTCAGCGTCGCGGCGGTGCCCGGCTTTTGTCCCGCTTCGATTTCGGAAAGGAAGCCTTGCGCAACGCCTGTGGCTTTGGCGAGTGCGGCCTGAGTCAGGCCGCGCTTCTTGCGCCAGAAGGCGAGGGGGGACTTCGCGGCCAACATCTCCGTCACCTCGCCGTGGGTTAGCAACTCCTCTGTGCCGGCCTCGATCTCGCGGCGCGAGCGCTCCGCGATCTCGCTGTCTCGCAGATCCTCCGCCGCTTCGATCAGCCGCTCATATTCGGCGACCGACATCAGCACCATCTCCTCGCCGTTCGGCGACGTAATCTTCTGCACCTTGGTCATGGTGTCGCCTCTCAATCGTAGATGCCGCCGCGCGGCCCGATGTCGTGGATCGTGATGGTGTCCTTGGTCTCCGAAAAGACGACCCGGAAATCTCCGACGCGCAACCGATAGTCGAGACATCCCCTGAGCTTCTTGACGTTGTTCGCCTGCGTTTCTGGCGCAGCCGCATATTGCTCGATCTTCGCCAAGATCAACTCGGCGCGATTCGCATGCCCGCGAAGGGCCCGTCTCGCGGCGGCGGTGTAGACGATCGCTTTCATGACGAATATCTCATATTGAGATATCGATCAACTCATTTGAGATGATCGTAGCAGCCGATCATGTCTTCGAGGCTCGTTTCCAGCAATGCTCGATGATGGCTGACGAGCCGCCGGCTCCTCGCGCGTTGGAGAGTTGGTGCAGCGAACGCCACATCTGGGCCGCAAGTGGGAGCGCGGACGTCCCGCTTCAAACTCCGCCCCCGATCCTCTACAAGCCCCCCATGCTTGGACGTATCTTCACCGTCGGCGGCTATACGCTGCTGTCGCGACTCACCGGCTTTGCCCGCGACATCATGCTGGCGGCGATTCTTGGCGCCGGGCCGGTCGCCGACGCGTTCTTCATTGCGTTCCGGCTGCCGAACCATTTCCGGGCGATCTTCGCCGAAGGCGCGTTCAACGCCGCCTTTGTTCCCGCCTATGCGCATGTTCATGGCGAGAAGGGGCCGGCGTCGGCGAGCCTGTTTGCCGACCGGATATTCACCTTGCTGTTGGCCTCGCAGGTGGTGCTGCTGATCCTCGCCTGGGTGTTCATGCCGCAGGCGATGACGATCCTGGCGCCGGGCTTCACCGACGATCCCGCGCAGCGCGAGATGGCGATCACGCTGACGCGGATCACCTTTCCGTACCTGCTGCTGATCACCCTGGTGACGCTGTATGGCGGCATGCTCAACGTCATGCAGCGCTTTGCCAGCGCTGCGGCGGCATCGATCTTCCTCAATCTCGCGATGATGCTGACCTTGGCGCTGGCGGCGTTCTTTCCGAACGCGGGCCATGCGGCAGCCTGGGGCGTGCTGATCTCCGGCTTCCTGCAATATTTTCTCTTGGCCGGCGATCTCGCGCGCCATGGCGGGCTGCCGCGGTTTGCGCCGCTCAAGCTCGATGACGACATCCGCGCCTTCTTCAAGGCGCTGGGGCCGGCGACCCTGGGATCGATGGGCACGCAGGTCGCGATGTTCGCCGACACCATCATCGCGACGTTCCTGCCGGCAGGCGCGATCTCGGCGCTGTATTACGCCGACCGTCTCAACCAACTGCCGATCGGGGTGATCGGCATCGCCATCGGCACGGTGCTGCTGCCGGAAATGTCGCGGCGGCTGACGGCGGGTGATCACCAGGGCGCGATGGAGCAGCAGCGCCGCGCCTTCGAGTTCACGCTGTTGTTCTCGGTGCCGTTCGTCGCCGCCTTCCTCGCCGTGCCCGACGTCATCACGCGCGCGATGTTCGCGCGCGGCGCCTTCACCAAGGGGGATGCCGCGGCGGCCGGCGCGACGCTCGCCGCCTACGCCGTCGGGCTCATTCCCTTCGTGATGATCCGCAGCGCGGTCTCGACGTTCTACGCGCGCAAGGATACGGCGACGCCCGTCAAGGCTTCGCTCACCGGACTGACGGTCAACGTCGTGCTGAAGGTGCTGCTGATGGGCTCGCTGGCCCAGGTCGGCCTGGCGCTGGCCACCGCCGTTGGCGCCTGGATCAATCTGCTGCTGGTGCTCGGCTTCGCCGTACACAAGCGCTATCTCGTGGTCGATCGCCGTCTCAGCGCGTCGCTGCTGAAATTTGCGGCCACCGGCGTCCTGCTTGCGGCGGCATTGTGGCTGACGGTTGTCCTGGCAACGCCGCATCTGACTTTCCTCGGCCGCGTGCAGGACGAGGCCATGCTGGGCCTGCTGATCGCGGTCGGCGCCGTGATCTATGCCGCCGCCATTCTCGGGCTGTTCGGCCTGCGCTGGCTCAAGGCGCTGGTGCGCCGCTGAGGCCTGCGCGCAGCATGAGACGCGTGCGCGCGAACTGATGAGATCGTGCGCGCATCTGTTATGCCTTGCGCCACTGCGGCCCCGCGAATATTGTCGCGCACGGGGAGATCATTCGTGACGCGACGGCGAGGCACTGCACATTGGGCGAGGAGGACGGTCGGCATTCTGGCCGCCTATCTCATCGCGTTGCAGATGGTGCTCGCCGGCGCGATGTCGGCGCAGATGGCGGCCGCTGCCGCCAACGATCTCGGCGTGATCTGCACCGACATCGATGGGACCGTCCACGGCACCAGCGCGCCGGACTCGGCCGTCCTGCATAAGGACTTCTGCGCGGTCTGCGCCTTCGCCGCCCACGCCGCGCCGGTGCCGACACCGGTCGCCGCGCTGCTTCTGCGCAGCGCCCGCGAGCTGAGGCTTGCCAGCTTCGCCGCCTGGGCTGCGCGCGATTCCCGCCTCCGTGAACCCCGTTTGTCGCAAGGACCTCCCGCGAACGCCTGATCGCCGTTTGTCGTCAGGTTTCGTTCGTCCAGAGGTTCATCATGTCCCGTTCCGTAACCGCGCTTTGCGCGGCGACGTGCCTCGTCACGTTGTCATCTCCCTGTTTCTCGCAAGCCCGCGAGCCAAGCAATCTGCCGACGGTCAATGTCGACCCGGCCAGGCCCGCAGCGTCGCGTCCGGCGAGGCCCGCCGGCAATGATCCGTCCACGCGGAGAGCGCGCGCGCCGCGATCAGCCGCCGCACCGCAGACGGCCGCGGCGGCTCCCGCCGGTCCGGCGCCGAGTCGGACTTCGCCGAACACGCAAACGGCAACCCAGCGTATCCAGCAGACGCCGGGTGCGGTGGCCGTCGTGCCCGATACCGCGTTCAAGACTGGCGCGGCGCAGACCATCAAGGACGTGCTCGACTACGTGCCCGGCGTGTTCGCTCAGCCGAAATGGGGTGACGACACGAGGCTGTCGATTCGCGGCTCCGGCCTGTCGCGCAACTTCCATCTGCGCGGCACGCAACTCTATCTCGACGGCATCCCGATCAACACCGCCGACGGCTACGGCGATTTCCAGGAGATCGATCCGACCGCCTATCGCTATGTCGAGGTCTACAAGGGCGCCAATGCGCTGCGCTACGGCGCCAATTCGCTCGGCGGCGCCGTGAACTTCGTCACGCCGACCGGGCGCGACGCCTCGGCGTTCGAGAGCCGACTCGATGGCGGCGCGTTCGGCTTCCTGCGCGGCCAAGCCTCCACTGGAGGCGTGTATGGCGCGGCCGATTATTTCGTGACCGGCTCGGCGTCGCGCGTCGACGGCTATCGCGACCACAGCTGGGGCACGTCCGAGCGCGGCAGCGCCAATCTCGGCTACCAGGTCTCGCCCGATTTCGAGACACGCTTCTATCTCAACGCCAACTCGGTGCGGCAGCGTATCCCGGGCGAGGTGAGCAAGACCAGCGCGCTCAACTCGCCGCAGACGGCCGCGGCCAACAATGTGCTCAACGACTGGCAGCGCAACATCGACACGGTGCGCGTCGCCAACAAGTCGACGATCCATCTCGACAACACCGATGTCGAGTTCGGCGTGTTCGCCGTCGACCGGCATCTGATGCATCCGATCTTCCAGTGGCTCGACTATCGCTATCACGACTATGGCGGCTTCGTGCGCGCGGTGGACGATCGCGAGATCGGCGGCCATCGCAACCGCTTCACGGTCGGGCTGAACATCCAGAACGGCACCACGGATGCCAACCAGTTCGTCAACACCGGCGGCAACAAGGGCATGCAGATGTCCTCGTTGACCCAGAATCCGGAGAACTACACGCTGTATGCCGAGAATGCCTGGTACGCGCTGCCGAGCGTCTCGCTGATCGCCGGTGCGCAGTTCCTGCATGCCGTCCGCAGCCAGCAGGTCAATTTCACGCTCAACGGCGACGCCGCGGGCCGCGCCAGCTATGACCTCGCCAGCCCCAAGATCGGCGTGCTCTGGGACATCGATCCGAATTGGCAGGTGTTCGCCAACATCTCGCGCAGCGGCGAGGCGCCGAGCTTCGGCGAGGGCAGGGGCGCGCTGGTGCGCTTCTACGACATCAAGGCGCAGACCGCGACGACCTATGAGATCGGCACGCGCGGCCGGCGGCCCGACGTCACCTGGGATTTTGCGCTCTACCACGCCGATATCCAGAACGAGCTGCAATGCTTCTATTCGTCGTTCGGCAATTGCAACGTCACCAATGCCGACAAGACGATGCATCAGGGCATCGAGGCCGGGCTCGGCCTCAGCCTTCTGAAGGGGCTCGCGGTAAAGAGCGATGCGCCCGACCGCGTCTGGCTCAACCTCGCCTACACCTATAACGACTTCCGCTACAGCAACGACGCGACCTGGGGCAACAACCGCCTGCCGGGCGCGCCGCCGCACTTCCTGCGCGCGGAGCTGCTGTACAAGCATCCGGCGGGCTTCGCCTTCGGGCCGAACATCGAGTGGGTGCCGCAATCCTATTTCGTCGACAGCGCCAACACCCTCTCCACGGACCCCTATCTGCAGTGGGGCCTGAAGGCGACCTATGACGACGGCAAGAATTTCTCCGCCTATCTCGAGGGGCGCAACCTCGCCAACAAGGCGTATATCGCGACCACCAGCATCATCGATCGCGCCACGCCGACGTCGACGCTGTTCAACCCCGGCAATGGCCGCGGCGTCTATGCCGGCCTCCGCTACAAATTGTGAGGAGCTGCAGCATGCGCGATCACACCACACCTTCGCAAAGGACCACTCTCGTGAAATCGATCCTGGTCGGCCTCGCCGCTCTCTCCGCTACGATCGGCAGCGTCCCGGCGCAGGCGCATGTCGTGCTCGACAAGCCGGAGGCGCGCATCGGCAAGACGTTCAAGGCCGTGCTCGCCGTGCCGCATGGCTGCGAGGGCGCAGCGACCGTGCGGCTGACCGTGCAGGTGCCGGAAGGCCTGATCGCGATCAAGCCGATGCCGAAGCCGGGCTGGACCATCGAGGTCAAGAAGGGCGCTTACGCGCGAGCCTACAGTTTCTTCCACGGCGCGCAGCTCAGCGAAGGGGTCAAGGAGATCAGCTGGAGCGGCCGGCTGGAGGACGGCTACTACGACGAGTTCACCTTCACGGGATTCGTGGCCGACACGTTCAAGCCCGGTGATGTCCTGCCCATCGCTGCGGTCCAGGACTGCGAGAAGGGCACGGCGAAATGGGTCGAGCTCGCCGCGCCCGGCCAGGATCCGCATGCGCTGAAATATCCCGCGCCACTGTTGCGGCTGACGTCGGCCGAGCCGCCGCCGCGCGGTGTCGCCAAGGGCGACATCATCGTGTCGTCCGGCTGGAGCCGCGCCACGCCAGGGGGCGCCAAGGTCGGCGCCGGCTATCTCTCGCTCACCAATACGGGCCGTGAGCCGGATCGCCTGATCGCGGCCAGTGCCGACATCGCCGACAGCGTCGAGATCCATGAGATGTCGACGCGCGACGGCGTCATGGTGATGCGGCCGATCGAGGGCGGCCTGCCGATCCCCGCAGGGCAGACGGTCACGCTCACGTCAGGCGGCATTCATCTGATGCTCACCGGCCTGAAGGCGCCGCTGGTCGAGGGCAAGTCTGTTCCTGTGACCTTGCAGTTCGAGCGCGCCGGCAAGATGGCGGTGCTGCTCGACGTGCTCGGCGTCGGCGCCCAGGCGCCCGGTGGTCAGCAGGACGGCGCCAAGGCGGAGCACGCGCATCATTGATGGCCCGATAGGGCAGGGGCTCCGGCGCCGGACCGTGCGCTGGAGCGTCCATTGCAATGCAATATCACGTGATCCGGTGCGAGCCGGGCGTCGACCCGACGAGAGTTGACCGTTCGTGGTCCCCTGCGGCCGATATGCCGTTTGCGCGGGCTCGCGTTCCGCTGCAATATGGCGCCAACATCGCCAAAACGAAGCGGGACGAGAAACCAGATGGCAGCTCCAATCAAGTTCGGTATGGGACAAAGCGTTCTCCGCAAAGAGGATGACGCGCTGATTCGCGGCAAGGGCCGCTATACCGACGATCTCGCGCCATCCGCCGCCCTGCATGCGCTGGTGCTGCGCTCGCCGCAGGCGCATGCCAAGTTCACGATCGACGTCGCCGCGGCGCGGCTGCTGCCGGGCGTGGCGCTGATTCTGACCGCCGAGGACACCGCGGAACTCGGCGGCCTGCCGTGCCTGTTCAACCTCGAGACCGATCCGTTCACCGCGCCGCCTTATCCGATCCTCGCCAAGGACGAGGTGCGTCATGTCGGTGATGCCGTGGCCTTCGTCGTCGCCGATACGCTCGATCACGCGCGCGACGCGCTCGAGGCGATCAAGGTCGAGTGGACGACGCTTCCAGCGGTCACTGGCGTCGTCAACGCGATCAAGCCGGGCGCGCCGCAGGTGTGGGCCGATCACAAGAACAACGTGCTGTTCGACGTCTCGATCGGCGACAAGTCGGCGACCGAGGCGGCGTTCGCGAAGGCGCATGCGGTGGCCGAGATCCGCATCGTCAATCCGCGCGTGGTCGCGAGCTTCATGGAGACGCGCGCCGCGGTCTGCGAATACGACACCAAGCGCGATCACCTCACCTTGACGGCGGGCAGCCAGGGCAGCCACCGGCTGCGCGACATTCTCTGCCAGAACGTGCTGAAGATCCCGACCGAGAAGATGCGGGTGATCTGCCCGGATGTCGGCGGCGGCTTCGGCACAAAGCTGTTTCCGTACCGGGAATATGCGCTGGTCGCGGTCGCCGCGCAGCGGCTGCGCAAGTCGGTGCGCTGGGCCGCCGACCGCTCCGAGCATTTCATGGGCGACGCGCAGGGCCGCGACAACGTCACCACCGCGAAGATGGCGCTGGCCGAGGACGGCAAGTTCCTCGCGATGGACGTCGATCTGATGGGCGACATGGGCGCCTATCTCTCGACCTTCGCGCCCTACATCCCGCACGGCGGCGCCGGCATGCTGCCGGGCCTCTACGACATCCAGGCCTTCCATTGCCGCGTGCGCACGATCTTCACCCACACCGTGCCGGTCGATGCCTATCGCGGCGCCGGCCGACCCGAGGCGGCCTATGTCGTCGAGCGCCTGGTCGATGCCTGCGCGCGCAAGCTCGACATGTCGGTCGATGCTATCAGGCGCAAGAACTTCATCCCGCCGCGCGCGCTGCCCTACAAGACCGCGACCGGCAAGGTTTACGACTCCGGCGACTTCAACGCGCATCTCAAGCGCGCGATGGAGATCGCGGAGTGGAAGGATTTTTCCAAGCGCGCCAAGGCGGCCAAGAAGAATGGTCTTGTCCGCGGCATCGGGCTCGCGAGCTATGTCGAGGTGTGCGGCACGATGGGCGAGGAGACCGCCCATGTGAAGCTCGACCCGAACGGCGACGTGACGATCCTGATCGGCACGCAGTCGAGCGGGCAGGGGCATCAGACCGCCTACGCGCAGATCGTCGCCGAGCAGTTCGGCCTGCCGCCGGAGCGCGTCCACATCCACCAGGGCGACACCGCGCAGGTTCCGACGGGCCTCGGCACCGGCGGCTCAGCGTCCATCCCGTCGGGCGGCGTCAGCGTGCAGCGTGCCACGCATGAGCTTGGTGACAAGCTCAAGCAGATCGCGGCCGAAGCGCTCGAAGCGGGCTTGGGCGACCTCGAGATTGCCGATGGCGTGATCCGCGTCGCAGGCACCGACCGGTCGATCTCCTTCGCCGATCTCGCCAAGCGTCCGGGCGTCGATCCAGCCAAGCTCGCCGGCAGTGCCACCTTCGCCAGCGCCGACGGCACCTATCCAAACGGCACCCATGTCGCGGAGATCGAACTGGATCCGGCGACCGGCATCATCAGAATCGTCAACTACGTCATCGTCGACGATTTCGGTGTGACGCTGAACCCGCTGCTGCTCGCCGGCCAGGTGCATGGCGGCGCGGTGCAGGGCATCGGGCAGGCGCTGATGGAGCAGGTGGTCTACAGCAACTCGGATGCGCAGCTCGTCACCGGCAGCTACATGGACTACGCGCTGCCGCGCGCGGCTGATGCGCCGACCTTCACCTTCGAGACGCACAACGTGCCCTGCAAGACCAACCCGATGGGCGTCAAGGGCGCGGGTGAGGCGGGGGCGATCGGCTCGTGCCCGGCGGTGGTCAACGCGATCGTCGAAGCGCTGTGGCGCGAGTACAAGATCGACCATATCGACATGCCGGCGACGCCCGAGCGGGTCTGGATCGCGATCCGGGAGCAGCATCGCCGTCACAGTCTCTGAGTACCCTCTCCCAGTGGACCTCTCCGATATCCGCCTCAATTCCGGAATAACCCGCCGAGGCAGGGGTTGACCAAACAGGCGCGACCCGTCCGGGTGGGCTGGACGGGATTGTGACAACAAAGGAGCGAATTGATGAAGCGGACTGTCGTGGTGGCAGCAGCAGCGTTGCTGCTCGGGGCCGGCGCCGTGATGGCACAGGACAACCTGGTCAAGCAGAGCCAGGACATCATGAAGGCGAACGCCAAGAACCTCGGCGGTGTGCTGATCGCGATGGTCAAGGGCGAGAAGCCGTATGACCAGGCCGCCGTCAATGCCGCTCTGGCCGTGCTCGAAGATACCGCCAAGAAGCTGCCGACGATGTATCCGGCCAGCCTGAAGGGCGCGAAGTTCGAGGGTGATTACGCCCCGTCGCCGAAGATCTGGGAAGACAAGGCCGGCTTCGACGCCAAGATCGAGAGCTTCGCCAAGGTCGTCACCGAGGCCAAGGCCAAGATCAAGGATCTCGACAGCCTCAAGGCGACCGCGCCGGCGATCGGTAAGGAATGCGGCGGCTGCCACGAGACCTTCCGTCTCAAGAACAGCTGATCTGACGCAAGTTCGAGGGGGCGGACGCGGCGACGCGTTCGCCCCCGTTTGTTTGTCCGTGACAGGCGTCTTATTCTCGCGGGCGTATCCGCAAGCCGCCGGATCGATCGCCATCCTCCCCGCAGTGACGGAGCCACCATGTACCGACGCCTCCTGCTTGCCTTGTGTGTGCTCGGCGTCGCCGGTCTTGCGGTATTCTGGTGGCTCACCCGGCCGTCGATGATCGCGCTTGCGGCCGCGACGCGCGCGCCGGATCTGGCCAACGGCCAGGAGATGTTCAACATCGGCGGCTGCGCGTCCTGTCACGCCGTGCCCAACCAGCCCGACCGTTTGAAGCTCGGCGGCGGCCTGCCGCTGGAATCGCCGTTCGGCACCTTCTATGCGCCCAACATCTCGCCCGACCCGAACGACGGCATCGGGCGCTGGAGCGAGGTAGACTTCGTCAACGCGGTCGTGCGCGGCGTGTCGCCGGGCGGCAGCCACTATTATCCGGCGTTCCCCTATACCTCTTATGCGGCGGCGAAGGTCGACGACGTCAGGGACCTGTTCGCCTACATGAAGACGCTGCCGCCGGTCAGCGGCGCCTCGCGGCCGCACGAGCTGCCATTCCCGTTCAACATCCGCCGCACCGTCGGCGTGTGGAAGCTCCTGTTCTTCGACGACAAGCCGTTTGTCGCGGACGCCTCGCGCTCGGCGGAATGGAATCGCGGCGCCTACCTGGTCAATACCTTCGGCCATTGCGCCGAGTGTCACAGCCCGCGCAACCCGCTCGGCGGCATCAAGACGGCGCAGCGACTCGCCGGCGGCCCCGATCCGGAAGGCCGGGGCTTCGTGCCGAACATCACCCAGAAGGGCCTGTCGGACTGGAGCGAGAGCGATATCAGCTATTTCCTGGAGACCGGGCAATTGCCCAATGGCGACAGCGCCGGCGGATCGATGGCCCGCGTGATCCGCAACACCTCGCAGCTCACGCCCGAGGATCGCAAGGCGATGGCGGTCTATCTCAAATCGCTGCCGCCGGTCGAAGGCCCGCCGAAGCCCAAGAAATCTACGAACTGAACCTGCGAACTGAGCCTGCGAGCTGACGGTTCGCGGGCTCAGATCGGCTTGAAGCTGCCGTCGCCCTGGATCACGGTCAGCGACACCTGCGGCGGATTGTCCTTGCGGGCGTTGCCGAAGCTGACGACGAGGCCGCTGATGTCGAACTGGCCGACATCGTTGATGATCCGCAGCAGCTCCGCCCGGGTCGGGTTCGGCCCGGTCATCGCAAGCGCGCGCGCCACCAGGCGGCCGGTGATGTAGCCCTCCAGCCCGATGAAATCGGGCGTCTGGCTCGGGTCGAGCGTCTTCATAGCCGCCTGGTAGTCGGCGACGACGCGCCGGTCGGTGTCCCACGGGAACGGTACTACTTCGGAGACGATAACGCCGCGCCCTTCAGGGCCGAGCTCCTTGGCGAGCGCATTGCCGCCGACGAAGGAGACGGCGGCAAAGGTCGGGTTGAAGCCCGAGCGATGCGCCATCTTGATGAACTCGGCGCAGGGGCCGTAGGTGCCGACCAGGATCACCGCCTCCGGCTCGGCGCGCCGGATGACCTTGAGCGCGGCGCCGACGGCGCGCGTATTGCGTTCAAAGGTGCCCTCGGCCGCGAGTTCGAGACCGCGTTTGTCGAGATGGGTCTTGACGCCGGCCAGCACGTCACGGCCGAACGCGTCGTCCTGATAGAAGATCGCGATCCGGGTGAGACGGAGATCCTCGGTCAGATGCTTGATCGAGGCCTCGGCCTCCGCCGCGTAGCTGGCGCGAATGTTGACGATGTTCTGGAATTCCGGCGCGCGCAGGAATTCGGCGCCGGACACCGGGCCGATGAAGGGCACGTCGTTGGAGGCCGCGATCGGCGCGGTCGCCATCGCGGTCGGCGTGCCCACGGCGCCGATCAGCGCGAACACCTTGTCCTCATAGATCAGCTTGATGGTCTCCACCACCGACCGGTCCGGGTCGTAGCCGTCGTTGCGGCTCGCGAGCTTCAGCCTGCGGCCGTAGACGCCGCCCTTGGCATTGAGCTCGCTGAAGGCCGCCAGCAGGCCCTGGCGGGCCGCCTGGCCCAGCGCGGCCGACGGGCCTTCCAGCGCCGCCACCTGGCCGAACAGGATCGAGTCATTGGTGACGCCGAGCTCGTCGGCGCGCGCAGACCCCAGGGGCAGCGCGGCGGCGAGCAGCACGAGAGCGATGGACGTCTTGAAGGTTGAAAGCCAGTTCATTGCGATCTTCGATGCACGGGTGGCCACATGACACCTCATCCTAAGCGCGTTTGAATGAAGACCTCGCTAAGGATGCATCCGCGCTTGATCGCGTTTTGACCGTGCATCGACAGTCAGCCGTTAACCAAGCCCTGGTTTCTGGTACTCCGCAACTGATCATCTTTGACCGTCCTTAACTTCAGGCAGCGAGCATGAGCGTCATGTCCCTCGTGTGAGTGAGGGGCAGCCGTCAGGCGGGGGCCATATTGCAGGTTGAAGAGTACAGCGCACCGACGCTGCAACGACGTGATGATGCTCGCAACGGTAGCGGGCGTGAAAGGCTACGCGCGTCGTTATCAAAATACCGGCTCTATCGTCCCGCCATCATCGCCGCGTGCATCGGCGTGGTGCTGTCAGTTGTCGGCACGGTGGCCGTCGGCCGCTGGGAGAACCGGCTGGCGCGGACCGACTTCGAAGGTGTCGCCGAAGCCCAGGCGATCCTGGTGCAGAACGGCGTCAACGAATATGTCAGCCGGCTGACCGCGCTGCGCACCCGCTTCGAATCCGCCAACGACGACATCACCCGCAGCGAGTATCAGACCTTCAGCGCGCGTCTGTTCGAAGCCCATCGCGGCATGCTGCGCCTCGCCTGGCTGCCGCGCATCAAGCGCAAGGAGCGCGGCGAATATGAAGCCGCCGCGATCACCGACGGCGTCCCGGCCTTCCGCATCAAGTCCTATCCGGATGGCACGGTCGCGCCGGAAAGTGACGAATACTTCCCGGTCTATTTCTCCACCGAGGCCAAGACCTCGCCCGTCTACGGCCTGGACTATTGGAGCATCCCCGATCATCGCGCCGTGCTGGAGCAGTCGCGCGACTACGACGTGATCGGCGCGCTGCGCACGCGGCAGAATCTCATCAATCAGAACGAGCGCAACAACGCGGTGATGATCGGCATCCCCGTCTATGCCAAGGGCACGTCGCGCACCACGGTGGCCGACCGCCGCCGCAATCTCTCCGGCTTCATCGTCGGCGTGTTCGATCTGCCGATGCTGCTGCAGTCGGTGCGTGCGAACAATCCGAACAGCCCGGCACTGCAGATCAACCTGCTGCCGCCCGAGCGCGTCATCAATGCCTCCGGCGTCGATCCGCAGCGCTGGCCGGCCGATCCGAGCATCTGGTCCACCACCTTGCGCATCGGCGATGCCGATTGGGTGTTCCAGGCCGCGCCTGCCGGCGGCGGCCTGGTCGTGAGCCACAACAGGGCGCTTGCGCTGTATGCGGCCGGGCTGGCGACGACCATCTTCCTCGCGGTCTATCTCGCGCTGTCGAGCCGGAACGCGCAGCAGCTCGCGCTCGCCAACCGCCGCGTGCTCGAGCTCGCGCAGACCGACGCGCTGACCGGGCTGTCGAACCGCGCCTTCTTCCTCGAGGAGATGGAGCGCATCAACGACGAGAGGAACGGCCGCTTCACCGTCTTCCTGCTCGACCTCGACCGCTTCAAGAACGTCAACGACTCGCTCGGCCATGGCGCCGGCGACGAGCTGCTGGTGCAGGTGGCACAGCGGCTGCGCTCGCAGCTTCGTTCCAAGGACGTGCTGGCCCGCCTCGGCGGCGACGAGTTCGCGCTGATCCAGGCCGGTGCCGGCGACCAGCGCCTGGCCGCGACCGAGCTCGCCCAGCGCATCACCAGGCTGATCGCCGAGCCGTTCCAGATCAGCGGACAGCGCGTCGAGATCGGCACCAGCATCGGCATCTCGCTGGCCCCGGAGCACGGCCACGACCAGGAGCATCTGCTCAAGAAGGCAGACCTCGCGCTGTACCGCTCGAAGTCCGCCGGCCGCAGCTGCTACACGCTCTATGACGACGCGATGTCCGCCGAGCTCGAGGCGCGCAACACGCTCGAAGGCGACCTGCGCGACGCCATCGCGCAATGTCAGTTCGAGGTGCACTACCAGCCGTTCTACGACGCCGACACGCGCGAGCGCCGCGGCGTCGAGGCGCTGGTGCGCTGGCGTCACCCGGTCAAGGGATTGGTGCCTCCGGACAAGTTCATTCCGCTGGCGGAATCGACCGGACTGATCGTGCCGCTCGGCGAGTGGATCATCGGTCGCGCCTGCGACGACGCCACCGCCTGGCCCGATGATCTCAAGGTCGCGGTCAATCTGTCACCGGTCCAGTTCAAGCAGGCGGAACTGTTCGACGTCATCCAGTCGGCGCTCGCACGCTCCGGCCTCGATCCGAAGCGCCTGGAGATCGAGATCACCGAGTCGGTGCTGCTGGAGCGCGCCGCTGAAAACGAGAGCTTCATCGACCGGCTCAAGAGCCTCGGCATTTCGCTGGCGCTCGACGATTTCGGCACCGGCTATTCGTCGCTGCGCTCGCTGACCGCGTTCCCCTTCAACAAGATCAAGATCGACAAATCGTTCGTCGCCAATCTCAGCGTTCGCGACGAAAGCGCGGCCGTGATCTCCTCGGTCGTCACGCTGGCGCGCGGCCTCGGCATCCAGATCACTGCGGAAGGCGTCGAGACCGAGGAGCAATTGAAGCAGTTGCGCGAGCTCGGCGTCAACTTCGCGCAAGGCTATCTGCTGGGCCGGCCGATGCCGGTCGAGCAGCTCGAGAAGCACCTGGAGATCGCGCGCGTCGGCACCGACCAGGACGACGCGCAGGAGACCGAGGTGGCTGCGGAGGAGGGCGATCCGCGCCCGGCGGCCGTGGTCGCGCTCATTCCCCGGTCCGGGGCGCTGCTATCCCTCGCATCCAACGGCTGAGCGGCGAGGCCGGCTCAGCCTCCGCGTCGGCCTGCGGCCGTGGCAGGCCCAGAATGGCCGCCTCGCGCGCGGCGCTCGGCGTGATGCCATAGGCGGTCTTGAACAGCCGGGTGAAATGCGCGTCGGTGCCGAGCTGCCAGCGCCGCGCCACCTCGCTGATGCGCACCTGGCGCGATCCGGTGCCGGCGAGATCGAAGAAGGCGCGATGCAGCCGCCGGCTGCGGATATAGTCGGCGATGCCACCGATCGGCGCAAACAGCCGGTACAGCGAGGCGCGCGACAGACCGAAATGCAGCGCGATGGCGTCGGCGCTCAGCTCGGGGCTCGCCAGCTGGGACTCGATGTATTGCCGGATGCGCAGCAGCGAGGCGTCGGCCGTCACGCTGCGGTCGACATCGCGCCGCTCGAGCTCGCCGCGCAGGCAGGCCGAGATGAGCGCGATCGTGCCGTCGACCACGGCGTGGCACTCGTCGAAGCTCATCCGCGGGGCGCATTCGAGCAGTGCGCCGAAATGCCGCGCCAGCAGCGGCGCCATGGCGCCGTCACGCGGCAGCACCAGCCCGTGCAGATCCTCGACCTGCAGCAGACGGGCGTCGAACATGGGGCGCGGGACCACCATGGTCAGGTTCTCGAAACGCGTCGCACGCGTTTCGAGTGTCTGGGCGAGATCGAGAACGCAGAGATCGCCGGCTTCGACCTTGATGGCGCGTTGACCCGCGACGCCGGTGTAGCCGCCTCTGACGTAGAGCTGCACGATGACATGATCGACGCCGCTGCGTACGATCGTCTCCGCCGAGCGCCGGAAGCGCTGGCTGCTGGCGCGAGCCGATCCGAGCAGGATGGAGCCCAGCGCGTAGGACAAGACATCGGCCCTGAAGGGCTCGGCTTCGCCGTAGGCGAGCTCGTCGACGTCGAAGAACGTCGAGACGGCCTCGCGCCAGGCTGCAATGTTGGTCTCGGTGTCCATCTGCGCGGCTGAGAAGCCGTAACTCGGCAGCAGGGACGAAACGGCTGTCATCTCACTCTTCACACGACGTCGCAGACTGTCTTGAGCGTTCGTCTCAATGTCTTGATCGTTTGTCTCGGACGGCTCGCTCGCCTTGACCCGGTCCGCCGGGCACCCGTTATAGGACGCCTATCGCCAAGTTGCGGAAAAGGAAAGCCGGACTGTTCGACGGTCCCCCCGTTGCCCCTCGCGGTCGAAGGGTCCCGGCTTTCCGCCCCGCCAAGATCATCTGGCGCGAGGCCGGGATCGGCCACCATCGTCTTTCATGACGAAACCATGCTTGACCCATTTTGAGGACTTCGGCGCCCGTCGGTGACGACGGGCGCCTTTGTCGCGGTCAGCGTCGAACGGCCGGCGTTAGCTGGCGCCAAAGGCCTTGAACGTGATGATGGTATGGGTGTCCTGGATGCCCGGCAGCACCTGCACCTTCTCGTTCACGAAGTGGCCGATGTCGGTGGCGTTGTCGACATAGAACTTCACCAGCAGGTCGTAATTGCCCGCCGTCGAATAGATCTCCGAGGCGATTTCGGCCTCTGCCAGCGCATTGGCCACGACGTAGGACTGGCCGAGCTTGCACTTGATCTGGACGAAGAAGGGAACCATTGCAGACGGTCTCCGGAAGGCGTTTCAAGCCTCAATATAGCGTTTTCCGGCGAAGTCGATACGGTTTCTCCGGCGACCGGGCCTGCTTGCCGGGCGCGACCGGCCCGCGCTAGGAGAGGAGCATGAGCACCCCTGTCGCACTCACCATTGCCGGCTCCGACTCCTCGGGCGGAGCGGGTATCCAGGCCGACCTGAAGACCTTTGCCGCGCTGTCGGTCTACGGCGCCTCGGTGCTCACGGCGCTGACCGCCCAGAACACGACCGGCGTGACCGGGGTGCACTTGGTGCCGCCCGATTTCGTCGCGGCCCAGATCGACGCCGTGTTCAACGATCTCGCGGT
This sequence comes from Bradyrhizobium sp. HKCCYLRH3099, assembly GCF_051167855.1. Lineage (NCBI taxonomy): Bacteria > Pseudomonadati > Pseudomonadota > Alphaproteobacteria > Hyphomicrobiales > Nitrobacteraceae > Bradyrhizobium > Bradyrhizobium sp. HKCCYLRH3099. Next base: position 82,940 of record NZ_JBNPTW010000020.1, read on the forward strand.
CTGCGCGGTCAAGATCGGCATGGTGGCGCAGGCGCCGATCGCCGAGGCGATCGCGGCGAGCCTCGACCGCTGGACGCCCAGGCATGTGGTGCTCGATCCCGTGATGGTGGCGACGTCAGGCGCCCGGCTGCTGCCGGAGGACGCCATCGACGCGCTGCGCCGCCGGCTGATCCCCCAGGCGACGCTGATCACGCCCAACCTGCCGGAAGCGGCGGCGCTCCTCGACGAGGCGGTCGCGACCTCCGAGGAGGCGATTGCCGCGCAGGGCCGGCGCCTGCTCGCGCTCGGCTGCCCGGCGGTGCTGATCAAGGGCGGCCACGGGCAGGGCGCAGAGAGCACGGACTATCTCGTCACGGCCGAGCAGACCATTGCCCTGCCGTCGCCGCGGGTCGCCACGCAGAACACGCACGGCACCGGCTGCTCGCTGTCATCGGCGGTCGCCGCCGGATTGGCAAAGGGCGAAAGCCTTGAGACGGCTGTGCGCAACGCCAAGGCCTTCATCTCCGGCGCGATCGCGGCAGCCGATCGATTCACGGTCGGTCATGGCCACGGGCCGGTGCATCATCTCTACCGGTTCTACTGAGGTCACACGGTTTTGAGACCGCAATCTGCGGTCCATCCGCGTGATGGCGATCGATCATGCTACGTGGAGACGGGCCGTCGATCATCACGGACGGTGCTTGGTATCAGGGGATGATTGTATGAGGACAGGAATCGTCGCGGCGCTGGCTGTTGCGCTTGCCGGTATCGTTGCGACGCCCGCGCTGGCGGAGCGCGCCTATTCGGCCGACGAGGAGCGCAACAAGCAGATCGTGCTCGACTTCTATGAGCAGGGGCTGAACCGCAAGGATTTCGCGGCCGCCTCGAAATATCTCGGCAGATACATCCAGCACAATCCGAGCGCCGAGGATGGCCCGGAAGGCTTTCGCAAGTTCATCGAATTCCTGAAGGCGAAGTATCCGCAATCCCGCAGCGAGATCACCAAGGTGCTGGTCGACGGCGATTTCGTCATCCTGCGCGTGCATGCCGTCCGCGAGCCCGGCACGCGCGGCAATGCGATCGTCGATATCTTCCGCCTGAAGGACGGCAAGATCGAAGAGCACTGGGATTCGGTGCAGCCGATCCCCGAGCAGTCGGCCAACACCAACGGCATGTTCTAGCGCCGCGGCGCGGCCGCTCACTTCTGCTGGGCGGCCTCGATCTCGCGCGAATGCCCGTTGCTGATGCGTGCCCGATACTCGCCCGGCGATTCACCAAACCAGCGGTTGGAAGCGCGGAAGAACGTGCTCTGATCGGCATAGCCGAGCAGATAGCCGATGTCGGTCAGCGACAGGCGCTGATCGGCGAGATGGCGCTGGGCAAGCTCCCGCCTGGTCTCGTCGACGAGATCGCTGAACGAGAGGCCCTCGTCGGCGAGCCTGCGCTGGAAGGTCCGATCGCTCAAGCCAAGCGCAGCCGCGATGGCCGAGCGCAACGGGCTGCCGTCCGGAAGCAGTCTGGCGATCGCGACGCGCGCGCGATACGCGGTGTCGGTCTTGACCAGCCGCTCCAGCGCCTCGTCGGCGATGCGGTCGTGGATCGGCATCAATTCGGGCGCCGAGGTCGTCAGCTTGCAGGCGAGATCCTCATCCGACACCAGGAAGCCGTTGAACGGGGCATCGAATTCGAGCGGTGACTGGAACGCCCTGTTGTAGGCCGCGATCGACAGCGGCACTTCATGCGTGAAGCGTGCCGCGAGCGGCGTCAGCGGACGGTCGAGCATCCAGCGGCACAGATTGAGCAGATTGATGATGCCGTAGTCGTAGCGCTGCCGCGGGATCGGGCATTCGCCGCCATAGACGTCGGTGCGCACCCAGCGGCCGCCCTGGCCGTCCTCAAGCGTGATCGCGACGGCATCGCTGACCAGGCACATGTAGCGGATCAGGCGCGTCAGGCCGGTCTGCAGGTCCGGGCTCGACATCATCGCATAGCCCGCGACGCCATAATTGTGCGGGCGTGGGGCTGCGACATTGACGAGGCCGATATCGGGATTGCCCGAGCGTTCAGCCGCCAGCACCCACAACCGGCTCAAGGCCTCCGTGGGCCAGCGGCGATCGCAATCCTCGAGATCCGCGATCGACAGGCCGGCCTCGGCGAACAGCGCGGCCGCATCGAGGCCTTGCTCATTGAACGTGCTGGCGACGCCACGCATCCAGGCTGACGATGTGGATCGAAGCTGCGCCATCCCCTCGGTTACCCCATGGCTTCTGGAGCCAGTGCTTTGGCGTCCTCGGATCATTGTGCAGGTGCACATGAGACTGCATAGCACCTGGAATTGGCGATCGCGATACGAAATTCGTCGGAGCGATCGTGCGGCTGGCGCAGGAGACAAACCATGCCCGTTCTCAAAACCAACGACGGTACAGAGATTTACTACAAAGACTGGGGTACCGGTCAGCCGATCGTGTTCAGCCATGGCTGGCCGCTGTCGTCCGACGATTGGGACGCGCAGATGATGTTCTTCCTCAATCATGGCTTCCGCGTCATCGCCCATGATCGCCGCGGCCACGGCCGCTCGGCCCAGGTCTCCGACGGCCACGACATGGACCACTACGCCGACGACCTGGCGGAACTGACCGCGCATCTCGACCTCAAGAACGCCATCCATGTTGGCCATTCGACCGGCGGCGGCGAGGTCGTGCATTATCTCGCGCGTCACGGCGAGAGCCGCGCGGCCAAGGCCGCGATCATCGCCGCCGTGCCGCCGTTGATGGTGCAGACCGCGGCCAATCCGGGCGGCTTGCCGAAGTCGGTGTTCGACGATTTCCAGACCCAGACCGCGACCCGGCGTTCGGAGTTCTACCGCGAGGTCGCCGCCGGCCCGTTCTACGGCTTCAACAGACCGGGCGCGAAGCCGTCCGAGGCTGTCATCCAGAACTGGTGGCGGCAGGGCATGATGGGCAGCGCCAAGGCGCATTATGACGGCGTCGTCGCGTTCTCGCAGACCGACTTCACCGAGGATCTCAAGAAGATCACGCTGCCGGTGCTGGTGATGCACAGCGAGGACGACCAGATCGTGCCCTATGCCGACTCCGCGCCGCTCTCGGCCAAGCTGCTCAAGAACGGCACGCTGAAGACCTACAAGGGTTTTCCGCACGGCATGCCGACCACCGAAGCCGCGACCATCAACGCCGACCTTTTGGCCTTCATCAAGGGCTGACGCCCGCTGCATCACACGTCTGTCACGGAGATCTTCATGTCCAAGCTCGAAATGCTCACGCCGCAGAACTGCGCCGTCGCCCTCATCGACTATCAGCCGGCGATGTATCAGGGCGTGCAGTCGCACGACCGTCTCGGCGTGTTCAACAACATCCAGATCGTCGCCAAGGCGGCCAAGCTGTTCAAGCTGCCGACGGTGATCACCACGGTCGCCAAGGATTCGTTCTCCGGCCCGTTCATGCCGGAGATCGCCGATCTGTTTCCCGAGCACGATATCGTCGACCGCACGGCGATGAACTCCTGGCTCGACGCCGGCTTCCGCAAGCAGGTCGCAGCGACCGGCCGCAAGAAGTTCATCATTGCGGGACTCTGGACCGAGGCCTGCGTACTGTTCCCGACCTTGGACATGCTGCGCGAGGGCTACGAGATCTACATCCCGGCCGATGCCTGCGGCGATCTCTCTCTTGAGGCGCATAACAGGGCGATGGATCGCGCGGTGCAGGCCGGCGCGGTGCCGATCACCTCGTGCCAGTTCGCGTTCGAGCTGCAGCAGGATTGGGCGCGCGCCGAGACCTATGACGGCATGATGGAAATCCTGAAGGCGCATTCGCCCTACGGCATCCAGATCCGCTTCTCGAAATGGGCGCTTGGCGAGCACGCCTCCGAAGGCGGCGCGAAGTAGCGCTGAGGCATCCCATGAAGATCTATCTGTTCTCGCTCGGGGCAGGGCTGCTGGTCGGCGTGATCTACAGCCTGCTTCAGGTCCGCTCGCCGGCGCCGCCTCTGGTGGCGCTGGTCGGCCTGCTCGGCATCCTCGTCGGAGAGCAGGTGATCCCCGTGGGCCGGCAGCTCCTCGATGGCAGCAGCATTGCTGCGGCCTGGCAGAAGGCGGCCTGCGCCACGCACATCTTCGGCCTGCTGCCCGGCCATCACGGCCGGGCGGAGACCACGACCACTCCTGCGCCAGACGAGAAGGCCTCATGAGCGACCATCCCGATCTCATCCTGCATCGCGGCCTGTTCACGACGCTCGACCGCTCCAACCCGCAGGCCAATGCGGTCGCGATCAAGGACGGCGTGTTCACGGCGGTCGGCCACGAGCAGGACGTCATGAAGCTCGCCGGCCCCGCGACGAAGCTGATCGATCTCAAGGGCCGCCGCGTGCTGCCGGGCCTGATCGACAATCACCTCCACATCATCCGCGGCGGGCTCAACTTCAACATGGAGCTGCGCTGGGACGGCGTGCGCTCGCTCGCTGACGCCATGGCGATGCTGAAGGCGCAGGTCGCGATCACGCCGCCGCCGCAATGGGTGCGCGTTGTCGGCGGCTTTACCGAGCATCAGTTCGTCGAGAAGCGCCTGCCGACGATCGACGAGCTCAATGCGGTCGCGCCGGATACGCCGGTGTTCCTGCTGCATCTGTATGATCGTGCGATCCTGAACGGCGCCGCGCTGCGCGCCGTCGGCTATGACAAGGACACGCCGCAGCCGCCGGGCGGCGAGATCGTGCGCGACGCGCAAGGCAATCCCACGGGGCTGCTGCTGGCCAAGCCGAACGCGGCCATCCTCTACGCGACGCTGGCCAAGGGACCGAAGCTGCCGTTCGACTACCAGCTCAACTCCACGCGCCACTTCATGCGCGAGCTGAACCGGCTCGGCGTGACCGGCGCGATCGACGCCGGCGGTGGCTTCCAGAACTATCCCGACGACTATGCCGTGATCCAGAAGCTGTCCGATGACGGCCAGCTCACGATCCGGCTCGCCTACAATTTGTTCACGCAGAAGCCGAAGGGCGAGAAGGACGACTTCCTGCGCTGGACGCAAAGCTCGTCCTACAAGCAGGGCAACGACTATTTCCGCCACAACGGCGCGGGCGAGATGCTGGTCTTTTCGGCCGCCGACTTCGAGGATTTCCGCGTGCCGCGGCCGGACATGCCGGCCGAGATGGAAGGCGAGCTCGAGGAGGTCGTGCGCATTCTCGTGCAGAACAAGTGGCCGTGGCGGCTGCACGCGACCTATGACGAGACCATCTCGCGCGCGCTCGACGTGTTCGAAACGGTCAACCAGGACACGCCGCTCGACGGCATCAACTGGTTCTTCGACCACGCCGAGACCATCTCCGACCAGTCGATCGACCGCATCGCCGCGCTGGGCGGCGGCATCGCCGTGCAGCACCGCATGGCCTATCAGGGCGAGTACTTCGTCGAGCGCTACGGCCATGGCGCGGCGGAGGCGACGCCTCCGGTGAAGAAGATTTTGGACAAGGGCGTCAAGGTCTCCGCCGGCACCGACGCGACGCGGGTTGCGTCCTACAATCCCTGGGTCTCGCTGTCGTGGCTCGTGACGGGGCGCACGGTCGGCGGCCTGCGGCTGTATCCGCAACGCAACTGTCTCGATCGCGAGACGGCGCTGCGGATGTGGACCGAGAACGTCACCTGGTTCTCCAATGAAGAGGGCAAGAAGGGCCGCATCGAGGTCGGTCAGTTCGCCGATCTGATCGTGCCGGATCGGGACTTCTTCGCCTGCGCCGAGGCCGAGATCGCCGACATCACCAGCGACCTCACCATGGTCGGCGGCCGTGTGGTCTACGCGGCATCGGACTTCAAGACGCTCGACGACGCGGTGCCGCCGCCTGCGATGCCGGATTGGTCGCCGGTGCGCCGCTTCGGCGGCTACGGCGCGTGGCTCGCGAAGGACGACACCGGCGCGGTGCGCGCCCAGGCGATGCAGATGTGCGGCTGCGCCAATAGCTGCGGCCTGCACGGCCACGACCATGCACGCTCATGGTCGAGCCGATTGCCGGTCGCTGATCTCAAGAGCTTCTGGGGCGCGCTCGGCTGCGCCTGCTGGGCGGTGTAATGGCCGCAATGTCTGATACGCCGCGGCCGATCGCCGGGATGCTCGATTGGCCGTGGCTGTGGCCGGCGGCCCGGCTCGCGCTGGTCTCGGCCTATCTGATCGGTGGCGTCCAGAAGCTGATGGACTTCCCCGGTGCCATCGCCGAGCAGGCCCATTTCGGCCTGCGGCCGGCGGCGCTGTGGGCGGTCGCCGCGATCGCCGTCGAGCTGATCGGCTCGCTGCTCGTCGTGGTCAACCGGTTCGTCTGGCTCGGTGCCGGAGCGCTCGGCGTGCTCACCTTCGTCGCGATGCTCACCGCCAACGACTTCTGGCACATGGAGGGCCATGACCGCTTCATGGCGCTCAATTCCTTCTTCGAGCATCTCGGCCTGATCGCAGGCCTGGTGCTCGTGTCCATCATGTCCTGGCGTGCCCGCCGCGCCTGATCCGGTTTCTATTTGTCTGAGGTTGTCATGCTCCGCTCCCGTCATCTGCTCGGCGCATTCGTCGCCACCACGCTGCTCGCCGCTCCCGCGCTCGCCAAGGACGCTGCGCCCCTCATCGGCGTCGGCGCGCAATACGACACGACGCATGTCTATGTCGCGCCCGACGATGTCGAAAAGTTCGTCACCAGCTTCCTGGCCACCTTCGGCGGCCAGAGCACCAAGCAGGTCGTCGCGACGGTGACGCCGACGCCGAGCAGCACGACCTCGCAGCTGTTGCAGACGCCGGTCGGCACGGTGTCGCTGTTCGGCTTCAAGACTCCGATCCCATATCCGTTCGGCGCCGAGCGCACCGGCTATCTCGTCACCGACATGGACGCCGCCATCAAGGCGGCCAAGGCCGCCGGCGCCGACGTCGTGGTCTCGCCGTTTCCCGATCCGATCGGCCGCGATGCCGTGATCCAGTGGCCGGGCGGCGTCAACATGCAGCTCTACTGGCACACGACCAAGCCGTCCTATGCGGCGTTCGAGACGGTTCCGGAGAACCGCGTCTATGTCTCGGCTGATCGCGCCGAAGCCTTCACGCGCGCCTTCCTGCGCTTTGCGAAAGGCAAGGTCGTTTCCGACGAGGCCAAGGCGCCCGGCGTCGAGATCGGCCGTCCCAACGATCGTTACCGGCGCATCCGCATCGAGTCGGTGTTCGGCCGCATGACCGTACTCGTCACCGACGGCCATCTGCCATATCCGTTCGGCCGCGAGATGACCGGCTATGAGGTCGCCGATCTCAAGGCCACGCTCGACAAGGCCAAGGCGTCGGGCGCGACCGTGCTGGTCGAGCCCTTCACCGCCGACAAACGCGAGCAGGCGCTGGTGCAGTTTCCCGGCGGCTATGTCGCGGAGATCCACGCGCTGGTAAAGTAACCCGACGGGGACACGCGTGGGGATGGGTCAGGCACTGACGAGGACGGCGGCCGCTGTTGCGATGATCGCAGCGTCGTGCGTCGTGGCCGTCGCCGATGACGCCCGTCCCGCCATCCGCACCAACCGCTGGCAGGAGGATTGGTCCGTTCTTGCCAATCCGGCGCTGCGCACGCAGCCGTTCGATCCGATCAAGTACATTCCGCTGCAGGCCGGCGTGCCGCAGAGCTACGTCTCGTTCGGCATGACCCTGCGCGAGCGGTTCGAGAGCCTGGACGCGGCGAGCTTCGGCATCGGCGGCGCCAAGCCCGATTCCCACGTCCTGCAACGGCTGCAGATCCATGCCGACGCGCATTTCGACGAGCACTGGCAGGCCTTCGTCCAGCTTGAGGACGCGAGAGCCTTCGGCAAGGCGAACATCACCTCGGTCGACCAGAACCCGCTCGACCTCCGGCTGGCTTTCCTCGCCTACGTCAACACGACGGAGCAGGGCACGTTCAAGGCCCGTGTCGGCCGGCAGGATTTCGACTTCGACCTGCAGCGCTTCGTCTCCTCGCGCGACGGGCCGAACGTGCGCCAGTCCTTCGATGCGCTGTGGGGCGACTGGGAGAGCGGTCCCTGGCGCTTCATCGGCTTCGTCAGCCAGCCGGTGCAGTACAATCTGGTGCGGCCGTTCGACGATACGTCCAACGGCAAGTTCCTGTTCCATACCTTTCGCGTCGAACGCCAGGTGCTCGGCACCAACGAGCTGTCGGCGTACTACTCCTACTACCAGCGCGATAATGCCCGCTTCCTCGACGCCGCGGGCCTCGAGCAGCGCCACGTGCTGGACCTCCGCTTCGCCGGCAAGCTCGCCGGCTTCGACTGGGATCTCGAAGCCATGGGGCAGGCGGGCTCGGTCGGCGCCAAGCAGATCCGCGCCTGGGGCGCCGGCGCGCGCGCCGGCTACACCTTCGCCGATGTCGCCTGGCAGCCGCGCATCGGCCTGCAGCTCGACGGCGCCTCCGGCGACCGCCGTCGCGGCGACGACAGGATCGAGACCTTCAATCCGCTGTTCCCGAACGGCTACTATTTCTCGCTCGCCGGTTTCACCGGCTACACCAACCTGATCCACCTCAAGCCGTCGCTGACGGTGAAGCCCACCGCCGCGCTGTCGTTCATGGCCGCGGTGGGCCTGCAATGGCGCGCGACGGCGGCGGACGCGATCTACGTCCAGCCCAATGTCGCGGTCACCGGCACCGCCGGGCAGGGCAGTCTGTGGTCCGGCGCCTATGCGCAGCTGCGCGCCGACTACCGCTTCAATGCCAACCTCACCGGCGCGATCGAAGCCGTGCACTACGACATCGGCGATACGCTCCGCCGCGCCGGCGGCCACGATTCCGACTACATCGGCGTCGAGCTGAAATACGCGCTCTGACGAAGGAAGGCAGAAACACCATGGCAACCACCGACTCGCGCATCGTCCCGCTGCTGCTCAGCGTCAATGCCGGCTATGTCGACACCGCCGGCTTCCTGGCGCTGCAGGGCCTGTTCACGGCGCATGTCACCGGCAACTTCGTCACCTTCGGCGCGGCGCTGGCGCTGGGCACGTCGGGCGCGATCGCAAAGCTGCTGGCGCTGCCGGTGTTCTGCGTCGTCGTGATCGCGACGCGGCTCACGGGCACGCTGCTGTCGCGCCGATGGTCGCGCGCCTTCGAGATCCTGATCGCCGTCAAGCTTGTGTTACTCGTGCTCGGGGCCGCGCTCGCCATCCATTTCGGCCCGTTCCACAACGGCGACAGCCACGAGGCGATCCTCACCGGCATGGTGCTGGTGGCGGCGATGGCGATCCAGAACGCCGTGCACCGGATCCATCTGCCGACCTCGCCGCCCTCCACCCTGATGACCGGCACCACCACGCAGGTGATGATCGACATCGCCGACAAGATCTATGTCGGCGACAAGGGCCAGGCGCCGCCGCCCGCGCGGCTGGTGCAGATGGCGGTCAATGTCGCGGCTTTCGCGCTCGGCTGCGGCGCGGCCGCGCTGCTGTTTGTCAGGCTCGGCAGCTGGTGCTTCGTGATCCCGCCTGTTGTCGCTGCGCTGACGCTCGTCGCGCGCATGGCTGGTCCGCCGCCGGCGCGCTGAACTCCAGCTCGTCATCGCGGCCAGCCGATCCGATCGTGCCTATGATTGGATGACGGAAATTTTAGGGTCTGCTCACGAAAAGTTATCGATCCAGAAGCGGGGCTCCGGGCTTGCCTGTTGAGATCCGTTCTCTATTTTAGAACGGAACAGTTTCGTTCTTTTCGGAGCGCCGCAATGGCCGTCCAGTCGTCCACCACCGAGTCCACGCCGCCCTCCAAGCCTTCCGATCCGGCCATCCCGGCGCGCGAGCGCGCGTTGAAGCAATGGCGCGGCGATGCCGTCAAGGAGCTCCGCCGCGAGGCCGATCGGGAAACGCATCAGCCGGATGAGACTGCTCCCGCCCCGGAGGGGCAGAGCGAGCAGGCCGACAAGCCGCGCCGTGGCGTGCTGCGGCGGCATCCGGTGGGGGCGGCGCTGGGGCTCGTTCTGCTGCTGGCCGCCGCGACCGGAGGCTACGTCTATTACGACGCGACGGGCCATTTCGAGAGCACCGACGACGCCTTCATCGCGGCCCGCCAGTTCTCGATCGCGCCGAAGGTCTCAGGCTACATCACTGCGGTTCCGGTCACCGACAACCAGCACGTCAAGGACGGCGATGTGATCGCCCGCATCGATGACCGCGACTACAGGACGGCGCTGGCGCAGGCCGAGGCGCAGGTGCGATCGGCGGAGGCCGCGATCCACAACATCGACGCGCAGATCGCGGTTCAGCAGGCGCAGATCACCGCGGGCCAGGCCCAGGTCGAGCAGTCGCAGGCCGGGCTGACCTTCGCCCAGCAGCAGGCTGACCGCTACCAGCAGCTCGCCCGCACCGGCTCCGGCACCGTGCAGAGCGAGCAGCAATATACCTCGCAGCTTCAGCAGGCGAAGGCCGGACTGACCTCGGCGCAGGCCAACCTGCAGGTCGCGCAGCGGCAGCTCGAGTCGCTGAAGGCGCAGCGCGAGAGCGCCGATGCCAATCTCGCCCAGGCGCAGGCGCAGCGCGACCAGGCGCAGCTCAATCTGTCCTACACCACGGTGACCGCGGCGCAGCCGGGCCGTGTCGTCAACCTCAGCGCCGCCGACGGCCAGTTCGCCGCCCAAGGCACGGCGCTGTCGATGTTCGTGCCCGACGAGGTCTGGGTCACCGCCAATTTCAAAGAGACTCAGCTCGACCAGATGCGTCCCGGCCAGCCGGTGACCCTCGAGATCGACGCCTATCCGGAGCGCGAGATCCGCGGCCATGTCGCCAGCGTGCAGTCCGGTTCGGGCCCGGCGTTCTCGCTGCTGCCGCCGCAGAACGCGACTGGCAACTACGTCAAGATCGTGCAGCGCGTGCCGGTGAAGATCGACATGGACGATCCGCCGACCGATGTCGCGCTCGGCCCAGGCATGTCGGTGGTGCCGACCGTGCGGGTCGATCCCAAGCCCTCGCTCTATGAGCGGCTGAAGGCCGTGCTGTAAGAGGTTCGCCATGAGTGAGGCTGCTGCTCCCTCCGCGCCGCGCGCCGGCAGTCCGTGGATCATCGCGGTGCTGGTTGCGCTCGCGACCTTCATGGAGGTGCTCGACACCACCATCGCCAACGTCGCGCTGCCCTATATCGCGGGCGGCATGGGCGTCAGCCAGGACGAATCCTCCTGGGTAGTGACGACCTATCTCGTCTCCAACGCGATCATCCTGACCGCGTCGAGCTATCTCGCCAAGCGCCTGGGCCGCAAGACCTTCTTCATCATGTGCCTCGGCCTGTTCACCCTGAGCTCGGTGCTGTGCGGCTTCGCCTGGAACCTCGAGGTGCTCTTGCTGTTCCGGATCCTGCAGGGGCTCGGCGGCGGCGGCATGGTGCCGGTGGCGCAATCGATCCTCGCCGATTCCTTTCCGCCTGAGAAGCGTGGCCAGGCGTTCGCGCTGTTCGGCGTCGCCGTTGTCGTCGCGCCTGTGGTCGGTCCGACGCTCGGCGGCTATCTCTCGGACAATGCCTCCTGGCACTGGTGCTTCCTGATCAACGGTCCCGTCGGCGTCGCCGCGATGGTGCTGATCGGGCTGATCCTCAAGGAGCCGCAGGAGGTCACCGAGGAGCGGCGCAAGCAGGCGCATGGCTTCGACGTCGTCGGCTTCATCCTGGTCGCGACCTTCCTTGGCGCGCTCGAACTGATGCTCGATCGCGGCCTGGAGGACGACTGGTTCGACTCGCGCTTCATCGTGATCACTGCCGCGGTCTGCGTCACCGCCTTCATCGCCATGATCCCGTGGGAGATGAACCAGAAGAACCCGACGGTCGACGTGCGCATGCTGGCCTCGCGCCAGTTCGGCGCCTGCTTCCTGGTGATGCTCGCGACCGGCGCCATCCTGCTCGGCACCACGCAGATGCTGCCGCAGATGGTGCAGCAGGATTTCGGCTATACCGCCACCTGGGCCGGCCTCGTGCTGTCGCCCGGCGGCCTGGTCACCATGGCCATGATGTTCGCGGTCGGGCGGCTTTCCGGCAAGGTACAGCCGAAATACATGATCATGACCGGCGCCGCCGTCGTGGCGTTCGCGATGTATGACCTGACGCGGGTCTACGCCAATGTCGACTTCTGGTTCTTCGCGGAGTCCCGCATGCTGATCGGCATCGGCCTGCCGCTGATCTTCCTGTCGATCACGACCGCGTCCTACAACGGCATTCCCCCTGAACGAACCGACCAGGCCTCGGCGCTGATCAACGCCGCGCGTAACACCGGCGGCTCGATCGGCGTGTCTCTCGCCGCCAATATCCTCGCGCATCGCGGCCAGTTCCACCAAAACCGTCTCGTCGAGGGCACGATCCCGTCGAACCCGGCCTATCAGGACACGCTGAACCAGGTGACCAACTACTTCGCCGCCCATGGCAGCTCGATGGTGCTGGCGAAGCAGCAGGCGCTGGCCTGGATCGGCCAGACCGTGCAGATGCAGTCCTCGCTGCTGGCCTATGTGGATGTGTATTGGGCGCTGATGCTGATCTCACTTTCGGCGATTCCGCTGGCGCTGACCTTGCGCAAGGTGAAGCTCGGCGGCGGCCCGGCGATGGCGCATTGAGAGGGAATTGGGATCTCGGCTGTCATTCCGGGGCGATGCGCAAGCATCGAACTACGTTGCGCAGTTGCGCACCTGAGAATCTCGAGGTTCCGGGTTCAGCCCTGGCGGGCTGCCCCGGAATGACGATGGCCTCCTGACTCTCGCTCCCGCTTCCCGTCATTCCGGGGCATTCGCGCGCAAAATGGCGAAGCCATTTTGAGGCAGCGCGAATGAGCCCGGAATCCATACCCACAGGCCGTTATGTTGGGCGAGAGCGGCAGTGGTCGGAATGTCGGTACGCCATTGATAGTCGTGGTGATGGATTCCGGGCTCGCGCTACGCGCGCCCCGGAATGACGGAGGAGAGCGTTCGATGGTAGGGTGGGCAAAGGCGCTGCCGTGCGCTCTCCACCAACGCCGGCGACAAAGGCGCCGTGCACACCGTTTGCTGATGAGTTCGCCGATGCACGGTAGACACGCTGCCGCCTTCGGCGGCTGCTTTGCCCACCCTACAAGGCGAGCTCACACCGCTTCGTCCGCGATCCCGTTCCGCAGCAGCCCGATCTTGTCGATCTCGACCTCCACCACATCGCCCGGCTTCATCCACAGCGGGGGCGTGCGGCGGGAGCCGACGCCGCCGGGGGTGCCGGTGGCGATGACGTCGCCGGGCTCGAGCCGGGTGAAGGACGAGCAATATTCGATTTGGCGCGGGATATCGAAGATCATCTGGCTGATCGTCGCCTCCTGCACCACCTCGCCGTTGAGCCGCGTCTGCAGCCTGAGCGGGCCGAGATCGTCGATTTCATCTGCTGTGACGAGCCACGGGCCGAACGCGCCGGTGTCGGGGAAATTCTTGCCCGGCGTGAACTGATGCGTGTGGCGCTGGAAGTCGCGCACGCTGCCCTCGTTGTAGCAGGCATAGCCTATGATGTGCTGGAACGCCTCGGCGCGCGGGATGTAGCGGCCGGGCTTGCCGATGATCACGGCGAGCTCGCCCTCGAAATCGAGATCGGTCGAGACGCGCGGCCGGATGATGTTCGACAGATGCCCGGTCTGGCTGTTGGCGAAGCGGCCGAACACGGTGGGGTTCTCGACCTCGGAGCGGCCGGTCTCCTTGCGGTGGGTCTCGTAGTTCAGGCCGATGCACAGGATCTTGTCGGGGTTCGGGATCACCGGCAGGAAGGTGATGGCCGAGAGCGGATGCCGGCTGGCGCCGGAGGCCGCCGCAGCGACCTCCTTCAGCGCATCGGCGGCGATGGCCGATTTCAAGTCGGGAAAGCGATCGCGCAAGAGGACGCCGAGATCGGCGATCTCATCGCCTTCCACCAGTCCCCAGGACGGCGTGTTGTTGATGGTGAAGCTTGCGAATTTCATGGGATGTCCTCTGGTCAGGTCGAGACCGCCGCGATGGCGGAGGGGGAGGCTGGTTCCTGCGCCGTCCGCGCGAAGCGCGCGATGGTGCGCTCCGGGAAGATCAGGGCGAAGGCGGAGATGGCGCCGACGATGAGCACGCCGGCGGTGAAGGTCATGGCATGGGCGTAGCCGAGCGGCGCGTTGGGGCCGGCCTCACCGACGATCCAGCCGGTGAGCGCATTCGAGATCAGTGCGGAGGCGGCGTTGCCGGAATAGATCACGACGATCAGGCGGCCGCGCTGCACGGCCGGCGCGATGGCGCCGAGCGCGACCGGGCCGAAGATCGTGGTGAGGCTGGGGGCGGCGAAGGCAATCGCAACGCAGGCGAGCTGCAGCGGACCCGACGTGACGATGCTGAGCAGCAGCGCGCAGCCGGCGGCGAGCAGCGCAAGGCCCGAGGCATGGCCGAGGCAGGCGCGCAGGCTGAAGCCGCGCCGCTGCAAATATTGCGTGAGCCAGGAGCCGCCGAGCAGCAGGGGCGACTGGAACAGATAGATGCCCGAAATGATCCAGCCGACATCGACCTGCTTGTAGCCGAGCCCGAGCTGCAGATATGGCGGCAGCCAGGTCGCGGACATGCCGACGATCCAGTACGACGCGGTCGACATGATGATGACGCCGATCACCGTCGCATCGCCCCACAGCACGCGCGCGGGCAGCGCCTTGTCCTTTGCAGTCGCAGCCTCCGGCGCGTGGGCCGAGTAGGGGCCCTCGCCGCCGACGAAGAACCAGCCGACCATCCAGGCGAGCCCGAGCAGGCCGCAGAACAGGAAGCCGGTGCGCCAGCCATAGTTGACGATGACATAGGTCAGGATCGGACCGCCCGCCAACAGACCGACGCTGATGCCCTGCAGCACCACCGCGCTCGGCACGCTGCGCTTATCCGCTGGAAACCAGTTGTAGCAGGCATGCAGCGCGGTCGGCAGGCCCGGGCCTTCGCCGGCGCCGAGGATGATGCGGCAGATCACCAGCACGGCGATCGAGCTGGAGAAGAAGATCGGAAGCTGCGTCGCCGACCAGATGCCGGCCATGATCAGCAGCAGCCATTTCACCGGGAAGCGCCCGACCACGAACATGCCGACCGCCATGCCCGACAGCGAGAACAGCAGGAAGAAGCTGCTGCCGATCAGGCCGAAATCCTTCGGGCTCAGGCCCAGCTCCTTCATCATCGGCACGGCCGACAGGCCGAACACCAGCTTGTCGAAGAAATTCAAGGTCTGGAACAGGAACAGCATGATGAGGACGGCGATGGCGCGTCCTCCTGCCGATCCGGTCGTGGCTCCCGTTGGTGTCGTCATGGCGCTTCCCCGTGTGATGTTGTTGTTTTGATTAGTTCAGTCGGTCGTTCAGCTCGCTCAGTAGCGCGGCAAGTTCCGGAGCGTCCTTGGCGACGCCGTAGACGTAGTGGTCGGGCCGCACCAGCGCGGCGTGGCAGCCGTGGCGCTCGAACCAGCGTTCGACCACGCCGCTTTCCTCCCGCAGGCCGCCGCCGCCGATGGCGATCGCCCTGATGTCGGACGGCAGGGCCGGAGCGTTCAGCGCGCGGCCGTCGAGCACGAGGCGCCAGCCGCTGCCAGCGACCGTGTCGAGCAGTGCGCGGCCGCCGTCGCCGACAATCCAGGGCTGCGGAAACAGCGTGCCGTTGGCGGCGTTCGGCTTCGAGGCCAGCAACCCCGTCGTGAGCGGCGGCACGATCTCCTGCCGGGTGATGGTGCGTGGCGCGCCGCCGCCTTCGGCGAGAATGCGTTCGTCGCGCGCTGCCGCGGCGACCGGATCCTGCTCGCAGATGACGCGGCCGATCGCCTTGATGCGCGTGGTGAGCTCGCGCACATGGGTGCTGCGTTCGGCCTCGTAGCTGTCGAGCAGCGTGTCCCGCGACTTGCCGCGCAGCACGCGGATCAGCTTCCAGCTGAGGTTCGCTGCATCGCGCAGGCCCTGGCACATGCCCTGGCCGATGAAGGGCGGCTGCTGATGCGCGGCGTCGCCGGCGAGCAGCACGCGGCCCTGCCGCCAGCGGCTCGCGACCAGCGCGTGGAAGCGATAGCTCGCCGCGCGCCACAGCTCGCCATCCTCGGGAGAGAGCCAGGGCGACAACAGGCGCCAGACCTGATCCGGCTGCTCCATTGCATGGCGGTCCTCGCCGGGGCGGAGCATGATCTCGAAGCGGCGGTGATTGCCGGGCCCGATGATGTAGGTCGTCGGCCGCGCCGGATTGCAGAACTGAGCGGCCGTCTTTGGCAGCTTGCCGGCGCCTGTCACGTTGACGCGCAGGTCCACCACCAGCCACGGCTCGTCGAAGTCGAGATCGTCGAAGCGGATGCCGAGTGTCTGGCGAACGGTGCTGGAGGCACCGTCGCAGGCGATGACGTAGTCGGCGCTGACCTCGCGCGTCGAGCCATCCTCTCGCTGCAGCACGACGGTTGCCGCGTTCGCATCCTGCCGGACGTCGATCAGCGTGGTGCCGAGTTCGACCGTCACCGAGGGACAGGCGGCGACGCGCTCGCGCATCACCTGCTCGACCGGCGGCTGGGTGAACACCATGCTCGGCGTGTAGCCGAGCGGGTAGGGCTCGCCGACCATGTCGATACGGCGGATCAGCTGCCCCTGCGCGCCGAAATGCTCCGAGGCGGGGAACGGCGCGACGTAGCGGCTGACCTCACCGGCGATGCCGAGATTGTCGAACAGCCGCATGATCTCGTGGTCGAGGGCGATCGCACGCGGCTTGTCGTAGATCTCGCGGGCGCGGTCGATCGCGAGCGTGGAGATGCCCGCGCGGCCGAGCAGGCTGGCTGCGACGGCGCCGGTCGGACCGAAGCCGATGATGACGACCTGATGATGTTCTGCTGACATGACGCTGGAAGCTCGTAGCTGGGACTGGGATCAGGCGGCGAAGCCGACCGCGAGCTGCGCGGCCTTGACGTGATCGGCCTTGGGCGGCGCGATGCCCCATTGATCGGTGCGGCCGGGCGGCCAGACCCAATGCTCCGGGCCGTGCACGACATAGTCGTCGTCGACCTGCAGCACCTCGGCGGTGTATTCGATGACGGTACCGACGGGATCGATGAAGTAGGCGAACACGTTGTCGCCGGGCCCGTGGCGGCCGACGCCCCAGGCGATCGGATAGCCGGCATCGATCATGCGGCCGGCGCCGCGCATCACGCCCTCCCAGGTCGGCATCAGGAAGGCGACGTGGTTGAGGCCGTCGACCTTGGCGTTCGCGATGACGACGGCATGGTGGTCGGAATTGCAGCGGACGAAGGCCATCGCCGCCGAGCGATCCGTCAGCTGGAAGCCGAGCGCCTTCTCGTAGAACGCGGCGGTGCGGTCGACATCTTTGCTGTTGAGATTGACGTGGGCGAGGCGCTCCGGCAGCTCCGGCAGCGTTGGCCTGGCCTCGTGCCTGATGTCGCCATGCACGAAGCGCAGCACGCAGCCCTCGGGGCTGCGCAGGCTCAGGATCACGCCGCCATCGGGCGCGGCGTTCGGTGCGGCGGCTGCGATCAAGGTCGCGCCCTGATCAAGCGCGTTGCGCGCGACGGCGTCGAAATCGCTGGCGTCGGCGACACGGAACGTCACCGCCTTCAGCTCGGTGCGGTCGCTCCGGTGCAGCGCGACGACGTGATGGTCGCTCCCGGTCGCGCGCAGATAGACGACGCCATCGGCCGTCGCGACCCGCTCCAGCCCCCAGACTTCGCGATAGAACGCCTCGGACCGGCCGAGATCGGACGTGCCGAGGTCGACGCTGCGCAGAGCCGTGACCGGAAATCGGGTCATGGACGAGTCCTCCGGCGCGATCCCTGGCAGGAGCGCGCGATGCTTTTTGCTTTCGGCCGGCGAGGCGGCTGAGCTCTTTTATTACATAAAAAATTGAAATCAATCATAATTTATAAATTTTATGTTTCGAGACCAAGCTCTATACATGAGCGGCGATTCCGAGGGAGATCGAAATTGGACGCGGTGATCGAGGCCGACGGGCAGGGCCCGTCGACCCAGGCAAGCCATGTGTATGACCGGCTGCGCGAGGACCTGCTGTCCGGGCGGCTGGCACCGTCGCGCAAGCTACAGATGCGCTTCCTGACCGAGACCTATCAGACCGGGCAGACGCCGCTGCGCGAGGCGCTCAACCGCCTCACCGCCGACGGGCTGGTCGAGGTGCGCGAGCAGCGCGGCTTCTACGTCAAGGACATCAGTCGCGCCGAGCTCGCCGAACTGACCAAGACGCGCTGCTGGGTCGAGGCGCTGGCGCTGCGGGAGTCGATGAAGGCGGCAACGCCGTCCTGGGAGGAACAACTGGTGCTGGCGCAGCATCGCCTCAGCCGCGCGCCGCGCTCGCTCAGCGCCACGACGTTCGAGGACAATCCGGAGTGGGAAAAGCTGCACCGGATCTATCATCGCGTTCTGATCGCAAATTGCGGCTCGCAGTCTCTGATCGGATTCTGCGAGCAGCTCGCCGACCAGCTCTATCGCTACCGCCGGCTCTCGATCCGCAAGGCGTTCCCGTCACGCGCCGTCGGCGACGAGCACGCCGCAATCGTGCAGGCGGTGCTGAACGCCGATGTCGAGGGCGCGGTCGCGCTATTGACCGCGCACTACCAGCGCACGGCCGACGTCATCCTGCAGGACGAGACGATCTTTCCGGAGCTGAAGGCGAGGGGCGGGGAGAAATAGGTGTTGCGGCATCTGCCGGAGTGCCAGCTCCAGCGCGACGCCTAGCGCATCTCCAACATCGTGAGTGATGTGCCGGCTCTCTCCCCTCGTCATTCCGGGGCGCGCGCAGCGCGAGCCCGGAATCCATAACCACGCCTGTCGGGCGTGGTCCACGCTTTCCGCCACGCGCATCTCGCACCTCATCGCAGCCTGTGGCTATGGATTCCGGGCTCGTTCGCGCTGCTCCAAAATGGCTGCGCCATTTTGCGCGCGAACGCCCCGGAATGACGGCGGCTGGGTGAGGGGCCGTTTACGTTCCGCGCGATCAGCTGGCGAAACTATCTACTTTTACGTCGCCGCCGACAGGAAAAAATCCACACGCCCTTCCACATAGGCCTGCGCTTCCTTCTTCAGCGCGCGCATGTCTTCGCCGAGCAGGGCGCGGAACAGCATCGAGAACACGACGAGATCGATGAAGATCTTCGCGGTCTCCCCGATCCTGTCGGCTGCGAAGGCGCCCTTGCCGTAAAGTCCTTCGGCGCGGGCCAATTCGGCGATCGCTTGGCCGACATTGCGCGTCGCGCGCTCGCGCGCCGAATCCTGGATCTCCAGCGTCAGTTCGGGGAAGCGCGGGTTCTCGGCGATCGCCGTGCGCATCAGGCCGATGGTCTCGCCGACGAAGGCGCGCTCGATCAGCGTCAGCGCTAGGTTGACGAGGCGCGCGCGGAAGCTGCGCCCCTGCGGCACCAAATTCTCATATTGCGTGTTGTTCGCCGCTTGGCGGGCGATCACCGCCGCGAACAGCGCCGCCTTGCTGGGGAAGCGCGCGTAGATTGTCGGCTTGCCGGCCCGCGCGGTCTGCGCGATTTCGTCGACGCTGGCGCCCTCGAAGCCGTGGGCGAGGAACACCGTCTTGGCGGCATCCAGGATGCGCTCCTCGACCTCGCCGGCACGTTCGAGCGAGGGCCGTCCGACCTTGCCGCGCGCCGTCTTGGAAGCAGCCATCCGTTCCGCCATCGCCTTCTGTCGTGCTCCTCGTGGGGGTCCGCCTGTTTGGCACAGCGGCCGCTTCTGATCAATCAAGCCGGCTGCCGCGGGTTCAGTACGGCTTGCGGAATATCGGCTTGCCTCGAGGGGTCTCACACTCCAGACTGCGGAAAACACCTGGGGGAAACCATGCATCGGACGTCTGGCTGGGCGCTGCTCGCCTTCTTGGCCGGCCTCGCGGCCGCGCCGCTCGCTCACGCCGACACCGTCGTCCTGAAATCGGAGCTGAAGGCCGCCAACGAGGTGCCGCCGAACGCGAGTACGGCCTCGGGCACCGCGGAGGCAACCTTCGACATCGCGACCAGGACGCTGACCTGGAAGATCACCTTCTCAGGTCTCAGCGGGCCGCCGATCGGCGCGCATTTCCACGGCCCGAGCGAGCCCGGCAAGACCGCCGGCATCGTGCTGCCGTTCAAGAGTCCGGAGCCGCCGATCACCGGCGCGGCGGCGCTCACCGAGGCGCAGGCCGCCGATCTGCTGGCCGGGAAGTGGTACGCCAACATCCACACCCAGGCCAACCCGGGCGGCGAGATCCGCGGCCAGATGATCAGGCAGTAGTTGGACGAGCGCGCTACGCCGCCAGCTCCGGCTTGGTCACGCGGCCGGCCGGAGCCGCGATGCGCCGCATCTCGAGGAACTGCTTGAAGCGGTCGAGCGACAGCGGCGGGGCGACCAGATAACCCTGGCCTTCCTCGACGCCGCAGGCGATCAGTGCGTCGACCTGCTCCTGATGCTCGATGCCCTCGGCCACGACGGACATGTCGAGCTCGCGCGCCAGCGCCACCAGCATCTGCACCACCACGACCGCCGACTGGTCGCGCGTGATCGCATCGACGAAGAACTTGTCGATCTTCAGGATGCGCGCGCCAAGCCGCTGGATGGTGGAGAGCCCGCTGTGGCCGATGCCGACGTCGTCGAGCGCGATGCGGAAGCCGAGCTCGCTGAGCTCCTTCACCACCGTCGTCGCCTTGGTGAGGTCGGCGAGTTCCTCGCGCTCGGTGACCTCGATCACGACCTGGCGGGTCGAGACCGAGGAGGAGGCGACAACCTTGCGCAGCTCCTCGATGAAGCCGTCGCCGAGCAGATGGCGCGGCGTGATGTTGACCGACATCTTGAACAGCTTGTCCTGCTTCATCTCCGGCTGCAGTTCGCGCAGCGCGGCCTTCAGGATCTGCCAGGTCAGCTTCTCGATGCGGCCGGTGTTCTCGGCGAGCGGGATGAAGCTCATCGGCTGGATCACCCGGCCGTCGGCTCGCTCCCAGCGCGCCAGGATCTCGCAGCCGACGATATCGCCGGTCCTCAACCGGAAGGTCGGCTGCAGATAAGGCTTGAACTCATGGGCCGCGAGCCCGCGGTCGAGTTCGGCGACCGGATCGACCGGCCGGTTCAGGTAGCTCGCGAGCAGCAGGCCGAACAGGCCTCCGAGCACGCCGGCGGCGAGCATGGTCAGGAGATAGGCTGTCTCCTGCCGCGCGCTCAGGCCGTGCGGCCGGACATGGATCGTGGCCTGCAGCGGATAGCGGTCGGATACGGTGGTGAAGGCCACGGATTGCGCCGACGGCCTCGCCGCTGCGCCTGGATGATAGCCGGCGACCTGCTCGCCGTCCGGCAAAGTGAGCGTAATGGTGCTCTCGCCGCGCAGACCGACCGGCATCACGTCGAGCAGATTGCCGTCGATGCGCAGGATCGCCGCCAGCGATGTCGAGGCGTCGATGTCGCGCATCACCGCGAACGCGGCGCCCGTGAAC
This sequence comes from Bradyrhizobium sp. HKCCYLRH3099, assembly GCF_051167855.1. Lineage (NCBI taxonomy): Bacteria > Pseudomonadati > Pseudomonadota > Alphaproteobacteria > Hyphomicrobiales > Nitrobacteraceae > Bradyrhizobium > Bradyrhizobium sp. HKCCYLRH3099. The sequence continues at coordinate 104,330 of NZ_JBNPTW010000020.1, forward strand.
TGCTCGACCCGGAACAGCCGCAGCTCGCCGTCGGTCGACTTGAACATCTCCTCCTGCCGCGCCCAGCCATTGTCGAATTCGAGCGTCTCGGGATAGGCCGCGCACAGCACCGAGCCGTGCCGATCGACGGTGCGAATGTCCTTGACGATCGTTCCTTGATAGACGCTCAGGCGCAACGCCTGCAGCGCGAGGGCGCTGCAATCCATCGGCCCCTTGGCGATCAGGCGGTTGAGGATCGCGCCGGCGGAATCGATCGCGGCCTCGGAACGGCGCAGCGCCACCTTGCTGAGTTCGCTGAGCTGCCGTGTCGTCTGGCCGCCGATCAGTGCGGTCACGGCGAGATCGGCGCCGGCCAGGAAGATCCCGACACAGGCGGCCACGGCACCGACACGAAGCATGTGTTTGCGTTGCAACGCCATCGTGTCGTGAACGTCCCCCGTATGATCACGGGTTATCGTTTCGTCGAAGTTTCAACTTTCCGTATATGCGCGCCGTCCTGCCGGGCCGCGGCGCCCGACCGGTGCGGAAGCCCCGAAAGCTGGTTAAGAAAGTCTGAAGGACCGGCTCACGCCGCCTTGTCCGGCGCGCTGCCTGGCACCGCCGTTTCGGCGCGCTCGGCCGCGAGCAGCATCAGGGCTGTCAGCGCCGACAGGCTGAGGCTTGCCGAGACGATCAGCACGCCGCGGCCGAGCGCGTCGATCAGCAGGCCGAACAGCAGCGGCGCGAACGCCTGGCAGATCCGCGACGGCGCGCCGATCAGGCCGAGCCGGTAGGCGTAGTTGGCGGGGCCGAAGATCGCGAGCGGCAGCGTGCCGCGCGCGATCGTGAGAATGCCGTTGCCGGAGCCGTGCAGCAGCGCGAAGGCCGCCGCGGCGCCGCCGCCGAACAGGCCGATGGTCAGCGCGCCGAGCGGGTGGGTGACGCAGGCGAGCCGCGCCGAGGCCAGCGGATGGAAGCGGCTGAGAAAGCCGGCCTCGAACACCCGCGCGGCGACCTGCGCGGGACCGATCATCATGCCGGCGAACAGCGCCTGCGCCGGCGTCGCGCCGAACGATTCCATCAGCCGCGGCAGATGCACGGCCATCGCCGCGGTCACGGTCCAGGCCGCGGCCATCGCAAACGCGATCAGCACCATCGGACGGTCGAGCGGGATGTTCGGCTTGCCCGTGGGCAGGTCGCCGGGAGCGATCGCGGTGGCGCGCGGCAGCGACAGATTGAGCGGCAGGCCGATGACGAGATGCGCGATCGCCCAGGCGAAGCAGGTCTCGCGCCAGCCGATCGTGGCGAGTCCCCAGGTGCTGAGCGGCCAGCCCACAGTGGAGGCAAAGCCTGCGATCAGCGTGATGCCGGTGATCGCGCCGCGCGCGTCCTTGCCATAGATGCGCCCGAGCGCGCCGAACGCGGCGTCGTAGAGGCCGAGGCCCATGCCGACGCCGAGCCACAGCCAGGCGATCGCCATCACCCAGAGGGAATGCGACAGGCCGAGCAGCGTGAGCCCGATCGCCAGCACGATATTGGAGGCGCACAGCACCTGCCGGCCGCCGACGCGATCGATCTGCCGGCCGATGCGCGGGCCGAGCAGACCGGAGATGATCAGCGAGGCCGAGAAGGCGGCGAAGAACCAGTTGTCGGAGATGCCGAGATCGCGCGCGATCGGGTCGGCGAGGATCGCCGGCAGATAGTAGCTCGATCCCCAGGCCAAGGTCTGGGCGGTGCCGAGAGCGATGACCACGCCCAGCCGTCGTGCCTGCATTCTCTACAACCTCTCGTTCGCGCTTTCGTCAGGAGCAGCCGCAGCCGCTGCGGCCCGCCGCCTTGGCCTTGGCGTCATCAGCGCAGCAACTGTCTACCTCCGCCGGCGCCGGTCCGCCACAGCAGCCGGACAGGGCTGCAATGCTCTCCAGTCCGCCGCGCGTGCAGACGCCGGTCTCGGGCAGTTGCAGCTCGACGCGCGCGGCCGCGGCCTTGTCGCCGGCGATATCCGCGGTGATCGAGCGCACCTGCTCGTAGCCCGTCATCATCAGGAAGGTCGGCGCGCGGCCATAGCTCTTCATGCCGGCGAGATAGAGGCCGGGCTCGTCGGCCTGCGCCAGCTCGCGGGCGCCGTGCGGCCGCACCGTGCCGCAGGAATGCTCGTTCGGATCAATCAGCGGCGCCAGCGCGACCGGCGCCTCGATGGCGGGATCGAGCCGCAGCCGCAGCTCCGACAGCAGCGAGAGATCCGGGCGGAAGCCGGTGGCCACGATCAGTTCGTCGGCGTAGACGCTGCGATCGCCACTCGCGATGATCTGCAGCCGTCCATCGTCGCCGGCGATACGGCTGACGTGAAATCCGGCCTCGACGCGGATGCGCTCCGAGCGCACCAGCGCGGCGAAGGCCATGCCGAGCTTACCCCGCGCCGCGAGCTGGTCGGCGCTGCCGCCGCCGAACGATTTGGCGGGATCATCTGCCCGCAGCAGCCAGATCGCCTGCGTGCCCGGCGCCTCCTCGGCCAGGGCTGCGAGCTCGATCAGGGTGCCGATCGCGGAATGCCCGGCGCCGAGCACGGCCGTGGTCTTGCCGGCATAGCGGTGGCGCTGAGCGCCACTGACGTCGGGCATGCCATAGGCGATGCGCGATGCATGCTCGGTCTCGCCGAGCGCGGGCAGACCATTGCCGCCGGCGGGATTGGGCGAGAACCAGGTGCCGGAGACGTCGATCACCGCATCGGCCTGCATCGCCGCACAGCCTTTGCCGTTGCGATACCGCAGCTCGAACGGCGCGGTGCTGCGGCCCTTCGACTTGGCCTTGTCGAAGCCGACACGGCTGATCGCGGTGACGCGGTGCGAGGTCCTGATCACATCGCGCATCGCGCTGCGGGTCGCCAGCGGCGCCAGATAGCTCTCGATCAGTTCGCGGCCGGTCGGGTAGACCTCGGGATCCGGCGAATTCCACCCCGTACCCGCGAGCAGCCGCGCCGCCGCCGTATCGACATTGTACTTCCACGGCGAGAACAGCTGGACATGCTGCCACTGCCGCACGGCGTGCGCGGCCTCGGGACCGGCTTCCAGCACGACCGGCCGCAATCCGCGCTGCAGCGCATGGGCCGCCGCGGCGAGCCCGACCGGGCCCGCGCCGATGATGGCGACCGTCTTGGAGTCCGACATGACTGACCTCCCATATTTCTAGAATGATCGAATTATTCGACAAATCGTCAGGCGGCCGTGCTCGCGGCGCCGCAGCCGCGCTCCTCGACGCAGCATTCCGAGACGAGGAAGCCGAGCAGCGCGCGCATCACGTCGTATTCCGCATGACAGACCAGGGTGGTGCCCTCGCGCAGCTGCGAGATCAGCCCGACCGCGACCAGCGTCTTGACGTGATGCGACAGGGTGGACGCCGGGATCTTCAGCCGCTCCTGCAGCTTGCCCACGGGCATGCCGGCATGTCCGGCGCGCACCAGGGCGCGGTAGATCTTCAGGCGCGTGGTGTTGCCGAGGGCTTCCAGGCGGGCGGCGGCGTCATCGAGCTTCATGATCGCAGGATGCGGCAGAGCAGCGCCGGGAGTCAAACGATATTTCTAGAATATTGGAAATAAGCTATGACCGGTTGCCGGGTCCGCCGACCTGCCGGCTTGACGCCCCCGCAATATATCGATAATTCTGGATATATGGAAAACGAACAAGCCGTTCTGGCGCTGGCCGCGCTGGCGCAACCGACGCGGCTGCAGGCCTTCCGCACCCTGGTGCAGCACGAGCCCGAGGGGCTGCCGGCGGGCGAGCTCGCGCGCCTGCTCGAGGTGCCGCAGAATACGCTGTCGTCGCACCTTTCGGTGCTGGCGCGGGCCGGCCTCGTCGGCTCGACCCGGCACAGCCGCTCGATCGTCTACCGCGCCGATCTCGCGGCGTTTCAGCAGGTCGCGCTGTTCCTGCTCAAGGATTGCTGCGGCGGCCGCCCCGACATCTGCGCACCCGTGATCGAGAGCCTCACGCCGTGCTGTCCGCCGAAGCGGAAGGAGAAGAGCCGTGCCTGATCGCATCTACAATGTTCTGTTTCTCTGCACCGGAAACTCCGCGCGCTCGGTGCTCGCCGAATCGATCCTGCGCAAGGACGGCGCCGGCCGCTTCCGGTCGTTCTCGGCCGGCAGCACGCCGAAGGGCGCGGTGCATCCGCTGGCGCTCGAACTGCTCGCGCGCATGGATTATCCGACCGAGGGCATGCGCTCGAAGAGCTGGAGCGAGTTCGCCGCCGCCGGCGCGCCGGCGATGGATTTCGTCTTCACCGTCTGCGACAACGCCGCCGGCGAGGCCTGCCCGCTGTGGCCGGGGCAGCCGATGACCGCGCATTGGGGCATCGAGGATCCCGCGGCCTTCGAAGGCTCGGAGCTGGAGAAGCTCGCGGCGTTCACCACCGCCTTCCGCTATCTGAAGAACCGCATCGGTGCCTTCATCAACCTGCCGCTCGATCGCATCGACCAGCTCTCGCTCGCGACGCGGCTGCGCGAGATCGGGGCCGGCGAGGGCGCCACCTCGTCCCGCTCCGACGTGGCCTGATCCGATGACGACATTCGAACGCTATCTCTCGATCTGGGTGCTGCTGTGCATCGGCGTCGGCATTGCGCTCGGCCATCTGCTGCCGGGCGTGTTCGCGGCGGTGGCCGCGGCCGAGATCGCGCGGGTCAATCTGCCGGTCGCCGTCCTGATCTGGCTGATGATCATCCCGATGCTGCTGAAGATCGACTTCGCCGCGCTCGGCGGCGTCAGAGAGCATTGGCGCGGCATCGGCGTCACGCTGCTGGTGAACTGGGCGATCAAGCCGTTCTCGATGGCGCTGCTCGGCAGCATCTTCATCGGCCACGTCTTCGCGCCGATGCTGCCGGCGGGACAGGTCTCGTCCTACATCGCCGGCCTGATCCTGCTCGCGGCGGCGCCGTGCACGGCGATGGTGTTCGTGTGGTCCAATCTCTGCGAGGGCGAGCCGCATTACACGCTGAGCCAGGTCGCGCTCAACGACGTCATCATGGTGTTCCTGTTCGCGCCGCTCGTCGGCCTCCTGCTCGGCGTCGCCTCGATCTCGGTGCCGTGGACGACGCTGCTCTTGTCGGTGCTGCTCTACATCGTGGTGCCGGTGATCGTCTCGCAGCTGTGGCGGCGCGCGTTGCTGCGCAGCAAGGACGGCGCGTTCGAGCGCACGCTGGGGCTGCTGCAGCCGGTCTCGCTGCTGGCGCTGCTGGCCACGCTGGTGCTGCTGTTCGGCTTCCAGGGCGAACAGATCCTGAAACAGCCGGGGGTGATCGCGATCCTTGCCGTGCCGATCCTGATCCAGGTTTATCTGAACGCCGGCATCGCCTATTGGCTGAGCCGCCGGCTCGGCGTCGCCTGGTGCGTGGCCGCACCCGCCGCGCTGATCGGCGCGAGCAACTTCTTCGAGCTCGCGGTGGCCGCGGCGATCAGCCTGTTCGGGCTCGACTCGGGCGCGGCGCTGGCGACTGTCGTGGGCGTTCTCGTCGAAGTCCCGGTGATGCTGTCGGTCGTGCGCATCGTCAAGGCGAGCCGGGACTGGTACGAAGCCGGGCTGACGGCTTAGGGCCGTCAGCGGCGCGGCTCGTCCTGATCGTCGTCGTCGCCTTCGCGCTCCCGGCGGGCGGGCTCGTAGCTCAGCGTGCGGTCGTCGTGCCCGGCCTCGCGCCCGGCAAGCTGCGCCAACGCGCTACCATCGGCGCGCACCACCGGCACCAGCTCCGGCGCCGTCTCCTGACGGGCCTGCGCCACCGCAACCAGGCCACCGAACGCCGCCAGCACGATTGCCGACGCCAACGTGATACGCATGCTCACTCTCCGCACTTCACCGAGCCCGGCATACGCCGGGCTGAAGGGGAGCGTGTCGCAGCCGCGCTGACGGCAACCTGTCGCGGGACGTCAGCGAATTGTCAGCTGGCCTCGGGCAGGGTGGCCCACGGGTGCGAGTCTCCACCCTCGCACCGGTCTGGGGCGTAATTCCGACACCGGAACTTCACACTAAAAGCCATGCGACCTCCCTAGCATCTGCGAATGCCAGGCATCGCGGCCTGCTCCGGGACCATCATGCATTTGCCTCAAATTGGACGGTTCATGCGCATCACGATACTGGCGATGCTGATCTCGACCGCGGCGTCGGCGGCAACCGATGCGCGAGAGGACGATCGCGAGCGCCGCGATGCGGTGCGGCACGCGGTGGAAGCGGGGGACGTCCTGCCGCTGTCGCAGATCCTGCCGCGGGTGCGCGGCCGGATCGCGGGTGACGTGACGGGGATCGACATCGAGCGCCAGCGCGGCCGCTGGCGCTACGAATTTCGGGTGATCGGCCGCGACGGGCGCGTGCGCGAGGTCTATGTCGACGCACGCAGCGGGGAGATCGAGCGGGTCGAGGAAAAGTAGATGCGTGTGCTGCTGGTCGAGGATGATCCGCGGCTGTCGTCCGACCTGTCGCGGACGCTGCAGGCGGCCGGCTATGTGGTGGAGACCACGGGGGATGGCGAGCAGGCCTGGTTTCTCGGCGACACCGAGGACTATGGCGCCGTCGTGCTCGATCTCGGTCTGCCGGGCATGGACGGCCTGTCGGTGCTGAAGCGCTGGCGCGGCGCGGGCCGCCACATGCCGGTGCTGATCCTGACCGCGCGGGCGAGCTGGGCGGAGCGGGTCGACGGCATCGATGCGGGCGCCGACGACTATCTGCCCAAGCCGTTTCGCAACGAGGAGCTGCTGGCGCGGCTGCGCGCGATCGTGCGCCGCTCCGCCGGCCACGCGGCCCCGGTGCTGTCGTCAGGCGATCTCACGCTCGACGAACGCCAGATGAAGGTCAGCCTCTCCGGTGTGCCGGTGGCGCTGTCGCAGCTCGAATATCGGCTGATCGCCTATCTGCTGCGGCACAGCGGCCGCGTCGTGCCGCAGCACGAGCTCGAGGAGAATGTCTACGGCCTCGGCCATGACCACGATTCCAATGCGCTCGAAGTGCTGATCAGGCGCGTCCGCAAGAAGTTAGGCGCCGACATCATCGAGACCCGCCGCGGCTTCGGCTACATGATCCCGGAAACCGTCTGATGAGGCTGGGTTCGCTGCGGCTGCGGCTGGTGGCGGCGGGCACCATCGCCATTCTGGTCGCGCTCGGAGTCGCCGGCTTCGGCATGGTCGTGCTGTTCAAGCGCCACGTCGCGCGCACGCTCGCCTCCGATCTCGACATTCACCTGCGCCAATTGCTCAACGGTCTTGAGGTCGACGGCGACGGGCGCATCATGGTGGCGCGGCCGCCGGCCGATCCACGTTTCACGGTGCCGTTGTCCGGCCTGTACTGGCAGATTTCCGACGATCACGGCCAGTTGCTGCGCTCGCGTTCGCTGTGGGACACGATCATGCCGCTGCCGATCGACGAGCCCGGGCCGAGCGACGTGCATCAGCACGAGCTGATCGGTCCCGTCGGCGCGCGCGTGCTGGTCGCCGAGCGTGGCATCGTGATGAATCCGGACAAGCAGACCCGCGTCCGGGCAGCGGTCGCCTACGATCTCGACGGCGCCACCAGCGCCGTGCGCGCGTTTGCGAAGGACCTGTCGATCGCGCTCGCCGTGCTCGCTGCGATCCTCGCGGTCGGCACTTCCGTCCAGGTCAGCCTCGGCCTGCGGCCGCTGATGGTGCTGCGCGAGGGCGTTGCTGAAATCCGCAGCGGCCGCCGTCGGTATCTTCCGGTCGCGGTGCCCAGCGAGGTGGCGCCCCTGGTCGAGGAGGTCAATGCGCTGCTCGATGCGCAGAGCCGCGAGATCATGCGCTCGCGCAGCCGCGCGGCCGATCTCGCGCACGGCTTCAAGACGCCGCTGGCGGCGCTCGCGGCGGATGCCGCGCGGCTGAAGGAGCTCGGCCAGTCGGAGCTCGCGCGCAATGTCGAGGATGTCGCGGAAGCGATGAGCCGCCAGGTCGATCGCGAGCTGGCGCTGGCGCGGCTGCGCGGCAAGGTGCGCGGCGAGCCGGCGGCGGCGACCGAATTGCGGCCGCTGGTGGATGCGCTGCTCGGCACGCTGGCGCGCACGCCGGCGGCCGCGCATGTCAGTTTCGACGGCGAGGTGCCCGAGTCCATGCGCGTGGCGATGGATCGCACCGATCTGGCGGAGGTGCTCGGCAATCTCCTGGAGAACGCCGCGCGCCACGCGACGAGCACGGTGCGCATCGTCGCCAGCGCAAGTCCGCTGATCGTGGCGGTCGAGGACGACGGGCCGGGCATCCCGGACGCGCAGATCGGCCGCGTGCTGGAGCGCGGCGGCCGGCTGGACGAGCAGGGGCCGGGCAGCGGCCTCGGCCTTGCGATCGTGCAGGACGTGCTGGAGGCCTATGGCTGGCGGCTGCAGATCGGCCGCTCCGAGCTCGGCGGCGCCCGGATCACGATCGCGCCCGCGGTCGTGTCGGCGCCAGCCGTGTCGCCGCCGCGTGCGCCGGCGCCTCACGCGGGTCAATCCATCCTGACAGCGGGCTGACATCGCGCGTCAGCCCCGCGACCCCCTTGCCCGGCTATTCCGCAGGTCATGCCATCCGCGCTCCGGCTGTTCCGGACGCGCGGTGCCCCCCTGCTGAAGGAAGCTGATCATGCGTCTTCGAAACTCCGCCAAGGCCTATGGCTCAGTCGCCATCGGGCTGCACTGGATCGTCGCGGTGCTGGTGCCCGCGGCCTGGATCTCAGGTCATCTCGGCGACATGCTGCCGCGCGCGTCTCACGAGATCGGGCTGTTCACGCACGCCACCCTCGGACTGTCGATGCTCGGCTGCGCGCTGGCGCGCTTCGCCTGGCGCCTCGCCGATCCGCCGCCGGCGCCGGTGGCGACCAAGTTCGGATCCTGGACCGTTCACGCCGGCGAGATCGCGCATCTCCTGATCTACGGCATCATGTTCGCCATTCCGGTCCTCGGCGTCCTCATCCAGTTCGCCCGCGGCGAGGCGCTGCCGGTGCTCGGCCTGTTCCACATCGCCTCGCCCTGGGCCGGCGACCGCGGCTTCGCCCACGACATGAAGGAGATGCACGAGGCGCTCGCCAACGGCCTGATGATCCTGATCGGCGCCCATGTCGCCGCCGCGCTGCTGCATCACTACTGGCTGCACGACCGGACCCTGAGGCGCATGGTGCCGGGCTTGCGGTGACGTGTCGCGATCCCGGCATGATGTGCGCTGTCCCCGTGGGATCAGGAAGCGGACGCGTCGGGATCGTAGCCCTGAAGCCGGTCGACCAGCCGGATGATGGCCCGCACCACGATCATCGCGAGCGACAACATGCTGAGAAAGATCAGGGCCACACCCGGCGAGTCCCACTTCGGGAAGCGCTCGAAGACGCCGATCTCCCGGTACAGAATGAGCCCGTCGATGTTCATCTTCAGGATCAGGAGCAGCAGCGTGGTCAGCAGGATCGCGACCGGCGCGGAGCGGCGGAACACGTACAGAGCGAAGCTGGGGGCCAGGAGGGGGATGCCGAAGAGAAGAACTAACCAAACGCCCGCATAGATCCCATGATCGAGATCATGGGATCTCAGGGAATCCCGATGAAATGTGAGCATGATGCAAAGCAGGTTGGCGACCGCCCCGAGCACCGCTATAGCGGGCACCAATCTGCGGCGCAGCGTCGACCAGAGGGCTTTATCCGTCATCTCCCATCCTCGCCCGGCAATATCCCGAATGTTCGAGGCAGCCCGTGGCGGGTGGCCTGCGCCGCTCTCGGTCTCATCTTCGTCCGCGCGGCTGAAGATCGCCATGGCACGTTCGTGCTATCGGCTGGCGGCAGATCATTGGCAGGTCGCCGCGCTTGATGAGGGGCTGCAGAACTTCGCGCGGACCAAGCCGCTCCTCAGCCCTTTTCGAACGGGGCATCCTCGTGCCAAGATGTGCCATGATGCGCGCGCTCTTCGTCATGGCTTCGATCACCGTGCTGGCAACCGTTCCAGCCGCGGCCCAACAGTTCAACGGCAATGATCCGGTGTGCCTCCAGCTCTGGGAGTGGGGCGGGTCGAGCACGATTTCGTGCGAGTACAGATCGTGGGAGGCATGCAAGGTGCGGGCGACCAGCCTGTCTGCCATGTGCCTGCTGAACCCTTATGTGCAGCGCCCGTCGGAGCAAAGTCCGGCTGAGCGACGCCGTCGTCTGCCGGCCCGATAAGCGCCAGACTTTCACTTTCCCGATCCCGTCAGAGCTCTTGCATGGCCTTGACGATGCGGATGAGACCGGCATCGATGCTTGCGACCTGCTTCTGCAGGTTTTCGATCGATGCTTGCGAGTCCAAGACCGCAGCGACCGTACCACAGCTGGCGCAATGCAATACGGATATGCCTCGCTGCTCTCCGAGTGGCACGATATGACCTCGCTGAAACGTGTGCCCTTCGCATTTCGCGCACGTCGGACTTGTCATGTTCACACTCCCGAATGTCCGCACGTCCAAGAAGCCGTTGCGCACTGCGTCGCACGCCGAATGGCCGTTCATAACACAAGACAGGCCTGTGCTCACGCTGGAACGATCTGGTGCAGGACAAAGTTGTCTCAATGCATTGGACTGGCGCAGATGTTTCGCTTTTTAGGGCAGCCGACCTTTTTCCCTACGTCATTCCGGGGCATCGCGAAGCGATGAGCCCGGAATCCATAACCACGAACGGTTATGGAGCGCGAGCCGCCCGCTACGAGCATCTCGGGTCTCATGGATATCGTGAGCATGGATTCCGGGCTCGCGCTGACGCGCGCCCCGGAATGACGGCAGAGAAATGCGGTGCGGGCGCTTCCTATAAAAATAATTAAGTTGCTATTTTTCAGAATTCATGGTTCACTGTCGCATCCCGTGCTCCTCGAGAGGGACGCTTCGCGATCGTCACGGAACGTTGGGCGCGGGATGCGGTGGCTGCGGCCTGTTGCAGCGTGGGGAGACCTGCGCGGACGAACGGCGGGCTTGCGGACGTGAAGACGCGTGGTCCTGGCGCCCCGATGCTGGCGTCAAGTCTGGAGGCGATGATCTCCGGGCGACAGTGGCTAAGAGCCCGGACACTGGGGAGAGCGCGACATAAGCGTGAAAACCATCGCGCGGGGAATGCCGGGATGTCTCGGCTGAACCTGTGGTGACTGCCGCCTGCTTATTTTTCTGCAGGCGGGCCAATTTCTTAAAAGACATGGGTTGCGGCCAGCGCCCGGCATTCCCTGCGCCCTCTGCTCGAATGAGGGCAACATCGCCGACATCACTCGGGCGGATGCCGCCGCGAGATCGATTTCGCTCATCTTATGGATTCGACATGTCTCTATCGACCGTATCCGCTTTGTCGCAGTGCGGCCGCGCGAGGGAACCAAATTCCGGAGCCGTGGTTGACCTCATGCAGGAGGAGCCACATGCGCCGTCCCAAAATCCAGCCCATCCGCAACAAGCTCGATCTCACCGACAAGGTTCAGGTCCGCATCGTCACGCGCCGACTGCGCGTCACCCAGACCGAACTCGCCCAGATCGTGGGCCGCATTGGCAATTCCATCGCCGCGATCTCCAAGGAAGTGCATCTGCAGCGGACCAAGACGTCCGTGCCGGCCGATGTGCCGCCCGCCGAGGTCATCGCTTCCGTGGCCGCAACCGAGACCGTTGCAGCCGAGGCCGTTGCGACATCCGAAACACATTAGACGACTTAAACCGGGCAGGGGGCATCCATGGATCAACTCACTGACAGGGCCGACGCCCTGACGCAGGCCGCTTTCAGTTTGCGCAAAGCGAAGATCAGCGAAGGGCGGCCGTTTCCGCTCGGCGCGACCTGGGACGGGCTCGGCGTGAACTTCGCGATCTTTTCCGCGCACGCGACCAAGGTCGAGCTGTGCCTGTTCGACGAGACCGGCGAAACCGAGCTGGAGCGCATCGAACTGCCCGAATACACCGACGAGGTCTGGCATGGCTATCTGCCAACCGCGCGCCCCGGCACCGTCTATGGCTACCGCGTCCATGGACCCTACGAGCCCGACGCCGGCCATCGCTTCAATCCCAACAAGCTCGTCATCGATCCCTATGCCAAGCAGCTCGTTGGCCAGCTGCGCTGGGGTCCGGAGCTGTTCGGCTATCAGCTCGATCATGCCGACAAGGATCTCTCGTTCGACGACCGCGACAGCGCGCCGCTGATGCTGAAGTGCCGGGTGATCGATCCCGCCTTCACCTGGGGCACTTCGCGCAAGCCGGAGATTCCGTGGGAGCGGACGATTTTCTATGAGATGCACGTCAAGGGATTCACCAAGCTGCATCCGCTGGTGCCGGAGGCCGATCGCGGCACCTTCGCCGGCCTCGCGCATCACGACATCCCGGCCTATCTGCGCTCCCTGGGCATCACCTCGGCCGAACTGCTGCCGATCCACGCCTTCATCGACGACAGCTATCTCGTCGACAAGGGCCTGCGCAACTACTGGGGCTACAACTCGATCGCCTTCTTCGCGCCGGAGCCGCGCTACCTCAAGACGCCCTACGCGACCGAATTCAAGACCATGGTCAACCAGTTCCACGCCAACGGCATCGAGGTCATTCTCGACGTGGTCTACAACCACACCGCCGAGGGCAACGAGCTCGGCCCGACCCTGTCGTTCAAGGGTATCGACAACGCCAGCTACTACCGGCTGCTGCCAGACCAAAAGCGCTACTACATCAACGACACCGGCACCGGCAACACGGTGAACCTGTCGCATCAGCGCGTGCTGCAGCTCGTCGCCGACTCGCTGCGCTACTGGGCGACCGAGATGCGGGTCGACGGCTTCCGCTTCGATCTCGCCACCATCCTCGCGCGCGAGCCCTATGGCTTCGACGAAGGCGGCGGCTTCCTCGATGCCTGCCGCCAGGACCCGGTGCTCTCAGGCGTCAAGCTGATCGCCGAGCCCTGGGACATCGGGCCGGGCGGCTATCAGGTCGGTCAGTTTCCGCCGGGCTGGGCGGAGTGGAACGACAAGTTTCGCGACACCACGCGCGCGTTCTGGAAGGGGGACGGCGGCACCATTGCCGATTTCGCCAAGCGCATCTCCGGCTCCGGTGATCTCTTCAACAAGCGCGGCCGCCGTCCGTGGGCGAGCGTCAACTTCATCACCGCCCATGACGGTTTCAATCTCAACGACCTCGTCTCCTACAACGACAAGCACAATGAGGCCAACGGCGAGGACAATCGCGACGGCCACAGCAACAACCATTCGTGGAATTGCGGCGTCGAGGGGCCGACCGACGATCCCGAGATCATCGCGCTTCGCGAACGGCAGAAGCGCAATATGCTGGCGACGATGCTGCTGTCGCACGGCACGCCCATGCTGCTTGCCGGCGACGAGTTCGGGCACACCCAGGACGGCAACAACAACGCCTATGCCCAGGATAACGAGATCAGCTGGCTCGACTGGATGGGCATCACAGCGCCGGGGCGGCAGTTGCGCGAGTTCACGCGCAAGCTGATCGCGATGCGCAAGGCGTTTCCGATCCTGTACCGCTCGCGCTTCCTGGTCGGCTCGCTCAACGAGGAGCTCGACGTCAAGGACGTGACCTGGCTCGCGCCGTCGGGCGAGGAGATGACGACGGAGCAGTGGACCGACGGCAACGCGCGCTGCTTCGGCATGCTGCTCGATGGCCGCGCCCAGGAGACCGGTGTCAAGCGCCGCGGCTCGGATGCGACCTTGCTGCTGATCTACAACGCGCATTTCGACGTCGTGAACTTCACTTTGCCGTCGGTGCCCGAAGGGCACAATTGGCTGGCGCTGATCGACACCAACCAGCCTGACGCGCAGGTGCAGCCGCTGCCGTTCGGCCATGTCTACGAGGTCACCGGACGTTCGCTGCTGGCGCTTGGCCTGTCGTCCGAGCAGCAGCCGATGCGCGGCCTGCGCCACGGCCTCGGCGCGCTGCTCGACATCGCGGAGTCGCCGCTGGGATAGTGCAGCGCACAGCCTCGCCATCTTGTCGTTGGCGAGGCGACATGCGAGAGCTGTCCGGGTGAAACGCCCGGACAGAGGTTGAAGACAGACAATGCGCACCCATTCCATCGCCGCCATTCCCGCCGACGGCATCGGGCCCGAGGTCATCTCCGCTGGGGTCCGCGTGCTCGAAGCGCTCGCCAAGCGCAGCGGCGACATCAGCTTCAACGTCAAGACCTTCGACTGGGGCTCGGACTACTACAAGAAGCAGGGCGTGATGATGCCCGCCGACGGCCTTGCTGAACTGAAGACCTTTGATGCGATCTATTTCGGCGCGGTCGGCGCGCCCGATGTTCCCGACCACATCACGCTGTGGGGCCTTCGTCTGCCGATCTGCCAGGGTTTTGATCAATACGCCAATGTGCGGCCGACCAAGATCCTGCCCGGCGTCGCCTCGCCGCTGCGCAATGTCGGCGTCGGCGATCTCGACTGGGTAATCGTGCGCGAGAACTCGGAGGGCGAATATGCGGGCATGGGCGGCCGCGCGCATCGCGGTCTTCCGGAGGAGGTCGGCACCGAGGTCGCGGTGTTCACCCGCGTCGGCGTCACCCGTATCATGCGCTATGCCTTCAAGCTCGCGCAGTCGCGGCCGCGCAAGTTCTTGACGGTTGTGACCAAGTCCAACGCGCAGCGCCACGGCATGGTGATGTGGGACGAGATCGCAGCAGAAGTGGCGCGCGAATTCCCTGATGTGACCTGGGACAAGATGCTGGTCGACGCGATGACCGTGCGCATGACGCTGCAGCCGAAGACTTTGGACACCATCGTCGCGACCAATCTGCACGCCGACATCCTGTCAGATCTGGCCGGCGCGCTCGCCGGCAGCCTCGGCGTCGCGCCGACCGGCAACATCGATCCGGAGCGGCGCTTCCCGTCGATGTTCGAGCCGATCCACGGCTCGGCCTTCGACATCACCGGCAAGGGCATCGCCAATCCCGTCGCGACGTTCTGGACGGGCGCGCAAATGCTCGAGCATCTCGGCGAGAAGGAGGCTGCGATCAGGCTGATGGCGGCGGTCGAAAAGGTGTGTGCGGCCGGCATCCTGACGCCGGATGTGGGCGGCAAGGCGACCACGAAGGAGGTGACGGACGCGGTGATCGACGCGATCCACGGCTCGAACGTCTGAGACGTGCAATCCGTCCGTACAATCTCGGCGTGTCCGGGGTTGCGCTTGCAATGGACGCCGCGGGCGGTATATCAGCCGCTCCACCGCGTCCACGCGTGCCCGAGGGCATGCGCGTCATAGAGATGCGATAGTCGGGTTGGGGAGAAAGGACACATCATGCGTCGTCACCGTCGAGCCAAGATCGTCGCGACCGTCGGCCCCGCCAGCAATTCACCGGAGATGCTGAAAGCGCTGTTTCTTGCCGGCGTCGACACGTTCCGCCTCAATTTCAGCCACGGCACGCAGGCCGATCACGCCAAGGTCCACGCCGCGATCCGCGCGCTGGAGAAAGAGGTGCAGCGGCCGATCGGCATCCTGATGGATCTGCAGGGACCGAAGATCCGCGTCGGCACCCTGCGCGACAAGAAGATCCAGGTCGAAGCCGGCGAGACGATTCGGTTTGTCCTGAACGGCACCGAAGGCGACAGGACGTCGATTCCGCTGCCGCACCCGGAAATCTTTGCGGCGGTCGCGCCCGGTCACGATCTTCTGATCGACGACGGCCGCGTGCGCGTGCGCGTCACCGGGCTCGGCGACGACTGGATCGAGGCCAAGGTGATCGTCAGCGGCGCGATCTCCAATCACAAGGGCGTCAACCTGCCGGGCACCATTCTCGAACTGTCGCCACTGACGGCGAAGGACCGCTCCGATCTCGCCTTCGGCCTCGACCTCGGCGTCGACTGGGTGGCGCTGTCCTTCGTGCAGAAGCCGTCCGACGTGATCGAGGCGCGGGGGCTGATCGACGGCCGCGCCGGCATCATGTCCAAGATCGAGAAGCCGGCGGCACTGGATCGCATCGACGACATCATCCAGCTCTCGGATGCGATCATGGTGGCGCGCGGCGATCTCGGTGTGGAAATTCCGAATGAGGATGTGCCGGGCAAGCAGAAGGAGCTGGTGCGCGCCTGCCGTCTCGCGGTGAAGCCGGTGATCGTGGCGACGCAGATGCTGGACTCGATGGTGGCGACACCGACGCCGACCCGCGCCGAGGTGTCCGACGTGGCGACCGCGATCTACGACGGCGCTGATGCTGTGATGCTGTCGGCGGAATCGGCCAGCGGGCAGTATCCGCGTGAGGCGGTCGCGATGATGGACAGCATCATCAAGGCGACCGAGAAGCACAAGATGTACGGCTCGATCATCCAGGCGACGCAGCCCAATGAGGAGCAGACGCCGCCGCATGCGGTGGCGACCGCTGCGGCCGACCTCGCCTCCGCGATCCATGCCAAGGCGATCGTGGCCTATACGTCGAGCGGCACCTCGGCCTCGCGCGTGGCGCGCAAGCGGCCGAGCCTGCCGATCCTCGCGATCACGCCGAACGAGGACACCTCGCGCCGCATGTGCCTGTTGTGGGGCGCGCACAGCGTGCTGTCGCAGGACGTGCAGAGCTACGAGGAGATGGTCGAGCGCGCGACGTTCTTCGCCGTGCAGGAGGAATTCGCCGACAAGGGCGACCTGCTGGTCGTCGTCGCCGGCATCCCGTTCGCGCAGGCCGGCACCACCAACAATCTGCGCGTCGTCACCGTGCCGAGATAGGAGATCGATCAGGCCGCCGGTTCGGCGGCGAAGACGCAGAGACGCGGTGTGCGGAACAGAGGGGAGCGATCGGCCGGAACGGCGGCGCAGCGGTCGATCACATAGGCGATGCCGTTGCGATTTGCGTAGGCGAGGCGCTGATCGAGCGAGGTCAGTTCTCCGACGTCGGTGTAGCGGGTGAGCCAGATGGGGTAATAAGACGGACTCCACATCGCCCCCGCGCCGCGCTTGTAGTCGACCCAGACGCGGCGATGGGCTTCCGTTTCGAAGATGCTGGCCCGCGTCAGCGCCGCGTCGCGGCGCTCCTGATCGGGATCCTCGCCGGGCTTTGGCGTGGCCCGGGCCGGGGTCAGGAAGATCGCCGAAGGCGGTGTCGCGCCGCGCGCCCAATCGCTGAGAGCGCGCCATTCGGCGAGGCTCTCGGAAAGCTGCCGGTCGACCGCGTAGTTGACCCGCGTCGCCATCGGAAACACGACCAGCGCCGCCACGGCAATGGCCGCGTAGCCGGCGAGACGACCGGGACCTGCACTCGGCGACCAGCGTTCGACAACGGCGGGTCCGAGCAGAATGAGGGGAACGCTGAGGACGAAGGCATTGGTGCGTGAGGTCAGGACCAGCACGACGACCGCGCCGAGCAGAAACAGGGGGCGCCGGTCATCGCGCAACCAGCGTGTCGCCAGCGCAGCGGTCGCGAGGCCGGCGACGAGATGGATGATGCCGCTCGATCGCAGCAGATGGAGGTTGAGCAGGGTCGGCGAGGTCGACAACAACGGCAGCGCCGCGCCGAGCGCATAGAGCAGCAGAAGGCCGGCATAGGCCGCTCGCAGCGGCTGCGACGCGGCGCCGAGACGGAAGAGAGACGAGAGGCCGAGCAGGATGATTCCGCCGAGGGCGACCAACTCGGATGGAGCAATGGTGTCGATTAGGACGTGCTCGCCGAAATACTGGCGCAGGTAGTGCGCATAATCGAACGCGATCGGCCGGCCGAATTCCGGGTTGCCGAGGATGTTGGCAAGGACGGGGAGCGTCAGCAGCAGGCAGGGCACGAGGCCGAGCAGCACGTCCCGGCACAGGACCTTGAAGCTGATCTGCCCGCGGACGAGTTGGCTCACCGCCATGCATCCGATCGGCAGCACCAGCCACACGGCCATGAAGGCGTTGATGAAGAACGTCAGCCCGACCAGCGTCATCGTGCCGACATAGCGGCGCTTCGCCGCAAAGTAGATCGCGAGCAGGGTGGTGCCGTTGGCGATTTCCGAATGCGTGAAAGTGTTCAGAAACAGCCCGCCCATCCCGGCAAAGCTGCTTCCGACCAGGAACGCGGTCATGGAGATCACGAGGCTGAAGACGATCCTGTCCCGCAGAGTATGGATGCCCATCAGCGACGCGCAGCACAGGAAGCCGAGGAAATTGACCAGGCGTGACAGGAACGTCAGTGAAAGAAAGATCAACTCCTGCCTGCCGACATCGGCGGATCCGAGCGGCAGCATCCAGACGCCGGAGGCGAAATGGCGGAGCGACTGGATGAAGGCGTCGTCGCGAAACTGGGGTTCGTCGTACAGGCGCGCGAGGATCGGCAGGTGAAAGACGTTGTTGTCGACGCCGAACGCAAACCCGGTGTGAAGCAGCGAAATGATCGATGCGACGGCCGCGATCAGGACAGTCTCGACCGCTGCGCGCGCGGTGTCGGACTGTCCGCGCTCGGTTTCCGATGCCGGCCATCTGGCGAGATCCGGAATGAACTCCGTCGTCATCGGTCCTTGGCCATGGGAGGAACGGGTTTTGCGGGCAATTATCGTCAACATGAACCAGGGGTCGTAAAGTATTCCTGAAAGTATGAACGCGCAGCACTCCTCTGGAGGCCCCAGGAGAGGCCGACGCCGTCGCCCAATCTTTGTGCGGCACGGCCGCGCGCGATGTCCCGTTGAGCGCCGCTCCTGTCGCCTGATTGTCGCACCGCGCTGGTATCGCGGGGCAGTGGCGGGGGACAGCGCGAGTCGTCGCGCATGGTGTCGGAAGCGGCAGGATGGGTTCTGCCGAACTGACCTTGTCATTGCGGTGTCATCAGGGACTGTTAGGTGGGCGCGCATGGGACTTGAGACTGCTGGTGAAGAAAGCCCGACGCGGCGCTTTCGTACGCTCTTCATCTCCGACGTTCATCTCGGGGCCCGCGGCTCGCAGGCCAATCTTCTCGTCGATTTCCTGCGTCACCACGATGCCGATACGATCTATCTGGTCGGCGACATCATCGACGGCTGGGCGCTCAGATCCAGCTGGCACTGGCCGCAATCGCACAACGATCTCGTCCAGAAGATGCTGCGCAAGGCGCGCAAAGGCGCCAAGGTCGTCTACGTCCCCGGCAATCACGACGAGTTCCTGCGCGGCTATTACGGCACGCATTTCGGCGGCATCGACGTCGTCGAGAACATCGTGCACACCGGAAAGGACGGCAAACGATACCTCGTCATTCACGGCGACATCTTCGACCTCGTCGTGCAGAACGCCCGCTGGCTCGCCCATCTCGGCGACAAGGCGTATGACTTCGCGATCCAGATGAATCGCCTGGTGAACTTCTTCCGTCGCATGTTCGGCGTGCCGTATTGGTCGCTGTCGCAATGGGCCAAGCAGAAGGTCAAGAATGCGGTGAACTACATCGGCGCATTCGAGACGGCGCTCGCGGCGGAAGCCCGGCGGCATGGCGCCGATGGCGTGATCTGCGGCCACATTCATTGCGCCGTGATCCGCGACCAGGACGGCATCCGCTACATGAACTGCGGCGATTGGGTGGAGAGCTGCACGGCGCTAGTGGAGCATGAGGATGGCCGGTTCGAGATCCTGACCTGGACCGATCCGCAGCGGCAGCCGGCCCCGGTTCCGCAGCTCACGGCCCGCGCCGCCTGAAGGCCGCGCCCGGCTTGCCTCGCGGCGATGGGGCGCGGTAAAATAGGGCATGACAGCCCATGCCCCGATCCTGCCCGTCACCGTTGCCGATATCGATGCGGCCGCGGCCACGCTTGCAAATGTTGCCGTGCGCACGCCGCTGCTGCCGGCCCCGGTCCTCAGCGACCGGCTGAAGGCCAACGTGTTCGTGAAGCCGGAGGTGCTGCAGCGGACCGGCTCGTTCAAGTTCCGCGGCGCCTACAACAAGCTTGCCTCGATTCCCGAGGCCGATCGCGCCAACGGCGTCGTCGCGTTCTCCTCGGGCAATCATGCGCAGGGCGTCGCCCATGCCGCGCAGCTGTTCGGCATGGATGCCACGATCGTCATGCCCTCGGATGCGCCGGCCGCCAAGCGCGAGCGCACCAAGGCTTTCGGCGCCGATGTCGTGCTCTATGATCGCGACCGCGAAGATCGCGAGGCGATCGCGCGTGAGATCGCCGCGAAGCGCGGTTCGACGGTGGTGCCGCCTTACGACGATCCCTTCGTGATCGCTGGGCAGGGGACGGTCGGTCGCGAGATCGCGGAGGATCTGTCGGCGCTCGGCTTGTCGCCGGATGTCGTGATCGTGCCGGCTTCGGGAGGTGGATTGCTGGCCGGGGTCTCGACCGCGGTGAAGGCCCGTTTTCCGAGCACGCAGATGGTCGTCGCCGAGCCCAAGGGCTTCGACGACCATGCGCGCTCGCTCCGGGCCGGGCATCGCGAAGCCCATGATGCGAAGGGCCGTACGATCTGCGATGCCCTGATGGCCGCCATCCCCGGCGAGATCACCTTCGCCATCAACAGCCGGCTGCTGTCGGCGGCCGTCGAAGCCTCGGATGAAGAGGTGGGCCGGGCGGTCGGCTTTGCCTTCAGGGAGCTGAAGCTCGTCGTCGAGCCCGGCGGGTCGGTGGGGCTGGCGGCCGTGCTCGCCGGTCGTCTGGACGTCGCCGGCAAGACGGTAGTGATCGTTCTCTCCGGCGGTAATGTCGATGCCGAACTGTATGCGAAGCTGATTGCCTGAAGCGCGCGGCGTCAGCGAAAACCGAGACCGCCGCGTGCAAATCCTCCACCCGCTGGACGCGGGCCGGACTGGACAAAATGGGGTGATCCAGCGCCGCGCATCGTTGACGGACTTCGCGCGAACGTCGGGCGCTGAGAATTCATGGTCTTGAACGGACCGGAATTGCCGGGAACCGGACGCCGGGCCTCTCGGCTTTCGAACGGACGTCCCGGCGGAAACCGTTTGAGGGGATCACGCTGAATCCTTGTCGCTCCAGGCGGATTCGCGGTCGGTCCGGTCTTGTCGACGATCTTGGACTGGCCAGGAGGCCGCGGCTCGAGCACCTTGTTGGGAGCCGTGTTGCCGAGAGGCTTGTTGCCCGTGATCACCGTCGGGGGGACCGGCTGACGCGGCGGCATGTTGGGGGGCGGCAATCTCGGCAGCGGGCCAGGCCGGCTCTGCATCTGCTCGGCCGGAGCGAGCGGCCGCGCCGCCGGCATGATCTGCGGCGACATCATCAGACGGCTCGGCTGCAACACCGGGATGGGCCGAGGCTGGGCCTGCAGGCGCAGCGCGACGGGAGCGTAGGGGCTGTCGGCGTAGGTTTCGCTGAAGCTCTTGTAGGCGGCCGGCGAATTGGCCAGCACGGTCTGGTGCCACGCCGTCGCCTGAACCAGGCCAGCGAGCACAGCACGGATCCGGTCCGCGAGCGGGTCGCGCGGATAGAGCTCGATGAACTCGCGATAGTATTGCGGACGGTTCTCGGACAGCACGTAGTCATACGCCTGCCGGACCGACCGGCTGGGCAGGTTCGCCGCCATCTGCACGACCGGCGCCTTGTCGGCAGGGCGGCCGGCTGCAACCAGCGTGTCGCCGAAGAAGGTGAAGTCGCTGGTCAGCGATGAACTCTCCCACGGCGTCTGACGTCCGTCGGTGCTCTGGTTCACTTGCAGGCGGATGCGCTTGAACATCTGCTCGATCGGCAGGTTCGGCTGGCGCGCGAGATTGAGAAAGGCCTGCGTATAGGGACTGTGCTCGCCGCGGCCGTCGAGCGCCTCTTCGCCGGGCGACGTCGAATAGCCGACGATCGAACCGTTGGGCGCATCGACGATCGCCAACCCGCGTCCGGCATCGTTGACGGCAGGAAACGGATTGTTGCGGCAGGCATCGAGCACGACGATCCGCATCCGGCTCGGAATGGCATCGAGCGTCGCCATCAGGTCGACGAGACGGACCGTGCTTGTCGTCAGATCGGAGGGGGCGGAGATGCGGGCGTCGACGGGAATGAGATAGTTCTCGCCCGCGAGCTGGATGCCGTGACCGGCGTAGTACACCATCGCCACTGCATTGGGCCCGTGCGCCGCCAGCCGGCTCGAGAAGTCCTGCACGACCTGCACCATCTCGCTCTGCGTCAGGTCGGTGGCGGTGATCACTTCGAAGCCGGCCGAGTTCAGCAGCTTGGCGACGGCACGGGCGTCGTTGTCGGGATTTTCCAGCCGCGGCGCGTTCTGGTACTCGCCATTGCCGATGACGAGCGCCACGCGCGGCTCGACGCCCTGGGGGGACGCGATGGCCGTGCTCTCGGCCATTGCCGGCGCGGGCGAAGCAAGGGCGCGGGGCGGGGCCTGAAGGATATCGAGGTCGCTGTTAGCAGCCCAGCTCGCGTTCGGACCGAGCCAGGCCGTCAGGCCGAGCAGCGCGGTCGCGAACAGCGATGTCCAAGACGGTCCTTGGCGACGGACGGGCGTGATGGACACGGCGTTCTCCTCGAGCATCCACAAAGAGATGACTTGAGGATCAAGCTACGAAGAGCGCGAACGGATGTACGTGATCCGCGTCACCCAGCGACCGGAGCGTTCGCCGCTGACATCGTCGCAGCCGCCCGTACGTCTCGCAGGGGCGAGCGGCTCGGGTGTTACGAGAAGAAGGCGACCTTCTCGGGCTGGGTCATGCGGCGGATCGGGGCCAGCGCATCGTTGGCCGGCGCCTGCGGCCGCTGCAAAACGCCGTTCGACAGCAGCGTCGAGCCCAGCGACGGCTCATAGGCCGGCTTCGGCATGGCATAGGAGCTGGTGCTGGCCGCCGCGGCAGCAGCCGGATAGGTCGCCGGCGAGGCCGGTGTCACGACCGACTGCGGGAAAGCAGGCGGCGGCGGAGCAGCCATGGCCGCAGCCACCGCGGCCAGAGTTTCGGCTGCGATGGACTCGGGCAGCGGCGCCGGCGCATCCGGAACTGCCGTTGGCGCCGTGGGTGGCGCTGCTGCCACTGGCGCGGCGGGCGCCGGTGCAACGGGTGCCGGTACAACGGGCGCCGGTGCGGAGGCTGCCGGCGCATCGGCCACGGGCGCCGGAGGCGGTGCCGGCGCGACAGGAACAGCCGGTGCTTTGACGTCGGTTGGTTCGACGTCCGTGGCCACTTCAGCCGGACCGGGATCGCGGAAGCTTGCCACGATGTCGTCGTCGACTGCGGTCGGCTCCTCGATGTCGAAGCCGAGCGTGCGAGCCCGGTTGAAGTCCTCGTCCAGCATCGGATCCGGCGCGCTCATTTCGGCTGCGACCAGCTCCAGAATCGCCTCGTCCTGCGCCTCGGCAGCTGCAGCGTCCTCCAGCTCCGCTACCGGAGCCTGCTGCTCGATATCCGCGAGCGCCTCGGCGATCGACGGCGCGGCCACGGCCTCAGGCGGGGAAGCGGGGACGGCTGCCTGCACCGGTTCGGCTTCGCCGGCCTCGGACACAATTGCCACGGTCGCGGCGGCTGTTTCGATCGCCTCGATCGAGGCGACAGCCGCGACCAGCGGGCTGGTGGCTGCGAGTGGAGATGCAGCCGGCGCCGGCTGCTCTGCTGCGCTCTCCGGATGTCGCGCTGTCTCCGCCTCAGGAAAGATGGGTGCATCGATGATCGGAGCCGAGGCTGCTTCTTGCCGTGCTGCCGTCGCAGCCATCTCGTGGGCTGCCGGAGCGACCTGGACGGGACGCTCGTCGAGTTCCTTCAGCCGCGCCTTGATGATCTCGAAGGCCGCCAGCAGCGCGACCTTCGGGTCTGCGCTGGCAAGCTGGTTGCAGGCGAACTCGATCGAGGTGACCTGCGAGTCGATCAGGTCGCAGATCCGGGAGTCGGCGCCGATCTCGCGCCAGCGCCAGGAGATTTCCTTGATGATCCGGGTGCCCTTGCGCACCGGAGCCAGATTCTGCTCCAGCGCCAGACTGTCGATCGCGGAGGCGGCCGCAAGAGCGGCATCCTCGACGGCAGCACGGATGACGGCCAGCACTTCCGGCAGAGCCTTGCTGTCGGCCTGTTCGATCTCCTGCTGCTGCTGGCGTTGCGACGCCAGCGCGTGCTCGATGCGGGCCACCGCGTCGAGCACCATGCTGGTGTCGGCATTGCGATTGCGCTTGGCATACTCGCCGAGGAACCAGCGGCCTCGGGACGTCTCCATGAAGGCATCGCGGATCGCCTCGTAATCAGCCTCGTTCGGCTGCGCCGCACGGGCGGAAATCGGCGAAAGGGCGAACACTTCATCGACCATGGCAAACCCATCGCGCAAATTGCTGCGCGTTGGCATAACGATCACCATGATATTGATCGAATCGCAATTGAATTGATGCCACTGTCCCGACAAATCTCCACCACAACGCCGGTATTGTCGCGCCGATTCGCGGGCAGGTTGGGCCTGTTCTATGGGGCCGTGTTCGTGCTGTCGGGCACGCATCTGCCGTTCTTTCCCGTGTGGCTACGGGCAATCGGGCTCGACGCCGGATGGATCGGCGTGATCATCGCCGTTCCGGCCGTGACCCGCTTTACCGTCTTGCCCATGATCACGGCGCTGGCGGAACGACGGCAGGCGCTCCGCAGCGCGATGCGGGTGACAACCTTCGCCACTGCGACCGGCTTTGCGGTGCTCGGCTTTCAGCAGCAGCCATGGCTCGTCTTTGTCGCGTATGTGATCCTCTGCAGCCTGTGGACTCCGGTCGTGCCGCTGACGGATGCGTATGCGCTGCGTGGTGTTCTCAGCTTCGGTTTGAACTACGGCCGCCTGCGGCTCTGGGGATCCGCGGCCTTCATTGTCGGCACGCTGCTGTGCGGTGCGCTGGCCGACGTCGTGGCATCCTCGGAGCTGATCTGGATCATCGTCGCGGTGGCGCTGTGCGGTGCGGCGAGTAGCCTGCTGCTGCAGGCGCTGCCGCCGCTGCCGCGCAGTTCAGGTCCGGCGCAGGATGGGCGCAGCCTGCTAGGCAGGCCGAGCTTCCTCTGCATCATCGGCGCTTCGGCGCTGATCCAGGCCAGTCACGCCGCCTACTACACGTTCTCCGCGATCGAATGGAAAGCGCAGGGGCTCAGCGGGCTCACGATCGCCTGGCTCTGGACCATGGGTGTGCTGGCGGAAATCGTGGTGTTTGCGGTGTCGCCGCGCCTCACGCTGGCGTCTGCAAATTTGGTCGTGATCGGCGCAGTGGCGGCGGTGCTGCGCTGGGCCCTGACGGCGCAAGAGCCGCATGCGCTCGGCCTCGCGGCGGTTCAGATCAGCCACGGTTTTACGTTCGGACTGACGCTGGTCGGAACGATGGGACTGCTGGTTCGCCAGGTCCCGCCGCAACTGACGGCGCGAGGGCAGGGCTACTACGCTGCGGCCAGCGGCGTCGTCGGTTCGGCGGCATCGGCGCTGTCGGGGCCGGTCTACGCGGCCTACGGGCCCGGCGTCTACTACGTGATGGCGGCCATGGCCGGGGCCGGCGGCGCGCTGATGTGGTTGGCGCGCCCGAGCCTCGCGCGTCAGCCCCACAACGCCTGATCGGGTGGATAGACCAGGCTGCCGTCGTAGTGCAGTCCGTGCGCACAATCCTCGGCCAGCAGCAGCGGACCGTCGAGATCGACGAAGCGCGCCAGCGGCGTCAGCAGCATGGCCGGCGCCATCGACAGCGACGTGGCCACCATGCAGCCCACCATGATCTCGAAGCCGAGCGCGCGCGCCGCGTCCGCCATCGCGAGCCCTTCCGTCAGCCCGCCGGTCTTGTCGAGCTTGATGTTGACGGCGTCATAACGTCCGCGCAGCGCGTCGAGTGAGTTGCGGTCGTGCACGCTTTCGTCGGCGCAGACCGCGAGCGGTCGCGAAATGCGCGCGAGGGCGTCGTCCTGCCCGGCCGGCAATGGCTGCTCGACCAGGGTGACGCCGGCCTCGGCGCAGGCGGCGAGATTGGTTTCCAGATTGGACTCGGTCCACGATTCGTTGGCGTCGACGATCAGTTGCGATTGCGGCGCGGCCGCGCGCACGGCTGCGATGCGTGCCGGATCGCCGTCACCGCCGAGCTTGATCTTGAGCAGGGGGCGATGCGCCGCCTTTGCGGCGGCCTTGGCCATGAGCTCGGGCGCGCCGAGCGAAATCGTGTAGGCCGTCACGCAGGGCTCCGGCGCGCGGCGCCCGAGCAGGTCCCAGATGCGCCGGCCGCTGCGCTTGGCTTCGAGATCGAGCAGCGCGCAATCGAGCGCATTGCGCGCCGCGCCCGGCGGCATCGCCGTCTGCAGACCGTCGCGATCGAGACCGGAGGCGATGGCGCCCTGCATCGCGAGCAGCGCGCTCAACGTCGCTTCGGGCGTCTCGTCATACCGCGGGTAGGGGACGCATTCGCCACGGCCGACGATCGCGCCGAGCCGCAGCTCCGCGATGACGGTGACGGCCTCTGTCTTGGCGCCGCGACTGATCGTGAAGCTGCCGGCGATCGGCCAGCGGCCGACATGAGCGTCCAATGTGGGAAAACCGTTCGAGGTCATGATCAAGTTTGGCCGATTGTGAACCGGATTGAGCCGCTTGGGGACTTGCGTGCGGGGAGCGACTATGGCTGTTGATGGGGGTCTCCGGCAAGGTGGTGGCGACGCGGTGGGATTTTTCTCGTCAAGGAGCGGACATCTGACGTTCCGAGGATTGCTGTGAAGGGCGGCCCCGATCTGCAGAGAAGCGGTGAAGGCAATGCGCTGTCGCTGCGCGCGACCGGCGCCTGGACTGCGCCGTTCGCGCCGTCGCTGGAGCGGCTCGTTGCCGATGCCGAGAAGCTTGCCGGCAAGAAGGTCGATGTCTCCATCGACGTGTCGCAGGTCTCGAAGCTCGATACCTTCGGGGCCTGGCTGATCGAGCGGCTGCGCCGCAGCTTCACCACGGGAACCGTCGAGGCCAGGATCGACGGCCTGTCCGCGAACTACGCCAGCCTGGTCGACGAGGTGCGCCGTGTCAGCGCCGCGCCCGATGGCGATGCAACCACGGTGACCATCACCGGCATGCTCGGGCAGATCGGCCGCAGCGTTGCCGGTATCGTCGGCACGGTGGCCGCGCTGATCGACATGCTCGGCGCCGTGATCGTCGCCAGCGGCCGGGTGCTGATTCATCCCGGCAGCTTCCGCCTGACCTCGACCATCCACCATCTGGAGCAGGTGTGCTGGCGCGCGGTGCCGATCATCGTGCTGATCACCTTCCTGATCGGTTGCATCATCGCCCAGCAGGGCATCTTCCATTTCCGCAGGTTCGGCGCCGACATCTTCGTCGTCGACATGCTGGGCGTGCTGGTGCTGCGCGAGATCGGCGTACTGCTGGTCGCGATCATGATCGCCGGCCGCTCGGGGAGCGCCTATACGGCCGAGCTCGGCTCGATGAAGATGCGCGAGGAGATCGACGCGCTGCGCACCATGGGCTTCGATCCGATCGAGGTGTTGATCCTGCCGCGCATGCTGGCGCTGGTGATCGCGCTGCCGATCCTGTCGTTCCTCGGCGACATCGCCGCGCTCTATGGCGGCGGGCTGGTCGCATGGTTCTATGGCGGCGTCGATCCCGAAGCCTTCCTGCTGCGGCTGCGCGATGCGATCTCGATCGACCACTTCACGGTGGGCCTCCTGAAGGCGCCGGTGATGGCCGCCGTGATCGGCATCGTCGCCTGCGTCGAGGGCTTGGCCGTGCAGGGCAGCGCGGAGTCGCTCGGGCGTCACACTACGTCGTCGGTCGTGAAGGGCATCTTTTTTGTCATCGTGATGGACGGCGTATTCGCGATCTTCTTCGCGGCGGTCGGGATGTGATCTGACATGACGCAGGAGGTGTCCGATCCGATCATCCGCGTGCGCGACGTGACCGTGCAGTTCGGCAAGACGCGCGTGCTCGACGGGCTCGATCTCGACGTCAGGCGCGGCGAGATTCTGGGCTTTGTCGGTCCCTCCGGCGCCGGGAAATCGGTGCTGACCCGGACCATCATCGGCCTGGTGCCAAAGCTGTCGGGAAAGATCGAGGTGTTCGGCGTCGACCTCGATGCGGCCGATCGCGCCGGCCGCCGCGCCGTCGAGCGCCGCTGGGGCGTGCTGTTCCAGCAGGGTGCGCTGTTCTCCTCGCTGACCGTGCGGCAGAACATCCAGTTCCCGGTGCGGGAATATCTCAAGGTCTCGCAGCGGCTGCTCGACGAGATCATGGTCGCCAAGCTGGTGATGGTCGGATTGCGGCCCGATGTTGCCGATCGTTTCCCGAGTGAATTGTCCGGCGGCATGATCAAGCGCGTGGCGCTGGCGCGGGCGCTGGCGCTCGATCCCGAACTCGTCTTCCTGGACGAACCGACCTCCGGGCTCGACCCGATCGGGGCAGGCGATTTCGACGAGCTGGTGCGCACCCTGCAGCGCACTTTGGGACTGACGGTTTTCATGGTAACCCATGATCTCGACAGCCTTTATACGGCCTGCGACCGCATCGCGGTGCTGGGCGACGGCAAGATCATCGCCGCGGGATCGATGGCCGACATGCAGGCCTCGGAGCATCCGTGGCTGCGGCAGTATTTCCACGGCAAGCGGGCTCGCGCCGTGATGGGGTAGCGTACAGCGCCCCACGGACGAATTTTTGTGAGCGGGAGTGGGGACTCCCGCGACCAAGTTGATGGGGTGGGTGCCGCGGTCCGGCGCCATCCGAGATCGCACGGCGGCGGCTGGGATGTCCGCTGAGACGTGCTTGTACCGGAGTTGGTAATGGAAACGCGGGCGAATTACGTCCTGATCGGATCGTTCACGCTGGCCGTGCTTGCCGCGGCGGTCGGCTTCGTCCTGTGGTTCCAGAGCCTGCACACCACCAAGCAGCGCAGCCCGCTGCGCGTCGTGTTCGAGGGGCCGGCCGCGGGCCTGCGCAACGGCGGCAGTGTCAATTTCAACGGTATCCGCGTCGGCGAGGTGATCTCGGTCAAGCTCGACAATCCGCGCCGCGTCGTGGCGCTGGCAATGGTCGAGAACAACGCTCCGATCCGCAAGGACACGCTGGTCGGCCTCGAGTTCCAGGGTCTCACCGGCGTCGCTGCCATTTCACTGAAAGGCGGCGAGGAAGCCGCGCCGCCGGTGCCGCTCGATGAAGACGGCGTCCCGCTGCTCCGCGCCGATCCGACCCGGCTGCAGGATGTCACCGAGGCGATCCGCGCCACCTTGCAGAACATCAACAAGGTCGTCGCCGACAACCAGGAGGCGGTGAAGAACTCGATCAAGAATCTCGAGGTCTTCACCCAGTCGCTGGCGCGCAACTCCGAGCGCATCGACGGTGTGATGAGCCGCGTCGACGGCATCATGGGCAAGGCGGATACGTTGATGCTCGGCCTCAACACGCTCGCCGGCGGCAAGGACGGCGGCGAGCTGTTCCTGACCGTGAAGTCGATCCGTGAGCTCGCCGAGGATTTCGACAAGCGCTCCGGCGCCCTGATGGCCGACGGCCGGCGGACGCTCTCCGACATCAGCCGCGCCGTGAACAATTTCGATCGCAACCCGACCCGCGTCCTGTTCGGCGCCAGCAGCTCGACTACGAGCCCGAGCAATGCCCAGGCCTCTCAACCCGCGCCCGCCGCGCCGACGACAAGTGGGCGGCGCTGAGGGATTGGCGAGTAGCGAATGCGGCGTAGCGAGGAGGGCGAGCGAGCCCTGACGCTGTGCGCCGCTGGCGTTGGCTTTCTGGTGTTTTGTCTGCTCTGACATCTCCCAGTATCGGCATCGTGCGCCGCCTGCAGGGGGGGAGGGTGACACGGAGGTCGCGGCGCGTTCCGTCGTCATCATCAGGGTTGGCGACGATCGCGCGGAGCGGCCGCACCACCTCATCTCGATCATGAACCGGAGCATGATGCCTTTCCGCCAAATCGCTTTGGCGCGGGCGACGGGCTGGCTTGGCCGAAGCCGAAAAGTCTTCATTGCATACCCAAAAGCAGAACGGAGGCCTTTCGGCCTCCGTTCCTTGTCTGTTGCTGGTCGGCTCCTCGCCATCCGCTACTCGCTCTTTCCCCTCCCGTCAGGCCAGCCGTCCGGCGGCGTGGGCAAGGAGGGTGTAGACTAGGCCCGTCTCCGAGGTGAGCTGCGCGCGCAGCGCCTGCGGATTGCGGTCGTCGCGGGCGACCTCGTCGAGCAGCCGCTCGAACTCGGTGATGTAGCGGTCGACCGTCTGCTTGAAGGTGCGGTCGGCGCGGTACTTGCGGGCGACCTCGTCGAACGCCTTCTGGCCGGCCGGGGTGTACAGCCGCTTCGAGAACGCCTTGGTCTCGCCGCGCTGGTAGCGATCCCACATCTCGGCCGCGAGATTGCGGTCCATCAGCCGGGCGATGTCCAGCGACAGCGACTCCAGCGGATTGCCGGGCTGCTGCGGCTGCGCCGGTCCACGGCCGCGCGGCGGGGTCTGGCCGGCCGTGCTGTTGTCGGCGCGGCTCAACAGGTCGGACAGCCAATTGTCGCTGCGCTGATCGGCGACCGGGCCCATCGGCGGCGCCTCGACCCGGCGCGGCGGGGGCGGCGGAGCCGGGGGCTGCATGCCGAGATCCGGCGGCGGCAGGTTGGCGACGCTGGTTGCGGCCGGCTCGCGCAGGCGCATGTCGGGCCGGCCGCCAACGGCAGCGGCGACGACCGGAACCGGCTCTTCCTGGCGCATCACCGCCGCGGGGGCAGCGACCGCCGCGGGACGCGACGGGCTGACCACGTCGAGTCCACGGCCGTGATGGGCGACGATGCGGTTGAGCTCGGCCAGCGCCTCGATCTGGTCGACGATGACCTTGCGCATCTGCGCGGTGCTCTCGGCCGCCTCCTGCGGCATCTCCAGCACGCCGCGGCGCAGCTCGTTGCGGGTGGCGTCGAGCTCGCGCTGCATCTCGGCCGTCATCTGCTTCATGCTCGAGACCAGCGACGCGAACTTCTCGGCCGACTGCTTGAACATCGCATCGGCTTCCTGCGTGCTCTGCTGGTAGATCTCCTGCATCTGCTGCGTCGTGAGGCGGCGTTCCTCCTCCGCATTGGTGCGGATGGCCTCGAACTGCCGGCTGAGCGCGGTCGAACCCGCTCCCGCCGTTTCCGCCACGACCCGGGCGATATCGCGCGCCCGCTCCTCGGCGGCCGCCAAGGACTCGTCGAGCAGGGTGGTGAAGCGCGTCAGGCGCTGGTCGAGATCGGCCGTGCGCAGGTCGATGGTGGTGACCAGCGATTCCAGCGTCGTCTTGCGGTCCGAGATCGAGACGGTCGCGTCGCGGTTGCTCTGCTCGACGATGGCGGCGGCCTCGATGAGGGCCTTGCCATGGGCGTCGAACTGGCTCGACAGCGAGTTGAGATCCTCGAGCGCCTTGGTGGTCTTGACGTTGAAGACGCTGAGCTGGTCCTCGAGGTTCTGCGTCGCAGTGCCGTTGCGCGAGGTGACGTCGTTCATCGCGGTCACGAAGTCGGCGACGCGGGTGACCAGCGCGCGCTCCAGCGAGTTGAGGTTGTCATGGGCGCCGGTCAGGACCTCCTGCAGCAGGATGTTGCCCTCACGCAGCCGCTCGAACAGCGCCACCGTGTCGGTGCGCAGGATCTTGCTGGTCTCCTGCATCTCGGTGACCGCCGCGACCGACACCTGGCGCGACTGCTCGATCGCAGCACGCGAGGCATGCTCCAGCTCCTTGAGCGACTTGGTGATGGCCGTGGTCGCAACCTCGCTCGCCGAGGTGATCGTGCGGGCGACCTCCGAGCCGTTGCCGTTCACGGTCTGCGCGAAGGCCTGGCCGCGGATCTCGATCGCCTTCAACGCGTCGGTGGTCACGCGATCGATTTCGATCGTCAGCTGGTTGGTCTTGGAGTTCAGCGTCTCGACCAGCGTGCCGCGCTTGCCGTCGAGCAGCTGCGACAGCCGCTCGCTCTGCTGCTGGACATAGGTGACGATCTCGTCGGTCTTGCCGGTCATGGCCGAGCCGAACGAGTTGCCCGCGGCGAGCACGGAGCGCTCGATCTCGGTCGAGGTCGACTTCACGCGGGTGGAGACCTCGTTGGAGGCGGCCACCAGCGCGCTCTGCGCGTTCAGCGCGCTGCTCTGGATCGCGTCCGTGGTGTTGGCCGCGACCGCATTGATCGACTTCTCGATCTCGGACGAGATCGCCTTCAGCTGGCCCGCGGTATCGGTCGAGGTCGCCGTCAGCACGGTCTGCGCCTCGCGCGCGCCGGCGACGATCACCGCGACCGTCTCGGTGGTGGTCGTGGTCAGCACCGCCTGCGCTTCACGCGCGCTGCCGACCAGCGTGGCGGCGGTGTCGGCGGAGGTCGCGGTCAGCGACATCTGCGCCTGGCGGGCACTGTTGAGGATCGAGGTCGCGGTGTCGGCGCCGACGGACGACAGCGTCCGCTCGACATCGACGGCCAGCGACTTGACGTGCTCGGCAACCTCGGTCGAGGCGGTCACGAGCTTGGTCTGGACGTCGCGGGCGCTGTCGACGATCACGGCGGCGGTGCTGGTGCCGACCGCGGCGAGCGTGCGCTCGACGTCGGAGGCCAGCGACTTGACGTGGTTGGCGGCTTCCGAGGAGGCGTTGATCAGCGTGGTCTGCGCCTCGCGGGCGCCGCCGGTGATCGTTTCCGCGGTGGTGGTGCCGGCGATCGAGAGCGAACGCTGCACGTCGACGGTCAGCGCCTTGACTTGGTCGGCCGCTTCGCTCGATGCCAACAGCAGGGCCTGCTGGGCCTCGCGCGCGCCGGCCGTGATGGTCTCGGCGGTCTCGTTGCCAGCGCTGGTGAGCGAGCGCTGCACATCGGCCGCGAGCGACTTGACGTGCTCGGCCGCATTCGAGGACGCCGACACCAGCGTGTTCTGCACCTCGCGCGCGCCGGCGAGAATCGAGGCCGCAGTGGCGGAGCCCGCCGCCGTGAGCGCCTGCTCGACGTCGACCGCGAGCGACCGGACGTGGTTGGCGGCGTCGGAGGAGGCCGACACTAGGGTGTTCTGCGCTTCGCGAGCGCCGGCCAGGATCGACGCTGCGGTGGTCGAGCCCGCCGCCGTGAGGGTGCGCTCGACGTCCGACGACAGCGACTTGATCTGGTTGGCGGTCTCGCCGGAGGCCGTGACCAGCGTCGCCTGGGCCTCGCGGGCGCTGCTGAGGATCGCATCGGCGGCGCCGCTGCCGGCGCTGGAGAGGGCGCGCTCGACCTCGGCGGACGTATTCTTGAGCTGCGAGCCGACATCGGTGGAGACGCTGAGCAGCGACTGCTGCGCCGTGCGCGCGCCGGTCTGGATGGTCTCGCTGGTGTTGACCACGAGGTTGGTCAGGGCGCGTTCGGCGTCCTCGACATGCGACTTGATGCTAGCGGACAGCAGCTCGGCGCGGGTCATCAGCTCGTCGCTGGCCTGGCGGCCGCTGCTCTCGATGCGGCCGGCGACCGCCTCGACGCGCGAGCCGAGCAGGTCCTCGAACTGCGACACGCGCTGATCGATCTCGCTGGCGATCGAGCCGACCCGGGTCTCGATGCCCTGATGGATGTCCTGGAAGCGCGCGGTGACGGCTTCGGTCAGCTCGAAGCTGCGGCCGTCGATGATGTTCGACAGGCTGACGATGCGCGCGTCGATGGCTTCGAGCGCCTTGTCGGTGCCGTCCGTCAGTGACGACGTCAGGATGTTGAGGCGGGAATCGATCGACTGGATCGCCTGGGCCGAGCCGTCGGTCAGCGACGTCGTCAGCACGGTCAGCCGCGTGTCGATCGCGCTTAGCACCTGCGCGGCACCGTCGGTCAGGGAGTTGGAGAGGGTGCCGAGGCGGCCTTCGATCGTCGCGGTGACCGAGGTCGCGCGGGTGTCGAAATTCTCCTCGAGCGCCTTCAGCCGGCCATCGACGCTGTCGTCGAAGCTCTTGATCTTCGAGTCGAAGGTGGAATCGAAGCTGCTGATCCGCGCCTGCATGTTGGTTTCGAACTGCGTCAGCCGCTGGTCCAGCGTCGCGGTGATCTCGCCGCTGTTGGTCGACAGCCTTGTGTCGAAGGTGTCGACATAGGTCTTGAGATTGTCGGAGATCTCCTGGGTGCGCTGGCCCATGCGCTCGACGATCTCGCCGCCATAGGTCTTCACGGTGCGGTCGAATTCGGTGATGTGCCGCGTGATCAGGGCTCCCAGGGTGGAGCTGTCGCGCGCAAAGCGCTCGGCGAGCTCCGTGCCCTGGTTCTTCACCAGCTCGTCGAAGGCGCTGATCTGCATCGACAGCGTGTCGTGGGTGCTCTCGGTCTGGCTTACGACCTTCGCAACCAGCGAGTTCACGGTCGCGTCCAGCGACTCGCTCGCCTTTTCGCCCGAGGTGACGATGTGGCCGGACAGGCGCTGGCTGGCCTCGTCGATCTTGGTGACGAGATCGCCGCCGCGCAGCTCGAGTTCGAGCAGGAGGGACTCACCCGACGCCTTCAATGAATCATGGACCTGCTCGGTGCGCACCGAGATGCCGTCGACGATCGCCGCCGTGCGCTGCTCGAACTCGCTGGTGATGCGGTCGATGCGCTCGTTGAGCATCTCGTGGACGCGGTCGGACAGATCGGCGAACTCGTCGTGGACGTGGCCGGTCTTGAAGTTGAGGCTGGTCGTCAGCCGCTCGGAGGCGTCGAGCACGGCGCGGGTGGTCTCGGCGCTGGCTTCCTCCAGGCGGTCCAGCAGGTCGCCGCCGCGCTCGCCGAGCGCGAGGATCATGTTGTCGCCGGCGTTGCTGAGGGCTGAGGTGATGTGGGCGCCGCGCTCTTCCAGCGCGCCGGTGATGCTCTTGGCGACCTCGTCCACGCGCGAGGCGATCGCGTCCGAGATCAGCGCGATGTCGTGGCGCAGATCGATCTGCACGCCGGAGATGGCGCTGCGGACCTGCTCGGCCTGACCGACCAGGTTGTCGCGCTGATGCGCGATGTCCTGGAGCAGGGCGCGGATGCGGACCTCGTTGTCGCTATAGGCGCGCTCGAGCGCGGCGACCTCGTTGGCGACCAGCATTTCGAGCTCGCCCGCGCGCGCGATCGCGCGCTCGACGCCGTCGCCCATCGCCGCGACCTCGCGGCGGATGGCCTGGCCGACCGTCACGATCGAATCGCTGACGGCGCCTTCCGGCTCGGAGAAGCGAATCGCGACCTGCGCCATCGACTGCGCGATGATGCGCAGCTCCTGGCCGCGCCAGGCGAGGCTCGCGAGGAAATAGAACAGCAGGACAGGGGCGAAGAACACGGCGGCAAGGCCGGCGAGCACGAGCACGCCGCCGCTCTGGCCGATCAGGGCCTGCAGCGCGGGCAGGAATCCGATGGTCAGCAGGACGCAGCCGACGATCCAGATGCCGGCAAACACGGTGGCCATCGTGTAGACGCCGCGTGACGGGCGGCCCTTCTGGATCGCCTGCAGCAGCTGCCCGATGGTCTCGCGATCGTCATTGGCGGGACGGCGCGCGGCGATCGGCGGCGGCTCGATCTCGTCGAGGCTGGGACCGCGGTCGGCGCCGGGGCGGGCGTCGAACTGCTCGAACCCGCCGCTCGGCATGGCCGGCATCGTCCCCTCAGCGCGCGCCTGGCCCTGCGAGTCCTGGGGCGCGGACGAATCGCTGATGTTCAAAGCCTCCTGAATGGCGGACAGCGCAACTTCAGTCGGGTCTTTGACCTTTTTCGGGGTGTTCGCCATGTTGAGTCCGAGCCCTCGTCTTAATTTCGTTCCGGCGAGCCGCGTACGAGTACCCCCTCGAAGCGCTCGAACCGGACGTCATCCCTCTGCAGGCACCAGGGGTGGCAAATTCCGCCGGGTGACCCACTCCATCCGGGGATCATCCTATTGGCAGTGCCTGTTGAAAGAAATGGTCGTGGTTAAGAGATTCTTAATCATCGTTAACAGCAGCCGCCGTTAACACTTTGATGTTCTGCGAATTCCCGTTTCGGCCGCGATTGGGGCGGACACTGGCCCAAATCGCGGCAAACCCGCGGCAATCGGTCGGTAACGATACATTAACCATTGTCGTGCTTGGCTCACCACAGGGGCGCACAGGATGCGTCCGCCGGACCGGAATAGCCGCCATGACTCCCGACCTGTCACGGATCGAATGGATGCCCTCGCCACCGCTGGTTCCCGATGACGGGCCGATCAGCCTCGACCTGCTGCGGCGGATGACCCTGGGCGACACCGCGCTCGAGCGGGAAGTGCTCGAAATGTTCTCCACCCAGGCCGTCCGCCTGCTGGAGCGGCTGCAGATCATGCCGGAGGATGCGGCCACCGTCGCCCACACGCTCAAGGGCTCCGCCCGCGCCATCGGCGCCCTCGACGTCGCCGACGCCGCCGAGGGCCTCGAAGCGGCCCTACGGGAGGGGGATCCCGAGTCGGCCCTGGCCTGGCTCGGCACGGCCGTCGCACAGGCCCGCGCCGCCATTTCGGACATGCTCGCGGCGTCCTGAGCGGCCATCCGCGGCACTAGCGCGGAGCAGGGCGGTCCGTTATAGGACAGCCCGACCTCATTCCCTGCGCAGTACGAGCACACATGGCCAAGATCACCTTTGTCGACCACACCGGCGAATCCCGAACCGTTGACATCGAGAACGGCGCGACCGTGATGGAAGCGGCGATCCGCAACGCCATTCCGGGCATCGAGGCCGAATGTGGCGGCGCCTGCGCCTGCGCGACCTGCCATGTCTATGTCGACGAAGCCTGGCGCGAGAAGGTCGGCCCGCCGACCCCGATGGAAGAGGACATGCTCGATTTCGGCTACGACGTCCGGCCGAACTCGCGCCTCGCCTGCCAGATCAAGGTGTCCGACGAGCTCGACGGCCTCGTCGTCGCGACGCCCGAGCGTCAGGCCTGATCTCCCGCTTTCGGCCTCCCTGCTCACGGCATCTCCCGACTGGCGCCGTCCGGCCTAGGCCGGCGGCGCTGCGATCGTCGCGCCGCGGCGCGCCCACGGCTTCAACGCCGCGATGACCTGCGGCGTCAGCGGCGCCGGCTTGCGCGTCACCTCGTCGATGAGCACCATGACCGCCGTGGCCGAGGCCACGCAGCGCCCGTCCGAGAACACGACCTGCTCGCAGGTCACGGATGTCCGCCCCAGCTTCACGACCCCCAGACCCAGCTCGATTGTGCCCGGCCAGCGCAGCTCGGCGCGGAAATGCATGTCGAGCCGCACCATGATCCAGGCGAGCCCATCCTGCAGCAGGCCGTGGCGCGGGTCCTTCATCAGCGTCACCCGGCCGGTCTCGAAATAGGTCGCGTAGACCGCATTGTTGACGTGCTGGTTGGGGTCGAGGTCGCCGAAACGGACATTGTCCGTGAGGCGGTAGGGGAAGTCCTCGAGCACAGGCGTCTGGTCGTGGCGGGCGGTCTCTGTCACCGATTGATCTCCATCATTCCGTCTCTTCTTCAAACCTCGCTAGGCTCCTCGCTGCAAGCCGCCCTCGGCGCGGAGCGGGGCGGCTTTTGTGCCTTCCCTGAACCCGGGCCGTTGGCTACAAATTCGGAACCGCCATCTGCCGCCATGTTCCGAGCGGCACCTCCAACGAGAAGAGCGACATGAGTGAAGCGATCAAGACCGATGTGCTGATCATTGGCGCGGGTCCCTGCGGACTGTTCGCCGTATTCGAACTGGGGCTGCTCGACATCAAGGCGCATCTGATCGACATCCTCGACAAGGTCGGCGGGCAGTGCGCCGAGCTCTATCCGGAGAAGCCGATCTACGACATTCCAGGCGTGCCGATGGTGACGGGGCAGGGCCTCACCGATCAGCTGATGGAGCAGATCAAGCCGTTCAGTCCGACCTTCCATCTCGGCGAGATGGTCACGAGCGTGGAGAAGATCGGAGATCCCGGCTTTCGCGTCACCACCGACGCGGACAAGGTGTTCGAGTGCAAGGTCGTGGTGATCGCGGCCGGCGGCGGCTCGTTTCAGCCGAAGCGTCCGCCGGTACCGGGCATCGAGGCCTATGAAGGCACGTCGGTGTTCTATGCCGTGCGCAAGATGGAGCAGTTCCGCGACAAGAACGTCGTCATCGTCGGCGGCGGCGACTCCGCGCTCGACTGGACGCTCAATCTGCATCCCATCGCCAAGCGCATCACGCTCATCCATCGCCGTGACGACTTCCGTGCGGCGCCTCACAGCGTCGAGCAGATGCGCGCGCTCGTCGCCTCCGGCAAGATGGATCTGCGCATCGGTCAGGTCACCGCACTCGAAGGCGCGAACGGCCAGTTGTCCGCAGCGACTATTAAGGGCAACGACAATGCGGTCGAGACCATACCCTGTGAGATGATGCTGCCGTTCTTCGGGCTCACGATGAAGCTCGGTCCCGTCGCCGACTGGGGCATCGCGCTCGAAAACAATCTGATCCCGGTCGAGACGTCGGCGTTCGAGACCAGCGTGCCCGGTATCTTCGCGATCGGCGACATCAACACCTATCCGGGGAAGATCAAGCTGATCCTGTGCGGATTCCACGAGGGGGCGCTGATGGCGCAGAAGGCGCACCGCTACGTGTATCCGGAGAAGCGGCTGGTGTTCCAGTACACGACGTCGTCGTCGAGCCTGCAGAAGAAGCTCGGCGTGAACTAATTTGCTGCTGTGATGGAACCCGGCGCCGCCGGACCAACTCAAATGTGAAGAAATGTTTCCTGCGCGTGCCGGTTTCACCGGCACGCCAGACCTGTTATGGGCTGGAACGGTGCATGAAACGGTCGTACTGTGCGGCCATTCATTTTTTGACTTGGTCAAGGTGAGATGATGATGCGCAATGCGTTTCCCCGACTTCGGCTCGTGTCTCCTGCTGCGACGTTTGCGCTCGGCGCGCTCGTCGTTGCCGGTGCGCTGCTGACGCGGCCGGCGCTGGCGGCAGAGCCGACCGCGGCCGGGCTGTGGCAGAAGGTCGAGGATGGCCGGCCGGTCGGATGGTTCCTGTTCATCGATCATGACGGCGTGTTCGAGGGCGTGATCGCCAAGACGTTTCCGCGTCCGGGCGACAATCCGAACGAGGTCTGCTCGAAATGCGCCGACGACCGCAAGAACGCGCCGATCCTCGGCATCTCCTTCGTGCGCGACATGAAGCGCGAAGGCTTGAAGTACGAAGGCGGCAACGTGCTCAATCCGCGCGACGGCAACATCTGGAAGGCCAACATGAAGGTCAGCCCGGACGGCCAGTCGCTGACCTTGCGCGGCTATCTCGGCTTCTCGCTGCTCGGCAAGGACGAGACCTGGGCGCGCCTGCCTGATACCAACATGGCGCAGATCGACCCCGCCATCATCGCCAAGTACTTGCCGGCACAGGCGACGACCGCGACCGCTCCAGGCGCGAAGCAGGCGCCGCCGATGATGAAGAAGCCGGCGCCGGCGAAGTAGTTCGTCGCACGACCGAGGCGCGGGTGATGAGCGTCCTGTGCTATCTCGCAGTGACATGATGTCGCGATCTCGCGGCGCATTGCGTCCGAGCTGTGATGAACCGTGACCCTCTCGACGTGAGAGGGCGCAGGGAATGCCGGGTGATGGCCTCACCCATGGCCCGCCTGCGTAAAAAAATGCAGGCGGCAGGTACCACAGGTGCAGCCGGATCAACCCGGCATTCCCTGCGCGATGGCTTTACGAGTAGAGTCGAGGAAGGGCGCGGTGGCTTGGGCCATGCGGCAACGCCCCGTTTCCCTTCCCCGCTCA